>CAYORX010000017.1:0-40341 GCA_964406505.1 uncultured Eubacteriales bacterium
ATTACCAAACATTTTGAGGATTGTGGCTTTACCCACATTCACTTGACAGACTCAATATGAATGCAGGCATTGACAGGGATAGAGATGATATTATACAAAGAATTCGTTATACGACTCAGGCCACTTTTCAGGATATGGGTATTATGTACTATATGTTGATAAATGAAGAAATGACTAAATTCGTTTTAATGTTCAGTGATGAAACTGTTTTGGCAACAACCGATGACTTATATCAACTCTATACAAAGCATTTTTCTATTAACAGCGCACGTGGAATGTCAGTTGTTGATGTAAACGGAATTCCCAAAATACAATAGAATCGAAGAATATACCACCATACCTAATAACAATCATTGATCCAATCCAACAATTGGAATATCCGCACTAGTCAGAATCATACCAAAACCTACTCTTTTTAACATAATTCAAATAATTATGGACAACCATTTCTCTCTTGTTCTCTACTTGTAGGAGGTGGTCTGTAAAAGCAATGCCTCGGTAAAGATTTATAAAGGCAGGAAAATCTGAGAGGACATTTATGTAATATAAATTAGTATGGATTTTCTCGTAGAAATAACATATACTTTATGTAAGGAAAACAATGATAACAAGGAAAGGGGGTTATTGATATGGAATTGGCAAAAATTACTTCTAAAGGACAAATAACTATACCTATACAAGTACGGAAAAGATTGAATTTAAAAGAGGGAGACAAAGTAGCTTTTATAACAGAAGGTAATAGGATTATCTTAGAGAATTCCACAAAACTGGCCATTAAAGAAGCGCAAGGAGCCTTTGAAGGGTTAGCTGAAGAATTAGGGTTAAAAACCGAGGAAGATGTAGTAGATCTTGTTAAAGAAGTTAGAAAAGAAATATGGGAGAAAAAATATGAGAATAATGATTGATACAAATGTTCTTTTATCCGCTCTCATATTTAAAAGTATTAGGCTGGCAAATTTGATTGAATATATCACCGAAAAACATACCTTGGTTTTATGCTCTTATGTTATTGAAGAGGCCAAAGAGGTAATCGGTAGAAAATCACCAAAGCACGTAGCAGCACTTGATAGATTTCTTTTAAAAATATCCTTTGAAATGGTTTATACACCAACAGATATGACAATGGCACCAAAGATAAGAGATAAGAAGGATATACCGATTATTGTTTCAGCCATTGTCTCCGATGTTGATATATTAATAACTGGGGACAAAGATTTCGCAGAGTTGTCTATAGAACGTCCCGAGGTTCTTACCCCTTCAGAGTTTTTAAACAAGTACTAATTTCGCTAAGTACGTGTGAGTTCAAGTCCCCCTTATAAAATAGGATGACATCCATAATTGACATTACTACCAGCGTAAGGGCGGTTTTGAAAAACAAGGGCTTTATATCGAAAAACATGCCAAAATCTCTTATGCAATAGCTAAAGTACCATTTGAACTTATGTATATCTTTTTCAATTATGGTCTAACAACATCAAACAAGAAATAGGTTAAAGATGTCATATTATTACCTTAAGGTGGAAGTTAGCCCCGTTATGTGGCAACATTGAATCAATTGCCCTTAAGATGTTGTTTGGTTCCGCTTTTCTAAACCAGGTTTTATTTAGCAGGAAATTTGATGAAATTATCGAAATATGTCGTTAGGCCAATGTATAGACATAGTATGTTGCTTGAAAAGGTGAATACTTTGTTGAGTAGAAAGGGTAAACTTTATCGTTTGTCTTTATCGATTCTTTTTTGTTAGCAGCAGTTTTGATTTCTAGATGTTTGTTGAACAAATTCCTGAAAGTGTGTGTCGAGACTTTATTAATGCTTGCCGTTCCGAAGGTGGTTTCAGCAAAGCACCTAAGTACTTTTTGGGCAAAAGCACTTCACTTTCCGTCTCCTGCGATTAATCGATATCTGTATACTTTGTTCGGGATAGCGATCAAATCAATCGAAACAATTGAACCTGCATCAGCTACAATTTCTAATAGGTAAGGATGATCTTTGGGATGATATTTGGAAAGTGAACTACTTAGACGGTCCCGACTTTTTCCGTGAACAAGATGAACCTTTGCAACACCTCAACAGTACCCAAGTAGTGCAAATAATAGTTTGTGGTCTATGTGGACTGTTTCGCTCATCCGATAACTAGCTGAATGGGAAAAATGGATTGAATCTTACAACAATAATTTTTCCCACTGTCAACTTTACGTTGATGATTACGATGGTGTGGTTTGGGAAACTTTTGGATTCCCTGATTTAGATCGTCAACCAATATTTATTCTTTCAGAAGATATATTGATATTGCTGTCTTTCCTTGATCAAGGCACCATAATACGGGTAGGCGAATCGGGGATGTGGCCAGGTTTTACTTAGGAAGAAGCGGTTGATCGCCTCATGTTTGAACCTCAGGGTGATTATGGAAAAGCCAAAATAGAAAAATGGCAAGGACGACGGTACGAGGAGGACGAAGTTGGGATTGCCATGGTTTTTTGTAATGAAGATAATTCGAGATATCGATATTGGATCGCGTATACTCTTCATTACTACCAATTTTCTTGCTTTATTGACGATTTCCGGAAAGAGGCTAATTATTTCTTGAGTTTAAACGAACCAGCGCATGCTCTTGTATCGTTTTTCGGGATGTAATCATAAATTAACAACATTTCAAACCTCCTCAAATAGTTTTAGCGGTCATACGTAAGGGTTTATTATTTAAATATTGCATAGGTAAATTGACTCGGAATCAAGTCGGTTCGTCTACATGAAGGAAACTTAACAAGGTACGGAGAATAAATGTGATACTGATTCGGTGCTGTTTGTCTTGTGCTTTGCCGCAAATATCTTAGCAATATATCCCACGAATATTTTTGAAGAATAGCATTTTAAGAAACGGTTTTCACTGGAGGCCAAAATTTTAACGCCGCAGATTTTGTGATCAAATTTTTATGACATATATGAGGAGGATGGCAATGAGAAAAGCGGTGATCGTAAGTGCTGCGAGAACTGCTATAGGGGCCTTTGGAGGGGCACTGTCAAGTGTTCCGGCCAGCAAATTAGGCTCTATTGTGATAACAGAAGCAGTAAAGCGTGCGGGGATAGATTTTTCAATAGTAGACGAAGTAATCATGGGAAATGTTCTAGGTGCCGGGCAAGGCCAGAATATCGCTAGGCAGGCTTCTATTCATGCCGGCATTCCGGCTTCGGTTCCATGTATGTCCGTAAACAAAGTATGCGGCTCAGGTTTAAGATCTGTTGTCATAGCCGCGCAAACCATTGCTGTAGGTGATGCAGATGTGGTTGTTGCCGGTGGAACCGAAAACATGAGTATGGCGCCCTACGTTCTTCCAAAGGCACGATACGGCTACAGAATGGGAAATGGTCATATTATCGATTCAATGATCTCTGATGGCATATGGTGCGTATTGGGCGATACTCATATGGGGGTTACAGCGGAAAACGTAGCTGCTAGATGGAAAATTGGGCGTGACGAACAGGATGCTTACGGGGCCGAGAGCCAGAAACGGGCTGAGGCTGCTATCACGTCCGGACGATTTAAAGAAGAAATAGTATCTATAAAGATCTCTCAGAGAAAAGGTGGGACCGTGAGTTTTGATCAAGACGAACATCCACGATTCGGTACCACCCCGGAAAAACTTGCAAAGCTGCGCCCGGCCTTTCTAGAGGATGGTACTGTGACTGCCGGTAATGCTTCTGGAATCAACGACGGCGCTGCAGCTTTGCTTGTAATGTCCGCTGAAAAGGCTGAGAAAATGGGGCTTGAACCTTTGGCAGTTATTGATGCTTACGCATCGGTAGGAGTTCAACCCGAAATAATGGGAATAGGGCCGGTGCCCGCAACTAAGCAAGTTCTTAAAAAGACGAGACTATCTGTAAAGGATATTGATTTGATCGAACTAAATGAAGCTTTTGCTTCGACTACATTAGCATGCATTCATGAATTAAATCTTGATATATCTGTAGTTAACGTCAACGGTGGAGCTATTGCTCTAGGACATCCCATCGGGGCTAGCGGCGCAAGAATTCTTGTTACTTTGCTTTTTGAGATGAATCGGCGAGATGCCAAAAAAGGTCTAGTTACAATGTGTGTCGGTGGTGGAATGGGAATAGCGATGCTCGTAAAGAGGTAAAATTCTAGGCATAATATACGATTTTACGATTTTTACGCAAATATCGTTCTGTCAAAAGAAATGGCAAGTGTGTTCAACGCTTATTATGCCTGATAGTTAATGATTCGTTAAAATATGGTTTTGCTTTATGGCCCTTGGTTGTTATCCCAATGCTGAAAATTTATTGCGATCGCGACAAGCTATTTGGACTAAATTAAATATACGAGGAGGCTAACAATGAAAAGAATCTCTATAGTGTTTCTCGTGATTCTAATGTCTGTATCACTTGTTCTTACAGGATGTGTAACTGAGAAGGAACCTGATGTGAATTATTGGGATGTGTATAAGTCGACTTTTTCTGGTGGCCTTACAACACTAAATCCTTTTACTCTCGGAGCTACATCTCAATATACTTACGTAGCTAATATCATAGAAGGCCTTGTAGAAACAGATGTTTACGGTCGCTTTGTTCCCGCGTTGGCGGAAAGTTGGGAAACAAACGATGATACGTCTGTTTGGACGTTTTATTTACGTGAAGGTGAATATTGGGTTGATCATAATGGCGATAAGACTGAATGGGAGGTTACTGCACAAAACTTTGTCGATTCACTGCGCTATGTATCAGATCCATCCAATGGTGCGAAAAACTTCAGTACCATTAGAGACGTGGTAAAAGGTTTGGCCGATTTTTATTACGATCTTGCAGATATAGATGACGGTATAGATATAGGTAAAACTCGGGAAGCGATAGTAAATTCTTTTGGTGAAACTGTAGGTGTTAAAGCGCTTGACAAATACACCTTGGAATACACATTGTCTGGGCCAACACCTTATTTTTTATCTTATGCTTGTTTAGAACTATTTTTGCCCGTCGAGCAAGAATTTCTTGACCAAGTTGGCGAAGACTTTGGTACAAACAAGGAAAGTTTGTTGTATTGTGGTGGATATTACATTTCAGAATGGGATAGGGACAAATTAGTTGTTATGGATAAGAATGAACACTATTGGGATAAAGAAAATATTACGCTAAACTCTCTTAACTTCGAAGCGGTGGCGGATGGTGTTTCAGGAGTCGAACTTTTCCAACGCGGGCAAATAGCTACAACAAGGCTAACTTCAGAAGAACTTAACACTATAAGATCTACGGAATGGGAAGATTATGTATATCTCGCAGATAAAACTTTGACGACATTTTGGTTTAGTTATAACTTTAAATCTAGAAATCCCGAATTTCAGACTGCTATACACAACCTAAATTTTAGAAAAGCCCTTTATTCAGCCATTGATGCGGTGACGTTGTCAGCCATTTGGGAACCTCAAGATCCGGAGTTTTTCTGCCGATACACTTTGTTGCCCGAGGGCTGTATGTTCGATGAAAATGGCATAGATTATACAGATTATCCTGGGCTGGTTGAATATAAAAATAATGTCCCCTATGATCCTGAATTAGCCCGTGAATATATGGAAAAAGCAATAGAAGAGTTATGCGATGCGGATGGGAATATTACTGGCGTTACTCCCGGCACAAAGGTAGATATGCTTCCGATTGCCGAATTTATTGTAGACGGTAAATTACCAATTGATATCGTTTACACATGTAGTGATAGTGAGACTGAAATGAAGCATGCTCTTCTTGTTAAGGAGATGTTGACCAATAACCTGGGCAGTGAAAACGTCAATGTAATCCTCGGTTTTTCTAACATTAGTTTTAGTGATGAGGTTTGGGCGCTAGATAATTGGGATCTTGTTCATGATTCTTACGGATTTCGTTATGGCGACCCTTCAGCTAACTTGAATCGAATTACTACAAATGGCGCTCTTAATGATGGTGAGTATGAAGTTCCGGAATTTGATGCGCTCATTGAAAAGGCAAACAAGATTTATACCATTAACGAGCGTTACAAGGCATTTGTAGAGGCTGAACTATGGATGCTAGACAATGCCATGATCAAGCCGTATATGACCGGCGGTGGTTCTTATAGAATGACACGTATAGTACCTTATACCACGCCGGAAGGTTATTTCGGTATGGCAAGCTATAAATTCAAGGGTGCTGTTATACAAGATACACCTGTCACTAAAGAGCAACATGCAAAACTTAAAGCAGATTATGAAAAGGCATTGGGAGAGTTACCGCAACAGTAAGAGCATCATGTAAACATAAAGGCGGCGTATTCTTATCATGAAACGTTATTATCTATCAAAACTGGCACAAGCGTTGGTTACGATCGCGTTAGTGGTTCTTGTTGTTTTCGCTCTTTTACGATTTATGCCAACTACAGGATATTTTACGAAAGAAGAATTTCGTGAAATGGATGACGTCGCTAAAAACGCGTATTTGCGAAGCATAGGTGTTTTAGATCCAACGTTAGTACAACTTAAGAATTTCTTAGTGAAACTCTTTCAAGGAGACTTGGGGCGGAGCATAACATTGTACCCCAAGTCTCAAATTAAAGATATTCTAAAGGATAAGATCAAATATTCGGTAATGTTTAATGCTTTTAGCTGGGTAGTTTCAGCATTTATAGGCATGCCCCTAGGTGTTGCAATGGCCAAGAACCGGGGAGGGGTAATCGACAACGCCGGCACCGCTTATGTAATTGCTGTACGTTCTATTCCGTCTATTATCATTCATTTTTTTGTGCAAGTGTATATATCAAGAGTGCTCAATTTACCTATGTTGTTTTATATGGACGATCCCATTTCATGGATTTTGCCTACGATATCCCTTTCGTTAGGAAGTATTGCTGGTTATGCCATTTGGCTCCGAAGGTACATTGTAGATGAAGAGAATAAGGATTATGTTAAATTTGCTACGGTTAAAGGTCTTTCTAAAAGCTACATAATGGTGCGACATGTGTTTCGTAATGCCATTGTGCCCATTGCGATTAATTTTCCGTCGGATTTACTGCTTTTGATATCGGGTTCGCTGATTATAGAAGGTTTATATGCCATCCCAGGAATGGGCGGATTATTAATTAAGTCGATTCAGGCTCTAGATAATAATCTAGTGCAAATTTTGGTGTTAATATTTTCTACTTTATCTGTGTTTGGAGTGTTTTTGGGAGATATCTTTGTGGCTTTCGTAGATCCTCGAATTAAGTTGACCGACAGTCCAGAATAGGGATGGACCAAAGGAGGTTTTTTACGTAATGGCGACAATAGACTTTGACAATATACCCGATGAGTTATTTACTCGAGCAAGTTTTCGTGAAGAATTGGTTGAAGAAACAGGGTTTTCTGGTTATTCATATTGGGGTAGTACTATTCGTACTTTTTTTAAAAGTTCTTTTGTCAAAGTCACGGTAGTTGCGGTGCTTCTGCTAGTTAGCTTTACTGTTATCTTCCCATATATCTCCGATTCTGATCCATACCAAGTTTCGCTTTCCGTGAAAGATTGGAATCAACCTCCGAGTAAAAAATATCCGTTTGGCACAGATGGAGTCGGTCGTGATATCTGGGCTAGGGTTTGGTACGGTACTCGGACTTCTTTGGTCTTTGCAGGTATAGTCGCCGTACTCGAGGTTGGTATAGGCGTCATAGTGGGTGCGATATGGGGCTATTACAAGCAACTAGACACCCTAATGTTTGGAATTTACAATACGATTACCAATATTCCATCGACTATCTATCTGGTACTCATAGCTTATGTTATGAAACCTAGTATCTTAACAATTATTATCGCTTTGGTATCGAGTGGATGGATTCGTGAAGCACGGTGGTTTCGCAATCGTATACTTGCGTTACGGGAAGCTGATTACAACATAGCGTCTACCTGTTTAAAAACACCCATTAATCGTATTGTAAGCCGCAATATTGTACCCCACATTATGAGCTTGATTATCATGGATGCCGCTTTGACTATTCCAGCCTCAATCGGTTCCGAAGTGTTTTTAAGTTATATAGGGCTTGGAATACCCGCGGAAATGGTTACCCTTGGAAATCTAGTAAATCAGGGAAGAAGTGCCTTTTTGGTTTACCCTTATCAAATGATATTTCCTACGGTGATTCTTTGTATAATTACTGTGTCTTTCTATATCATTGGAAACAAATTTGCCGATGCGTCGGATCCGCGAAACCATGTTTAAGGAGTTAGGTAAATGAGCCGCAACACAATTTTTTCTGCCCAAGAACTTGAGATTAAATTTAATCTTCGCGGTAAGATTCTTACGGCTGTTCGCGGTGCTTCCATCGATCTTTTCCAAGGTGAAACCCTTGCTATCGTTGGTGAGTCAGGCTGTGGGAAAACCGTGTTCGCCAAATCATTTTTGGGCGTTCTTGATAAAAATGGATGGATCTCTCGGGGACATATTTGGCTCGATGGTGTTGATATTGCCCGATACGAAACCGAAACAGATTGGCTTAAGATACGTGGCAAAAAAATAGCTATGGTTTTTCAAGATCCCATGACCTCTTTAAACCCCGTCAAAAGTATAGGTGAACAAATACGCGAGGTGATTTCGTGGCATTTTGGCACTAGCAAAAGCGAATCTAAAGAGCTAACTATTGAGCTACTTCGCCAGGTGGGAATCGACAATGCCGAAGTTCGATATGATCAGTACCCCCATATGTTTTCTGGAGGCATGCGTCAACGGGTAGTTATAGCAACAGCTATAGCGTGTAAACCCAAGATTCTTATATGTGATGAACCTACTACCGCTTTGGATGTAACCGTACAGGCGCAGATTTTACAGCTGATAAAGCGGTTACAGCAAGAGCTAGATATGTCTGTTATATATATCACACATGATTTGGGCGTTGTAGCAGGCGTGGCGGATCGGGTAGCGGTAATGTACGCCGGACAAATCGTTGAATATGGATTGGTTGACGAAATATTTAAAAATGCCCAACATCCGTATACCAAAGCACTTTTGATGTCTTTACCCCAATTAGCTCCACGCGGGGGCAAATTACAGGCGATTAAAGGATCCCCGCCTAATTTATACAAACAAATTGTAGGTGATGCTTTTGCACCTCGTAACCCCGATGCAATGCAAATCGATTATGAGTTTGAGCCACCGTTTTTCAGAGTTTCAAATACGCACTATGCTAAAACTTGGCTGCTACATCCAAAAGCGAAAACTTTTGCTCAGCAATTGACTGAAAAGCAAAAGAAACATATGCAAGTTATATCTCAAACAAAACCTGTTTCTTCTAAAAAGGAAGCTTTAGTTTCACTTAAAAATGTGACAGTTGACTTTAAATTGGGAAGAAGGAAGTTTAGTGCAGTTAAAAATGTTACCTTTGATATTTATCCGGGTGAAACTTTTTCATTGGTAGGTGAAAGCGGTTCTGGAAAAACCACAATTGGTAAAGCTATAATGAGAATTTGTCATACAAATAGTGGAGATATCTTTTACAAAGGCCACAAAATTAACGGCAAGTTAAACAACCTCAAACTTACCAAATTCCGGCGTGAGGTTCAAATGATTTTTCAAGATCCAATGGCATCTTTGAATGAACGGGCGAAGGTGGATTATATCGTATCAGAAGGGCTTTACAATTTTAAATTGTTCAAAAATGAAAACGAACGAAAACAAAAAGTTGCTGATGCTATGAAGGCAGTCGGGCTTTCTAAAGAGCATGCAACAAGATTTCCCCACGAATTTTCCGGTGGGCAACGCCAACGTATTGGCATTGCTAGAACTTTAGTTGTGGAACCTGAATTCATTATTGCCGATGAACCTGTTTCTGCGCTTGATGTATCAATTCGGGCGCAAGTTATTAATTTACTCAACGAACTTAAGCAAGACAAAAAATTTACTTACCTTTTCATAGCTCACGACCTTAGCGTAGTACGTTTTATTTCCGATCGCATTGCTGTTATGCATAAAGGACGTATTGTAGAACTTGCGGGAAGCGAAGAACTCTTTGCAAATCCCCTCCACCCTTATACAATAGCACTTCTTCGGGCGGCTCCGGTTCCAGATCCTGATATCGAAAGAGAGAAGCAAATTACAGTTTATGATCTTTCGATTCATGATTACAGTGTTGATAAACCTTTTTGGGCCGAGGTTGCGCCTGGTCATTTTGTGTGGGCGAATACCAAGGAAGTTGAGATGTACAAAGGGCAGCTTTCACTGAGTAGAATTTCCAATGTATAACATCGGCTAGTACAAATCAGGAGGGGTATTAATGTCAGGTGTTTTATATATTGTGGGCGGCGGCATAAATCAAAGCGAAGAACAAATATTTTCTGAATTCATTAAATCATCCGGTGGCCCACTAGCTAAATTTGCATTTGTTGTTTCAGCTTCAGGAGATAATCCGGATGCGGTTTTTGAGTCCTATGTTGAAACGTTTGCCAAATTGGGTGTTGCAAGGCAAAGATGTGTGCTCATACCTTTATATGCACAGCATGTTAAAGATAAGCACGGTTTCAATGCTCGTAACGGGGACCATGATTGTATTCCCCCAGCATTTGAAAACGTTACCGGTGTTTGGTTTTCGGGCGGTGATCAGTATCATACGGCTAAATGTTTGCTACGTTCAGATGGTACGTACACACGTGCCTTGAAAATTATCCATCAGATATATAAACAGGGCGGATCTATTGGGGGTTCTAGCGCTGGGGCCGCCATCATGGGTCGGATTATGATTGGCGGCGGCAATAACCGCGGAGTTTTATATCACGACACAGTGTTTGGTTACGATGATTACAAAGAAATAAGTCAAAAAGACGATTCGGTATCGCCCTTAATTTTGGCAAAAGGATTGGGTTTTTTCCCTTGTGGAATTATAGATCAGCACTTTAACAAACGCCCACGTTTATTACGTTTAATTGAGGCGTGTATAACCAATCCACAAGGCGTTGATCAAGGATTTGGAATTTCCGAGGACACTGCACTGGTTTACAAGGATAACGTAATAGAGGTGCTTGGCACTGGTAGTGTATATATCATAGATTGTTGTAATGCAGTAAAAACTGCAAATGGCTGTTACGATGGGTTAATGCTTCATGCCCTGCAACAAGGTGATCGTCTAAATCAAAAAACTGGAAAGTTTATGCTTGCAGATGATTGCAAAAATAAAAACACTAAATACGTAACTCGTGATTATATAAGTGGCGGGATCATAGACAGTCCCTTTTTCAGTGATTTTATAGATACCAATCTTCTTAGTGCCAAAGGTAATTGTATATACTCTTCTGGGGAAAAGTGTATTTATTCTGCTAAAGAATCAGTGATTTACGAGGCTCACGAAAAGACCTACAAAGTGGTACTTAAATACTTCCGTGACGAAAACACTAAAG
This sequence comes from uncultured Eubacteriales bacterium, assembly GCA_964406505.1. Classification (GTDB taxonomy): domain Bacteria; phylum Bacillota; class Sulfobacillia; order Fermentithermobacillales; family Fermentithermobacillaceae; genus DTU015. The sequence continues at coordinate 11,368 of CAYORX010000017.1, forward strand.
GTTATAGAAGTGTTCGTTCTACATCGTTTGTTAACGTTTGTTTAACAGTTAGCACGTATTTAGGTAATCTATAGCGGATGTTTGTTATAGGGGAAGTCATTTACACAGTTGAAAGTGCTAAAAGGAAAATTCCAACCAGTGCATAAATCATTGCTTTAAGCTTTTGGCGTTTAATAAGCGGAATATTTGATTCTTGGATGATTCTGGGTAAGTCATCATCAAAAAAATGTTTGTTGCCCCAAAACCATAACCGAGGTTTTAGGACTTTATTCTTCCGATGAAAAAAAGGTATTTGTGGCGGTGTTTTAGGTTTTAAACGAGCGATCACATCAGTGCCCTTGCTTTTTAGATACTCAAGCCAGCTAACTAGCAGATAACAAAAACCCATGAATGCTACCATAAAGCCCGCATACAACCGGCCTGCGGGCGAGAAATAGCTAATTATAACCCATACTATAAGGCCAATAGATGAATGCCATAAAAACTTTTTTAAAGCGTGTGCAGCCACCATATCTGTTCCTTTCAACAAATTCTAAGTCTACTATACCAAAACTTTCACCTATTGAACTTTTAGACCTTTTCCGTTGTTTTAAACCTATAAGCAGGAAAATCAACCTATCATATCATATCAAATAAATTAGCATTACGAATGCATGCATTCCAAAGGGTGCTGTGAACCTTTCGATAGCAATTAATTTTGATTGGTACTCAAAGCGAAAGTTTAAGCAGAAGATGAAAGGAGCAAATTATGGATAAAAAGGATGTTAACAATTATATTTCAAAGAAGCAATTTTTGATTTCAAACATAAGTGATAAAATTTGGGAGTTTGCAGAAACGGCTTTCGAGGAATACAAATCTGCCGATTACCTGTGCAATGCTTTGGAAAAAGAAGGGTTTTCTGTTACCAAAAATGTTGGGGGCATTGAGACTGCATTTTTAGGTACTTTCGGAACTGGAAGACCTTTAATAGGACTTCTGGGTGAATATGATGCTTTGTCTGGACTAAGCCAGGTTGCTAACGTGGCTCATAAAAAGGTTCTTTTTGAAAATGAAAATGGCCATGGTTGTGGACATAACTTATTGGGAGCAGGTGCATTTGCCGCCTGTTTAGGAATCAAGAAGTATTTAGAGGAAACGAAACGACCCGGCACTGTAATTTATTTTGGGTGTCCGGGTGAAGAAGGTGGTTCGGGCAAGGCCTTCATGGCGCGAGAAGGTGTTTTTGATGGGTTGGACGCGTGTTTAACATGGCATCCAGGTTCTCATAATGCCGTTCGAACCAGCAGTTCTCTTGCAAATTATCAGGTTTATTACAAGTTCCACGGTATTAGTGCTCACGCCGCAGGAAAACCGCACCAAGGAAGAAGTGCTTTGGATGCAGTTACTTTAATGAATACTGGTGTGCAGTTTCTTCGTGAACACGTTAAGTCTGACGTTAGAATTCATTACGCCGTTACAAATACAGGAGGATTTTCGCCCAACGTAGTGCAAAGTTACGCTGAAGTTCTATATTTGATCAGGGCACCGGAAATTTCTCAAGTAAAGCAAGTCTACGAAAGGGTCAATGATATTGCAAAAGGTGCTGCTCTTATGACAGGTACACGTGTAGAGATTGATTTTGTGAAGGCTTGCTCTAATCTTATACCTAACTGCATTTTGGAACGGCAATTGTATGAAAATATGAAAATCACCCCTTTGCCAAGATATACAGATGAGGAAATTTTATTTGCCCAAGAAATAATTGATAGCATTGAGTTAAGAGAAAGTTCAATGGAATCGCTAGCCGCGCAAATCCCCGATAAAGAAGACAGAGACTATGTATTGTCGAAAATCGGACAGCCTATCAATGATTTCTTGATGCCTTACCACAGTTACGAAAGTATTTCTCCAGGTTCTACTGATGTAGGGGATGTAAGCTGGATTTGCCCAACAGCACAAATAACTGCGGCATCATGGGCTGCTGATACCCCGGGGCATTCTTGGCAAGTTGTAGCTCAAGGGAAAAACTCTATGGCTTATAAATCGGTTATATACGTAGGGCAGGTTTTGGCTGGTACGGCTATCGATTTATTAACTGATAGTGACATTATTGTCCAGGCAAAAAGTGAGCTTGAAACGCGGCTAGGAGATAATGAATATATTTGCCCAATTCCTTCAGGAGTTGAGCCAAGGATAATAAGTCAAAAATGACAATCTAAAAAACTAAACCTAGATTTTATGAGGCCGGGGTTCTCCCCCGGCCTTTTGAATTACCTTCTGGTATAAAACAAACTTTTCTCAAGGTCTATTTTTCGCGCAGGAATTCCGATTTGGGCAGCTTTAGATAATCCTTTTTGAGTGGTCAATAATACTCCGCCTTTACCCACAACTATCCCATTGATCATAATGACTTGTCCCATTGATATTCCAAGGCAAGCTTTGCCCGATACCGATTCAAACACAGTTATATCAGCATCGAAACCTTCGCTTAAGCTACCTTTGGTCGTGAATCCAAACATTTTAGCAGGATTTAGGGAAAGTTTTGTGACCAATTCACTCCACGTTAGCGCACCTAGTTTAACCAATGCAGTGCCGCGTTCTAATTGAACATTCCTGGGAATTGCACCGCCGTCCGTGCTAATAGCATCAACCACGAATTCACCGTTAGGCATTTTTGCTGTAGCAAGAAGATGCATCGATACGGTATCGTTCACAGGGAAGCTCACCCCAACCATGGTATCTGCGTCTCTCCATATCTTATGGCCTTCTTCGCCAGTTGCCAATTCAATGACGCCACCTTGTTCTACTTGAATAAATGCCCAACCTGAAAGGATAGCCTTTTCTAAACCTTTTTCGGTCGGCTCAAAGTTTTTCATTCTGAGGCAGTTTCTAGTTACATGGCTTACTGGAACACCGTCTTTACAGGCGCCGCCTGTTCCATTAATTGTTCCCAAGTATGATTCAGACACGAGATGTCTGTTTCGTTTAAGGGCTTCCGCAGCGATGAGTGCTTCTTCAACTGGCGGGGTTTTTATCAAGCCCCGGCAATAACTATTGACATGTGCAATATGTAGGTGGTTTTCACCCGCTATATCAATTGCCTCCAAAAGCCCATCCAAATTGCTGCCCGTTTTAGTTGTGCCAACATGGAAAGCCATATAGCATCTTTCTTCATTGGCGACGTCAATTATCATAGATGTAACATCGGGAGTAGCAGGACGGTGGCCTCCAACCATTTTTAGACCTATGGCCCCGTTCGACATAGCAGTTTCGATGATGTCTTTAATTTCTTTCCTACTAGGATTGGTGTTTTTAGTGTTTGCGCCAGGAGTGACTGTGTGAAGCCCAGCCAAGTTCATTCCGCAACCACGCTTTTTTAGCCCTACAACCGTTGATTCAATTGGACCACCAAAATCAACAGCGGTGATTACTCCTTTTTGAGCCATCATAGAGTAACCAACCCAGCGGTTTTTAGTTGAAACGTGTACATGCGTATCAATGACACCAGGTATCACCATTTTACCTTCTACGTCGATAACGGAATTTGCAGCTGTAGCAGGAAGATTATTTCCGACCTCCGCAATCTTGTTGTCTTTTATGCCTACATCAGTTCTTTCATCTAGTTCCAAAAGGGGATCAATGACATGCCCATTTTTAATTAATAGATCAAACTTCATTTGGTTCACCTCAACATCGAGATTTTTACGCTTAGATAAATCTAGTTTCTATAAGATAGGCGCCAATTCCTACTATTAAGCCTACGATGCTATTTATTACTGTACTCCAAAACGCTGAATTGCGGTCCATGGCGATCAAAGGGAAAAGCGCATCCCCGTCTTGTGAGATTGCATTTGCGAGCAATGCTGAAAAGGGGAAGATTCCTTTAAGGTATAAAGATACGAATACTACCTGAGGGCCACATCCAGGGATCATCCCTACCAATACACCTAATAATATAGATGTAAAACCGCCAGATGCCATGATTGTTTCTATGACCTGTTCGCCGCCAGCAAAGCATATGCTTAGTTCATACACGAGATAAGCAGCAAATACCCACGTGCCTACAAATGCAGTTTCTTCCGCGTTGTGTATGAGGGTTTCTCTTAAAGAAAAAAGTTTGTGTTCCGCATCTTCATGTGTTTGGGCGTGGATGAATTTTTTTGAACAGGTAATATACAATAATGTTACGAAAGTACCTAGGGCACCGATGACCATGCCGGCGTTGGGTATTTTAGGAATTTTGTTAATATCTATTTGACTCAACTCTAAAACCCCAAATACAAACCCTATTGATATTACGGCCCAAAAAATAATATGGCAATTATGAGTTATTTTGTAACCGATGCTACTAGAATCTAACGGATTTTTGTGATGCAGGAACATATCAATTTCATCGCCTTCCACGTGTCCAATATGTTTTAAGTTGCAGGAACGACAATCGACAGGATTGTCAAGATATATTCCATTTAAAAGCGTTTCTGCCTTTTGATGTTCCTTTTCTAAGTCCTTTATCTTTGGTCTTTTTGATCGTTGTTTCACCCATTCGCCTATTTTGTAATAATCAACGATATACCCGGCAGCGGTGCCTACAATCAAGCAAATGGGTGTTATTATAAGAAATTCCCTTGGCATTTGTGTCATTGTTACAAACGCAGAATCACCGGCGGTGGCTATTGTGGTTGCGACAACTGTACCGAAAGTTACGGAATCTTTTATGTATAAAGGCATTACAAGAATGGCGCCTCCGCACCCTGGGGTAATGCCCAATAGTGCACCAATTAGCGGCTGATATTTTTTAGCGTCAGAAATAGCTTTAACAAGTGCACCTTGTTGCTTGAAATCTATGTATCCGAAAATCAAAAGAACTGCACCAACAAATACAGTAACTTGGATAAAAGATCCTTCTGCGCTTGCCAAAATTATCGACCATAAGTTGCCACTCATTATGTCACTCCTAAATTACCAGTGTACTTTTAACGGCTTTTAATTTTTAATGTCTTACTACTTGCTAACGTGAATACGTGTTGCAATTCTCCTACCAATGGCTACAGTCGATTGTCCAACTCTTATAAGTATTGGACCATGAAATGGATGTGAAGCTATGACTTTAATCCTTGTCCCTGGCAAAAGCCCAAGATCGCACAGTTGCCTTACGGTGTTTCTGCCTATCGGGCTTGGGTCAATGACAACTTCATCGCCGGGTTTGGTTTCTACAAGCGTCATATTGTGTGAACCTCTCCTTTGAATCGCGTATTATTTATCTAATTTACGCCGTTGGTAGCAGATAGTTTAATGTGGCTCCAACACCTATTGTAGTTAACAGTGCAAGGACAAAAATCGATATCAAGGTTTTCCAATTAAATTCCTTTGCGATCAGAAAGGCAACTGGCAAACACGGCATTGATAGTGAAACCAGTGATGCGGCGATGGTCGCTTCCCGAGCGCTTAAAGACAGATTTAATAATACCATAGGAGCAGCGTAGCGTTGAACAACCGTTACTGCTACAGCAGCTAAAGATTGGCCAGTGACTCCTAAAAACTTGGTGCTAAGTGGATCAAGTTTGGACAATCCTGACAAAATACCGGTATTCAGCAAAATTTTAACTCCGATTCCGGTCAACATTAAAACAGGGAGTACTTGAGTAAAAAAACTTCCAAGTCGCATCCACACTTTAATAGCTACCGCTTTTCCTGAAGGAATACGTACGGGAGGGACTTCAAGTATAAGTTCCTGTCCGGATTGTAGATATTGTCCAGCTAACCACGCTATTAAGATGAATACCACGGCGATGGAAGTGTATATTATTCCAAGGTTTGCATTAAACACTTTTCCGACGCCGGTTATAATGCCTAAGGTGGCGGCACAAGGTATTGGAATGGCTAAAAGAGTTGAGGCTACTATGCGGGATGCTTTTTCCGGAAGAGTTCTTGTAGCGAGCACTCCAGGTGCTCTGCAACCAAAACCGAGCATAATAGGTATTATTGCTTGTCCCGGAAGCATTAAAATAGCCATAGCTCTATCCATCATTACTGCTATTCTTGCCATAAGCCCGGAATCTTCTAACAAGGCCATAATCAGATATATGGAAAACATGGTTGGCATTACAACTTCAAAGGGAAGTAAAATTCCTTCTGGAACGGATGAGATAATAATTCGTCCAAAACTACCTTCTGCGAAAAGAAGGGCTGACCGTTCAAATAACCTAACGACCGGTGCAAGTATTGATGGCACTAGGTCTTCCGCCAGATTTAACACCCAAAGCGTTGCTCTAATTGCAAGATATCCGATTAAAATAAGGATTGGAATGCCAGTTGGGGGAAGGTCAAGTATTTTTTCAATACGTAACCTTACGGTATCAGGACCTGTTACTCGGATTTGTTTACTAACAGACTTACAAATTTCGCGGGCTTTTTGAGTTCTCTCTAAACAAGTCGGCATAATCGGTTGAGCGCAATCGGATGTAGGGCAAAACATATAACCGCCATAACATTTAGGCATTAATGACTGATCGTCTATTGATTTTACACGCATTCGCTTAACAAGCGCTAGAATCTGCGGATAGGCTCGGAAAAGGTCTTGATCTAGGGTGTCGTGTTCTAATAGGTGGATAGCTAAAGCACGTGTCGGGTGTGATCTTCGTTCACCCCCTACGTCTTCAGAAACAATCTTTTCGATATGGTTTTGCAAAAGTTTTATGGTTTTCTCAATAGGTTTAGAGAAAGTGATCGGTTTTCCTGACTTTCCCAAAGCGGTCCCTGGCTTAAACGCAGCGTTTATTATTAAGCGTTTAAGCTTATCAAACCCAATAGCCTTTGGGGCTATCATCGAAAGAACCGGGATTTGTAGTAACTGTTCTAATTTAGTTATGTTTATATGTAGTCCAGCTTCTTTAGCCATGTCCATTTGGTTAAGGACTAATATCATAGGGATATTAAGATCTAAAAGTTGCAAAGTTAAGTAAAGGTTGCGAGAAAGATTTCTTGCGTCGGTTATGTTTATTATGAGGTTAACGTTTTCTTTTAATAAAACCCGTTGGGTTACTTTTTGTTCGGCTGTATCTGAGTGCAAACTATATGTGCCAGGAGTATCGATTACATTAATTTTTCCGGCCGAAGACAGTAAATGACCTTTGGTAATCTCAACTGTAGTGCCAGAATAATTTGACACCATTACTCCTGCCCCTGTAAGCAGGTTCATGACTACGCTTTTTCCTACATTAGGTTGTCCGACAAGCGCTACAGTAAATTCTAACGGGGGCTTGTTTGCAACGGGCATCTGATTTTGGTCGTGCTTTGCTGGAATAATTGGACTGGACATGACCATGTTCCTTCTTTCAATATTGATTTAGCGCTGTTAGCGTCTGTAAGATCAGAACTGACTAACAATACCATATTATCACAAAGATTTTCTGATTACCTTGCAGTGGGAACTGCCGAAAGATAAAATGACTTCGAAGGCCAAAACTAAGCGCTTAACCTAGTTTAGTGCTGTGGCTGCTTTTTTTATGGCGTTGTTTTTGATAAAATATTTAGGCTGTATCTGAAAACTTAAATTTTAAACGTTTACCGATGATGTCCAAACCCGAGTTAGAAGGTATCTAATATACGAGCTCGATAGGGTGTGTGTTAAGGAGGACCAAATTGTGAAGGTTATTACAGAAAAACATGAAGGCTCCAAAGTTTCCCTCGACGTTGAATGTTCCAGTACAATAGCTGATGAAGCGTTAAGTAATGCGTATCGAAAAGTAGTTCATCAAGTTACGATCCCGGGATTTCGTCGCGGAAAAGCCCCGAGAAGTTTAGTGGAAAGATATTATGGGTCAAATCTATATGAAGAAGCTATACAACAAGTGCTGCCAAAACAGTATATCCAAGCAGTTGAAGATGCAGGCGTTCAGCCCATAGGCGATCCTGAATTTTCAGATATTCATCTCGTTAAAGGTGAGCCTTTACGATTTCGCGCAACGGTTGCAGTTATACCTGAAGTAGAATTTGAAGATTACGATTCGATTTCAGTTGAATATGAACCCCCGATGGTTTCTGAAGAAGATATTGAACAACAAATTGAGACGTTAAGAGAAAACATGGCCGAATTGCGGCCCATAAAAGACGATAAAAGTCTTGAACCTGGAGATTATGCTGCTTGTCACGTCAAATCGATTTCGCATGACGAAAACGCTAATGATTCGCCTAATTTTGGGTTTGATAGACAGTTTAACTATTTGGAAGTGGGTAGCGAGAATAGCGAAGTGCCAGGATTGGGTCAAGTCCTGGTAGGTATGAAAAAAGGTGAAGTAAGGCAGTTTGAAAGCACCTTACCTTTAAGTGAAGGCGAAGGTGAAAAGGCGAGCGACCTTCACTTTGAAGTGAAGGTTAATGAAATATATCAAAAACATCTTCCCGAGGATATTGAAGAGATAGCTAAGAATTTTGGGAAGGCGTCCGGCGAAGAGTTGCGTAAAGACATAGAGCGGCAGCTTTTGGAAATGAGGTTAAAGCTTTCTCGAGAGCAACACACCCAAAAGGTTGAAGAAGAGCTGCTTGCTAAGTCAAAGTTTGAAATACCAGATGTCATGATAACTATGCGAATGCAAGTCCTTTTGGAAAGACTTGGAAAAAAACTTGATGATGCTGGAATGACTTTTGAAAACTATTTTGCTATGGGCAACGTATCACCGGAGGATTTTGAAAGAGAACTTAGGCAACAGGCCGTGAATGAAGTGACAAGTGAAATATTGCTGGATGCGTTAGCAGAGCGTGAAAACATTGAAGCTTCAGAAAGTGAATTAGATAAGGTTATGGAACAGTTTGCGGTTGAGATGAATCAAGATCCGAAAATGGTCAAAACTACTTTGGAAATTCGAGGAGCCCTTGACGACATAAAAGCTCAATTAAGGCGTATTGAGGCATTAAGGATGATTACGTCTATAGCGGCATCGAATGCAGGAACTCCATTGCCTATAGTCGAGGAACAAGGTTTAGTGGAGGAGCCTGACAATGTAGAACAAGCACGAGTTAATAATACAAATTCTGAAGGTGAACAAGATAAAAACGTAAGTGTTGAAACTGGCTAGGGATCAAAGTAGGGATAGTGCTGCACTAAATTCAGCCATAATATTGTTGTCTTGCAAATTGTTGTAGTGATGTTATAAGCAAACGCTAGTGTTATAATAAGCATAGAATTTGATTTAGATGCTAGTGGGGGCTTCTTTTGGAAAACATATAATTTGGAGGTGCTACGCATGAGTTATTTAGTGCCTATGGTTGTTGAACAAACTGGGCGTGGAGAAAGGGCTTATGACATATATTCGCGGTTATTGAAAGACAGGATAGTCTTTGTTGGCGCTCCAGTGGATGATCAAATGGCTAACCTGGTTGTGGCCCAGTTATTATTTCTTCAGGCAGAAGACCCTGACAAAGAAGTGTCAATATATATTAATTCTCCAGGAGGTTCTGTTACGGCTGGTTTAGCTATTTATGATACAGTCCAGCATATTAAGCCTCCGGTTTCGACAATATGTGTAGGTTTAGCAGCAAGCATTGCTGCTGTGATTTTGGCTGGCGGAACTGCCGGCCGAAGATTATGTTTGCCTAACGCTAAAACACTAATTCATCAGCCCTTAGGCGGTATAAAGGGCCAAGCGACTGAAGTTGAGATAATGGCTAAAGAAATTTTACGGACTAAGAAACGCCTTAATCAATTGTTATCTGAACATACTGGCCAGTCTCTCAAAAAGATAGAGGCAGACACAGAAAGAGATTTTTGGATGACCGCGGAAGAATCTAAAGATTACGGACTTGTTGACGACATTCTTCTTCCTGGTTCGAAGGCGGCTAAGTAAATTTGGGGTGAAAGGATGTTAAAATTCGAAGAGCAAAAGGGTTTAAAATGTTCGTTTTGCGGCAAATACCAAGATCATGTAGATCGGCTTATCGCCGGTCCGGGTGTGTATATTTGCAATGAATGTATTGAACTTTGTAACGAAATCATTGCCGAAGAATTAGATGAAGAAACTCAACACGATCTACAGGATGTACCAAAGCCAAAAGAAATTAAAGCGTTTCTCGATCAGTATGTAGTAGGTCAGGAAAGGGCTAAGAAGATGCTATCAGTAGCTGTGTACAATCATTATAAACGTACAGGCAGATATGGTGATAGTAGTGCAGACGACATTGAAATTCAAAAAGCTAATGTTGTAATGTTAGGGCCGACCGGATGTGGAAAAACGTATATGGCTCAATCATTAGCTCGCTTTTTGAACGTGCCTTTTGCGATCGCTGATGCCACTACGCTTACTGAAGCCGGCTATGTAGGCGAAGATGTAGAAAACATCTTGTTGCGACTCGTTCAGGCTGCTGACTACGATATTGAAAAGGCAGAACGCGGAATTATATATATCGACGAGATTGATAAAATCGCACGTAAGTCCGAAAATCCGTCGATAACCCGTGATGTGTCTGGGGAAGGGGTTCAGCAAGCTCTTTTGAAAATTCTTGAAGGTACTGTAGCTAATGTACCCCCTTTAGGGGGTAGAAAGCACCCTCACCAGGAATTCATACAGTTGGATACGACCAATATATTGTTTATTTGTGGCGGCGCTTTTGAAGGAATAGATAAAATCATTCAAAGTCGAATAGGCCAACAAACAATGGGATTCACTTCAGAACCTAGATCGCGTGAAGATACTTCGATAGGGGAAGTGCTAGTGAAAATCTTGCCTCAAGATTTGCTTAAATATGGCTTAATTCCTGAATTTGTTGGCAGGATTCCCATAGTAATTACTTTGGACGCTTTAAGTGACGCTGATCTTGTAAAAATATTGATTCAACCTAAGAATGCCTTGGTTAAACAGTATCAAAAAATGTTTACCATGGATGGAGTGCGTTTAGAATTTGAAGATGAGGCGATTCGAGCAATAGCTCACGAGGCTAGTCGTAGAAATACCGGTGCTCGTGGGTTAAGAGCCGTAATTGAAGAATCTATGCTTGACATTATGTATGATTTACCGTCCCGTAATGATATTACTAAATGCATAATTACTAAAGATGTTATCTTATCTAAAACCGTACCGATACTGGTTACCGCTGATAGGCCGCAAAGGAAAAAAGAAGAACCTGCATAAAAATCGAATTTAGGTACATGATCCCGGCTTTTTGTTGAAGGGCCGGGATTTTATGTTTTTTGAAAGATGTGAACCTGCTATGGCAATACTAATTCAGGAAAATTAATTTTCCACAATTACTTTTACAATAGGAGCATAGTATGAATTCTGGTATTGTTGTATACCTACAGTTGTTTCTTACGATAGTCATGGGTCTTTATTTTTGGAATCTTTTAAGGACGCAAGAGAGTCAAAAAGTACTTATGGGAAGGGAATCTCGCAAACAGTTAGAGCGGCTTAAACATCTGAGACAAATTAGACTAAGCGAACCTTTAGCTGAGAAAACGCGTCCCGTAAGTCTAGATGAAGTTGTTGGGCAAGCGGATGGCATTAAAGCGCTTCGAGCTGCTTTGTGTGGACCGCATCCACAACATGTACTTCTATACGGACCTCCGGGAGTGGGTAAGACCGCCGCCGCCCGTTTAGTGCTCGAAGAAGCTAAGCGAAACGATAAATCTCCTTTCACTTCAGAATCTGTTATGATAGAAGTAGACGCAACGGTAATTAGGCATGATGAGAGAGGAATAGCAGACCCGCTAATAGGATCAGTCCATGATCCTATCTACCAAGGTGCAGGATCTTTAGGGGTTGCTGGAATTCCCCAACCTAAACCCGGTGCTGTATCGCGTGCTCATGGTGGCATTTTGTTCCTTGATGAAATTGGGGAATTACATCCTATACAGATGCAGAAACTTTTAAAAGTTTTGGAAGACAGAAAAGTCTATTTAGAGAGCGCATATTATTCCAATACCAACACAAATATCCCAGAGTATATACACGATATCTTTAACAATGGTCTTCCGGCTGATTTTAGGTTGGTAGGCGCGACCACAAGGCTTCCCGAAGAAATTCCTTCGGCATTACGGTCAAGATGTATAGAAATTGTTTTCCAAAGTTTGTCGGTAGATGAGATAAATCTAATAGCTCAAACCGCTGCAAAAAAAGCCGGCGCTAACATAGAACCTGAAGCAATAGAAGTTATGAAAAGGTATGCACAAAATGGTAGGGAAGCGGTTAATCTTGTAGAATTAGGGGTTAGTTTGGTTTCAGTCGAAAACCGTAAAATGATAACTTTACAAGATGTGGAGTGGATCGTTTCCCAAAGTTCTTATTCTATGAAGCCTTTCATCAATATTTCATTAGAACCAACCGTTGGAACTGCTTTAGGTCTAGCGGTATTTGGCCCTGGAATGGCCACTGTCATCGATATAGAAAGTCAAGCTATCGTTGCCGAGCGTGGCAAAGGACAAATAACAATAACCGGCGTAATTGAAGAGGAACAGATAGGAAAGGCTAGTCATACTTACAAAAGAAAAAGTATGATACTTTCTTCTGTAAACAACGTGCTCACGGCACTTGCCTGCCAAATGGGGGTAAGAGCCCGAGATTACGACATACACTTAAATTTTCCTGGTGGAACTCCGGTAGACGGCCCGTCTGCTGGACTTGCGGCAGCTTTTAGCATATATTCTGCTATTAAGGAGGTACCTATCAGGCCTTTTATTAGTTTTACTGGTGAGGTTTCTATCAAAGGAGAAATAAAGGCAGTAGGTGGTGTTGAGCAAAAACTTAGAGCAGCAAAAGAGGCTGGGTTGCAATTGGCGTTGATTCCTAAGGCAAATTGGCAGGAGCGATATTGTAAGAACCACATTAAAGTGATACCTGTAAAAACACTTAGTCAAGCGATCGAAATAGTATTTTCAGGTCCCCCAGTGTAGCAATCATTTCGGATATGAGTTAAACTGATATACTGGTGCTATGCTTGAAACAGTAAGAATATTAGAAGGCAAGTTCAAGCAAAGGCGGATACACATACAAAGTTATTATTAATTCTAAGCGGACAAGCACCGTTTACAAATCCCACCATATTTTGACATTAAATTTTAAAGGGTTTGAACTTCTTCTAAGAGAATACAAAAATACATTTACACTAGTGTCACTAGGCCTTTTGGTTAGGCAATATGATGGAAATAGATGATGAGGAAGACGCGGGAGGTGCGCAAACATGAGCAAGGTAAAGGACATTAATCAAAAGTCCTACCCGCTTTTACCCCTAAGAAATGCAATCGTATTTCCGGGTGTTAAAGTTTCATTAGAGGTTGGGCGGCCTAAATCCATCAAAGCTGTGGAAATTGCCCGGGCTTCAGAAATGACTTTGATTATGTGCTCACAAAAAGTTGCTCAGAGAGCTGAGCCGTTATCTGAACATATATATAGCGTAGGTACACTTGGAAAAATTAAAGAAACTGCTAAAAGTGCATCGGGCAATCTTCGTATAGTAGTGGAAGGTATTAAACGTATAAAACTTTGTTCATATGTAACAAAGGATCCGGTCTATCAAGTAACCATTGAAGAGTTGACAGATGAGTATACCGGATCGGATGAAAACGAAGTTTTAGTCAAAAGCCTCATAGATCAATATGAAGAGTATGTAGGTATTACCAGGAACGTGCCCGCTGAGACTTTGATTTCAATAGCGGGAATAAACGAGGCTGGTCTACTTTGCGATACTATTGCAAGTCACATACCAGTTTCTGTATCTGAAAAGCAACAGGTATTAGAGATGGTTTCTGTGACAGCGCGCACAGAAAAAGTGCTTGATATCCTTAGCAAAGAAATCGAATTGGCAGGTTTGGAAAAACGTATTAACCAGCGCGTACGCAAACAAATTGAAAAGAGTCAAAAGGAATATTGGTTGCGAGAACAAATGAAAGCCATACAAAGAGAATTAGGTGACAAATCAGAAGGCCTAGGTGAAACACAGGAATTAAGGCGGCAAATTGAAAAAGTTGGTTTGCCAGATGATGCTAAAGAAAAAGCTTTAAAAGAAGTGGAACGCTTGGGTAAAATGGCACCGATTTCAGCGGAAGCCGCAGTAATCAGAACCTATTTAGAATGGCTGGTTTCTTTACCGTGGAATGTGCTTACGGAAGATGCACTTAATATTGAGCGCTCACACAAAATTTTAGATGAAGATCATTACGGGTTGTCGGAGCCTAAAGAAAGGATTCTTGAATATTTAGCAATTCGGAAACTGGTTAGCAAGCCTAGAGGACCCATTTTGTGTTTTGTAGGTCCGCCTGGGGTCGGTAAAACTTCTTTAGGCAAATCTATAGCTAGAGCCATGGGCCGTAAATTTGTAAGAATATCTCTTGGTGGTGTTAGAGATGAGGCTGAAATAAGAGGGCATAGGCGCACCTATATTGGTGCGATGCCAGGGAGAATAATTCAGGGTTTAAGAAATGCAGGTTCAAAAAACCCAGTGTTCTTGATGGACGAGATTGACAAATTGGCTTCTGATTTTAGAGGTGATCCGGCCGCTGCATTGCTTGAAGTTCTGGATCCTGAGCAGAACCACCAGTTTTCTGATCACTATCTGGAACTTCCTTTTGACTTGTCTAAAGTAATGTTTATAACGACCGCCAATTCTCATCATACAATCCCCAGACCTTTGCTAGATCGTATGGAGGTGATAAAGCTTTCTGGGTATACAGAGGAAGAAAAAATAGAGATTGGAAGCCAGTTCTTAGTTCCTAAAATGCTCAAAGAACATGGTTTGACCCGGTCAAAACTCACTATTCGTAGGGACGCGTTAAGAGAAATAATCAGATCTTATACGCGTGAAGCAGGGGTTAGAAATCTTGAAAGGCAGATCGCTGCTATCTGCCGGAAGACAGCTAAAAATGTTGTTTCCGGTAAAAAGCACAGAACAATTGCTACGTCTAAGAACGTAAATGAGTATCTTGGCATACCGAAGTATCGATATAGAACGGCTGAAGAAGAAGATCAGGTCGGAGTTTCGCTTGCTTTATCCGTGACCGGATATGGGGGCGATGTAATGCCTTGCGAAGTCAGTGTAGTTAGCGGAAAAGGAAACCTTACTCTTACAGGACAGTTAGGTAATGTCATGAAAGAATCGGCACAAGCGGCTTTAAGCTATCTTAGGTCGCGAAGTGCAGATCTTGGGCTTGAGGCAAACTTCTATGAGACAACGGATATACATGTTCACATTCCTGAAGGTGCGGTACCGAAAGACGGTCCTTCTGCTGGCATAACAATGGCGTGTGCTATAGCATCAGCTCTTACGAATAGGCCTGTCAAACATGATTTAGCCATGACAGGCGAAATCAGTTTAAGAGGACGGGTTCTGCCTGTAGGTGGAGTAAAGGAAAAGGTACTAGCAGCTCATAGAGCGGGTGTTTCAAAAGTGATTATGCCTTTAGACAACAAAAAAGATCTAGAGGATATTCCGAACGATATATATAAAGATATCGATATTGAATTGGTAACTCATATGGACCAAGTGCTGTCAGCCGCGCTTGGCGAACCTTTGGACGATGAAATGAAAGCTTTTCCATGTTTCAGTAGTATAAAACCAGAGGAGAATATGGCGGTAAACCATATTAGCTGATTTCATAAAAGAGTTGTTGGGTTCATATAAAAATTGATTGACGCCTACAATAAACCATGCAATAATCACTTGTCGATACTATATACACCCAAAGGGGGAATCGCAAGGCATGGCACGTGTAGGCGTCATGTTTAATTTGAAAGGGAAATCTTCTTGTGGGGGGGAACCTCCTGATTTGGAGGCCGAGTTTGATTCTGAGGCCACAGTTTTGTCCATCGCTCATGCTTTGGAAACTCAAGGACATGATGTTTGTTTGATAGAAGGTGACAAGACAGCGTATTCAAAATTATTGTCAGAAAAAATTGATATCGTTTTCAATATATGCGAAGGATTAAAGGGTGAATCCAGAGAAAGTCATATACCTAGCATTCTTGAAATGCTTGGTATTCCTTACACTGGCTCAGGAGTGTTAACCTTAGCGGTTACGTTAGATAAACATGTAGCTAAAAAAATTCTCGCATATCACGATATTCCCACAGCTAAATTCCAAGTCTTTAGTTCTTCCCGAGAAGTGAATATTGATCAGATGAAATACCCTTTGTTTGTAAAGCCCGTTCATGAAGGTTCAAGTATGGGGATTTCGTCAGACTCTTTGTGCAAAAACTATCACGAAGTTTTAAATCAGGTTGATAGAATAACAAATGCATATAGGCAGCCTGCACTTGTTGAAGAATTTCTTTCAGGTAGAGAGTTTACGGTGGGGATAATCGGTAATCAGCAACCGAATGTATTTCCCATTATGGAAATTAATTTTGATAATATACCATGTTCACACGGTAACGTGTACTCGCGCAAATTCAAAACGGATTGGAGCGATCATAAATATTATTCATGTCCCGCAAATTTGCCGTTTGAGTTAGAAGAGCAGGTTAAGCAGCTCGCCTTGCGTACTTTTCGTATATTCGATTGTAAAGATTTTGCTAGAATAGATATTCGGTTAGATAATAGCGGTGTTCCTAACGTGATTGAAGTTAATCCGCTACCTGGTATGGCACCGGGATTTTCTGATTATCCTAGGATAGCGGAGCAGGCTGGTGTGTCGTATCAAGAATTGGTGAATATGATTTTGATGTGTGCTTTAAAAAGATATAATTTGTTTCATTTAACAAAGATTGTATTACCGCGTAATCGGATAGCGTAAGACGGAAAAGCGAAAAAGGTAGTCCGACCTTATTTAAGGTCGGACTGTTTTGTTTAAGTTAGCTAAGGATTTAATGTAAATTGTTCCCGAATTTACTAGCATTCGCTTTGCAGGTAAATCGTTTATTACGTCGAACCTCAAGAAGTCGGAATACCGCTATCCAGACCGTATTTTAGATTGTAAGATAGGCGGTTAGGGGAGGAGGAACTTGGTTTGCAATGGGCTGACTGTGAAACAGATAAAGGACGAGACCAAAAAGTATTAGGCGTTATAGTCCAACTTAGAGTGGTTTGCCAACGAGATTTACCTAAATTGATTGCATGGGATAATGATAGTGAAGTTTCGGCATTAGCAGGAAAAAAGTTTTCTACTAAAAATGAAGCGAAGGACTGGTATCTAAATAGGTCGCCGATTAACAAAAAGAGTTTTGTAATCGAAACATTACAAGGCAAACCTATTGGCGAAATTGAAATTGTTAACATTTCATGGCGGTTACATACAGGAGAACTAAGGGTGGTTATTGGAGAAAAACAATATTGGAACCGGGGATTCGGAACAGATGCAGTGTTAACACTTTGTAAATGGGTTTTTGAGAGTTATTCAATTGATACCATATATTTAAGAGTTGATAAGAAAAATTACAGAGCACGGAGATGTTACGCAAAGGTGGGATTTAAACCTATCGGGTGTCTTAAGTTTTCGGCAGATAGAAAAAACACTAAGGCTCGGACACGCACTCAGCTGATTTTAATGCAAATAACTAAAACCGAATTTTTAAGCAAAAGCATTATGTCATCCGTTTAGTGGTTCAGATAGTAACCATTATGTATTTGTATGTCAATTGCTCGATTTGCAGCAATCGAGTATTTGAGATATGTCATCAAAAATATAATCAGGTGTTTCAGCTTCTATAGAATGTTTTGCGTACGCACCGTAACTTACACCTGCCGTTTTTATTTGAGGGCGATCACCCAGGGAATATTTTGATATTAGAATTTCGGCGTTTTTTCCCGAGTTAATATCCCAAGGGCTGTCGCCTACCATAAGCGTTCTGAAAGGGAAAATAGGTTTTGGGTGTTCTAAAGATTCTATGTAGCCCAAAAGTTCTAATGCTTTAAGGACTGGTGCAGCGTGGGGCTTATTTTCGACGGTGTCCTCACAAAACACTTTAACATCAAACATGTGATGGATATTTGCGATTTCGAGCCCAACGAGTGCAGATTTTTGTCTTTTGGAGGTCACCAAAGCGAGTGCCACATTATGTTTTTTCAATTCGTGCAAGGTACTTACCGCATTGGGATATGGCTGAACATATTTCTTATGGTTAGTTAGGTTATGTGCTTCGTATATTTTCAGTGCTTGTTCTTCTTTACCAGGGAGTAACTGGGCTAGTTGATCTTTTAGCGGAAGTCCCATGTGGCGAGATAATTCTTTTTGTGTCGGACTAATTCCTGTAAAATGTCTTATAGTGTGTTCAAAAGATAGATATATCGCCCGGGTGGTATCTAACAGTGTACCATCTAAGTCGAATAATATCCCATGAAAACATGAGTCGGTAAGGTCTGGAGACATGTTGTTGTGTGTTGAGTATTTAGACATTATTAACACTCCATAAACTTATAGTAGGCACTTGAATTTAACCTTTATGCACTTTTGTGTTTGACGTCTTCATTAGGGAAAAGACGCTTCTTAAATGATAACTTGCACCGCAAGATTTATCTAGCCACGATAAAGCATAAAAAGGGAATTAGCAGCCTTTTCTAGAAATGGTATCATGCCCATTTTTTAATAAATACCTACAATCTAGAAAGGTATAAATCTTAATATGACAACACTTATCGTAACGTTAAAAATATTCAGTGGATTATTGTTCGTAATAACTGCTGTTGTAATTGCTTTGATGGTTTTTCCTGTTACGCTACATAGTGCTAGCTCATTCTGTGCTGAAAGTAACCTAGAAGAGGGGCTTAATTGTCTTTTGAACGATAAAGACGAACAGGTTGATTTGGTTTTTGTAGATTGTGAATTTGAAGTCAGCATAAGCGTACTTTTGGGATTAGTATCAATTTATCTATCTGAAGTTATGTGTCCAAAAATACGTGTTTTTGGTTTAGAGATTCCGATCCGCCTGCAAAAGAGTGATCGTAAACTTCTGATCGCTGATAAAAGAAAATCTATTCGTTTTCGTAAAGAAAGACTGAGCGAATTAATTCGGTTTCCTTTAAGGGCTAAAACCAAAACGTTTATTAAAACTTTGATAGAAGCAACAAACCTTGACGTGAACTTAGCGCTTGAGTTCGGTTTTTTTGATTCTGCCAATACCGGAATTTTATTTGGTTTGTTTTCGGCGTTTATCGGCGCTGTTGGGATTAAGGGAGTCAAAATTTGTCCCAATTTCGAAAAACAGTTAATATCTGTTTCAGGTACAGCATTTATGAAAATTGTACCAGTTCAATTGCTGTGGATCGGAATACGTTTTGCATTAGAACCAGAAGTTAGGAACCTCTGGCGGAAGAAGGAAAGTTCTATCAGCTAAAATATATGTTTTGTTAACAACCTAGAGATTATCAGATTTAAAAAGGAAGCGTTTCAAGATTTACAGATACCACACATAAGTATCACCAAGGTATCGTCAAACGGTAGTTCAAAATATACAAGGAGGTAACAAAATGAGTCATGCAGATTCTTTGACAGCTTTAGGTACCCAATTGGCAAAATTTATTTCCACTGAAACGGTTTTCGGTGACCCGGTTGTTGCGGGTAAAGTTACTTTGATACCGATCCAGTCCGTATCCTTCGGTTTCGGCTCAGGCGATGCCCAAGGCAAAAGCGAGGGAGATACTGGTGGTGGGGCTGGCTCTGGAGGTGGCGCTTCTTTAAGGCCCCTAGCGGTGGTCGCGGTAAAAGATGATGGTGATGTGCAAGTTTTCACGTTCAAAGATCGCGGAATTGCAGACAAAATATTCGAAAGACTCCCGGATATAATATCAAAAGTGGATCATTTATTGCCCAAAAAAACTAAATCCAAAGGTGATAAAACTAAGATTGGGAAAGATAGTACTGATGAAGTAACCCAAGACGAGTAAGCTTTGCATTGTAAGTCAGCAAACATAGAACATCAAAACCCCGTCACTTCGATGGGGTTTTACTATAATTAATATTCGTTGATTAATAAAAAATATTTTGATATACTCCTTTCACAGAGATAAATACATTCGAATTACTTCATCATGTCGGGGACTTAGCTCAGTGGCAGAGCGTTCGGTTCACATCCGAAAGGTCACAGGTTCAAGCCCTGTAGTCCCCACCATATCGTTTTCCCCATTCTTTGTTCGCAATGTGATTTCCCGATTCCATCATTCATTACTGCCTTTCGTATCTTTAACCGGTTGTGATTAAGCTAGTGCCGGTTAGAAACCTAAGTGATTTCAAATAATAATGCTTAAGGTTGGATGTAGACAAAACGGTATACGTAAAAGTATGTCTTAGGTTTTCAAAAGGCGGTTTTCAGTTGAGTAAAAATAGGTGGATGTTAATTTTAAGTTCATTTTTGATCACTACTTTGTTTTTGAATTTTTCATCGGATCATATAAAAGCAGAAAGTGTTCCGCAGATAATTTTACCTCACGGTTACAGAATTGAACCGTACATTACAGAACTAACCTTCCCAACTGGCATAACCTGGGACGAGTCAGGACTAATGTATGTTGCAGAAGCATCAACTAATGATGCAAAGGAATTTTGTGGGATAGTATCACAGGCAGGACCCAACGTGCGCAAAGTTGTGGTAGAAGATCTTAACTGGCCGGTGACGGATATAAAGATGAAGAATGATATATTGTACGTTGCCCATAAGGGGACTCTTTCAGCAATTGAAGGTATAGTTCAAAATTCACAACAACAAACAGTCTCAGCGACCCATTTAATCGAGGATTTGCCTTTTGGGGACTATACCACGGGTGAAATTGCATTTGGCCAAGATCAATGGATTTATCTTGGAAATGGCACAGTGACAAATTCCGGTGTAGTGGGGTCCGATAACCTGACACGCAGTTGGGCAAAAAAACTGCCTGAAAATCACGATATCCCTGCTAAAGATGTTGTGTTGGCAGGAAACAACTTTGACTCACGAGATCCTCGAACTGTAAATCCTTTTGACACAATTCAAACCGGGGCTTTTTTGCCTTTTGGGATAAAATCTGAGCGTGGGCAAATTATTTTCAAAGAGACCCGCGCCAGCGGTGTTGTCTACAGAGTCAAACAAGATGGAAGCAGTCTAGAACTATTTGCATGGGGGTTAAGAAATCCTTGCGGTATTGGTTTTACGCCTGACAGCCGATTAATCGCGGTGGACCAAGGTTGTCAAGAACGAGGGGTTCGCCCGATCGCAAATGCGGAAGATTCAATTTATCATATTATCGAAGACGGTTGGTATGGTTGGCCCGATTTTGTTGCTGGCCAACCTATAACTGATACAAGATTTATATCACGAACCAAACAAGTTCCTAATACTTTCTTATTGCAAGAGCACCCTTCGGTCGAGCAACCTATGGTGTGTTTTGACCCTGGAACCGGGCTCATGAAATTTGATTTTGCCCCGGCAAGTTTTGATATTGCTAAACGGATGTATATAGCATCTTTTGGGGGGCATGACATATCTAGCCTTCAAACAGGTATAAACGGATTTTTTCGCAAAGCAACTTTGGGGAAACCCAAGACTGATTCAGCTCAAACAAGTGGTAGCATTCTCGTTATAGATTTAGATACCAAAGAACACGAAGTTTTTGCTCATAACAAACCATCTTCATCGGCCGGAGGAAATTTTTTCGGGTTAAATCATCCGGTTGACGTCAAATTTGGACCCGACGGGTCAATGTATGTGATTGATTTTGGAGTTATTGAACGCCACGGTGTCTTATGTCAAGGTATTCCAGGTACGGGTGTGGTTTGGAAAATAACGATTCAACGATCAGAACTTAAAATTTTTAGAGAACAGTGTATTGCTTTAGTTCAAAAATTGTTTGCCCAAAACTACAAAAACTCTAGAGTATGGGATCCTAATTATGCAGAAATTCAGGCAAAAGTAGAGCAATTAATAGATGAACATAGCCAACTAGGACAAGAGTGGGGACTGTTTTTTAAAGATCTTTCATCGGGTAAAACCTTTGGGATAAATGAAGAATTACAAATACCAGCCGCAAGCACAGTCAAAGTACCTGTAGTGCACTATATTAGTAAACTGGTATCGGAAGGGAAAATTTCTTGGAACGAAGAGCTTACTTATCAGTCTGCAAGGGATTGGCGTGGCGGGGCAGGTATTATTCAGTATACGGCAAAAGACGGCGATACGTTTACTATAAGAGAACTTGCGGAAAAAACTATTACCCATAGTGACAATATAGCTTGGAAAATGCTTGAGCGTAGGGTCGGAAAAGAAAATCTTATCAATTTTATGAAAGAGATCGGTGGCAGTAATGTATACCCTGAAGGACAAAACGTTTCTACTCCAAAGGATAATGCAATGTATATGGAAGCAGCTTTGAACTTTTCAAAGGTAGATCCTGAAGGTGAAAAACTCATGTTCGATTTGGCCCACACAATATGGAACACAGGTTTAAACAGATACATCACAGAAGTGACAGTCGCACACAAGGAAGGGGATATAATGGGTGTGGCCGATGATGTGGGTGTAGTATTCGCTCAACACCCTTATATTTTGTCAATAATGTCAAAAGGCCATAGCGATGTTGAGGAAGGGTTTGAAAAAATAGGCAAAATTTCGAAGATGATATTTGATTACCAAAATATGGTATCATCTTTAGTATACAATGAATAAAATGTATATCTTGAGGTGGTATTTATGGAAATTCTGGTTCTTGGCAAATATTCTCCTTTTCCTCCGGCAGGCGGTGCTTGTTCTGGATATTGGATCACTTCAAAAGAAACAGGAATTCTTCTTGAATGTGGGCCTGGTGTTGTCTCAAAACTACAAGAGCATGTACCTTTATCCAATTTATCTACGGTGATTCTGTCTCACTTACATTTTGATCATATATCAGACTTTTTAGCTTTACGATATGCTGCCAATCCAGATCAGCGATATGATTTGCTACCTTCCCGTCTTACCGTTTATTCCCCTCCCGAACCAGCCCAAAACTTTAATATGCTTTCCTATCGGGGAGTGAATGTAGTTCCAATTCCGGGTTTAGGTTATAACGAAACAAAGGATCCTTCGACGAGTACTTGGGAAATCATGATCGGGACTATCAAAGTATCTTTTTTTAAGGTTGAACATCCCTATCCAACGTGCGCAGTAAGATTTGAAGATTCTAAGGGTGCAGTCATGGCATATTCTGGCGACACAGCACCTTGTTCGGGGCTTGACAGTGCTGTTAGAGGTGCCGATCTATTTTTGTGCGAAGCATCTGCCCTTGAAAAAGATGCGGAATTTGCTAGTGCCGGTCATCTAACCGCTAAGCAAGCTGGTCAAATCGCTAATAAAGCTGGAGTGAAAAATCTGCTACTTACTCACATTTGGCCCTTGTACCAAGAAGACGATCTTTTGTCTGAGTGTCGAAAAGTTTTTAAAGCGTGTAAAATCGTTGAAGAAGGTAAACGATACTGTGTATGATTTTGGAAAGATAAGAATCGTAAGGGGGATTAATTGTGGACTACATAGAAGATTTTTTGGATTTTTTGTCTATTCCAAGTATCAGTGCGTTGCCCGAGCACAAGACTGATATTGTGAAGGCCGCGCAATGGTTAAAACGTAGAATGATTAATGCAAATCTAGATGATGTGCGGGTCATTGAAACTAATGGTCATCCTGTGGTGTTTGGCCAAAAAGCATCCCAAATCCAAGGCTGTTCCTCAACCCCGACAGTATTGATCTATGGGCATTATGATGTTCAACCCGTAGATCCGATTAATGAATGGGTTTCCCCACCTTTTGAACCGGAAATCAGAGACGGCAAAGTATTTGCACGCGGCTCTGCAGATGATAAAGGCGGTATTTTTCCTGCAATTTTGGCCGCGGAAGATCTAATAAAACAAAACGCACTTCCTGTTAATCTAAAATTCCTGTTTGAAGGCGAAGAAGAGATAGGGAGTCCTGGTTTAAAACAAATTTTGAGCGAAAATAAATCTTTGTTTCAGTCAGACATCGTTTTATCTGTAGATGGCGGAATGTTTTCTACTGATATACCATCTATAACAACCGGTAGTAGGGGTTTAGCCGCTATTGAGATTGTGGTATCAGGCCCACAAACTGATGTGCACTCAGGGGGACAAGGAGGTGTTATTCAAAATCCTATCCACGCATTAGCTCAGATTCTTACTGAATTGAAAGATGAACAAGGCAGAATTTTAGTGGACGGTTTTTTCGATGATGTGGTTGAGGTTTCTGAATCGGAACTTACGCAGTTTAAACAAGTGCCTTTTGACGATGAGGAGCATAAAGATAGGCTGAAAATACCTGAGCTTTTTGGAGAACCTGAATATAGTTCAATTGAACGAATGTGGATTCGCCCAACTCTAGATGCTAACGGAATATGGGGCGGTTTTCAGGGGGATGGGATTAAGACGATTATACCTTCTAAAGCAGGATGTAAGATAACATGTCGTTTAGTCCCTAATCAAGATCCTGAGGTAGTTAGTGAACTATTGAAACGGTATATACAAAATCATGTTCCAAAAGGGGTAACCGTCGATGTGACCACATTTCCCGGAAATTCCCATCCTTATGTTATTCCCCGGGATCATTCTGTATTACCCGTACTTTCTGAAGTGTTAGAAGAATTATTTGGATGCAAACCCGTGAATGTGCGATCAGGAGGAACGCTTCCTATAGCCCCAATATTTTTAAATGTCTTAGGAAGTTATTTGTTTTTTTTCGCCATGTCAGGTCCCGATTCAAATGCTCATGGTCCCAACGAATTTATTAGAATAAAAGATGTAGATAAACTAAGACGTGGATTGAAGATGTTTTTGAATCGATATGCCCGTACTTTTGAAAAAAATTAAAAGATCTCTCTGCTTTAGTAGGGAATAGCTTCTAGGTAAATAGAGGCTGTTCCCTTTTAATTATCATCTAGCTATTAGGGTAGTCCGTTAGTTTGTGTTTAGTTAATGTGGCGATGAAGTTGTGAAAATATCGGAAAGTGGGTTAAAATATATATGTGCACGAAATCGTGCACATATATATTTATGTAACGCTGGTTACATGTTCATAACATTTCTAAATGTATCAAATGTAGAATTAGAAAGCGGTGATATTGTGGAAAAAACAAATTCGTATTCTTTAATTGGTCTTAATCGAGCGCTGGAGATGAGCAGAAAAGAATCTAATAAAATGTTCGCCCAGTATGTAAATCCCGGATTAAAAACCATGCTTTCAGCTATAGGCTTCGACAAAAATTTTGTATGCGCCGATGGTATTAAAGTGTATGATGAAAACAATAACGAATATCTAGATTTTCTTGCTGGTTATGGCAGTTTGCCTTTTGGGCACAATCCAAAAGAAGTACTAAAAGGGCTTAAGTTGGTAGAGGAGCGACCAAACTTTTTGCAAGCCCAAGCTAGCGCGCTTCAAGCCGCCCTGGCACACGATTTAGGGTCGATACTACCGGGTGACTTAAGTATATCTTTTTTCTGCAACAGCGGAACTGAGGCTGTGGAAGGCGCCCTCAAAATGGCCAGAATTGCCACAGGTAAGCAAGTGTATGTACATTGTTCCGGTGCGTTTCATGGAAAAACTCTTGGTGCTTTATCAGTTGGAGGGAGGGAAAAGTATAAAGAACCTTTTAAACCGTTGATTCCCGGGTGCATCGAGGTTCCTTTCGGTGATATCAATGCGCTCGAGACGGCTTTACAGCAACATCAATGCGCCGCGGTGATTTTAGAACCCATCCAGGGTGAGGCGGGGGTAATAGTCCCGCGGGAGGGGTATCTCAAAGAAATAAGACAACTAACTGAAGTCCATGACACGCTTTTAATTTTAGACGAGGTTCAGACAGGATTGGGAAGAACGGGTGAAATGTTCGCTTGTAATCACGAAGGTGTCGTACCTGATATCATATGTTTAGCTAAAGCCCTAGGTGGTGGAGTTGTACCTTTAGGTGCAACTGTTGCAAGCAGAATGGTTTGGGAAAAGGCATACGGTAAACTTTCTAAGGCCGTTTTACATACTTCAACATTTGGCGGTGGTGCTAGGGCTTGTGCAGCGGGCTTAGCTACAATCGCTAAAATTGTTGACGAGAAGTTGTGGGTGTCAGCACAAACTCTTGGAGAATATCTACTTAAAGGCTTAACCACGCTCAAAGAAAATTACAGCGCCATAAGGGAAATTAGGGGGAAGGGATTACTCATAGGACTTGAGTTTGAGAAACCAGTTGGGGGTTTACTTGACAAACTAACGGCGGGAGCTATTAATGACTTAGCTAAAGAATATTATGCTTCTCTTGTGGCAGGGAATCTCTTGAAGAAGCATAAAGTGATCACTGCTTATACCTTGAACAATCCTAATGTAATGCGGCTTGAGCCCCCTTTGATAGTCACTAAAGAACAGTTAGATCACGTGCTTAACGGCTTAGAAGACATTATGTTACAAAGAAAAAGTTTTTTGAATATGGCTATATCTGCTATGATAAAAAGGCCCGGATCCTAAAGGAATTTATTCAACTATGTTTTCATTGCTCGGGTGGAGGAGATTTTTATATGAAAGCCATTGTTTATACCGATGGTGCATCTAGAGGTAATCCCGGACCTGCTTCGTGTTCAGCCGTGATTTTGGTTGACGGACTTCCCGAGAAAGAGCTAGGTTTATTTTTGGGCAAAACCACTAATAATGTTGCCGAATATTCGGGCATTATTTTAGCTTTGGAACAGGCGAAGCAAATGGGGGTAATGGACGTGACAATTTACTCCGATTCAAACTTATGTGTTCAACAGATAAAAGGGGTGTTCAAAGTATCGAGTCCGAAATTAATCCCTTTATACAATCGGGTTAAATGGCTGCTACAATTTTTTTCTAGATGGGAAATTCATCATGTGACAAGAAACAAAAACAAACGTGCAGACTTGCTATCTAACAATGTGCTTGATCTTCAGGAGTTGCTCAGTACATCATAGATAATGATGTTTTAAGGCATAAACATGGCCAAATGATGTATAGGTGATTAGACAAGTGTAGCGTCAAACGTTAAGTAAGGTGACTGACATGTTTGTAGATAAAAAGGTGATTGTAGTTCAAATATTTGCAAAAAATCTAGTTAAAGTTTTAGCGCTAACTTTAGTGATTCTAGTTTTTGCTGGTAATGCAGCTGTCAGTGCTGCTTTATATCCAGAACCTGTGGGGAACATAAATGACTATGTAGGTGTTTTGACGCAGGAAGACAAAAGCAATTTAAATGCCCTCGTTGATTTGGTTTTGAATCAACAAGGGGTTACATTTGCCGTAGCTATTGTTGACGATCATGGTGACGAAAGTATTGAGATATATGGAGCTAATCTTTATGAAAAATGGGGGATAGGCGAAAAGGCAGAAGACAAGGGTTTGCTCGTTATTATTTCCATGAAGGAAAAAGATGTTCGTATGGAGGTAGGTTATGGACTTGAACCTATTATCACCGACGGCAGGGCAGGTGAAAGTCTAGACAAAATGATTCCATATTTTGCTCAAGGTGATTATGGAAAAGGACTTTATGTGGGACTCTTAAATGCGGCAGAGTACGTTGCCGACGCTTCTGAAACGGAGTTCAAACCGGAAGAAGGAGCGCCTGTCACCATTGATGATAGAAAGAGTTTTCCGCTATATATTTTAATTTTACCGTTGCTACTATTCGGGTTATTGGTGAATCGGTTGTCTAGGAGAAATCGATGTCCCAAGTGCGGTGCAAAGCTTGTCGCAACTGATAAAATAATAAAACAAGCTACGTCACTGTCAAGCGGGTTAGCTGTTAGAACATATGTATGTAATGTGTGCAACTACCGCAACGATAAAACATACAAGATAAACCCGATTTCTCGGCCGCCTGGTTCTGGCTCCTCTTCCTCGGGGCCTAGACCTTTCTTTGGCGGGTTCGGTGGCACAAGAGGTGGTGGTTTGGGTTCCTCAGGTCCTAAAGGGTTTGGTGGGGGGCGCAGCGGCGGCGGCGGCGCCAGTAGAAAATGGTAGTGTCATAAGGGTCATTACATTATAAAATTGATTAAAGCGGGGCAACGGGGGGAAGTACATGAAAAGGCAAATCTCAGGGGTTTGGATAGCGGTAGCCGTAATAGCAATATTGGGATTTTGGATTGTATCTACGTATAACGGACTTGTAAAACAGAATGAAATTATCGATGGGCAATGGGCCCAGGTGGAAAATCAACTCCAAAGGCGCCACGATCTCATTCCTAATCTCGTAAATACGGTAAAGGGTTATGTGCAGCATGAAGAAGGAGTTTTCACTGCCATAGCAGACGCTAGATCTAAACTCAGTGGAGCAGCAACTGTAGAAGAACGAACTGCGGCAAGCAATGAAATTGAGTCTGGGCTTGCAAGACTGCTTGCTATTGCTGAGAACTATCCTGAACTTAAAGCGGACGGACAGTTCAACAGACTTATGGATGAATTAAGTGGGACCGAAACGCGTATTGCTGTAGAACGACTCCGTTTTAATGAAGGGGTTAAGGAATATAATACCAGAGTTAAGCAAGTCCCTACCGTACTCGTTGCAAAATTAATGGGATTCGGCCCAAGAATTTATTTCGAGATTGCTGAAGAAGTTGCGGAAACGCCCATCGTTGAATTTTAGTACAAAAGTTAAAACCGTTTCTGGTCTTACTTTTGATGGAGTTAATTCTTGGATAGATAACAGGTGTTGTTAGATTGTACACATTTATTAGTACGAAAAGGAAACGGATGTCGCGCCGGTTTTGTTGACACAACTGCTCTAACAGAAGTAGACTTATGTAGTCGGTATTTTTGGATGTCAAGCATTATACGTGCTTTGACGCCTTCCACCGACCTTGTTATATTGTGTCTTGGTAAGTAGGCTAGGTAGTCGCAGGTGGTTTGACCGCCTGAGGAAAGTCCGGGCTCCATAGGGCAGGACGCTGGGTAACCCCCAGCGAGGGTGACCTTAGGGAAAGTGCCGCAGAGATATACCGCCGTTAGACATTGACTTTTGTTCTGCATGAGGCGTGCCCAGCCTCCAGTTTCTGAGTGAAAGTCATTTAGTGTTTAAAGGTAAGGGTGAAAAGGTAGTGTAAGAGACTACCGGCAACCGGGTGACCGGTT
>CAYORX010000018.1:0-18043 GCA_964406505.1 uncultured Eubacteriales bacterium
TACCGCATAGCAGCAAAAGAAATCGGCGATTTTCTAAGAGGAACAACGGAAATTGGAAGGAGATTTCTTTGGAAAAACCTGGTAGATGGCCAAATTGATGCTGACAGGGCTGATTATTTACTAAGAGACTCCTACCACATTGGAACAAATTACGGAAACTATGATCTAAAACGGCTACTTGTCACCCTAACTATCATCGAACATCCTGAAACAGGAACCCCTATTATTGGCGTCGAAGAAGGAGGCTTTCATGCCGCCGAAGCACTTATTATTGCCAGGTATTTAATGTTTACGCAAGTATATTTCCACCATACCAGGAGGGCTTACGACTACCACGCTTCCCAGACCATAAAAAGCCTCCTTTATGCAAAGACAGGTCGAAACACCTTTTCACCCCCTATCACGTCAGCAAACATTGACAACTATCTGGCGTGGGATGATTGGAAGGTTTTCGGTTTACTTGACCAAGGAAAGGGCGGCGCCAATGGGAACCGTTTAAAAAGCAGGAACCATCACCGATGTGTGTTTCACACCTCGGAGGTGCCAACTGAAGCAGAGCTCGACCGGGTGGAAGAAGTTCTAGAGAGGCTAAAACAGTTTAGGCCATTTGTAGATGCACCGGAAAAATCCTGGTACAGCCCAGGGAAAAGTGACATAATGGTATTAAGAACTGCAGGTCCTGGCTCAAAAGAAGTCGTTCCTCTGACTTCGCTCTCTAGCGTAGTGCGAGGACTACTGCCCATACAGCAAAGGCGCATATACGTTCCGCTAAAAAAACAAATAGAAGCGGAGAAATTATTAAATAGTTGAGGGAGGACTCGCATTGGCTACTAAATTTATGAAAAAGTGGGATCAATACGCGTTAATGGCAGACTTGACCCTCAAATTGGAAGGCGTGTCACCCCAATTTGGAAAAACCGTGCTGCAAAAACTCGTGTATATCTTGCAAACACTTTATAAAGTCCCTTGTGGTTACGATTTTAGGCTGTATAACTACGGTCCTTATAGCGCGCAGTTAGCCAATGATTTAGACTTTTTCGAAACTCTAGAAGGGGTCAGCATTGGCTGGAGCAAAGGACGAGGCTACAAGATTGAAAAGGCAGCGAAGACAGAGCACTTTAGAAAAAGAGGAAAGGCCTTTTTGGACGAGTATAACTCCAAGATCAAGAACACCGTAGAGGAATTTGGCACTATGAGTGCCAAAGAGCTCGAACTGCGGTCCACAATCATATACGCCTCCAAAGAAGAAGCGCTAGATAAAGAAACGCTGCTTAGCCAAGTCAAGCAAATTAAACCCCAATTTGAACCCGGTCATATTAAAAATGCGTATGAAGAATTGGAAAAATGGCTTTAGGCTCAAAAACAACTTGATAGGGGGCCGGTTACGCCTCCTATCAAACCCACTTTCAAAGCACCCCCTAATTCCTTTTGCAACTTTTGAATTTTTCGTTTCGGAAACCACCGATCGTGCCTAACTAAAATTTTTAACCATTGTAGCAATTCCTTCGAGGATCTTAACCCACGCGAAAAGGCCTCCTGAACAACCCACAGACTTCCATGTACCGTCACTCCGCAATTCTTACAATACTGTCTAAGGGGTTTTTCATTGGTCAACAAAATGCAATCATACACCTTTGCATAATACAGACACAGTGAATCTTCGATGCTCAGATCCTTCGCTCTATAACTTTTAAGAGAAAAAAGCCAGTCCATTTGTGTCTTTACTTCCACAATTCCAGCGCACCTAATGTCATTTAAAATATTAGGTTGCTTAGGGGAACTACATTCCGATAAAACAACATCCAACACCCGCGGCTGTCCCATTTCTTGAAGAACTGTCAGTCCACCAGCATATGCTAAATCAATAAGCACCATGGCATCGATCACAAAAGATTGTTCACTCATCTCCCAACTCAACTCCATCTGTCCACGCTTCTAGTTCATGCCTCATATCAACTAGGGAAATTTGCAAAATTTCCGCAGCGCGCGATAAAGTAATTTTTGATCGCAAAAACGCGGCAAACGTCAGTCTTTTCGAACGCGGAATGTATGACTTAGGTAGCACAAGCGTCCCAGGCTCCTTGTATCTCCCATATTTTTTCATCAAAGTCCCTAGCTGCTGTCCCATTTGCTTTGACGTGATCAATCCAGTTTGTTCTGCTCGCAAAAGGATCGTTCTCATGCTCACCTTATACCTAACCTTAATATCCCTAAGTAAGACCTCAGGGATCCACATCTTGCGAAGAGGACCAAGTTCTTTATATACTACATTTTTTGGCAAAAGCACTGCCCCTGCAAAATGATTGGCAATTCGTTCTTTCGGATCTTTTCCCTGTGTCTTTTTCTTCGATAGCGCGCCCGCCCCGGTGTATTCCCTCCTGTGAAAGATCATGTGTGCCAATTCGTGAAACGCCGTGAAAAACTGACGTTCCAAGGGATGGTTCCGGTTAACAAAAACCACTCCCCCCATTTCCTCATTAAAAGCAGAACATCCTGAAACATCGTTAGGCAGATCCCACAAAAGTACCTTAATACCCTTGTCCTCAAGCACTTCAAATGCATTGTCCACAGGCCTTTCCCCAAGACCTAACCATTCGCGAATTTCCTTTGCGATTTTTTCAATTCGGTTGGGATCATAACGGTACAATGGCCTTGATTCAGGAACAACAGATATCTCACCCAGCAGTTGTTCTAAATAAGCGTGGTCTTTTGCCCTTTCAGTCAAAAGGGCACGAATCTGAGGAGTCAGCACATGGGAATTATCGGCCCTAAACAAAAGTTATTCCCCATCCATCCCGGATGCAAATAGAAGTGAATCCACATGGACTCCTAAAGCATCAGCCACTTTGAATAGCTGCGCCACCGTTGGGGTTGATTCACCTTTTTCCCATGCTCCGATGGTTTGACGAGTAACCCCTACATATTCACCCAATTCCTCCTGGCCCATATCTTTAGCAATTCGAAATTCCCGTAAGTTTTGTTTAACATTATCCATAACATTATCCCTCCTTCTCTTTTATATATGTCATTATTTATTAACATTATACTATAACCCACCGAAGAATAGGGGCTGCCGGCATGAAAGTTTTGGCCATAGTGACCGGGCTGTGAAAGCAAAATGGTTCTTTAAATGAGTACCTACAAATTCTTTGCTTAATATTAGATCTGGTTTAGAAGCGCTTCCTTAACTTTCGTCACTGGAATTGCAGGATCTACATAGATCATGGGGTGCTGATCCATCAAATCAGCGTATATGTGGTTTTGGTAAAGGGTAGCAAAATCAACTAAGTCACCATCAAAATTCACATACAACAACGTGTATGATTAGCGCTGGGGTAAACAGTGTGACTCCCAGTTTGGCGTATATGCCTCAGGCGCTGAAACTGCTCGCTGTCGATAAATTCCAGATCGTCTTCCCGCAGTTCCAAGTATCCCAATATTGGATCGCGGATAATCTTAAAAGTCAACTGCCTAGTGTCTCCTCAAGAGTACCAAAAACTTTAGGGATAGCCGGTGACTGAGCATCAAAAAACCACTTGGGGGCAAATTGAGGATTAAGCATTTCACGTATAGCTTTTTTAATTTGAATGGAGCCGGACTCCTCTATGTCCAGGTATCTCATAGATTGCCAATACTTAATCGTTAACCAACTGCTTAATGTCAATAACTAAATCTTTTTCTGAAGTTTTGCTCTTGTACGCTAAGTAGCTTAAGATAAGTGGTCGCAAACTCACTTTATGACTCATCACCGCTCCCATGATACGCCTCCTCTTCCGTAAAACTCGAAGTTTCTTTGCATGCATGCAATGTTCTTCGCAAAAGCAGATATTCATTCCCAAAATTTCATCGACCCATACTTTTCGCCACATACCCAGACAGGAATTCTCGTCGCAGTTGCTCTTGCCCGAAAACTCCATAACACTTCACATTTAAATTTGTAAGCATTATCATATAATAGCACTAAGTCTAAATCCCAATTTCACCTTTGTAAATCGCCAAAAGAATCTGCAAACTCTAACATCATTGGGGATGCTGATTCAAGATATACCGAGGTTACTAACAGATTTGAAGGCGAGGCACTATTGCCAAGGCCCGCTTCCTGATGACAAGAAAAAGCCCTATAATTGGTGGATATTTGGCCCAACTTACGCAGGAATTACTCTTTACGTCAAGTTAGCTATATGGAAAAGGCGCGTGCTTTGCATGTCAATTCACGAGGCTGAGCGTCCCCTTCATTATCCTTTTTCTAAAGATACGGAGGTAATTTAAGATGAAAACAATTTTCTGCCCCTACTGCTTAAGCGAGCAGGAAATCGTTTATATTAAACGGCCGGAAACCTTTGTGGTTCGAGATGAACCTATTCACATAGAATCAACGGTGGCCCAATGCACCAGATGTAATCACGAAATTTTTGAAATGGAGGCTGATTCAAAAAATCTGCAGACAGCATACGATCAATACCGCAAGAATCACGGCCTTTTAACCTGCAAAGAAATCCGATCCATAAGAGGAAAGTACGGATTGTCGCAGCGTGCTTTAGCTAAAATTCTAGGATGGGGACTTATCACTGTTCAGCGGTATGAACAAGGTGCGATTCAAAACGCCGCCCATGATCAAGTTTTACGCAAGGCCGCTAAAGACCCAATCTTCCTGCTAAAGCAGATTGAAACCCAAAAAGATAGTTTCTCACCTAAGCAGTGGAAACGCATCCATTCCCGGCTCATCCATCATCTAGAAAAACAATCCCACATGCTACTTATAGAGCAATATGAAGATGTGGAAGTTTTCGCGTACAAAAAAGACCCAAAGGCTAGGGGATTTAGGGAATTTCGGTTCAACCGCCTTTATCAAATGATCCTAAAGTTCGCCAAAAAGACTCAGGGCCTTTATAAAACCAAACTCGCAAAGCTGCTCTTCATCGCAGATTTCGCACATTTTCTTCGATACAACAAATCCCTAACAGGTCTTGTTTACCACCGCCTTCCCTACGGCCCCGTACCCGATAGGTATCAAACCCTGCTAGGCTTATTAGAAGAAAGCGGAATCATTGAACTTATACCCCAAGAACACAACACGTGGAGCGGTGAAATCATCGTACCCGGCAAAAAAGCCAAAAGAGCATCCCTTGGAGTTCTCACTACAGACGAAATAGAGACCTTAGAAAAAGTTATCAAAAAGTATGGAAATCTAACCAGCAAAAAACTATCCGACTTGTCCCATGAAGAACAGCTGTGGGAAACACGCGCCACAGGTGAAATTTTACCCTATGAAGAAGCGGGGTGCGTGAAACTCGTGCGCCAACTTTGGGAATAGAGATAGTATAAACAAAGAAAGTGCTTTGGAAAACTTCAATCGAACAAAGGGCCGTTAACTTGTTGTATTTATTAATCTAAAAATACCACACTGTTGAATTAGTAAGCCTTTTGGAAGATAACATATGACAATCGAAAAGTGTAAATCTTCATCGCTTATCTTTTAGTGGCATCATGAAAGATGGCATTGAAGCCCTATATGACGGCGAAATAACAGAGCAGCTTCGTTACGAAAAACACGAGCTAGGGACAAAAAGTCTAAGTTTACACCCAAAGATTCCGGTTTACGCATAATCTCGAACTCAGATTCTTTTTTGGTGCGCAAATTTAAAAGCCCACGCACATCTTTCGCTTTCGGCGAACCTGGGCCACACTCTTCGATTAACTGGTTTTTCGTTTCTTTTTCAGAAAACATTTAGCCAAAACTGCCGCAGTCAAAATGACGCAGGTCACCAGCGCATAAATTTGGATGCTCATGTACCAAGGAGCGGACTGCATTTCATACAATCCAGGGTTTTCTTTAAAATGACTATACTTGTACAAAACATGTCCTAAAAACACACCTGAAAAAGACGCAATAACGGAATTTAAAAACCTATCCACTTTTCCCAAACTGCCCTCCATTTTTTGAGCCTCACCTCTATGCTATCCAAATCTAAAAATGCAGCCGCATTCTAAACACACCATAAGTCATAATACCAAAAAACTGCTCAAAGGCCGAAAAGGTTTCACCACTACAAACAAAAGGACCTCTACAATTCCTTCCGTCCCTGTTCTTTTGCCAAAAGAAGGACTGCCGAAAAGATTGCTACTGCAAAACCAATTTGTATTAAAATGCTGTCGTAGATAGGGCGAAGAAATGATGAAGGCCCAGATACCGGAAATCTCCAAATGCGGTCATTGGCGTAGATGAACCAATAAGAAGGCAGAAATTTAGATACAGCTAAAACTTTAGGATTCATGATTTCTTGGGGCACAAACATTCCGCCAAGAAAACTCAAAGCCAAAGAAGTTACATTAACGATGCCTGCCTGAGCACCTGAACTTGTGACCAAAGCCCCTATAATAAGGCCTAGGGCTGCACACACTGCTGCAAAAACGCCGGTGTTAAGCGCATAAAGTCCAAAAAGCCTCATTCCAAAAAAGGTCCTGCCGTACAAAACCAAGCTAAATAACAAAAGTAAAATCCAACACCCCAGTGCCAAAATTCCATGACCGGCTGCGATCTGTAGATTCATTTTCCTTCGCGGTAAAGGGGCACATAGATTTCGATGGTACAGGTCTTTTTGGTTAAACCTTAGCATAATCGAACTTACACCAGTCATGACCATCCCAAGAAGCGCATATCCACTATAGGCATAATAATAAGAATAGTTAGGGGGCTCACCACTTCCACCAACTGCCCGCACAGTTACCGGTGTATTAAACGACAAACTTTTAATAGCATCTTTAACGGCACAATCAGAATCACCGTACGAAAAATGAAGATTCACCGTGTCCAAAAACTTATCTATGTTCATATCCATATAATGGCTGCTCGCTGAACCCGGCACAGTCACTTTTTCAAGGACAGGAGTACCGCCTAACGCAAATTCTTGGGAAAACCCAGGTGGGATAAACACTATGTATTCGAGATAACGATAAAAAAGGGCATCCTGAAGGGCTTCGGGATCGTCCGGATAGGGTACAACTTGTGCAATTTCAGATAGATACTCAATCAAACCCCTAGATATCACACCGCCATCCCGATCGATGACCGCTATAGGGGTACGGGTAGACTCGAATTCAGTCATCCCGCTTGCAGGAACTACAAAGGAAAAAATCACGGCTATACTCAAAAACACGAAAAAACTTATGCCCATGCCAAGCCTCGAACCGCGCAAAACCTTTAAATATGCTTTAAAGACTTGCATATCTTACCCTCCTCAAGCGTATATAACTTGCCCCGCACATAAGCGCCGAGAGTAAACCCAGAACCGCAATATTTACAAAAAACCGTCTGTGGTTATCAAACACGTACAGGCTGTAGAATGCATCAGATATAAGAATGGCGGGATTTACAAAGGAAAAAAAGGGAGCCTTTTGCGCAATTATGTATTTCATATTCGGATACATAAGCCCTGCAAAAAAGCTCATAAGCATGCTTCCGCCCATAGAGATCCCTATCTTTGCGTTTTCACCTATCCGGCCTAAAGTGCCCACCAAATAACCAAAAGAAACGCCTGAAATAGAGCCGAAGAAACATGTAAGCAAAACATAGACAACTTGGTTTCCAAAATCTATCTTTAAGACAAAAGCAACATAGGCTAAAAGAATTAAAATTTCACCGTAACTCACAACAAGCGCCGCGCTTATATCAGCCAGTACAATCCCCAACTTATGGCTAGGGGCCACGTTTCGCCGGGCACCCAAAGTCGATAGATCGGATTGAATATCCTGTGCGTTCCTCAATCCCCAAAAGTTAGTGTACATACAGGCCATGGCTATAAGGCTGTAAAAATACGTGAGCATAGTATCTGGAACCGCCCGAGAAAAAGAAATTTCATTGATGTAAGATCCGCGGCCTTCTGACACTGCTTTAATGATATCCTTCGCAACATGAGGATTCTTACCGGCAATATCCTTAATAGTTTGCGAAAGATGGGTATACTCATCAAGTATCGCTTTAAGGATGCTTTGATAAAGGCCCTGCTCCCCGACGGTAATACCGATAAGAGGCACATCATTTTTAGCCGTTTCAGTGACTGTAATGATGCCGCACACAGCACCTGTATCAAAGAGATCTAAAGCTTCCTTGCTGCCCACAACATAAAGATCCAGCACTTGGCCTTCCCCTTCAGCCCCTAAAACACCCAGAACGTGCCTAAAGTTTTCGTTTAACCTATAAGCCTGGTTGTCAACCACAGCGGTCTTTATAGGCTGAAACCTTTCCCTTTCCGACGTACAGTGCCCAAAGGCAAAATAAAAAAGCGTAGCCAACAGTAATGGGAAGAAAAGGGTCCAAAACAGCCTTTCCTTGTCCCTTAAAAGGCATTTCAACCTATACTTAAACGTATGAAGCAGCATAAACCTTTACACCTCTACTCCCTAAGATGCCTGCCGGTTATCTCCAAAAACACATCATTTAGCGTAGGTTGACGGGAAAACACCCTGCTAAACCTGATATTTTGCCCTTTCAGATAGTCTAAAAGATCTACTAAATTATGGACCCCGCTGTCGTAATTTACGATCAGGCGGTTGTCTTCGTAGTCAGCCCGGATCACGCGTGGCATTTGGCGGATGAACGCAAGTTGTTCCGGCCTTATCACATAAGTTTCTACGATTATAGTTTCCCCTTGGTTTATCATGCCTTTGAGTTCATCAGATGTTCCCGAAGCCAATACCTTGCCCTTGTCCATAATTACCACCCGGGTGCAAAGCTGCTCTACTTCCTCCATATAATGAGAGGTATATACCACGGTTGTGCCTAACCGATTAAGATCGCGTATACCTTCCAGGATTCGATTTCGGCTTTGAGGATCGACCGCAACTGTCGGCTCATCCAAAATAAGAAGTTTAGGTTTGTGGGCTATGCCGCAAGCTATGTTAAGACGCCTTAAAAGCCCTCCGGAAAGTTTTGGAGGATAAAATTCCCGAAACTCCTCAAGACCCACAAACTCTATGGCCTCATCTACAAGAACACGCCGGTTCTTAGCATCTTCTACGTAAAGTCCACAGAAATAATCAACGTTTTCGCGAACTTTAAGCTCATCGAAAACAGCCACATTTTGCATCACAACACCTATATCACGTTTTATATCATAAGCATCGGGCCTCATAGGTTTTCCGAAGACTTCCACAGTACCTTTCTGAAAGGTGAGTAAAGCCAAGATGCAATTTATGACTGTGGTTTTGCCTGAACCGTTGGGGCCCAAAAGCCCTACAATTTCACCCTTTTTCACTTCTAAATCGAAATGATCTAGCGCTAAAAGATCCCCATACCATTTCACAAGGTTCCGAACACAAATTAACATAAAAGCATCCACCCTTTACCCAGATCCTAAATACGTGGGCCACAACCTAATTGTACAAAACCTGTATCCCAATTAAAGTGCATTTAATAACTATTTTCCCGTGACAATTGTCACGTTGGATCTTGAAATTGATGGAAAACATGCCGTGTGATACTCTTTTTTAAAAGGAGTATTGGCATGCGTAAGATAGAAGATAAACTGGTGATATTGGCTTTGTGCCTATGCTTCACCCAGGGACAGCGCGATGAAATCGCCATCGTTGGTGCATCTCTTGCTGCCGTAGCGCTAAGCGCCTTAAACGGTTATCTAGATAATAAGATTCATTTAGCTTTTACTGTATGCATCTATACAATAGCAAGTTTTCTTCTACCCTATTTGCGCCCATTTTTGCCATTAATCCAATACGATGCATTCACCAAATACCACGAAAGCAGAAATAGGCTATGGCTTGCTTCGGGTATAACATCTGTTTTTATCCTGTTCGGCCAAGTAGGAGGGTTAACTACCTTGATTGTATCTGCCGCCTCCTGTCTTTTATCTAAACGGACCGTATCTTTTCGGCTAAGCCTTATCCAAAAACAAAAACTCAGGACAAAAAATCACGAAATTACCGCGCTTTTAAGACAAACCCGTGAAGAACTTGCTGAAAAATACGGATACCAAATTCACTTAGCCACTTTAGATGAACGGAGCCGCATAGCCAGGGAAATACATGATCACGTAGGACACCTTTTATCAAGAGCCATCCTTCAATCCGGGGCGCTCATGATAGAATCTTCTGCCGATGTCCATCCTCAAATTTCGACGCTTCACCATAGCTTAAGCCAAGCCATGGACCAAATTCGAAGTAGCGTCCATAACCTTCATGAGGATTCGCTCGATCTGCAAAGGGAACTTACATCCCTTGTAGAAAACTTCGCCTTTTGCCCGGCACGTTTGGATTACAAGTTAAAAACGGCCCCAACAAAAAAGATAGCTTATTGTTTTCTCGCTGTGGTTAAAGAGGGACTAAACAACATCATAAAACATTCTAATGCCACTTTCGCTACAATAACTCTTGTTGAACACCCGGCCCTTTACCAACTGTTTCTTCAGGACAATGGGACTCAAAAAATTCGGCACCAGGACAAACAAACCTTCCAGATGGGCATGGGCCTTAAAAACATGGCTCACCGTGCCGAAACTTTAGACGGAAGTCTAACCGTTGAACATAAAGGGGGCTTTAGAATTTTTGTATCTATCCCAAAGAAACATTCATTTACCGAAAGGGAGACAGCCGTATGAATGTCATTATCATAGACGATGATCCTTTGGTCTGCGAATCTTTAAAAACCATCATCACATCCCACGGTTCTATAAAAGTACTTGGGATAGGCCACAATGGACACGAAGCAATAGAGTTATTCAATAGTTTTAAACCTGATGTCGTCCTTATGGACATCCGTATGGATGAAATGGATGGCCTTAAGGCTTGCCAAAATATTTTAAAACACTGCCCTGATGCTCGCATTTTGTTTCTGACTACATTTTTAGATGATGAGTATATTGTAGAAGCATTTCGCCTAGGCGCTAAAGGTTATATACTCAAACAGGATTTTGAAGGTATCGTACCAGCTATAATTGCGGTGCACACGGGTCAAAGCGTTTTCGGAGACACGGTCGTAACGAAGCTTCCGCAGCTATTTACAATCAATAAAAACACTAACTTATCTGAATTCGGCATAAATGAAAGAGAACTTCACCTTATCGAACTTGTGGCTGAAGGCCTTAACAACAAAGAGATCGCTGAAACTATGCACCTAGGAGAAGGCACGGTTAGAAACTATCTAAGCGTCATCTTAGAAAAACTGAAGCTTCGAGACCGCACTCAACTTGCCGTTTTTTACCTTAACCGAAAACATACCAGAACTTAATCAATCAAAAACGTCACACATCTTTTTCCAAATTTACTTTCTAAAGATTACATAGTGGAAAAACTTAACCAAGACATCGGAAGGCGTAAATGCGTTAAAAGAGGCTTCCTAACCCAGAATCGGTTACACGAATCCCCGGCATCTTTCCACTTGAAAGGGATGAAGATTGGATGACCGGCCTTTTTGAAATGGAAACTGGCTCGAAAATCCGCTGGCTGCGTTCGGCCAATACCGCAACAATCACGATCTTTTAACCTCTAAAGAAATTAAATCTATAAGAAAAATGTACGGATTGTCGTAGCGTGCTCTTGCCAAAATTTTTAGTTAGGGATTAATTACTACCCAGCGATATGAACGAGGCTCGATTCAAAATGTAGCACATAACCAGATTTTACGTAGAACCGCTAAAGACCCGACTTTCTTTCTCAAGCAGCTACAAACCCGGAAAGGCAGTTTCTCATCTAAGCAATGGAAACACATCCATTCCTAACTCTTACAGACATCGCAAAAGCAATCCGGCAATGTTCTTTTAATGCAATACAAGAACCGGAAATTCTTACTTGCGAAAAAGATCCTGCGTCCAGAGGCTTTTGGGATTTTCGATTTAAGTGTGTTTACCAAATAATTCTCAAATTTGCACGAAACACCTAGGGACTTTACAAGACAAAACTTGCAAAGCTACTTTTCATCGCAGATTGTGCAAATTTCCCCAATGCAACAAATCCGTGTCGGATTTTGCTTATCTTTGCCTACCCTACGGACCCGTTCCCGATAAATACCAAACCCTGTTAGGTCTATTGGAGGAATGCGGAATCATCGAATTAATGCCGAGGGAATACGATGATTGGAGCGGTGAGATCGTTGCACCGGGTGAAAGAACTAAAAGGATACGTGAAAAGGGTATACAATCAGAACCCCTTCCTCCAAATGAAATAGACATCCTTGAGAAAGTGATCAAAAGATACGGAAACTTGACTAGCAATGCACTTACTGAATTGTCCCACAAGGGACAGGTGTGGAAATCGCGCTGTAAAGACGAGACTATACCCTATGAAGAAGCAGGGTCTGTAAAACTCGTGCGGCAACTGTGGAAATGAATATAAAATGAGCGATAACACAAGTTGCTGCAAGGTTCTTCAAAAAAGCAAGGCGCGAGCAAAAATTTTGGTTCCCGCTTCCACTGTTGCGTTGCATTAGGGAGCCGCATCCGCCGCTACATGTTCAATTTTATGTAGGCTGAATCCCACCCAAAACCCATGTTAACCCCCCTAGGGAAAGATAGAAATTTCCAGTTAGGTAAATCTACAACTTCAAACATCACTGAAAAGATCTTTTAAATTCTCTTTCAAATCCCCCAACATAAAGAACGGACGACACTTTCTCTTTCATAAGTTCCGTAAAATTCAATCTTTCTGTTCTTGAATCGGTAAACCATAATGCTTTTTTTGCTAAGGATCAACAATCCAGTATTCCTCAACGCCTGAAAGCATGTCCGTATTGAGTTTAGTGGTCATGTCTTTAGAACGAGTGCTATTCGATAGGACTTCCAACGCCAAAGATGGAGTACAAGTATAACGATCGTCTTCTGTGGTGCATTCTTACAGTTCGCAAAGAACCATAAGAACAGGTTGACATACATCGGGCACCAGATCATCTTCTTTCCGAAAATGCACATCAAAAGGAGCAAAAAACCTTTTTCACCGCTCGAAACTAACCCGGCTTAACAGCCTCCACTGCGTAAGACTCATCCCCTAAACACCAGGGAATCTGTCCCTGCTTTTGTACTCATGCTGCGTTCTTTGGACACATTAAGGGAGATTGTCATTTAAAGGTTTACGATAATGCCAAGATTTTGGTCAAAAGATTTGTTGGTCCGCCGGAAAAAGAACCCACCGAAGCATTGCTAAAATTGTCTTTCGGCCGCCGGAATAAATTTGAAACGCCGGAAGAAGTACAACAATATTTATAATCAATATGTAATCGGGTGAACGGATTAAAGCAGATTGATAAGAGTAAATTTGCTTTTGACATATTAGAAGAAAAACGACCGCATCTATTACCGTATCTCCCCAAATATGATATTGCAAGGATTACTGAATTAGGAGCGGACAAGTATTCAACCATCTATGTCGATGCATGCCGTTACCCGATACCCGATCAGTATGCTGGAGAATTCATATCGGCTAAAGGAAAAGCAACAATGGCTAAAAGAACAAGAATGACGACGCCATTCCGGCTTTTGCTGGGGGATTTTTCAATTAAAACATGGGAGTGCGGACACGTTTCAATTGACAAATACAAGTGACTTTGAGGGAAACCTTTAATACACAACCTGTCTTTATTCCTCAGATTTCATGGAGTTTTACGGCACTTGTACTGCAATGAAAACATCACTGGTGAAACAGTGACTAAACAATGTGTGAAGCCGTTTCACCCAAGTAACAATCCTGCTCTCTCTTTAGGACATCAGACAAAATGGGATAAACGAATAAAACCAATTGTGGCAGCGGTTTTTTAAAAGGCAAGAAATAAGCGGAAATCCCCGACTTCCACTTCCCCACTTACGCAAAAGGCTATTCGGCCACCTTTAGCGAAGTATTCTTTATGATGACAGTTCCAACATCTAGGAGTGAAACCAATGGCGATCTTTGACCAAGATGCATCTGATTACGATTCTTGGTATAAAACCAAGCTAGGTAAATTTGTGGACACAGTTGAAACTAATTTAGCTTTTGATATGCTCAAACCGCAAAAAGGACAAAGAATACTCGATGCAGGCTGTGGAACTGGCAACTTCAGTTTAAAACTCGCCCGTAAAGGTTGCATCGTCACAGGAATCGACGTATCGCAAAACATGTTAAATATCGCGAAAATGAAAGCAGAAAATGATCAAATCAAAATAGACTTCCACAAAATGGACATGCATGAATTAACCTTCCCAGATGAATATTTCCATAGTGCGATATCTATCACCGCGTTTGAATTCCTTCATTCGCCTAAAAAAGCACTGAACGAACTCTTCCGCGTAGTTAAAAAGGGCGGAAACATTTTGATAGGCACCATAAATCGCGACAGCAAGTGGGGAAAAGCATATTCGAGCCAAAAACAAAGTGTATACAGACACGCATCGTTTAAAACCATCGAATGCATGAAAAACCTAAGAAAAGATAAATTAGTTGATATACGCCAATGCTTGTTTATTCCCCCCGATACCCACGAAAAATATCTGGGCTTAGACTTAGAAAAACAGTTAGCATTTAAAGAAAGAGGTGGTTTCATATGTGCACTGTGGAAGAAATGATCAGCTGCCAATTATGTTTTTATCCCCTGGCAAAACAAAGTTATGACGATGACATAAAAAAAGTATTGGAAATAATAAGAGATTCAGGGCTAAAACACCAAACAGGTATAATGTCTACGGTGATCCAAGGCGATCAAAAACGTATATTTGCTTTGCTACAAAAGATTTTTTCAACCATGGCACCAATATGCGGCTTTGTAATGGACGTCAAAATCTCTAACGTTTGCGGTTAAATATCTCGTAGCAACACAGCACCGGCAAATAGCCTTGATGCAAATTACTGCAAATTAATGCGAATTAATGCAAGTTAATGCAATTTGATGCAATTAGAATATCTTTGATAAAAACGTTTT
This sequence comes from uncultured Eubacteriales bacterium, assembly GCA_964406505.1. Classification (GTDB taxonomy): domain Bacteria; phylum Bacillota; class Sulfobacillia; order Fermentithermobacillales; family Fermentithermobacillaceae; genus DTU015. The sequence goes on from CAYORX010000018.1 coordinate 14,894, forward strand.
TGCCGAACATAGTTACCTGTGCCTTTTAGCCCTTTCTCAATCATTTCACAAAACTTGACTAACTCTCCAGGCACTTACTCTATCTATCAAACCCTTTACTCTTGTATGCCGCATCAAAAAAATCATACTCTAATTCCATGGCACGCCTGTAAAACCCCTCGAGCTTTTTGATATCCTTTCCATAATCATTTACAAGTAACTCTAACTTTTTAGTATCGCTTTTAAATTCCTGCGACGAATACGTTTTAATCCAATCTTCATACGGTGTGTTTGGGTTAAAATCTTCTGCAAGTTTTGTACCTAAATACGCATACAATATGCTGCATGGTAAAGTAGCAGCAGCTATAGAACCTATATCCTCAAAAGCGGCTACTCTTCCCAAAAAATCAGTATAATTTAACGTAGCCTTGGCGGGAGATACTTCTAACGGAAACCCCCACTTCTTAGAAAAACTATCGTGCAATTTTAATTCATTGAAAGTTCCATCAACCAAATCTTTAAACAGTTCCATGCTCCGCCTATCTTTGCCTTTCGCTATGCCAAGAGCAAAAGCACGCACATAAGAAGTAAGATAAAAAGCGTCCTGTGACATATAGTAAACGAACTTCTCCCTTTCTAACTCACCTGAACCTATGCCCTGCACAAAAGGATGTTCTTCACACAATTTAACGATATCCATGTTTTTTTCAAATAGCTTATTGGACAACATATTTTGTCACTCCTTAAATTTAAATTGCATGCTTCCAGACTAAAACCGCACATAAAAATAGCCCCCTTGCAAGGAAGGGAGCGACTTTTATCCAACATCGTTCCGCTTCCCTACGCTGGTATTATCCAGATCAGGTTCCGGGGTCAAGGGATAACCTCCCTTATCTCAGCCCCTGATTAGGGGCTCCCCCAGGGAAACAATCTTCAACCATTATGATTCTCTTTAAATACAAAATCACCTGCTTTTCTTGCAAAACTTAGTTTTCGTGCGTTTAATCGTGGGTTTAGATAGGAAAATACCGTTACTGCCTTTAGAAATAATGCTGAATATACTTGGTACAGCAACATATAGCTTGCTGAGTATTTTCGCCCAAAAACAAGCCCTCAAGCCCTATGATATTACAATTCCCCAAGGAAGAGGTGATACGTTATTAGGAATCGCAGAACATATGCATATTTACATCAAAACTTGCCAAAACGGAAAATATCCAAGTATATTTGCGCCCGGCTACGTCACAATTGATGAAATGGCGAACATTTTGTGGAAGGTGACATACGGCAGATGAAAAAATTCTCTATACTCATCTAAAAAGACTGATAAGTAATTATAAAATCAAACTTGTATACGCATTTGGATCTCACGCTACATGGTAATTAGCCCAAAGCGTATCTTTTAAAAACCACAAGTTTTACCTAACTGCCTTCTAACTTTCGTTTAACTAAATATTTGACAACAGCTGCAACGACTAAAACCACGGCAGTAAATACTCCGTAAACTTGAATGCTGGTGTACCAAGGGGCTGATTGTATTTCGTAAAGACCTGGGTTGTTTTTAAAGTCTAGATATCTATACAAAAAATGACCCAGAAATACACCTAAAAAAGATCCAATAACGTAATTTAAAGTTCTATTGACTTGCCTTAAGATGTTTTCGACTTTTAACACTCCATCTTTACATTATCTAAAACTTGAAAATTCCATAGTTCAATCCGCTTTAAAAGATTGTATCAATGGCAAAACTAAGACCTTTCTCCAATCTTTACGATTCTATATCATTTAAAGTTCCCATGAAAATGGGCAGACCATATTCACCGTCTACTATCATAAAGAAAAACGGTCGATCTAACTTTACTGTTTTACGCTCAAGGGGTATAGCGCTTTCCTTTATCATTTCTACACCGGTAACAGCACCAGCCTCTGTACCCTTTTCATCCACTCTAATCTTTGTTTTATGAATAACCCGATTTATGAAAATATTACCGTCAGTGCTTCGGCCTAGAGAACTAAAGTCCGCTAGTTTCCTATCAAAAGCATCCTTCATACCTAATTCCTTTAACACATCCGAAAGTTCATCAGCATATTCAAACTCAAACTTAGGTATAGAAACTTGCACCGCTTCATTACTTTGGTTTTTCAAAACATCCACTAAGGTTTCTCCATCTATCAAATCTAGTAGGCGCGAAACATCAAACCCTTCATTAGGTAAAAGCGCGATAAAATAGTATTTTTCGTCAGCATAGGGCTTAGAAAATCCTACAGCACCCGGCGTCTGGATATAGCCATGCTCGGTGCTGTGCATGAAATCCACAGTTTTTTTGTCACCGCTTGCAGACGTAAACTCACCCTTGTGGACTGCAATATCTTCGTATATATCTCTCCACTGAGCATCAAAAGACAGTGCATTAATAAGATACATCACTGCTTCTTTAGGAATACTCTCGTCCAAAAGTTTTTCTATCTGCCCATTTGTTTTTTCATGAACCCAGGTATTAATGTCATCCTTTGTACTTTCATCGAAAAGTGCTTTGTAAACATCTGCATCGTAATAATCCTTGTTCATTTGCAAGAAGTCTTGCTCCACCGTCAAATCTTCCGCATCTTTAAACCATATAGAATTGGCAAGACTCATCTTGTATTTTTCCCCGGTGGGAAGATACGACCTGTAAGCATAAAGATATTGGTTCAAATCGGTTAAATCTGTGCCGAAAACCTCTTCCATTTGAGAAAGTGTTTCCTTCTCCGCCCCATTTGCCGTCATAGATAAAGCCGATATGATGGAAAGAGGCGAGATGAGCATGTTTTCGCTTCCGTAATTTTTCCTAAAGATATCTAAGGAGAAGTTAGTGATTTCCGGGGCTTCGCTTTTTTCCTCTGTTCCGTCAATCTTGATAGGTACAATAGATCTTGCCTTAATCCCCGACATCAAGTTTACGCTGCCTATACTTGGCACGACGCTACAACCTGTGAGAGCAAGGATAAATACCAAAAGTGTAATGATTTTTCGCAAACCAGGCACCCCCTTACAAATGAGACAAAATTTTAGAATAAAAGTTCCAAGACTAAGCAGAACCGGGTTATTGTGCTGAAATGGCGAGATGGAATTCGTCTATAGTGCCGAATCTACAGGATGACACTCGCGTATGGTGCCGAAACAGCACCATG
>CAYORX010000018.1:18143-37531 GCA_964406505.1 uncultured Eubacteriales bacterium
CGTATGGTGCCGAAAAAGCACCATGAAGCCCGCGTATGGTGCTTTAACAGCACTATGGAGCCTACGTATGGCGCCGAAACAGCACTATGGAGCCTGCGTATGGCGCCGAAACAGCACCATGAAGCCTACGTATGGTGCCGAAACAGCACCATGGAACCTGCGTATGGCGCCGAAACAGCACTTCCTAGTTCATACGCAGAACTTTTCCCTTCCCCCCATCCTGGTAGTTTGACAGAAAAACGATGATAAAATAGAATTTGCTAGACAATTGATAAGGCAAAACATCGGTAATCTACATGACAAAGATGGAGGGATAAGTTTTGTCCATTGAAAAAGGCCGAGCATTTTTTAGAAAATATGGTATTGAAGATCGGATCATTGAGCCCCCCATATCAAGCGCCACCGTTGAACTAGCCGCCGAAGCAATTGGAGTTGAACCGGCTAGAATAGCAAAAACCCTTGCGTTTAAAACGCCTGTAGGCTGCATGCTTTTAGTCACAGCAGGCGATGCCCGCGTAGACAACAAAAAGTTCAGAGCAAAATTCGGCATAAAGGCAAGAATGTTGCCGAAAAAGGACTTGCTTACAATGGTAGGCTATCCGGTAGGGGGTGTGTGCCCTTTCGACGTCAACGAAGGAGTACCTGTATACCTAGATATCTCCATGAAGCGCTTCGATGCCGTTTTCCCAGCTGTGGGTAGCACCAACAGTGCCATCAAACTGTCCTGCGAGGAGCTGTTCCAATATTCATCGGCAGTCGATTGGGTCGATGTATGCTCCTAGATAGAACCCCGCAAATAATCTTGTTCAATGTGACAACCTCCTAGTCGATTGGGTTGATGTATGCTCTTAGATAGAACCAGTCGATTTAAACACCTAAACATTCAACAACAAAGTGTATCCGTCCTTTTCTCGACGGGGCGGACATCGGTTGTAACTTAGGTGGTTCGTTTGAAATACCGTCTCGGCAGATAAATATAATTCAAACAAAGTACGTTATTGCACGACTTTACCCGTCCACCTTACGTTTAACGGGACATTGCCTAAAAAGCGAAAAGGCCTACGTCGAACACATTCTCGTCGATCATCCCTATGCCGAAGCTTTGCGCAAAACAGACTGCAGAGTCACCCTCCACCGCATAGTAGTAGAAACTCCCCCACCCGTGGTATGCCACATTTTCAAAAACAAAGCCGCTTAATTCAGGGATGGCATCAAAAGACCGCAAGGTATAACGCCAGTCCGGATTTGAGTCAAGTGGCAGACTTTCAATCACCGTAACAGCTTCGCCCCGCCGCATGAGGATTTCCCTTTTCTCACCCTCGCTCAGAAGCCCAATTTCGCAATCTTCTCGCTTAACTGACCAAAGCACACCATCGGGCGAAATCGCGCCTTCGGGCACCTCTACCGCCAGAGCATTACCTACATAGCGTACCTTACAGTCGTATTCCTCTTCCTCACCGCCCGGACGGAAAGTCAAGTGTAGGTATGGACCATCATCGTCGTCACTGACAGTTCCATCGGACCAAATATCGCCCCAACCTAGGACAGCGCTTTGCAAATAGGAGATCACGTCCACTTGGTACAGGCGATCCTCCCGCTGAAAGTAAAAATGAGGGGAAAGACGAGCGCTTTCATAGGAAAAATAGATCAGTTCAGAACTGCCGTCTCCGTCAAGATCTAGGACAGTATGGTTGTTAACACAGCCGGCCAACAGTTCCACATCCCCGCTCCGATTAAGAAAATAGTAGTCGTAGGCGTGGTAAGACGCCCCAAAGGAGCAGCCCATCACGAAACCATCTCGACCGAACAAGTTTTGGAAGGACTGGACAGAAAACCGGTCCTCGTAACCCCATTGTTCTTGGGCATCGTAGGCATGAATAAACCGGTGAACACTTCCATCCTTCTCCCATGCACCTTAAATATCTCCCCCGCGGGCCCGATAAAACAGCATTTTCACACCGTCCGACTTCGCCTCGGCCAAGACTTCTAAGATATCTGAATCATCTATTGGTGGCTCGGTGCTTATCTCAGCAGACCCGTACAAAGGGGCATTATTCAGAGAAATATCGTAACACTTGATACCCGATTCGGCTACCTTGCTCCCTGATGATGGCTTTTTCGATAAAACATCCTTTTCGCCCGTAAAAGTGCTGCAGGCTGTCAATAGGACAATGAAGACCGCAAGGACAAGAGTGCAAGGTGCCATCCTTTGTTTTTTCGAGATAAGTGTGATCCGCTTCTGGATGCTATTTTTACTGCTATTCATGGTGGTCGCGCTTGTGAAAAGTGTATCAGTGCTACGCCTTTTGGAGGTTAAACCGATAAGTGACCGCCCGTATCCCACACGCGACTCCTCGCCCATCCGGTTAATGGTGCTCTCGTCACAAGCAAGTTCCGCATCTTCCATAGAAAGTGAAGCGGCAAACCACACAAGCAGATTGTACCAATGAAGAGCGAGACACACACCGCGCAGAATCGACCATATATGGTCAGCGTGATAATAGTGAGTGGTCTCATGTTCCAGCACATGGTGCAAAACTGCCAGATCCTGATACACTTCTTGGGTGATATAGATAGCAGGATTAAACAAACCAAATATGCAGGGTGTTTCCACAAGGCTCGAGACATAAACGGACAAAGGATATTCTGAGATGTTTGTCATACATCTATCTTTTTTCAATCGTATCGAAAATCGCAGATTTGTGACCAGGAGAAACAATCCAATCACACTAAGACCTGTGAGCCAGACGACTTTCAAAGCGGCTTTCCAGTCAACGACGACGGCATCCACATGGTTAGTTTCATAATGAGGCTTTTCTAGCGCATCTGCGCTTTCCGGTGAGCCGGGAGGTAGGGGCTCTGGCATCATCAGCCCCGGGGAAATCGGTGTGTCTACCTGCCTTTTTTCGGAGACTACTGTTTTTGACAAGACGTCCGGTACCACATTCATAACGCTCACGGGGCTTACGCCAAAAGACACCGGTACGAGAAGCCGTATGAGCACGAGTCCCCAAAGGGCGTATTGAAAACACAGGGTCGTTTTGCCGCGCAGTAGAGAACGCAACAGAATTACGACTGCTAGGAGAACCGACGAAGACACCATCCACTTAACCACGGTTTTCCACCTCACAGTCCTTGGACGCCCGAGCATCCGCTTTGTGCAAAATAGCATACAGCTCACGGATTTCCTCTTTAGATAAGTCCTGCTTTTTCGTAACAGCGTTCATCATCATGCTGACACTGCCTTTGCATATACGGTTGAGAAAGGCCCCTGCTTCCTGCATTACCGCATCCTCGTGAGCCATCAGAGGCGAATATGTATTGATTTCGCCGCTGTCGTCGCAAAGCACGGCCCCCTTTTTGACTATTCGGTTGAGCAATGTTAGCGTGGTAGTTCTTGACCAACCGTTGGTGTCTTTAAAATGGTCCGCAGCCTCCCGTCCCGTACATGGACCTTTTTTCCACAGGTACTCCATCAAATCCCATTCCGTCTTAGTGAGGTGTGGGTATTTTTTCGTCACCGTCCTAATGCTCCTTCCTAGTGCTTTTTCCCGGTCTTTCTTTCAGACTACTTTTGTAGACACCCAAACTGTAACCCTGTTGTCTACATATGTCAACATCTTTGTTTAAAGAATTTGTAGTGAAACTCGAACTACTGTAGTCGGTGCTATAAGTTGTTTGAAGTACCATGTGAATAACCGTGGTCTTCGGAAAGCGAAGATTTTCTCGAATTTCATGTAACTCCACAGACAACTGGCGGTCACGCCATCGATAAAAAGAAAATGTTTTATGGCGGCCCCTACCTAAGATCTTACAAAGGACCCCAAGACGACCGTAGGTTAACCCCAACCATACACGCTGATACTGCGATCAAAACCCTTTCGCCTTGTAGGCGTTACAAAAGAACCTTCAGTTCCTCCTAGATAAAACTCACCTTTCTACAGCCTTTCTCTAACTCCAAACAACCTTCACAATTTCTTCTAGTTTTGTTCTTTTGTTAAAAAAAGAGCTACCGAAAGAATAGCTATCGCAAAAACTACCTGTATCAAAATGCTGTCGTGGATGGAGTGAGGGAAGTTTGGCAGACACATGCTAAATTTCGACGCTGATGGTCTCCCCTTGATTTATCATACGCTTGAGTTCGTCAGATGTTCCTGTAGCTAAGATCTTGCCCTTGCCCATAATGGACAATCCAAGTGCAAAGTTGCTCTACCTCTTCCATATAATGAGAGATATATACCACGGTACTACCTTGGCGATTAAGATCGCGTATACCCTCGAGAATACGGTTGCGGCTCTGAGACTCCACCGCCACGGTAAGCTCATCCAAAATAAGGAGTCTAGGTTTGTTATCTATGTCACAAGCTATGTTTAAACACCTCAAAAGTCCTCCCGAAAGTTTCCTGGGATAAAACTCTCTAAACTCCCCGAGACCCACAAACTTTATAACTTCGTCTACAGAAGGACTCCGTTTCTTTGCGTCTGGCACATAAAGCCCACAAATACAATCCACATTTTCGTATACTTTAAGTTCATCAAAAACAGCTACGTTTTGCATCACAACGCCTATATCTCGCCCTTTTTCACTTCTAAATCGAAGTGTTCTAAGGCCAAAAGGGCTCTGTACCACTTTACGAGATTCTGCTCTCGAATTAACATGAACATCCATCCTTTATTCTCGCCATGCGAGTACAGAGTGCTTTAATCAGTTCACGACCTTATTGTATAGAAATGGCCGTACACCTGAAATAAAATCATGAAGGACATTACCAAAAAACATAGCTATCAAGTCCACTTAGTTACTTTAAGCAAACGTGGACACATATCTTGTAAAATTCACGATCACATAGGAAATCTTTTATCTAAAGCTATCCTTCAAACCGATACGCTTATGACCAAGTTTTCTACAGGTATCCGTTATGGAATTTCGGCAATACATGGTAAAAGGCACCTACACCTGTTTTAGCCATTTTTCAATAACCTTCACAGTAGGTACCCTACCTTCCATAACGCTCTTACCATCAATGAACACGGCAGGAGTTATCATTACGCCCCGTTTTAAGATTTCATTAATGTCTGTCACGTGGGTTACTTCTGCACTTAATCCCAGGCCCTGCACCACACCTCGGATATTATTTTCGGTCCTTTTACATTTAGCACATCCGCTTTCAAAAACTTCAATTTTCATTTCAAAACCTCTACGCATGCTTCAAAATATGCCACAATTCATATTGAAATTAATCTAAATGCAAAGCCAGATAATGTAGCCATAGCAACCACTAAGCCCACAAAGGCAAGACTTTTTCTGATCTCCAAGGTTCTGTTCACCACAATCATGCTAGGTAAGCTAAGAACTGGCCCAGCTAAAAGCAGAGCAAGCACAGGGACCTTTCCCCATACCCGAACCCACAAGATCTTGGATAATAGCACTCACACCCACCGTGCTGGGCACATCTCCCCCCGTAGGGCTTAGCGGCGGTTGCGGATCCTCAATAATCTCCCCGCTGCTCGAGACTATGTCGCCTTCAACCACAACGTTTTCCAAGGTGAATTCACCTTCGCCTACCAAGGTGCCTATAACGAGATCACCTGAAATTTTCACATTGATTAGCGTTACGCCGTTTACATTAATTTCTGCCATGAGGATCTGAATATTTTTCCCGTCGGCATCCTGTTCAATGATAGACGGTGAACCGATATGGATCTTTTTAATTTCCGTGTCGTCTTGAATTACAATTCTTACTCCGTTTTTATCTACGACAACAGAAAGAATTTTGCATCCCTTTAAATAAACACTGTTGGCCCCGCCGCCGCTTACGAGTAGTTCCCCGTCAAGCAAAACTTGTTCAAAAAGAACGGTGCCTTCGTCAACGCTTTCCGCAACGAGCAAATTGCCTTTTATGTGGTAATTGATTAGTTCAACATCTTTAACCAATATAACCGCATTGCCGTCTATAACTGTCTGTTTGTCCTCGCTTCCGTACTTACCGGCTTGGGTAAAGACTTCAGCGAAAATTCTGTCAAGCACGATAACAGTTTCGGCTCTTGTAAAGTTTTCTACGGGATCAAAACTTCCATCGGTATGGCCTTTAATTATTCCCGCTTTTGTCACCGCCGCAACGGCGCCCTTGCTCCAATCGGGAATGCTGTGGCTATCTTCAAACGGAAGCACATTACCTCCTGCTTCGAGCCCCAAAATCCTGGCCAATATCACTGCAGCTTCCTGTCGTGAAATGTTAGCATTGGGCTTAAACGTTCCGTCGGGGTAGCCCTCAACATATCCCGCGCCCAAAGCTTTTGATGCATCTTCGGCAAACCACACATCGTCGCTCATACCCGACAATTCGAGCGGTGCAAAAGTTGTAAATCCAAAAGTCCTGTTTATAAGAGCTACAAATTCGGCCCTGGTTATCGGATTGTCGGGTTTAAAGGTGCCGTCCGGGTACCCTTCAACAATTTTACGTTCAGCCCATTTTCCGATGGCTTCCCGGGCCCAATGACCTTGGTAATCACTGTCGGATTGTGCAAAAGCAAGCAACGGTGCACTGCCAAAGATAATGCTTACGGCAACAAGTAATGCCATAAGCTTCGCGCTACGCTTGATTCTCATTCAGCTACCACCCCTTAATGCTTATTCGAAGAGCCTTAAGCACACCGCAAATTGAAAAACACAATGCCTCAAATTAAAACAGGTACTCTTAGATCAGGAAACATCACCCCCAAATGCTTATTATTTGCCTGAGCTGTGGCTTGCATTTGCTTTTACATTTGAGCGACGTCAGTTAATGCGGACAATTACAGTTCACAAAAATTAATGTGTAAGAATCGGTTGTGTTTTACATCCCTCCACACTTAATCCGTGAACTAAGGCGGCTTACATAATGATAAAGGATCGTAAGGTCATGAATTCTTCACGAAATTGGAAAATCCTTCTGAAGAATTGGTTTGTTGTTATAGTTTGGTAACTCTGTTGTGACGATTTGGTTTCTGTTACCCACAATAACACAGTGGACCGACACATAGTGTCGGTCCACCTAATCTAACTACATTATCATCCAAAAATCCGGCTTAGTCGTCCTCACTTTTAAGCCAATTGTTATTCTTAATCAGCAAAAGTTTGAAATCTTTCTTATCCTCAGTGACTTTTACAAACTTCACATCTTCAACCTGCTTGTCGAAGGTATTGTCTGACACGGTAATCTTTTCCAGGTCGGTCGGCATAGCTTTACTGTCGCTTGTTCCGCTGCCAAAAACCATCACTGCCATACCCTCGGCACCGTTAATCGTTTCATTCCCCAAAATCCTAATACTGGGCTGCTCGCCATTTTGCAGGTTATAGCTTACCGCTATTGCCGAGGAACCCTACCTGAGATAGCTTTCTCTATAGTCTGTGCCATCAAGGGGCTGAGTTGCCTAAGTGTCAATGACATTGCCCACTATCTCAACAAATCCGGACCTATCTCCTGTAACATCCTTGTTCTTATATATAAATATACCGCCGGTTGCCGCATTTTCAATCACGTTGTTTTCAATATAAAGGTTACCGGTTGCTTCATAAGAAGTAATCGCAAAGTGATATTCTGTGTTTGTAATAAGGTTGCCTACAATATAGCCGGGATCGCCGCCCGCCGGTGGCACATTTCGTAGTGAAGGCCCGACGCCGATAAGCGAGCTCTGACCCGTATACCCCTCTGTTTCACCAACAAGTCTGAAACTACAGAGAGTAACACCTGTTGCTGCGTTGATGCTACCTTCACCCTTATAAGGGGATGGTGTAAGGGCCAGAACGGGTTTATTGTCGAAGTCAATACCCTGTATAGTGATTTTCTTTGTTCAAATAAAGCTGCGAATTAACTCCATATTGTCCTGAGGCAACAAGAATGGTATCGCCATTATCTGCAGTATTAACCGCTTCCTCAACCGTTGGGTATGAAACTCTAGTTGCCTGATTCATGATGTTGATGACGGTCACGGCACACGTTGCTTCGATAGTGGGATCTGCGACTGAAGTAGCCATTATAGTCGCCGTGCCTGTCGCCACTCCTGTTAAATTGCCCATGGCATCAACAGTTACTATTCCAGTGTTGTCGGATGACCAAATAACAGCCCGAGTTACATCGTGCCCGCCTGACTTAGTCTTAATTGCACCATTACCACCGACAGCTAAAGTTATGTTGGCGGGTTCAATAGCAACACTTTTGAGATCACCAGTAGGACAGCACAAATAATTTATCGCCTTTTCATTTTTTCATTACCATCTATCGTGGCATTACCATCTAAGACATCGTTGTCGAGGCTTGCGGCGACTGTGCTTGGTCTAGCACGGCCGGAAATATACCCTGCGTAGCCTTCGTTCTCAGCACCTTCGCTATCACTTGTAACCAGCCCTATCGTAACGTTGCTCACGATACAGTTGGAGATATCTTTTGCATATCTTGAACTGCCTGCGATGCCACCGGCCCTAGTTTGGCTTTCAATGGTTGAATCAGTAACGTTACAATCAGTAACACTATAGTTATCATAAAGGTTTCCTACAACATCACCAGCAGTTTCACCACTTTTACCCGTCATACCTGTTTTGTAGTTTGCGGTAATCCCAACGTTGGAAACCTCACTATTGGTGACTGAGGTAGTGGAATAGCCAATAATCCCACCCGCATATTTCAATCCCGTAACAGTAGCGTTGCTCACCTTAATGTCGTTAATTTTAGCAGCGTGCCCTATGCCAGATACCCATGTTGTACCTGCTTTAGCCATGCCCGCCAATACGCCAACACCTGTGTATCCGTTAACCGTTGCATTGACCAGTTCAACGTTCTTAATCTCGGCGTTTTCAGTCGGCATACTAATCACACCAAATAAACCAACTGCCTTATGATCATCCTTGTCAATTTTTAGGTTTGAAATGGTACGCCCTTTTCCATCAAAACTGCCCTTAAACACGTTTTCATAACTGTACTCGGCAGCAGTAAGTTCTGTTGCTTCATTAATAGAGCCTATTGGCACCCACTCTAACTCAAGTAGATCGATATCTGACCCAAATTCAATTGTCTTTCCTGCGAAATCTACAGGGTCTTCATCTCTGTTTACCAGTAACGCCAATCTTGCAAGTTCTGCCGCTGTGTTCGCTGTGTTGATAGTATACGTATCCCCAATACCCTTATCATACCAATCTGTTACAGCTAGCTCACACCAATCTTTTGCGACTGTCACAGTACAATTGGCTTTTTTGCTGCTATTTGAAGCTGAAGTAGCCGTGATTGTCGCCCTGCCGGACGCTATGGCTGTTTACAACTCCATTAGCCACAGTAGCAACATTGGTATCGCTAGATGACCAAGTTACCCGTTTGTTGGTCGCATTCTCAGGTACCACTGTTGCAGTTAGAAGTCCTGTTGCCCCTACTTCCAGCAACATTTCAACAGGATCCATACTAATAGGTATTTCTGTGAGGGTAGCAACCCGGCGTTGATACCTGGCCTACCCATAAAAATACCCGCTACAAACATGTCTATGAAAAGAAGAGGTAAAACCTTTTTAGCAAAATCCCATGACGAATCCAACCAATCCTGTAGTTCCTCGACGGTAAACCAGTTTTTCACCATATGAGTTAAGGTAACCAAAATAAAAGCCGTCAAGACCTACTTTACGCGATACACTGCGTAGAAAAACCCAAAACTGTCAGCAGGCTTAGCCCACGCCGCAAAGTAAGCGATGGTTTGTGTAAGGCTTCTAGTACCCATCTCATCGAGCAACTAAAGATACGATTTTCAGGTGGCTTACTATGACTGGTGAAGCAAAACTTTCAAGCGATCAGTTTGAAGACAAATATCTTCCTGTTAGCTTATGGGAAGCTTAGCACTTGGCTTTATACCTTTCCTAATTCGCCACCCTTTTTTTGCAGTTAGTAAAAAGGTTCTCTCAAAATACAATGCCCAGCCACCTTTACTTAGATAGCCGGGCTGGATCATATTGATCTAAAATAATGTAAGCTAGTATTGTAGGTGCCATGCTAAAGCACCCGATTGAGCGCTTTTCACCAAATGCAGATCACGGACGTTAACAATGCTTTAGTGTTGCGCTAGCATCTTAATATCTTAGCATCATGTATTACTAGTTAGACAAAAGCTTGTAAAGCACTTGCGCTATCTCGGCACGAGTGCATGTCTGCGTAGGATACAAATACCCCATGTCACCACCGACTATACCTGCCTGTACCAAAACCTTGATTGGCTCTTTCGCCCAAATTGCTACATCTTTGCTATCTGCAAAATGTGAAAGACTTGTATCCGATTGGGCTAAAGGTAATTCATCGAGGAAATTCAATAGATTAAATAGGAGACCAAATACTTCCTGACGACTTATAGTACGCTCAGGAGCAAATCTATTGTTCCCTATTCCGCTTGAAACACCAAGTTTCTTGGCTGTGGCTAAATATCCTGTGTAATATGTGTCTCCAGCATCACTAAAATTATCGATGCCACCCGACATCGGGGGAACACCACAAGCGCGCATTAGTAAGGTCAAAGCCTGACCTCGACTAACGCACTTTTCGGGTTCAAACGTGTTTGGCGAAGTGCCTTGGGTAATTCCTTTGGTCCATATAAAATTTACTGCTTCAAAGTACCAAGCCTTAGCGGACACATCTTTAAACACTTTATCAGCGCTTTGTCCGGGAGTTACCGAAACATCCTGTTCGACTGTATCGGTATCATCAAATATCGGAACTATCCGATTAAACATTGCAGTAATGACAAGATCTCGGGTAACAGCCAGATACTCAGTACTGTCCCATCCTACAAATACATGATCTTCTGGTGGCGTCACGACAGGCGGTACGGCGCTGTGCCCAGATTTAATTTTTTGCATTGGAGCTAACAAATACCCGTCACTGTCGACAAAAAGCACCGTAAAATCGGGGTCTTGAACGGGCATAACCTTATCTTCCTCTTTTATCTTCTTAAACAAGGCTGTAACAACGAGATCTTGAGTTACAGCGCGGTATTTAGAATTGTCCCAACCTTGGAATGTAAAACCAGTGGGTGGCGTGACTGTAGGTGGTTTTGCGCTATCTCCACGCTTGATATTTTGTATAGGCGCAAGTAAAGTACCATCGCTATCAACAAAACGTACCTCGAACTTAGTTTCTTTAACGATCCCACCACTTCTGTTGGTTATATATACAAACCTACACAAACTGCTCAACTTGTCAGCCTGGGTTGCATTTTTAGTAGGTGTCTTTTGACCTTTAAGTGACGAATCGGCAAGGGTAATCCTTCCACCTGATAAGTTTGAATCGCCACAATAGAATGTATCTGTGACTTCATCGTAGTCTGTTATAACAACCGTGCAAGATGGGTCTGTTTTCTTCCTCGTATAAGCTAAAACGCCTTCAGGGTGATCTTTCAGCAAAGATATTAACAGTTCTTTTTGTTTTGTCTCTTGATCCTTGCAGGTAGTCTTGAAACCCTTGTAATTGATGCTCCAATTTGCGACCCCAAAGCCATCTTTCCATAAATGGGGCTTTGCATCGGCAACAGTAAGGGCTTTCCAATTTTCGCCATCGATGACTGCCCGACGTCGTAGCAATGTCATCAAAGCAACTAACGTTCCTTGACGTTCACCAGGTTTTTGAAACAAAAAAACATCAGGATTATTTAGTTCCTCAAATGTCACGGTAGGTTGGGTTGGCAGAATAAGCCCACCACTTCTGTTGTTAATATAGACAAACCGGCAAAAGCTAGTTAACTTATCGGCCTGTGTCGCTTTAGCGGTTTTCACCTTTTGACCCTTCACTGTTGAACTAGCTAAGGTCCTTCTACCACCGGATTTTGAAGGATCTGCACAATAAAACGTGCCGCTAGAAACATCGTAATCGGTTATCAGCACCGCGTGCGGCGGCTCGGTTCTTTTTCTAGTATAAGCTAAAACACCTTCGGGATGGTCTTTGAGCAAAGATATTAGGAGTTCCTTCTGTTTTGTGGTCTGATCTTTCATAGTTGTCTTGAAACCCTTATAATTAATGGCCCACCGATACACCCCTTGACCGGATTTCCACAAAACAGGCCGGGCGGCATCGACTGTAATAGACTTCCAGTTTTCACCGTCAATCAGTGCTCGTCTTCTTAGCAGCATGACGAGAGACACCAGAGTACATTCTTGACTGCCTGCCTTTTGCATTAAAAACACGTCGGGGTTATTTAGCTTTTCAAATGTTACGGCAGCCTTTGTGGGCAAAGGTGCCAGGCCCATTAGCAATACGACGGCTAATAACGCTATCCAGATTCTTCTCATGGAGGAAAACCCCTTCCCCTTTTATTATGGTATCCAGGCACATTTCCATGTTCATCGATCGTTAAGATTGTAACGACCTACCAACATCGTATGAATACCCAACCTTCGAATGTACATATTGTGGTTACCCGATTCAGATACGAGATAACGGTTCTATCACCAATATGTATGTTGAGAATTGCGAGAACTCAATTTGAAAGCATAAAAACCTACCTGTATGTTTTCTGTTACCAAAGTAATTTAGACCAATCTTGAAGAACCCCATAATTTAGGAACTGTACCGTTTTTCGTACCGCTACTTGTACCGCTATTCCTACCCCAAGCATATATATTGCTTGCGAAAATATAGCTAACCACAGCTGCTGATTTTCTTTGATCTTAACGACAAAATGAAGTCCTGCGTAGTAGCATAGAAGCACCAGGGACCAAACGGAAGCCACAACACCTAACGCCAAACCCATTGAAACATACCGTAGGAGCGCCGCCGCCAAAAGAGCAGTTAGATTATACACAGTTAGTAAACCAATTTGGTTCGCTAAACCTTTTTCATCCACTTTTGCACGAAAAACGTATCGAGCTACACAGTATGTAGAGAGCCAGATCAAGCCACAGCCTAGCACATTCCCTATGAACACCTGGAAGAACACCTTTGCCCGCATATCCATGATCACGTCGCCGAACATAGATATTTTAGCCTTTGGGGCAATCGCCAACGCATAAACTAAAGACTTAAGAACCACTAAGGATAGCCCCGGCCAAAACGACTGCCACAAAGGCAAACCGCTGAATACAGCCAACGGACGGGTGAACAAAGCCTTGATTACCTCAAGAACATTTCTACCTGTAAACACTACCGGGGGAACGTCGTTAGTGGATGAAGTTACCGCAAAACGCTTTGTAACCGGACTGCAGCATTCAGGACACGTTTCAACACCGTCTTCGATCTCGGTACCACACTTCACACAATAAGGCATAGGGGAACCTCCTTTACTCTTCGCGCAGTTCCGTTTCCGATATCTGTTCTCCCCGCAACTGCACTTCGTCCGAACTTTGGGATTGCACCAAGGTCTCGTCGGAAATCTTATTTCCGCACCAATAGCAATAGTTATCCCCTGCAACCCCATCTTGACCGCACGTGGGACACCTTTGGTAATTGTTCACTTCGTGCCCGCATCTGTAACAAAATTTATCTGTGGATTGCGCTAGCAAACCGCAAAATAAGCATGTCGTGGAACCCGCAACCACCGAATCTGCTACCCACACCTTCGAACTCGCCCAAGGCACCCGTTTGAATCGTTCTGCTAAAACTGATGCATATTTTTTTAGATTTGTCAGGAGTTTCTCAAGAAACTGGAATGCAAAAACTCCACGGGATTTTTTCATGCCCAGAGATCTTCCAGGGATGAGGATATGTTCTTCATCTGTTATTTGAGCCTTCTTCCGTCTAATCACGACCATCGCAATCCCACTGGCGAAAAGACCCAAAACCAACACCAATCCGACCACGCTACCAACATTAACCTTTCTCACCCATGTTTTAGCGTAAACCTCACCAGACGGAGAAACGACAACTAAGCGCTGGTCGCCAGGCAGTCGTTGTCCGTCACTATCTACCCTAGTCCCCTTAAAATTTGCGGAATACTCCAGAGGTTGAGACATCTGTAAAGGTGTTCCTAACCACGATGTAAAGTCAAAAGCATCCTCAAACAGGTAGTCTTTCCAGAAGCCGATCCCTCTGCTATTAGCCTCTGCAAAAGTCAATCGCCCTGACCCAAAAATTTTTTCTGAAGTCTCCTTAAGGGCTTCAAGATTTTTTTCGGATATGGTAAAAGTATAATCAGTGAGATCTTCCTGTTCGCCTGATGATACAGTAACGGAAGCGCCCGTTTTGTTAGAAAGAAATTCTTCAACTTGATTTAGCTGTTTAGCTGTTTCATTTGAGACAGTGACCGTGAATGTTCGCGACGGTGAACCAAACACATTAGTTTCAACTTGTACTTTTTCAACTGGGTACAGATGTGTCGACATGGCTTGCCACCCAGGCGATTGTGAAACGACCTTCCATTCTAGTTGACCTGGCAACCACACCCTATTGGAATAAGACCGCAGAAGCGGACCCTGGAGGTCACTAGGAACCAAACCAGCCCTTTGTATCGCGTCCAACGCCCAGTCAAAATATCGTTTCGATGACGAAGAATCGGACAGCGAGAACTCCACAACAAAGGGCGTTCCTGCTTTGATCAGAACCACTTCAACGGCCTCACCCAACAATTGAGAAGACTTTTCTTCAAGTTCCCTAATATTATCGAACTCCATTGTAAACGTATAGACAGTTGCGTAACCGGTTTTTTGACGTGAAACTAGAGAAAAGCAATCAGGTTTGGCCCGGGCAAGGACCTCGGCGATATCACTAGCAGAAATGCCCGCCTCCTGCAGATCGGCATCTTGGGCAACTATTTCAACACTTCTATTCCCACTTCCATCAAGTTCCACGAAAGTATTTAGGGTTCCGGTACAAGTCGAACCCATGCAAGCGGGACAAAAGAGGATTGCTAGTGCGACAAACGCCAAAGAGATCAACGCAAACAGTCTTTTGAACCTCACTACTTGACACCTCCCCATCATAATTCCTGAGAACGATATTCTAGGTAAAAATCGGAAATCCTGCGGCTTTTTAAGTTCCTAGTGATAAATCCCACATAGGATTTGACCTACACCATAAATGTGCCTTAAAGTTATGCGCCCGAGAACATTCATTGTTCCAGTTAACAGTAAAATTGATCCCATTCGCCAACAGATAATTGATTTTCCAAGCCGTTGGTCCTTGCTTGTTGGTCCTTGCTTGTTGATCCTTGCCATTTAATTTGGCAGTTGGTCATACATCCCCATTTTCGAGAAATAGGGCATCTGCTAATTCTATAACTTATGCCTTATTACAAAAATTTTTGATGATTCATTCGCGCTGGCTGGTCTCCACGATAAGTCTTGCTGCAATGTTCATCATCCCCAATTCGTTAAAGCAGTTTTTCCACAGCTTGATCGGGAATACTTTTTATGTAATTTGCGTAAGTTAAATACTTTTAAGCTCTTAGTGTGGAAAAATAAAGCGGGAACCCTCTATCTTGAAATGTTAATTAATGCCTAAACACAAAGAAACCTTATCGTAATGTCAGATAATCGCCGGGCAATTGGGTTTTCTTTATGGATTTAGAATCAAATCTTTTCCGCAAACCGCAAAATTAATGAGGAAAACTTGACCCCTTTTACAGTAGCGCACGGACCACTATTGTAACTGATAAACATGGAATAAAATTACAAACTTACACTAAACCCCGTTTTATATATGGAAAAACGCTATAATATAATTATCAATGCAAGAGATAACTTGAACACAAAAGGAATTTGCTTAAAAGAGGATTCTCTATGAAACTCATGCTTATCGACGATGATATGGTGCTTGTTAAAGGATTGAAGCGGTGTTTTGAAACTTGGGGATATGTTGTCAACGTCTGTCATGAAGGAAAGACTGCGCTTGAAAAAATCATGACAACTAAGCCCGACATGGTCATATTAGACGTTATGCTGCCCCATAAAGACGGATTCACCATCTTGCAAGAAATACGGGAACAATTGCCATACTTACCAGTCATAATGTTAACCGCTAAAGCTGAAGACATTGACAAAGTTTTAGGGCTTGAACTAGGTGCCGATGATTATGTAGCTAAACCATTCAGCGTAAGGGAATTAGAAGCCCGAATTAAGGCAGTCTCACGTCGAACTAAAGCATTTCCTAAGAACCAAGTGAGAAAAGGCCACCTGCTAATCGATCTAGAAGGCAAAAGGGTATGGCTAAAAGGTGTAGGGATAGACCTAACTCCAAAAGAATTCGACGTACTTGCATTTTTAATCAGGCACGAGGGTATGGTTATGACCCGAGAGCAAATTCTGCAAAATTGTTGGGGATATGACTATCTTGGCAGCTCTAGAGCGGTGGATATTCAGATATCTCGGTTAAGAGAAAAAATCGAAGATGACCCGCAAAACCCAGAAATCATATTAACTAAAAGAGGAATGGGCTACTATTGTGAATAACTATGCCACTAAACCATCCAAAAAGGCCATTGCTTTCAACACGCCTACACCAGGAATGCGAGCACATCTTGCTTTAACTTACCTTGTAGTAATCTGGATAACCCTATTGGTCATCACTCTTTTTGTGTCCCAATTTCAAGAACGGGCAAGCATACAGAACAAGAAAACCCACCTTTACGCGCAAGCCCACTTAATGGCTAAAACCATACAAGCAAGGGGAGGGCCTGGTATTGCCTCGGTTTCATCTACTGGAGGAGTGCCTACCGGAGGGCGAGCATTGGTTATAGATCATCTGGGCCGGGTTATAGAAGATTCAGCTATGGAACTTGCCATGATAGGACGTGATTTAACGGTAGTATCGGAAATTAGCCATGCCATTAATGGTGCACAGGTAGCTAACACATACTACTTACCTGACAAATCTTACGTTATGTACCTAGCAGTGCCGGCTGATTGGGCTCAAGGGACAGGTGCCATTTTCATATCTCAAAATCTTCGAGACGTTCAAGAACAGCACCTTAATTTAATGAAAGTAATACTTTTGGGCGGAGGACTTGCATCTGCGGCCACTATCCTTTTAGCGTGGTTCTTAACCCGGTGGGTTGCAGGACCCATATTAGAACTTGCCGGAATCGCTGAGAGAATGTCTTCCGGCCGTCTTGACCTTCGGGCAAAACCAAGCGGCCCAAGCGAGACAAAAATTTTAGCAAATTCATTCAACTCTATGGCTATAGGTTTAGAAAATATGATGCAAACTCAGGAAGAATTTCTTATAGCATCTGCTCATGAACTTCGCTCACCTTTAGCAACTTTAAGCGTATTAGTGGAATCTATGCAAGTAAAGCCGCCCGAAACAGATGAGCTGTCTGAATTCCTAAAGGACATGAAGGAAGAACTGGATCGCCTAAGCGAAACTGCCGAAGGAATATTAAATTTGCTCCGCCTTAAAGATTTAAAAGATGAAAACTACGTGAACCCAGCTACAGAATTACGTTCCATTATCAAGGCCGGTTCCAACCTAGCCGATAATAAAGTTAAGATACATCTTGAACTTAAAAACCTTAATGATTCAGATACATTCGCCCTAAGTCCCATTGCTTTGCGCTTAATTGCATCAAACCTCATAGATAACGCAATCAAATACAGCCGTGCCGGAAGTTCTGTGAACGTTTTATGCCACAAGTTAGGCGATAGTTTCACGCTCTCTGTTCAAGATTACGGAATCGGGATTGCCGAAGAACAAATTCCTAGATTATTTGATCGTTTCTATCGAGTTGATTCGGCAAGACAAAAATCCACAGGAGGATCAGGGCTAGGTCTTGCCATCGTTAAAGAAGCATGCGATAGAACAGGTGCAAATATCTCGGTAAATAGCAAGTTGGGTTGTGGATCAACTTTCACAGTAACCTGGACAAACCTTGTAAGGGTTGCTAGGGGCTCAAGTTACAATGAAAAACAAACACATTAGCACTATTCTGCATCATTTAATCAAAAACAATCAAAAATGTTACGTTACTGTTACGTTACTGTTACATAACGATACGTGTTTGAAATCTATTCCCTCCATAATTGTCATTGAAGACATCTTTAGGAGGTCATATGGATGGATAAAACAAAGCAAAGTATTTTACTTAGACGAAAAGAAATAAGATTAGGATGGCTTCTCATTGCCGCTTTTTCACTTTTCCTCTTGTCGGGCTGCTCGTTCACTGTATCAAGCGCACCGGGCGAAATTATAGATCCCGTGCCGCAAACGGGTTACACTGAACTGGTACTCTATTTTAGCGATGATCAAGCTATGGAAGTGTGGCCTGAGTTCCGAAAGGTAGAAGTCCCAAGCGATCCCGCCCAACGACTACCCGAAGCCGAATTAGTTGTTTTGGAACTTTTAAAAGGGCCGCAAGATGATCTTTTGCGAAAAACATTGCCGCCGGAAGCCAAGCTTTTATCGCTGACTATCACAGATGGGGTCGCTTTTGTAAATTTCAGCAAAGAACTGCAATCTAAGCATTGGGGAGGCTCTGCTGGTGAAGGAATGACCCTTGCATCGTTGGTAACATCCCTGACGAATTTACCAGAGATCGATAGCGTGCAAATCTTGGTGGAAGGAAAAACCGTTGAGACTTTAGCCGGACACTACGATTTGTCGCAGCCAAGCGAAAGTTTCGGTTTCGTTAGAGCCGGTGAGGTTTTTTGCAGTGAGGAGCGTACGACAGGGCTACAAAAAAGGGTTGGTGTCGGTGAAGAACTGTGGCGGAAAGATCCGTTAGAAGTATCTAAACGCGAAGCTGGCGTGCGAAGATTATTGTCCGATTTTACCTTTGAATTGGTATCCATAGAAGAAAATGTGGCTAAAGTTAATGCTAATGGACAAGAAGATTATCAGATCGTGCTTATTCAACCTGAAGTTAAGGGCGAAAACGGGATCTGGATAATAAGTGAGGTCAAGGCACGGTAAAGGTTAAAAGCACCGGGGGTCATGATTTTGGCGTTCTTGCTGACTCCCGGTCTGTTACACCTATCAGATTAAATTAAATAGTTAGAACAAAATATCCGAACTTTTTAGCGATTTGCGAGAACCATGGTTCGCTTTTTTTATCACGAAAAAAGCTAAGTCCTTGCATGACGATAATACGAACACTAGGATGAAACCTCGGCATGTTGCCAAAACAGCAGGATAAAGCCCCGGCCATGCTTCCGAAACGGCAGGATAGAGCCTCGGCATGCCGCCGAAGCAACAGGATGAAGCCCCGGCCATGCTGCCGAAACAGCAGGATAGAACCTCGGCCATGCTGCCGAAACAGCAGGATGGGGCCTCGGCATGCTGCCGAAACAGCAGGATGAAGCCTCGGCATGCTGCCGAAACAGCAGGATAGAACCTCGGCCATGCTGCCGAAACAGCAGGATGGGGCCTCGGCATGCTGCCGAAACAGCAGGATGAAGCCTCGGCATGCTGCCGAAACAGCAGGATAGAACCTCGGCCATGCTGCCGAAACAGCAGGAT
>CAYORX010000019.1:0-36299 GCA_964406505.1 uncultured Eubacteriales bacterium
ATGGCTTCTCGCCTTCTTTTTCACCCTAAAAACCCACAAACATTTTACTCATACTTCATATTCGATTCTCATATGTCGCAAAACAAATAACTGCCGAAATAAATTGGCAGTTTTAAATAAAACCTGATATTCGTGTATACTAGCTAAATTCCAACCCAGTTTCTGGGGTTATCGGGGGCCCCATCAATACGCACTTCAAAATGGAGGTGCGGCCCAGTAGAAACCCCGGTGCTGCCGACAAGCGCAATCGTCTGCCCTTGAACAACCACATCGCCACTTTTAACCAGCAACTGCGAAGCATGAGCGTAAAGGGTTGAAATCCCGCCTCCGTGGTCTATGATGACATATAAACCATAGCCAGCGTCTCTTGTAGCGAGGATAACTGTTCCATCTTCAGCTGCTTTAATCGGCGTACCAGTGTTAACCGCAATATCGACCCCGCTGTGCCACCTGTAACCACCTAGCAGCGGATGCCATCGATTGCCATACTCTGAACTCACCCATCCACCCTGAACAGGGCGAATCATTGATAAGCCTTCTTTTTTCTCTCGTTGATGACCCTGGGCTTGTAAATCCCGAATTATTTGTTCCAAAGCTTTCGATTCGCGTTCAATCTGATCAAGAGCTTCCTCAAGTTTCTTTCGATCTTGCCGCAATTCGGTCAAATACTGCTGCCTGTCCGCACTGCGAGATGCAACCACTGCCCTTTTTTCCTCTTGTTGGTTTCGCGCCCATTTAAGATCATTAAGATCGTTTTCAAGAAGTTGTTTTTTTTCGGCAAGTTCTTGCCTTAACTGTTTATACTCTTCGATCAGTCGCGCATCGTCTTGCGCTATCTCACGCAGATAATGGAGCCGGGCCATGAACTCAGAAATGCTTGTTGAATCTAAAAGAATCTCAAGATATGAAGTAGTCCCAGCCTTATAAAGGCAAACCAGCCTATCGCTAAAAACATTCTTTTTATGTTCTGTTTTGTTTTCCACTTCGGCTACTTCTTCCTGAGTTTCAAAAATCCTATCGTTAAGATATTGTATTCTTGCTATGAGATAATCTAGTTCCTTTTGCGACAAACTCAACTCTAATTCGAGTCGTTCGAGCTCTTTAACGACAGAACTCTCTGAACGTTGTTTTGATTCGATTTGTTTCTTATATTCGTCGATTTCCTTCTGCATTTGTTCAAGTTCAACAAGTTTTTCATCTAAAATTCCTGCCCTAGCTACAGAAAATTGCCATCCAAATACAGCAAGATATGTCGCTGCTAAAATGATGGCAAACAAACCTATGTATTTAGTTCGTCTTCTCCTCATTAGTTATGTACCTCCGGAAAACTTTAAACTTTAAGATGACGTTTTACAGAAAGAGCAGAACCTGCCATGCCCACCATCACACCAGTAAGCACCATTATTCCAAACATATCTAAAGTTGACGTTAAATCTAGATCGAGCATAGGCATAAAGGGAATAAACTCGGAAATTTTCACAAACACCCAGCGATAAATGCTAATCGAAACTCCGGCACCGATCATACTACCGAAAACACCTAAGAAAACTCCCTCGAGCAAAAACGGCATTAGGACGAATCCATCTGTGGCACCCACGAGCTTCATTATTCCTATCTCCTGGCTTCTAGCGTCGATCGCTAGCCTTATTGAGTTAGCTATTACCATCACTGACACAACACCTACAATCAACATACCGCCAATGGAAAGATACTGCACGACGCGCCCAATTGACGCAAGCCGCCTTGAAACTTCTTCTTGATAAATTACATCGTCTACTATTGGTAATTGTTTAAGGGTCTCAACGACGGGTGGTATTTGTTCCACATCTGTAGTTTTAATACGCACACTTTCGGGAAGAGGGTTTTCTTCCTCAAGAGAATCGAGTACAGATGCTTTATCTTGAAACATTTCCTTAAGTTCCTCTAAAGCATCGCTTTTGCTTATATACTTTACGTCACTTACACCCGGCATTTCGCGAATTTGAGTAACGGTATTTGCTACCTGAGCATACGCCGTATCTTTGATTATGTAGGCTTGAATCTCCATCTGAGTTTCAGCCATTTTATACATGTAACCCAAGTTGATGCTAATTAAAAAACTGATTCCAAGCATGAAAAGCGCAAATCCTGTCGTAAGCGATGAAAGAAATGATGATAACTTGTTTCGCCATAAGCTACGAAAAGTCTGCGAAAACATATACACTACAAGTCTCACTAATTATACGCCCCTCTTCTTTCATCCCGCACAACAGAACCCTGGCTAAGTTCGATCACTCTTTTCCTTAAAAGATCTACCGCGTCCTGAGCATGGGTTGCCACTAAAACTGTCGTTCCGAAAATATTCGCACGTTCTAATAGATTAAAAATTTCTAATGACGTTTTTGGATCCAAATTACCTGAAGGCTCGTCCGCAAGTAAAATATCAGGATTCCTTACAAGTGCCCTAGCAATAGCGATCCTTTGCTGTTCCCCTCCAGAAAGTTCATTTGGGAACGCGTCTCTTCTGTTTTGCAAATTTACCAATTCAAGCACCTGGGCGACCCTTCTTTGCATTTCGCGTCTAGTCGCCCCTGTAACCTCAAGGGCAAAACACACATTTTCCCAAGCGGTTTTATTCTCTAATAATTTAAAATCTTGAAATACCACACCGATTCTACGCCTTAAATACGGAATTTCACGTCTTCGAAGAGTTGAAAGGTTTTTTCCTAAAACCATTACTTGTCCGCCCGACGGGGTTTCTTCTTTGTACAGCAGTTTTATGAGCGTTGATTTCCCTGCGCCGCTAGCACCTACGATAAAGACAAACTCACCCTTGTCCACTTGCAAAGAAACAGCATCGAGCGCTTTTACTTTACCATCAAAAGTTTTTGTAACATTTTTAAGATGGATCAATTAAGATGTCACCTTCCAACGTAAAAACAATATCAAAACTAAAACACTGTCATATTATTCGACACAGATTGACCTAATCCTGTTCCAGCAAAATTTGGAAGACTAGTGCTTTCATTTACATTATTATTTTGCAGATATATCTTTTACGGCTAGGTAAAAGTGATGTGATGTAAGACCATAACGTTCTAACAATTCGTCAGATGAGCCTGATTGCCCAAACACATCATTGATCCCTAAGCGAATCACGCGTACGGGTACACTGCTAGACACAACCTCGCTTACGGCACTACCTAAACCACCGATCACATTATGCTCCTCACAAGTAAATATCACCTTACTGCACCTAGCTATTTGAAGCAACAATCTTTCGTCAATTGGCTTAACAGAAGCCATGTCTGCAACAAGACACGTTATACCGTCTTTTCTGAGAGCCCGTGCCGCCCCTAAAGCTGCATCGACGGTAATTCCACAAGCAATAAAAGCAACATCAAACTCATGTTCAGTCGACAACGATGACGAAATTTCGGGCCACAAAATCGTTCCTTTACCGATCTCAAAGTCAGCATCTTTAGGATACACAGGTGCCACTTTAGATCGACCTAAACGCATGTACACTGGACCGTCATATTCTGCCGCGGCCTTGACAGCTAGTTTGGTCTGCCTCGAATCACAAGGCACTAATACCGTCATTCCTGGAATGGCTCGCATGAGTGCAATATCTTCCAAAGCTTGATGAGAAGCCCCGTCGGCGCCAACCGTTATACCACCATGAGAAGCAGCTATTTTTACATTGAACCGCGGATAAGCTATTGATTGCCGTATTTGATCATATGCTCTACCTGCAGCGAACACTGCAAATGTAGACGCAAAAGGAATTTTACCCGACTGGGCAAACCCTGCGGCAATACCCATCATATTCGCTTCCGCAATTCCTACATTGAAAAATCTTTCAGGGAAACTTTTGGCAAAAAGCGCAGTTCTAGTAGAACCGGAAAGGTCTGCATCAAGAACTACGATGTCATGGTTTTGTGCGCCTAATTTTACCAAAATTTCTCCGTATGCATCTCTTGTTGCCTTTAGTTCAGACATTTGAATCACCTTTTCAACATTTATCTGTGCCAAAGAGTTTACAATTGCTTAAGTGCCTGTTTAACTTGATCTGCGTCAGGTGCTTTACCGTGCCAATCCTTTCCACCCTCCATAAAGCTAACTCCCTTGCCTTTAACAGTTTCGGCAATTATCGCTACCGGGGTGTTTTTAATTTCCACCGCTTGTTCAAACAGATCTATCAGTTGTCCCACATTATGACCATCTACAATGAATACACGCCAACCGAAAGACTTAAATTTATCTTCTAAAGGGGCAATAGACATTATATCTTCAACTTTCCCATCAATTTGTAAATTGTTATGATCAACGATGGCGACAAGATTATCAAGTTTATAATGAGCAGCCGACATAGCAGCCTCCCAAACCTGTCCTTCTTGACATTCGCCGTCGCCCAACAGCACCCATACATTAGATCGTCTTCCGTCCATTTTAGAAGCCAAGGCCATTCCTACCGCTATTGAAAGTCCTTGTCCCAAAGAACCTGTCGATGCTTCTATGCCGGGCACTTTTCTACAATCAGGATGACCTTGCAAAGGCGAACCAAGTTGGCGCAAGGTTGGAAGTATATCGGAAGAAAAAAAGCCCCGCCTGGCCAAAGTTGAATAAAGTGTCGGTGCGGCGTGCCCTTTACTTAATACAAATTTATCCCGATCAGGCCACTTGGGCCGATCAGGTTTTACACGAAGTATATCCCCGAAATACAAAACTGCCATTATATCGGCACACGAAAGTGAACCTCCGGGATGTCCCGAACCCGCTTTCCCGATCATTTGTACGATATCGGCCCTAATTTCACGAGCTCTTTGTTCTATATTTTTAACTTGTTTTTTCCGATTTGTTGATTTGCCCATTGTAAGACTCTCCTTTTAAATTTCTTCGTTCGGAGTAACTTTGAACTTGAATCCTAGCAGCAAATTCAAAAAGTTTTACATTACGTTTGAGCCTGCTAGGTTCCATAATCAACCTATATAGCCACTCTAAACCTGCATCTTGTATGTAAGTAGGAGCTCTTTTTTGAATTCCAGCAAGTATGTCTAATACTCCCCCGACCCCAATACCTATCTTAGCTCCTAGTTTTCGCCGATACTTCCAAATAAATTTTTCCTGTTTCGGCGACCCCATTGCACTAAATATAACATCGGGTTTGGCACGAATGATGTCTTGCACCACTCTTTCTTCCTCTGCCGAACTGAAATAACCGTGTTGCGTACCGCATATTTTTACCCCCGGAATTGATTCGACAACATTTTTCGCAGCTTTTTGTGCCACACCGGGCTTGCCACCGAGAAAAAAGAATCTAGGAGAGGGTTTTTTGTTCAAGAGCGCATAGGCGAGATCGACCCCTGTCACTCTCTCGGGAAGTTGTACACCTTTTTTTCTAGCCGCCCAAAGAATACCTACCCCATCGGGAACTATTATATGAGCATGTTCTAGTATTTCCGAAAACTCTTTGTCTTTGCGGGCGGTCATAACCATGATCGGGTTCGCAGTGACTACCAATCTCGTATAATCATCATCAATGCCAAGCATCCATTCTAAAACATTGACCGCACCTTGCAGAGTTATTGGGTAGAATTCTACACCCATAATTCTTACAGACAAATCATCATCCACCTTTTTAATGTACCATAAGTATCTTACGCCACATTTCTACATCAAGTCTATCCGATCCCTTGTTTTTGCACACAGCAACGTTGCTTACGATTATGAGTTTTTTCTGTTATGATCGCCTAAGAGAAGGAATATTCGTGTCATGCGTAGAGAACAAAAGGCGAGGTGCAAAATTTGACTAATGTGCTCCTTTCCGGCTACTACGGTTTTGGCAATACCGGAGACGAAGCCATACTTGCTTCAACTGTCAATGCTTTAAATATAGCACGACCTGATTTGAATATAATGGTTCTTTCGAAATCGCCCGAACAAACCGAAGGCACCTATGGAGTAAAAGCCTATCCTAGAATGAATCCTTTTAAGGTATTTGAAGCGATCAATTCGGCAGAACTTGTAGTTTTTGGTGGCGGCAGTTTGCTGCAAGACGCCACATCGCTTAGGTCATTAATTTATTACCTATCGATAATCGAAATATCACGATTACTTAGAAAACCTTTAGTGATTTATGCAAACGGTATTGGACCCATTACTTCGTCCATAGGAAAGGCGCTTACAAAACATACCCTAACGAAAGTAGAAACTATTACCGTTAGGGACATTGAATCAAAAGAAGAATTAATAAAACTTGGCGTACCCGACAAAATCAGCGTTACGGCTGATCCCGCGTTTTTACTGAATCCTGCGCCTACACCTATCATCAATACGATTCTGGAACACCTCAATATTAATCCTTCCAACAATATAGTCTGGATATCTATGCGCCAAACAAATATGCCCACATGGTTTTTATATGATCTGGCAGATACTATTACATGGTTAAGACAAAGGGGATACGATCCTTGTTTTCTCGCTATGCAAAAACGCGACATCCACACAGCAAATGCCATAAACGAAAAACTGATTTCAGATTTGCAAGAACCTATTATTACCGTATCAAACGTTTCACCCCAAAATGTTTTAGGACTGCTTAAGAAGGCTGAATTTTGCATCGGAATGCGTTTGCATACTCTAATTCTATCAGCCCGGGTTGGAGTGCCGTTTGTAGGGGTAGAGATAGATCCGAAAATCGGTGCTTTTTGTCGCACCACCAACTGCCCGCTACTACCCGGCCCTGCGACAGAGCAAAACTTCCGAATTCAAGACGAGTTAGAAAAGTTCATAAAGAATAAACATAACCTACAACACAGACTTCAGATAAAACTCCCTGAATTTCAAGCGCTTGCTCAATCAAATATAAAAATAATATTAGACCACCTAAAATGACATACTCTTCATAGGTCACTCAATCGCAAAATCTCCTTGAACCATCACGATCACATCGGTTGCCGCTTTAATTCCTCTCCCATCATCCCGAGGCACCAATAAGAGGTGGTTAGCCAAAACTATATCTCCTTTTCTAGCATCGATCCCTTGGGTTACATCGCAAAGTCCGCCCAACTCTGAATCTATAACCGTAGCCTTTCCCGACCTAAGAATGATCCGGGTGCCAGAAAACCCTAATAAAACCTCGCCTGGTAGAAGTTCAACCACCTTCATGCTTAATTTCTTATCAACATACGCTTTAGTGACCAAAGGATCACCTTCACTGCCCGGCAAAGGCGCGCCTGACGCTGCAAATCCTTTGCCAAACCATCCAAGCATAGTACCAACCACCAACAACGACACAGCGTAAACCCATGGTTTCTTTAACATATCAAGTTCTCCTCTCACTAGGTTAAGCTAGGGCGTCTTGCCTTAATTTTGCGTATATAAAATCATCTATATCGCCGTCCATCACTCTGTCTGTATTACCTATCTCCAAACCTGTACGGTGATCTTTGACCATTGTATAAGGTTGAAATACATACGATCTGATTTGGCTGCCCCATGCAATTTCTTTGTGGGTTCCCCGAAGAGCATCTAGCTGTCTTTGCCTTTCCTCTTCTTTCAATGCCAAAAGCTTAGCTTTCAACATTCTTGTAGCAACAAGTCTGTTTGAATGTTGAGAACGTTCATTTTGGCAACTCACAACCACGCCTGTAGGAATATGAGTTATTCTTACGGCTGAATCAGTCACATTTACGTGCTGCCCTCCAGCCCCCGATGCTCGAAATGTATCTATCTTAAGTTCTTCAGGCTTAAGTTCAATTTCCGTATCTTCCTGAATTTCAGGTACAACATCTACCGAGGCAAAAGATGTATGACGGCGCCTACTCGAATCGAAAGGTGAAATCCTGACCAATCTGTGAACTCCCTTTTCAGTGCGCAAAAACCCATACGCATAATCTCCTTTCACTGAAAAGTTTACGTTCTTAAGCCCTGCTTCATCGCCGGGAAGTATATCGAGCGTTTCCATTTCAAACCCTTTGCGTTCGATCCAGCGCGAGTACATTCTATACAAAATTCCGACCCAATCCATTGCCTCAGTACCACCTGCTCCGGCATGAAGCGTTACGATAGCGTCCCTAGAATCATAAACTTCTGACAAAAGCGTCTCCAGCTCAAAGTCACGAACCATAGTAGACACCCGAGCTGCAGTTTCTACAAGTTCATCCAGTAGGTTCATTTCACCTTCTTCTTGAGCAAGGAGAGCAAATTCTATGTTGTCTTTGATAAACGATTCTAGTTCTGTATATCTACTGATTTTGTTTTTAATGCGATTTATCTGTCTACCTAAATTACCTGCACGTTTATGATCATCCCATACAGATGGTTCTTCCATTTGTTTACTTAATTTAGAAAGTTCGCGCTTAAGTCCGGGAAAGTCAAAGAGACCTCCCGATGTTATTTAATCTTTCCCTAAGCGTTTCAAATTCACTTATAACTTCTTCATACATAAAAACTCCTCCACATTTACCAATTTGCCAACGAGTTATACGAGCCGTCCGCAGCATTGTTTAAATTTCCGTCCACTTCCACACGGACACGGATCGTTGCGTCCTACCTTTTTACTAGAAGCCTCTTGCGACACACTTTTTGCAGCAGAAACTTGTCTAGGCGTTTTAGAAACAACGCGCTTGGGTCGTTCACCATCAGAAACAGTAACCCTGAAGAAATAGCTCACCGTATCTTTTTCAATGCTTTGAATTAAGCCTTGAAACAAATCGTATCCCGCCCGCTGATATTCGAGAAGAGGATCTCGTTGTCCATAAGCTACTAAGCCGATCCCCTGTCTGAGACCTTCCATAGATTGGAGATGTTCCACCCATTTTTGGTCAACTACCCTAAGCAAAATAAGTCGCGTTACTTCAGTAAGATGCTCACCTAAATCCTCGATTTTGCGTTTATAAGCATCATCGAATGTTGCGTAAACATTTGCTACAACTTCGTCCCTGCTGTCTCCCAAGCCTAACTCAAACTCAAAACTTGCGCTAGGCAATAGCTCGTTAAGATATGAACGTAGCCCCGACATATCAGCCTCATTAAAAAACGTTCCTACCGGCCAATATAATTCAAATGCTAAATCGACAGTTCTGCTTAACATCTCACGAATTATATTCGAAAGATCATCGCTTTCAAGCACCTCGCGCCTTTGTCCGTATATGACTTCCCGCTGTTTGTTTAAGACATTATCGTATTCTAGCACATTTTTTCTTATATTGAAGTTGTGAGATTCAATCCTTTTTTGAGCGGTTTCTACCGACCTGGTGATCATAGGATGTTCTATGGGCTCATCTTCGGGGAAACCCACACGCTGCATCATATTTCCGATCAGATCCCCGCCAAAAAGCCGCATAAGATCATCTTCAATAGACAAGTAAAACCTGGAGGAGCCAGGATCTCCTTGACGTCCAGCCCTTCCCCTTAACTGATTGTCTATTCTTCTAGCTTCATGCCTTTCGGCACCTATCACATGAAGCCCACCCAAACTCACTACTTGACCATGTTCTTCATCAGTTGATTTTTTCGCTTTTTGATAAAGTTCTTTATATCTCCCTCTGGCCTTCATCACACTTTCTAAATAGTCATCGGTTTTACCGGTTTGAATTCTTTTAAGTAGCGACTGAGAAAGTACCTTTTCACAAGCAATCCCGATCACATCAGGTTCAAAACCTTCTTTTTTCAAACTAGTGCGTGCCATGAAGTCCGGATTTCCACCTAAAAGAATGTCGGTTCCCCGACCCGCCATGTTAGTAGCTATGGTCACAGAACCTTTTCGTCCTGCCTGAGCGACTATTTCTGCCTCTCTTTCATGGTACTTTGCGTTAAGTACCTCGTGCTTAATTCCTTTGCGACGTAGCATCGACGCCAGATATTCCGATTTATCCACAGATCTTGTACCTACGAGAACTGGTCGCCCAACAGCATAATGTTCAGATATTTCCTCGACTATAGCTTTGAATTTAGCTTTTTCATTAACCCAAATGGAATCCGGTAGGTTAGTTCTTACTAAGGTTTTATTCGGTGGTATCGAGACTACATCCATGCCGTATATTTCAATGAATTCAGACTCTTCTGTAGCAGCAGTTCCTGTCATGCCTGAAAGTTTTTTATACATTCTAAAATAGTTCTGCACGGTAACGGTGGCCAAAGTATCAGATTCTTCCCTAACTTCAACCCGCTCTTTTGCTTCTATAGCTTGATGAAGTCCATCAGAAAACCTTCTACCAACCAAAATACGCCCCGTAAACTCATCGACAATCAGTACTTCCCCATCTTTTACCACATAATCAACATCGCGCCGCATTAGTTCCTTAGCTTTTACCGCTTGCTTAACATAATGTTCAATACCTATATTTTCTTCTGAAGAAATATCATCGATCCCGAGCCAATCCTCAATTCGCGCAATGCCTTCTTCAGTAAAAGCAATAACTTTAGCTTTTTCTTCTACGATATAATCGCGCTCTATGACCAAGTTATCTGCCAGATTTTTAAACTTCCGATATCTGTCTGTAGTGCCTTCCCTTTGTCCCGAAATAATCAGCGGGGTTCTAGCTTCGTCGATTAGGATCGAGTCTACTTCATCGACTATCGCATAATCTAAAGCGCTCTGAACCAGATCTTGTTTACGCCAGGCCATATTATCCCTTAAATAGTCGAAACCAAACTCAGTGTTAGTGCCATATATAATAGGACATGCATAAGAACGCTGCTTCGCTGCAACATCCATTTCCGAAACCACCAGACCAACATCTAATCCCAGAAATCGATAAATTTGGCCCATCCATTCTCTGTCCCTAGATGCCAAATAATCATTAACGGTAACTATGTGGACAGTAGAACCTGCTATAGCATTGAGATATGCAGGTAAAGTAGCTACCAAAGTTTTGCCTTCGCCTGTCTGCATTTCAGCGATTCTTCCTTGATGTAAAATAGCACCACCCACAATCTGAACATCGAAATGGCGCATATCTAACACTCTTCTAGCTGTTTCGCGAACGACTGCGAAAGCTTCAATAAGCAGCGCATCAAGCGATTCACCTTTGCCGTAACGTGCTTGAAATTCAGTTGTTTTAGCTTGAAGTTCGACATCTGAAAGCTGTCTCATATCAGATTCAAGTTTAGATACCGCGGTCACTATTGGAGAAAGTTTGCGTAATTCCCTTTCATTGGGATCAAATAACCTTTTAAATATAGACAAAATTATCCCCTTCTCAATATATCGGTAGCATCATTTCACCGTATGTGTTGACTAATTTTAACATCCTTTGAAGTTTGAGAAAAACCACCATGGGACACAGAGATGACGAGATGGGAAGCCCCAATCGCCATCAGCACATCGCCTAAGCTAAACGCCGTAGGTGTCATACACAAAAAGTCCCATTTAAAAATATCGGCAAGAAACTTCAATTTTACGTCATTTGTAATCTGCTTATGGGTAAGGCTTAAAGATAAAGCTTGTATTTGGGAAACTGTGAGATTTGTGCTCACACCCCCAGGACCTACCGGCATCCTGCCTCCATTAATTACGATCACGATAAAATTCAAAAACATTCCGGTAGATATAGCCAAAAAACCCGGGGTTTGAAGATTAGGATACAGACCATAGAAAAGCATAGCATAAGTTACCGAAGATAAAACAATGCATAAAGCGGGCGAAGGTAAAACTCTTCCTTGTAACAAAACTGATGAAACAAACTTCATTAAAAAGGCGCTCATAATCCAATAAAACCGTTTTAATCTTAGTTGGCCGAATTTTGCGAAACTTCCCCCTGACAATACTCCGACGAGCACCGATACAAATACAACCAGTTTAAACAATGGGCTGCGCCCCAAGCAATTTTCTATCGATTATCCCGATCATCGCTTTTACCACTTTTGGATCAAATTGTGTGCCCGAACATCTTATGAGTTCTTCTTTCGCTTCTGCCGTTGACATTTTATCTTTATAGGGCCTATCTGTAGTCATCGCATCAAAAGCATCTGCACATGCTATAATTCGAGCCCCCAGAGGAATTTGCTCACCTGCAAGCCCGTCGGGAAAACCTGTTCCGTCAAATCTTTCATGATGATGCCTGACCCATAATTCCCCTTCACCTAAGAATTTCATAACTTTTAAGATGTCAGCACCAATTTCTGCGTGCGTCTTCATTTTCTCATACTCTGCAACTGTAAAAGGGCCCTTCTTTTTGAGAATGTCATCAGCTAAGCCAACCTTCCCAACATCATGCAAAAGACCGATATATTTTATTAGATCAACTTTCTCATCGCTCAAGTTCAATTCCAATGCTATTTGTTTTGAATATTCGGACACCCTTACTGAATGACCGTGAGTATAAGAATCTCTGGCATCAAGAGCTAAACTTAAAGCTGCCGCTATTTCATTATAGGTTTCCCATAAATCTATATATTTCTGAAGAGATGCTTTGGTAACCATCAGGGGGAGATAAAAAAGCACCAACAATAAAGGGCCCGATTGTTTAACTACAACTACCATGAGTACCCCTAACGGAAACAAGGCAAATAAGTTAGGAAACATCCATACAATATTATGCTTCCATACAACGGCAAGCGAAATACCGCTTTGTAAGGCAAACCCTTGACCTACAATTGAAGCATTCAATAAAGTAAATCCCGCGGCTGCGATAATAAAAGCTATAAAACTACGAGGAAAAACGAATACACCAAAACTGCCGTTAACCAACAAATACACCCGAGAAAACACATACGCACAAAACGCAAGCATGCCCCGGTTGAAAAACACTACTTTTGTTGGAACTTTCGAGGTGAAATCTTTGCGACGTAAAGTAGCTACAGCAGCTACCCAAATCCCGATTTCAGGGCCGTACAGCACGATCACCGTCAATATCAGGGGCGTAGCCATCGATGCAGTACCTTTCCCCCTAGGGAAAGGAACAGCTGCAGATTCAGCACACGTCACTAGTATCGCAAGAAAAAACACCTCCAACAATTGGCGTCCTGAAATAAATTTTGGGATATGGGTTGAAAGAAGTATTATACCTAAAATACCTATGCCCCATGTATATATGTCAAACATGTTTGATCTGCGATTCAATACCTGACACCCCATGAAAGGGCCGGCAACCCTTGATACTAGCCCAACTGGAAACAAGCAGCCCCAGCTAAAAGAATCGTGAGGACGGCTAAAATCGCCTTCATAATCTTGTTCACGCAAGACCCCCCATTTGCCTGCTTGTATCCGAACCGCTAATTCAGATTGCACTTAACTCCGCTGTAATAACAAATTAGGGGTCGCCGGCTTTATATATGCTTTCTACGTATACAGACTGTTTCCTTTTCTTTTCGCACGAAAAACACTATTACACCGATTTAATTAACCAACAATGTAGGAAATTTGCGATTAACCGCATCAAGCGTAGCTTTTACGACAGCTTCCCTGCCGTCATATTTAATCGGGCAAGAGCCGCTAAGAATAAGTTCTTGTCCGTTTTCAAAAAGCATAAGAGTGACAAGCGCTACCTTAGTAGACTTTGAATGCACAATACCCACATGATTTAGCACTATCTTTCTTTTAGAGGATAACATCTTGTCAAGAGCATCCAAAGTTGCCTTAGCAGCAAGCCACAGCCATTGATTAGGTGTTGGAATACCTTTAGCACTTCCGGAAACCGAAACATCGTCCAGAAAAATTTCTACAACTACTTCTGCTTTGTCTTTACTTGCTGATAATGCAACTTTTTTTAGCACGGGTCTGTAATCACTAATTCCTTGGCTTTGCGATACTTGAGTGACTTTGATCTTTCGCCTATCAATCCGAACACCGCAATCTGCCAAGATTACAGACTCTACATCTGAAACAATGTACGTAGGGTATCGTTTTGAATACGCCAGTACGTGGACTTCTTCTATTTCACCATTCGCATCCAACGTTACTCTACAAGCAACAACATCTTTTATTTTTTCTACGGTATTTTCAAAATTTTTAGCTTTAGCTAGCCTCTCAGGCATGAACGACACTCCACATCTTTAATAACCAAACTAAAGATATCAGTTCGGTATGGCGGCAATGCTATTACAGTTATCCAAACGGATTTTCCCTTTCATCAACTATCATTTCAGCTAGAAGCCATAGTCCGCCGGAAACGAGAGTTTGCCCGCCAAAAATAATCGGGATAGGTGATTCCCAAGCACATTGAGTGAATTCTTTCACCCACGGATCACTAATTAAATGAACCGCGCCTAAATCAGATTGAAATCTATCCCAATCTGAAACCCGTTTTTTGAAATGGGCGAAGATCACTCTTGTATCAATGAAAGCAACGTCACATACTTTTGAAAGATAATCAAAAAAGTTACAAGGGCCTAGGCGTTCAATAGCGTACCCTATCAGCGATACTACTTCTCCACGCTCTTCCCGACCGAGCGCTTTCATACCTCTTTCTTCTGAATAAACGCGCAGCCTATGCACCATATTCGAATTAATATATTGAATAACAGCGGGGCCCACACGTCCCACGATTCCGATTTCTTTAGACGGCTGCTTCAGAATGTTAACCGCTTGCCGCAATTTGTGCGTAGGCCAATCGAGCGCTTCTATCGCAGCGAGCACTTCAGCCCCGCAATCAGGGTGCATTCCAAGTATTGAAATATCTACCGGAGTATCCAAATCGAAATTGACCCTGCTTGAGTTAGGAATTAGAATTCTGCGCAACCCAATGCCCCGAAGCAAATTCCCCAAAACATTGTCTTTTTCCGGCAACTCAATCTCATCTATTGCGCCTGCGGGCGTAAATGCAACAAGATCTGCAGATTGCACGTTGTTTAAAACTACAACGTTCATGTTTTTCTTTAGGGTAAGCGCAATTTCATCAAATTCTTCTGAAGTCATAAGGGGAGCTGCCGGCCCCCCCATGCAGATCACATTTTCGAGCTCATGCTTCATAATTAACTCGCGAAGCCGTTCGCCGTAATGAAATTTTCGCCCGGGTAAATCTAGTTCTATTTCAGCATACCTTCTGGCCTTTTTAGCAAGAATCTCGTTGTTCGTCGCAATAATTACGTCATCTATCTCCTGGGCTTTTGCTAATTTATACAATGTGTCAAGCACTACATGAACTCTTACATTTTGAATTGACTTATCTAAAGATGTCTGCGCTTGTCCACCTTCAAATATGATCGTAGTTACTTTTGGCTGTTTCAAACTGAGTCCCCCGTCAAACTATACTTTTAATCAAACTCTTCGGGTTCGATCAAACCGAAGTTGCCATCTTTACGCTTGTAAATTACATTCATAGCACCTGTTTCTCCATTAGGAAACACAAAAAAATTGTGACCCAAAAGTTCCATTTGAAGCGCAGCTTCTTCGGGCATCATAGGCTTCATGGCAAATCGTTTGACCCTCACTATTTCACCTGTTTCGGACTCTCGCTTTTCATCCAAAGATTTTGGTAATCCCTTATCACGCCTTAACAGTCTTGTCTTGTGTTTTTTGAGTTGGCGTTCCAATTTTCCTATCACCAAGTCTATTGAAACAAATCCATCTGGAGCAGATTCTTCTGCTCTCACTATCATACCATTGAGAGGTATAGTTACTTCTACAACATAATTTTCCCGCTGGGTCGAAAATACTACCTGGCAAACGCGTGGCTCTGGCTTAATGTATTTTTGAAGCTTAACTAACTTTTTCTCTGCGTACTGCCGGAGAGCAGGATTTACATCAAGGTTCTTCCCTCGTATGTTAATTTTCATTTTACATACCCCCCATAAATACTAGTCACATTATAGATATTCCCTCCCGCAGTTAAAGATCCCTCTACATGCATTATGCACATCGCGCCTCTTTATACTAATCTTCGACATATTGCAACTACCATCAATACACTTTACCGACGCATTATGACAATCCACAAACATATCCCCAACCGCAAACCCTTTCTTAACTGGTTATCAACAGATTTACCCACATTATCCACAGGCAGCGATTAAATGGGTGTTGACTCCGGGACATGGGCATGCTATATTCCGAACATGAGCTAAGAGCTCCAAAAAACGACGTGGCCGGGA
Organism: uncultured Eubacteriales bacterium; assembly: GCA_964406505.1. Lineage (GTDB taxonomy): Bacteria > Bacillota > Sulfobacillia > Fermentithermobacillales > Fermentithermobacillaceae > DTU015. The sequence goes on from CAYORX010000019.1 coordinate 16,018, forward strand.
CCCGTCGTTTGGAATTAGGAGGAATGTCCCGAAATGCAAGGTAAAGTAAAATGGTTTAACGCGCAAAAAGGTTATGGCTTTATTGAACGTGAAGACGGGCCGGACGTATTCGTTCACTACTCGGCAATTGAAACCGAAGGATTCCGTACACTCAATGAGGGCGATCTTGTAGAATTTGACATCATCGAGGGGCCAAAAGGTCTTCAAGCTGCAAATGTAAGCAAGATTTCTGATGATTTCTAACGATTTCTGAGTGAACATAGCCAACAAGCCCCGGTTTATGTAAACCGGGGCTTTTCTAATTTTAAAGTACTCTGTCGAAACGTCTGCTTGGGGTATGTTTTTTGGAATAGGCAGCTAAAAGTTTGAGCTTATCGGTAATTTCTATCATGTCCTTTTTAGTTTGTTCCATCTCTTGCTTAACTAATTTTGTAATCCCTTCATCAAGTTTAACGATATTAAGTAAAAGTTCTACGATCGCCCGTTTGTGCGTCTCACAGGTAGAAATCTTCTCAATATCGATTTTATCGAATAGTTGTTTTCGCTCATTCATAAGCGATTTAACCGCTAAAAAGTTGCCGGCACCGGCCAGCCTACCTGCTTCGTCAGTAATAGCAAAAAGATGCTTTAAATCTTCAACCATGACTTTTTATCGTTTCCTTCCAAATATCTCTTATCTGTATCATAACTTTAAACGCATTATCTAGCGGTTCGGTTTCTTTCGATATGTTAGCTTGAATGAGCTGTAAGTAGATAAAACTGTAAAAAGCACCTAACTGTTCCGCTAGTTTGCCTATTCTAAAATCTAGCGCTCCTCTTAATTCATCTACAATATCTTGAGCGCGTAACAGTTCAGCATTTGCTCCTACGTAGTCCTTTGCCGCAATACAGGTTTTAGCCTTTTTCATGCTGCTAAGAGACGCGTTAAGCAATGTAAGCACAAGTTCAGCAGGAGAAGCGGTCTCTATCCGCGAATGCCTATAGATATTCAACGCCTTTTGTCTAACAGCCATATTGCCCATGTTCGCCAAATTTAATCACCCAGTCTTTCAATACCTTCAACCCTAAAATAAAGCTTGTATCTGTTGTGACAGCCAAGCACCTTGGGAGTTCATCTGCATCAAAAGTGATTCTAGACCAGCAAATTGTCGTTTAAGATTGTTGAATCGCATTTCCAATCGTCTTTCCATGTTTTCGATCTGACGGGTAATGTCTTTGCTTTGAGAATCTATCTGGCTTTCACGCAAAGGTAATAGCCCGTCATAAGCGGCATAAGTTTGCAACACTTGGCGCAGACTCGACAGTATACCTGCAGAATCATCGTCGGTATTTCCTAGAAGCGATGCTACGGCATCCCTATTTTCAGATAACGCTTCTTTAAATTTTGATTCATCTAACATTATTTTGCCATCTCTTAAAAACGAACCTAATTTGCCAGTACTTATCCCTATTGCACCTGCAAATTTAAAGTTCTCACTCTTATCGGAAAACTCTTTGAAGATCGTTTGTTGAATACTGTTAACAAGTCTTTGTAACAAAGGATCACCAAACAACAAACCTGCCTTTTTAGTATCGTTATTCCAAGATGTATACTTTGCAGTCAGATCTACAAAACTATTGTATTCATCGACAAATTCTTGAACGGCGGCAACCAAAGCATCATCATCATAGTTCACTTCTGCACGAGTAGTGCCTACTTCCAGAAGGTCTAAGATTACGCCTGGGATAGCATCGGCAACGTGGTTTGAATCCCACTCAAATTCAACGCCATTTATCTTGAATGCGGCGTTAGACGGTAAACGCACATTCATTTCTTCCGAATCCAAGTCAAAAAGAGATCCGTCTCCGCTGTTCTCAATGGTAATTTCCTGGCCGGTAGACTCAGCAACTAGCACCATTCGATATTCTGAATGACCAACTTGAAGTACAGAGGCTTTTATACCAAGTTCTTTAATCCCGTTGATTTTTGCTGCTATGGAATTAAGTGAATCAGAAGTATCACCCATCCCATACTCAATATATTCTAGATTTTCGCCGAAACCTAGCGTTAATGTGCCAGAAAAATCGAGGGAGTCGTTTGGATCCACGCAAAAAATTTGCGAATGTAGAATATGGGCCGTTGCTAAACTTTCTACTTCGATTTCGTAATTTCCAGTTACAGCAGAACCTGTAACAGACGCGGATACCACAGAAGAATTGTTGAGTTGAACTGCCAATTTGTGATAAGGGGTTTCCCCTAATAGGGATTTCATTTTAGTCAAAAGCGAATCTATTTTAGACTTGACGGTGCTCCAGGCACCTTTTTTCTCAGCTAACTGTACTTGTTTATTTTGAAGAACCGTTAAAGGCCGTCTTTCAATATTCATAAGTTCTTGAATCAATGTTCCACTATCTAACCCTGTAACATCTAAACTTAAGTGAGAGTTCAAAAAGTACACCACCTAATCAGTAATGTCGTACTACCATCTGGTTTGAATATTTACCCGAAACGCCACTTATTTACGAATTATTTAGAAACTACGTGTAAATTCTGATCAGAAGGTTAATCGAAATATTTGCGTTCATTGTTTAATCAAATTTTTGCGCTAGTTCGGTTTCAAAATCATCAATGTTGATAACCGGATCTTTAGCTTGCATCATTTCGTTTGCCACTTCAGTTTCAACTTCTTCACGCAAAATTTTAGTATCTGAGGGAGCATCAATGCCTAATTTCACTGCAGCCCTACCTCCACGACCTCTTACCCCAATAACGCGTACAACTACATCTTCACCAATCATTATCGCTTCATTAACACGTCTAGTTAAAACAAGCATATCAGCCCGTCCTTTTTATCAAATCTTTGAGCGGTCCAAACACATAATGCTTAGTATTATACGTGGGATCGGCAGTAATAACTTGTTTGCCAAACCGTTTTCTAGGGTTTACCACTAGCGGCGCCAAAAGGTTTACCGTCATTTGTTTGATATCGTCGGGCACAGTAACCACGCTTAGCAATACCAATTGATTCGGATGTGGTGCCCCTAGGGGTTCAAGATCTTTAGGAGAGAAAACAGGATCGTAATTCTTAAATGCAATTTTAGGATCGATAATCACAAATCCTAACGATTCGTCATCTAGCGACTGAAGCCATTTAAAAATTCCGCTTTTGTCTAAATCAATAACGACGAACTTTCTATGATCCGGAAAACCAATGAGGCCTTTAGAAAAGTGCAGCACATGAGTTTCGTCAATGGTGATGACTCCTAACCGTTTTGTGGAGATTTCCACTTAAATCCCTCCAGTTATTTATCTTAAAACAAGCCTTGCCGCACTACACCGTTACCTAAGGTGTTCAAGTAAACTGGGTTGTATTAACCTTGCCCCCGCAGCTAACGCAGCCTGATATGCAGCTTCTTGCGACTTAAGTCGTACGAGCACCTCGATAATATCCACGTCTTCCACATTAGAAAGTAGTCGTTGATACTCAATATCTAAGCTAGTTGATTTATCTTCCAGAATATCAAGCCTGCGCAGTTTTGCGCCGTTCTCCGCTCGCTCAGACAATACGCGATCCATCACCTCATCTATTTGTGATATGAGGTCCTGTATATCCTCAAATTCATCGCCGTCTGCCTCAAATTTTTCTGCGAGATCTTTTAGCACCTGTGCAACTTGCTGCAAATCGTCTAAACCTTTTGCTCTGATAGTAACGTCATCTGCCAGTCTCCATTCAGGCATAGTGCCTGTCAAAAGGTTTCGGCCGTCGATTGTAGTTTGTAAAATACTTTCTGCCTCTTCGCTAAGATGCTTTACTTCTGCCGCAATAGCAGCACGAGCATTGGGAGGGGTAGTCCCAGTAGACCCATATAAAGCAAGCTGGTGAGCCCTTGAAATTCGATCAGTTAGATGTGACAGCGCTTGCTCAGTTTGAGACATCCAATTCCTAGCTTTGTCGATATTTCGCAAATATTGTTTGCTAACGGAAAGATCATGACGTAGATATATAGATCTTGCTGTCCCTATGGGGTCATCTTGAGGCCGACAAATAGATTGGCCTGAATAAGCTTGATTCTGCAATTGTCCAAGCCTTTCTTCGGTTTTGAAAATATTGTAAAGAAAATCCCGTTCCATTGACAAATCAGTCACTCGCACGAAAATCTACCTCCCCTTCCTCAACCTTCATTCTAACGACCACCAATGCCCATTCTATTGACGATGGTATCGAGCATTTCGTCGGCAACGCTAATTACGCGACTAGCTGCATTAAATGCATGTTGTTCTCGGATCAGATTAGCGATTTCTTCGTTGAGCGATACCCCACTTATAGAATCTTTTCTATTTGATAATTCTTTGACTAGCAATTCTTGAGTATCTAAACCATTTTTCACTCTTTGGGCCTCAATACCCAAATTACCTACCACGGCAGTCCATTTATCGGTAAAATTTCCTTTAGATAAGTCAATACCTTCTTGAGATTCTAGAATCTCAAGATATTCATTTTGGGTACCTTCGATGAAATCAGCGATAGCTAAAGCTAAAGAATTATCAAGACGATCCGATCCAACATGTGTTCTGATGTTGTTCGGATCTTCAATAATAAATTCATTGACTCTGACAGTTGCCAATATATCTTTGCCTACGACGAAAAACGGCATTAATTCGAAAGTTGGATCTGAATCCATCCCTAAGCTAGATGCATGTATGGCGTTTACCCCTTGTACTAGTTCACCAACAAAATTACTTAGATCTTGTCTAAATCGTGCAGCAATGTCATCCCTTGCAGTTTTATGCCCGCCGAGGCTTCCCCCTACTGAATCTAATCGGATCTTATCGCTTTCGTTAGGACCTGTGAGTATATAAAACTCGATTCCTTCCCCCGAAAGTTCAACATCTAATTCATAGTTTTTAGATCCATCTATTAACGGCACTCCACCCAAATTGACTTTTACTGAACCGTCGTCTAAATACGAGACCGAAGCACCGCTGAGTCCGACTAGTTCATCTAAAAGCAAATCCCGCCTATCCATTAAATCGCCCACAGGCTCCTTTCTCGCAAGAGCTCTAGAAATTTCAATGTTCAACGACCTTACTCTGTCCGCAAGTAAATTGACTTTAGCAACCGTTGCTTCAATACCATTTTCGATGTCGACTATAAGTGAATCTATTTGGCCTGCTAAATGTGTAAGCATATCAGTGAGCGAGCAAGAGGCTTCAACTAATTGGGCTCGAGCTGAACCAGACTGCGGTTCAGAAGATAGATCATGCCACGATGCCCAGAAGAAATCTACTGATTCTCGTATGCTAGAATCTGAAGGTTCTGCAAAAACAACTTGTAAATGATCTAGAACATCTTTTTGAATTTCAAAAGCTAACTTTCTTTCTTGTTCGTATCGTAAAACTGCGTCGACAAACTTGTCTCTAATCCTCGCAACATCAGATACTTTGACCCCTAATCCCGAGACACCTTGGCTAATAGATATTCTTTGAATAATCGGCTCTAGCACTGCTCTTTGCCTAGAATAACCAGGCGTTGACACATTCGCTATGTTGTGCCCAGTAACATCTAACGCGTGCCTAAATGCAGACAAAGCAGATTTTCCAATTTCAAGAGTAGAAAATGTCGATGGCAATCAAACTACCTCCAGTGCTAAATTTTTCGATCAAATACAATAGATGAATTTTTCAAAGTGTTAGAATACTCGTTTTGGGGCATTAATAAGCTCAGTTCATACTTTATGATTTCCAAACCTTTGGATATCAGTTTCTGATTTTGTTCATTGATCATTTTAAACTCAGAGAATTTCGCGTGAATTCGTTGTTGAATTTGAACGGCATCGGGGCAATCACTTATTTCTAAACACAACATATGATCGCTTTTTATAATATTATGAATTCGCTTGAGGTCATCTAGTAGTTTTTCTTCTTCTACTAATAATTCTTCAATCCGAAAAGAATCACCAAGCACGACCAAATGTTGTTTTTCTCGCGCCGATTCAAGTAGGTTATCCAAAGCAGATTCCAAACTTGTCAATAAAAAAAGACCATAAACCTCTTGCTCCATTGCAATCGCCCCTTTCGAACCCGCGGTGGCGATTTCAGTAACAAATATTTTTAGGCAAGTCTTTTATTGAAGTTTGTCTGCTAAAAGCCTTCCAAGCATCTTTTCTGCAACGCATTTAGAATCGACGTGATATTCGCCTGACTTTAATGCACATATCAAAGGTTCAACCTTATCTAGGCGGATATCAGGTTGGGCATGAGCTATCTGCTTAATCCTTTCTATATCGTCTGGGTTATAAGATAGTTTCATATCATCTTGCCCAACATCTTTTGCAGCATTATTATCTTGAGAAGTCAGTTTTGATGCTTTGCTTGCCCTATATACCTTAAGCACTTGATCGATTTGCGTTTTGGATATCATCAATTGAACATCGCCTCTTTCAAGAATTGCCACCGCTTATCATATTCATCGTATTGAAACGCATAGATGTTTAGCTTTGCTCGCAAAAAATCACCTTCGCCTTTTTCGTATAGAATCCATCGTATACATTTGCGAAACTGTTTTGTTATATTCTTTTTGTATACGCACGTCCGGATTCTGATGTTCTAAACTTTTGTGTGAATTGAGATCTAATTTTGAACCCGCAAGCGCTTGTTGACATGCGACACATATGCGACCTTCCGGTATGGGCTTTTTACAGATAGCACATTTAGTACCATACACAGTTTTCCCACTCACTCCGACTAAATGCCCACGGCGCACGAAACTCATAACCACGTCTATGGGCACACCTGTACCCTCGCTAATTTTCGCCGCTGACGAACCCGGATTTGCTGATAAATACTTCTTAACATTCTTAAACTGTTCCTCTTTAGTTTGAAAACATTCGGGGCACAAAGGCGAACCGGAACTCGCGAACAGTTTACCACAGTTTTCACAATTTTTTATTTGCAAGTGTATCAACCTTTCTTAATATTGACCATATCGAACAGGTACAGCGATCAATGGCGCAAGGTCCTGGCAAGAGTAACGCAACAGACGTTTTTTGCTCCTGCTGTTTTTAACGCTCGGGCAGCTTCGTCAAGAGTTGCGCCAGTAGTTGTCACATCATCAACCACCAGTATTCGACTACCTTTAAGATTTTCCGTAGGAGATACCTTCATAGTACCTCTTAGGTTCTGCCACCTGTCAAAACGGCTTAATTGAGATTGATGTTCACGTATTTCTTTCCTTACCAAAATATCGGCAAAAACTAAAGAATTGTTACCAGCAACTTCTACCGCTAGATCTTTAGCTTGATTGTACCCACGCTTTTGTCGGCTCGATGAACTGAGGGGAACGGGTACAACCATATCTACAGGTAAAAAACTTTGTGCAGATTTGCTGAGCAAACGCCCTAGCGGTCTTGATAACCATCTTTGACCGGCGTATTTCATTCTAAAAATTCCATGCTTTAGCTTTTCTTTATATATTCCGGCAGACCTTTGAACATCAAAGTAATATAAGTTAGTTCTACAGTCATGACAAAGTTCGAGGGGTGGTGGAACAGGCATTCCGCACGTTTTGCAAACAGAAGCCATCTGCTCAGACAGTTCTTTAACGCAATTAGCGCAGATCCCATCATTACTAACATCATAAGAATTACAAAGGCAGCACGTGGAAGGTTCTCCGAATGCTAAATATGAGATATGGCGAATAACCGAATCTACAGTTAATTTGCGATGATACATAATACACTTCCTCGAAGTCAAGGTGTGGAAATGATTCAGTGTTCTATTTTGCCTAAACTGTCTAGGTAAAGCACTAAGTCCGGTTTATGCGAATGATTTGGATCAATAAGGCCATTTTTCACGAGTAGTTTTATGATGTTTTGGCATTCTGCATTGGTTCTACATGCTTCAACGGTAATTTGAGGCTCAACACCCGAAATTTGAAATCGGAGTTTTAAACTTCGAACAGTTGGCTCAATAAGTTGTTGGACATCACCACCGGGTATGACATGCAATTTAATTCTTAAAGCCGAGTAATCGCGCACGGTTGTAATGTTTTCCAATATTGTTAGAATACACCACAGCGAGACTAAAGATAATATCATTTTACGAGCGCAAATCATAACCGTTCCCCCTAAGCAACATATGCATTAAGGGCAAGGAACGGTATTTAAATATATTTCAAAATTTGTTGTTTTAAATCGAGTTTTTCCCACGGAAGGTCTAGGTCGTCCCTTCCAAAGTGCCCATATACTGACACTTGGGAATAAATAGGCCGTCTAAGATCGAAACGCTCAATAATGGCCCCAGGTCTAAAATCAAATACTTTCTGCACGGCATTAAAAATAGCGCTCTCGGGCACTTTAGCCGTGTTTTTAGTGTCAATGGTAATAGACACGGGTCTGGCTACGCCAATTACATAGGCAACTTGTACTTCGCACTCTTGCGCAAGGCCAGCGGCCACCACATTTTTAGCCACATAACGCGCAGCATAACAGGCTGAACGATCTACTTTAGTGGGATCTTTACCTGAAAAACTTCCCCCGCCATGCCTGGCGAATCCACCGTAGGTATCCGCTATTATTTTGCGGCCAGAAAGTCCACTGTCTCCTTGAGGACCCCCGATAACGAACCTTCCGGTAGCATTGACTAAAATATTTGTATCTTCGTCTATGAGATCGGAATGTACATCTTTGTTAATGACATGAGTTATTACATCCTCGCGTATTTTGGGGAGAGACACATCACGAGCATGCTGTGCCGAAATTGCCACTGTATGTATCCTTACAGGTCTTCCCTCACTATATTCGACGGTTACTTGAGTTTTTCCGTCGGGTCTTAAATAAGGTAAAATTTTGCTCCGCCTTACTTCGGACAAACGTTTAGCAAGTTTATGTGCTAAATGAATAGATAAAGGCATGTAAACATCAGTTTCATCACACGCATAGCCAAACATCAAACCCTGGTCTCCTGCACCTAAAGTATCGGCCATTTCACCTTTTTTAGATTCAAGTGAATGGTCAACACCTAGAGCAATATCTGGTGATTGTTCCTCAATAGCAGTTAAAACTGCGCAAGTGTCGGCATCAAAACCGTATTTTGCACGGGTATATCCTATTCGGCGCAAAGTTTCCCTTACAATCACAGGCATGTCAACATAACACTCAGTAGATATTTCACCTGCGACCAAAACGAAACCTGTTTTTACTAAGCATTCACAAGCAACTCGCGCCATTTTGTCTTTCGATATGATTTCGTCAAGAATCGCATCAACGATTTGGTCGGCCACTTTATCTGGATGACCTTCAGTTACAGATTCAGAAGTAAAAAGTTGTTTTCCTTCAGCTATCGTTGCCATGGTAAGTTTCCACCCCCAGGAGGTAGCGGTATGTAGTTAAATCAAGTTTACGCTGGAATTCAGTCTAAAACATAGTAGCACTGAGCAAAATTATAGTCAAACTGATAAGGCGAAAACCATTTGCGCATAAGCTACTTGGTCGTCGGCTACAAAAGCTTCGCCTCTCGCTTTCCCTATCCCCATACGTAAAGATTGGATTTCAACATTTGCACGGACAACTTGCCCCGGCTCTACGATCTTTTTAAACCTAGCAGTTTCTATTCCAGCTAGATATACAACTTGCCCGCGCTTGGGCTTATCGCCCAATATAGCTAACGCCCCAGTTTGGGCCATTATTTCCAATATAATTACCCCAGGCAATATAGGCCGCTTAGGAAAATGTCCCTCAAAAAAAGGATGGTTAAGCGGCACATCGTATTCCGCTATCGCTGACAAGTTGTTTTGCATAGATATTATTCGAGACAAAAATAGAAACGGCACTCTGTGAGGAAGAATTTCGGTAATTGGCGCAAATTCTCGGTTACCACCATCTTGCAATCGATTAGCTCTTTTCATTAAAATCATCTCCAAACGAATCAGTAGAAGATGACTTCGACAGGTTATCGTAAAGCACCTTTGCTAACCCGATCCCTCCTGACTGGGCCCAGACTTTCCCCATAGATTGGGATAACAAAACATCCCACGACCCAAGATCAACGCCAGCATTTTTAGCCATGCCGCGCCAAAGAGTGGTCAGAAACACAGATTCAAAATCGACACACGCTTGGGCAATTTTAGCGTCTTGCTTTGTACATGTTTCACCCGCTATGTATTGGTAATGCAAACCATTTATTTTGTTATACATTTCAATCCCCTGCCTTAAGCATATTGACTTAACGTCTTATGCTGTTAGCGATCGCCCACATCTGATCAGCTGTTTCAACAGACTTAGAATTAAGTTCAAATGCCCTTTGAGCAACGATTAAGTTTACCATTTCGCTGACGATTTCTACATTGGATTTTTCAGTATATCCAGGCAAAAGCGAGCCCGCACCTTGCTCTCCGGGGCGCACTGAAATCGCTTCCCCTGATTGTGGCGTTTCGCTATAAAGATTTGAACCTATAGCTTGCAAACCCGCCGCATTAAAAAACATAGCTAGCTCAATTCGCCCTATTTCAACATAAGAGTCACCAATTTTTCCTGTAATCAAGCCCTCTTCATCAATTGATAAATCCATAATGTTGCGTGGGATCGTATTTCCTCCGTCTATGCTAACCGGGTATCCTGAAGCCGTCATCAATCTTCGTTGATTATCTAGCCTAAAAGATCCATCTCGCGTATAATAAGTTTGATCACCCGGACCCGCGACTTTGAAGAACCCTTCTCCCTCGATGGCTAAGGACAAAGGATCCTCACATTTTTCCAAAGGTCCTTGACTAAAATCCCTTTGGGTGCCACCTACGCGAACACCACTGCCAACTGATATAACTTGATCACCACCGGCGTACAGGTTTTGATAGTAAAGATCTTTAAAATGAACCCTTTGGCTTTTGAATCCCGTAGTATTAACATTTGCAAGATTGTTAGAAATATTATCTATGTTGAATTGTTGCGCGGCCATTCCTGTTGCTCCCGACCACAAAGCTCTAATCATTTTCAAACAATCCTTTCCGTTACAACAATTTTATGAAGTTACACCCTTCCAACCCTATTTACCGCTTGCTCTAAAGTTTCATCGTGGGCACGTAAAGCCCTTTGGGCCGCTTCATATGTCCTTAAAGATGAAATCAAACTTACCATTTCAGACACGGGGTCTACGGTAGAACTTTCCAAAGTTCCGACCGATATATCTGGTGATTCTACAATATTTAAAGCGCTGCTAGGTATAATAAACAGATTGTTGCCTTCTTTCATAAGCGATGAATTATCTGAAAGCGAAAAAACAGACAACTTGTCTACTGGTTCACCGTCTTCTAATACATGCCCGCCATTAGATATGCTGTAGCATTTACCGGTTTCCACCTGGATTGGCCCACTGCCGCCAAGCACTCTGTAACCGTTAGCAGTTAGATATCCGTCACGTTTTTCCAAGTTGCCGACACGGGTATATCGAATTCCTGCATCAGTTTCAATTCCCAAATATAAGTCTCGGGGCAGTGCGATATCTAAGGGATTGTGAGTAGTTTCAACGGCACCGGTATCGTTCATAACTCTTACATCATGTAGAACTGTGCCCCCCGTGTATCCTCCAACTGATGTTTGCGTGAGGCGATCAAACCTGTACATTAAAGCATCATGAAAACTTTGAAAAACTACTTTGTCTTTTTTATATGCTACAGTAGCGGCATTAGCGAGATTGTTAGCTATTACTTCTTGATTGAGTACTTGAGCCCTCATTGCCGTTGCAGCTGATAAAACACCTCTTATCAAGTGAGTAACCCCCTTAAAACCTTATCGGTTAAATCACGTAACAAATTAGGGAGTTAGGTTTAATTTTACGGTAAAACTATTTAGAAAGGCTTTCAATATGTCGCTTGTAACGATCTAGATCTTCTAAAGCAGCTATAGTGCCCCTTGCAACACACGAGATAGGATCTTCTGCCACATGCACGGGAAGGCCAGTATTGTCCATTATCAACCTGGATAAACCGTTCAAAAGTGCACCGCCGCCGGTAAGAATTATACCGCGGTCAATGATATCTCCCAAAAGTTCCGGGGGTGTACGATCTAAAATTTGCTTGATGGCGTAAATGATCTGGTCCAAAGGTTCTTTCAAAGCAGATCTTATGTCGTGCGAATTAACCATTACGCCCCTAGGAAGCCCTGTGATCGCATCGCGCCCTTTAACTTCACATTTAAGATCTCGATTGACTTCTGGGTGAGCTGAGCCAATAGCTATTTTTGCAGTTTCAGCAGTTGGCTGTCCGATAAAAATGGTGTACTCCCGCCTGATGTGTCTAATGATGGCACTATCAAACGCATTACCTCCTACACGTGTAGAAGTGCCTGCTACTATTTCATTAAGCGAAAGCACTGCGATGTCAGTAGTACCACCACCGATGTCAACTACCATATGTCCTATCGGAGCCGTTATGTTAATACCTGCTCCTAGAGCTGCCGCAAAAGGCTCTTCGATCAGATACACTCGTCTGCCACCGGCTGCAAATCCAGCTTGAAGCACTGCCCGCCGTTCCACAGAAGTAACGGCTGCAGGCACACATAAAAGAAGCGTTGGTTTGAACATAGGAGTTGAGCCTAAACTTTTGCGCAAGAAAAATCGAAGCATTTCCTCGGTAACTTCAATGTCATTGATTACCCCTTCTATAAGGGGGCTCACTGTTACGATGTTCCCCGGTGTTCTACCTACCATTTTCCGAGCGTTTTCGCCAAAAGCTAAAATTTGTCCTGTCTCTAAATGTTTAGCTATGATAGAAGGGGCTTTCAATACAACGCCTTTTCCTGAAACAAACACCAGCACAGAACAAGTTCCTAGGTCGATACCCACTTTCTTACTGCCAAACATTAGGGCCACCTCAAAAAGCAATACTTAGCAGTAAGTTCTACGAAATATGTCAAGTTCCTTTAAAATACGGCAGGTTTAACTAAATTGCGTTAATTTTGATCAATTAGCTTTTTGATACTTCCTTCTAGTAGCTTCTCCCCCCCGAATATGTCGTTCCGCTTTGTTGATATCTAATATTTCTCTCACCATTTTAGCTAATTGTGGACGAATTTTGGGCAACCGTTCCGTAACATCCTTATGAACAGTGCTTTTCGAAACACCGAATATACTTGCAGCTTCGCGAACAGTAGAACGAGTATCTGTAATATACTCACCGATTTCAATTGCACGTTTCCATATCACATCATTCATACAAGCGTCCCCCTTAGTGGGATGTTACGGTAATATATATGCGAGTACAGCAAAATCATGAACCGAGTGTTCTTGTTCGACTAATTACCGTCGCCCAAAAATTCGATGAAGTCTACTGCTTCATCATTTTGGAACATTTCAAAATGGAGAACGTCTTCGGTGGCCCACCCAATGGTTTCACCCTTGCCGATTTGCTGTCCGAGAACTAACCCAGGACAGGATACCCCTCCGTAACGAGTCTCATACCTATCCCCGTGTATCACTGCAATTACCGTGCCAAAATCATCATCCCGGTAAATTTTCTTTATTATGCCTACCTCTGCAGCTTGAATTTGAGTTCCTGGCCTGGTCGCAATATCTATACCGGTGTAGTAACGCCAATCACTCAATTCCTCCGAGTAATACCAACCTGGACGTTTTATAATTTGCCCTGAAGCAGGCATTATGATTCTGTTCGGAACGAAAACTTCAACGAACTCGGGTTCGCTTTCTATTAGGACCTCAGAACCTTCCGGTTCTGAATCATCGTTAAGATCATGTTGAGTGACAAGAACTTGTTCATCCTCATAGCTAGAAGTTACCGATTCAGTACCTTCGTTATCGAATGCTGTGTTCTGATCATCGCTGATTAAAGTATCAATCTCTCCGCTTGGTCTAGTTTTTAATCCGATAAAAATGCCTATGCCAAACAAAAATGCGCAAAAAGCAATTAGTAATATCTTTTTGCGCGTCTTACGAAAAGATTTCGATTCTAAATAGTCTTTCAAATTTAAAATAAAGATGCCCAATTTTCCCCTATAAAATCGCCCATTGTTATTAGGATCCATAAGAACACCTCCAGCATTATTATTGCCATAATTTGGTGAAGGCATTCGCTAAAACATTGGAATTTAATACATATCATTCCTCGAAGATACGAACCACATCTGTTTCAGGATAATAGTAGCTCAATATGTCGAGAAAATCGTATCCTTCTTTGGCGGCACCATTAGCACCATATTGGCACATCCCTACTCCATGTCCGTAACCGGAAACATTAAATATAATGTCATCGCCTGACACGGACCATGTGAACTTCGTAGATTTAAGATTAAGCGCTGATCTGAATTCAACGCCCCTTACGGTTTTACCGTTCAGATCTAACTGTTTTACACGCCCTGTAGGAGACAGAGAGGTAACGGCGATACCACCTGCAGTAAGAATTTTTGATGCAGGTACGCTTAAGCCCACACGATCTAAAGATTCAGATATTTGACTAGAAGTTAAAACCGTTTGAGAAGTTTGGTAATGAGGTGAATGGTGGCAAAAATCACACACCACGCTTTGCAGGTAATCAACAGAATTTCCCCATACATCTTGGGCATCTTCTGTTCTTCCCCCGCATGTAGAATGATAAACTGCTTCAGCAGGCAGTCCCTTATACGTCAAAATCAAGCCCTGGGTTAGATCCGCTGCCTTTTCCATTTTCGGCCAATTGATCCATGATGACACAATTCCCCAGCGTTCTTTTATCACTTGTTCTGGGGCCCACGCTTGATCTTTCGCAGCGTTCGATGTCACATCAGCTTTCCCTGGCAGAGACGGATTGCCCCCAAACACCAACATCTTTCTTATTGCATAAGTTCTCGCAAGCACGGCCTGGGCTTTAAGCGCCTCAATGTGGAACGAGGCAGGCATTTCAGATGCTACAACGTTCTTAACGTAGTCTTCTAAGTCCATTCTTATTACTTCATTTTGATCCTCGTAAAACACATCTATATTGATAAATGGATAACTAGCGTTTACCGGATAAGATATTAAAGGATCTAAATGTGTAGAACTAACGCTTGATATTCCGGCAACCAATCCGATCACAAATAAAACAATAAGCAAGGCCTTTTTTATCATTGTTTTTCCTCCAAAGACCTTTATTGATTACTATTTAATCGGATTGGGATTTATTACACTCTTGAGGTAAAACCTGAAACTCTATCTATCGGTTCATCAAAAATTGTAATTTTCGCACCAAGGGAGCGGAGTTTCGTTTCAAAATTTGCATAACCCCTTTCTAAATGTTCCACTCCGGTAATATAACTTACTCCTTGTGCCGCAAGGGCCGCTGTAAATAAAGCAGCACCCGCCCTTAAATCTGTCGCTTGAACGGTTGCGCCAGTAAGACAAGGAACCCCTTCAATCACGGCATTGGGACCCTCAATTCGTATATTCGCGCCCATGCGTCTCAATTCTTCGGCATGAGTAAATCGATTCTCAAATATAGTTTCAGATATAATACTTGTTCCTTGACCTAAACTACATAAAGACATAAACGGGGCTTGGGCATCAGTTGGAAAGCCAGGGTATGGAAGCGTTTTTATATTAATGGGACATGCTTTAGCTGCGGCATTTATCTCTACGCCCATGCTACGCTCAGTTACGGCAAAGCCACATTCTCGCAATTTAGACAAAATAGCCTTTAAATGTAAGGGGATAACATTCTTAACTCTAACACTGCCTAACGTAATAGCTGCAGCAACTAAATAAGTGGCAGCTTCGATTCTGTCGGGAATAATGGTATACGTTGTTCGCGAAAGGTTTTTAACGCCGATGATCCGTATTCTAGATGTTCCCGCCCCATGTATATTGGCACCAGCAGAGTTTAAAAAATTGGCCAAGTCTACCACTTCAGGTTCATGTGCAGCATTATCTATCACAGTTTCGCCTTCGGCTAGGCAAGCTGCCATCATAATATTCTCTGTAGCGCCTACCGATGGAACGTCAAGGTATATTTGAGCACCTCTTAGTTTTGAAGCCGCGGCACAAACCAAACCTTTTTCTAATGATATACGTGCACCCATCGCTTGAAATCCTTTAAGATGCAAATCAACAGGCCGTTGACCGATTGCGCATCCCCCGGGAAGCGGTACTGAAGCTTTTCCGAAACGCACTAGAAGTGGACCCATGACGAGAAAAGAAGCACGCATTCTTCGAACTAGATCATAAGGTGCTTCTGTGTTAATGGTTGCCGACAAGCTAACATATATTTTATCTTGAATTTGTATCACATTTGCACCGATCGCCTTTAACAGCGACAGCATAGTTTTTACATCGGCTAAATCAGGCACTCCTAAAATTTGTGCTTCATCCATCAGGAGCGAACCAGCTAATATAGGCAACGCGGCATTTTTAGCCCCATCACACCGCACTTCGCCTTTAAGCGGTCGACCGCCCCAAACAACCAAATTCTTCATGTTCACGCTCCTCAATTTGCTTCTATATCTAGTCTCTGTTTAACGAGGAGCAATATCCCCGGAAATGGTGATCTGTAAAGTGAAAATCTGCTAATCAACGCGCTCTAACGATTTCCTTAATTCTCATAAGCCTGGATATGTTAGCCCTCTCCATTTCGTCTAACCGCATTTCTACGCTTTTAACCGCTTGCTCCAATTCAGGGATCAATACATGTTCTAAAGCGTTTACTCTTCTTCTGGTTTTTTCTATCTCGTCTGCCAATAAATGAACCGTTCGTTCGATGTAAGACAGTTGCACCATCAAAGGTAAAATCCCTTTAAAGTAAGCTATTGCATCATCTAAATCTGATGATGTTGCTGCAAGTCCATAACCGGGAAGCGCTTCGTCTGAGCCATCTCTATCTTTTTCATCAAATTTTAATTCGCGTTCTACGATCTTCATTTTGGGCACTGTAACGTTTAGAATATGCCTGTACGAAACATCTATTTCTTCTGCTCCACCTGGTGCCATTAACGCTTCTTCAAGCACCGAAGGTGATAATACGGCACGGGCCAGGGAAAAACTTTTGTAAGCAACTTCTAATCGTTCTTCAAGCTGCTGCCTAAGCCTGCGACTTTCGTGTACGATCGATAAAAATTCCCTCATTAGCTGATCGCGCTTATCCTTTAACAACCTGTGACCGCGTTGTGCCATCTGTATCCTGCTTTTAAGACGCGTCAATTCTTGCCGTGTTGCATTTGCTTTAATCTCCAAAGCCTACCACACCTCCTAACTCGGTTTTCAGGCGTTTCCATCTTCAATTTCCGGCATATACTCATCGATATTCGCCTGTGACAACCTTTTAAGTTCGATGCGGGGTAGATCTGACATTAAGCGCCAACCGATATCCAAAGTTTGTTCGATGGTTCTATTTTCGTCGGCACCTTGGTTTACAAATGTTTTTTCGAATTCGTCTGCAAATCTAAGGAAAATTTTGTCATTTTCGGTAAGGGCCGCCTCACCTAAAATGACGGCTAAATCTCTCGCTTCTTTTCCACGGTCATATACATCAGAAAGCTGATTAAGCACGTCCGCGTGATCTCGCCGGGTTTTGCCTTCACCTATCCCTTTGTCTTTCAGCCTAGATAAAGATACCGATATATCTACAGGCGGATAAATACCCGATCTATGCAATTCCCTTGAAAGTATTATCTGACCCTCTGTAATGTACCCGGTTAGGTCGGGAATCGGATGTGTTTTATCATCTTCAGGCATTGTAAGGATAGGAATTTGAGTGATAGAACCAGGTTTGCCTTCGATTCGCCCCGCCCTTTCGTAAATAGAAGCAAGGTCTGTATACATATACCCCGGATACCCCCTACGCCCAGGTACCTCTTTCCTTGCGGCTGACACTTCGCGTAAAGCTTCTGCATAGTTCGTCATATCGGTCAAAATGACTAACACATGCATGCCAAGTTCGAAAGCTAAATACTCAGCTACAGTAAGCACCATTTTTGGCGTAGCAATTCTCTCGATAACAGGGTCGTTAGCTAGGTTAGTAAACACTACAGACCTGTCAAGTGCCCCTGTAGCCCTGAAGGTTGAAAGAAAATAATCTGCCTCTTCAAACGTAATACCTAATGCCCCGAACACGACAGCGAACGGCTCTTTAGTTCCAAGCACAGTAGCTTGCCTTGCAATTTGCGAAGCAATTTGAGCGTGCGGAAGCCCTGCGCCTGAAAAAATAGGCAGCTTTTGACCCCGAACCAGTGGATTCATGCAGTCGATCGAAGAAATACCTGTTTGAATAAATTCCGAAGGGTACGCACGCGCGAAAGGGTTTATAGGATTACCGCTTATATCAAGCCGTTTATCAGGTAAAATTCGCGATCCACCGTCAGCCGGATTACCTGCCCCATCGAACACTCGCCCTAAAATATCCGGCGATACAGGAATCTCAAGCACTCGCCCTAAAAACCTTACTTTCGATGACTTAACGTCGAGCCCCGAAGTACCCTCAAAAAGCTGCACAAGAGCCATGTTTTCTGCGGCTTCCAATACTCGCCCCCTGCGAATTTCGCCGCTCCCTGTTTCTATTTCAACTAGTTCATCAAAGTGAACGTCGGAAACTTGTTCGACCACGATAAGCGGTCCAGACACCTCTGTAATGGTCGTATATTCCAACGGCATATAGAATTCCCCCATGCTAAAACTTTATGTTCATATATGATATCTCTAACGGATATATTGCCCGGCCTCATCGCGAATTACAGCAACTATCGATTCGAACTCCGCAGGCCACTCATCTTCAGGAACTATCCTCGCCCTTGCGATACGTTCTCTAACTTCCATTTCTAAGATGGTTTCGAGTTTTACACCTTTCTGAAGAAGTTCCATTCCCATATGGTGGAAATCTAGCACGATTTTAAGGATATCGTATTGTTTTTTCTGAGAGCAATACGTATCTATCTCGTGAAACGCACTTTGGTACAAAAAATCTTCTCGCAGTGATTTAGCAGTTTCAAGAAGCATTCTTTGTCTATCAGAAAGCGAATCTAGGCCCACGAGCCTGACTATTTCTAACAATTCGTCTTCTTCTTGAAGAATGGCAACAGCTTCATCTCGCATATCCGGAAAGTCTCTTCCCAGATTTTCTCTAAAATATGGATCGAGCCTATCAGTGTAAAGGGAATAACTGTTGAGCCAGTTAATGGCGGGAAAGTGTTTGCGCGCCGCTAGTCTATCGTCCAAGCCCCAAAATACTTTTACGACACGTAAGGTAGCTTGGGTAACAGGTTCCGACAAGTCACCCCCGGGAGGCGAAACGGCACCTATAGCGCTTAACGCCCCGAAACGTTCGTCTGAACTGATCAGCCGTGCCCTTCCTGCTCTTTCGTAAAACTCAGAAAGCCTTGAACCTAGATATGCAGGGTAACCTTCTTCGCCAGGCATTTCTTCCAAGCGACCTGAAATTTCACGCAGTGCTTCAGCCCATCGTGAGGTAGAGTCTGCCATAAGAGCTACATCGTACCCCATATCTCTGTAGTATTCAGCAATGGTTATTCCGGTATAAACAGAAGCTTCGCGCGCTGCTACCGGCATATTCGATGTATTGGCTACCAATATCGTACGCTCCATAAGCGGCCTTCCTGTGCCCGGGTCAATGAGCTCGGGGAATTCTAACAACACGTCAGTCATCTCATTACCGCGTTCCCCACAACCGATGTAAACTATGATCTCAGCATTAGCCCATTTTGCCAGCTGGTGCTGAATAACTGTCTTACCGCTTCCGAAAGGTCCCGGCACGCACGCTGTCCCTCCCTTTGCTATAGGAAAGAAAGCATCTATGATCCGTTGCCCTGTGATAAGCGGTTCCGAAGGCGGAAGTTTATCTTTTACCGGCCTAGGTACACGCACAGGCCACCTTTGTAGCAGGCTGATAGCGCGTTCGCCTTGCTTGGTATCAATTACACATACCGTCTCTGTAACGATAAACTCGCCTTCGCTGATGGTTTTAACAACACCTTGGCTCAAGTCAGGCGGCACCAAAACTTTGTGCTCTACAACAGGCGATTCTTGCACAGTCCCAATGATATCTCCTGAACCTACGGCCTGGCCTACCTTCACAGAAGGTACGAAATGCCACAGTTTTTCCCTGTCAAGTCCGTTAGCTTCGAGACCGCGGGAAATAAAATCTCCGGACATATCTGCCAAAACATTAAGAGGTCTTTGAATTCCATCAAACATCGCTCCGATTAACCCCGGCCCTAGTTCAACGCTAAGAGGAACACCTGTCGAAACTACCGGCTCTCCGGGACCAACCCCAGATGTTTCCTCGTAAACCTGGATTGAAGCGGTATCATCTTTAAGTTCTATAACTTCACCAATTAAT
>CAYORX010000020.1:0-11491 GCA_964406505.1 uncultured Eubacteriales bacterium
AATACTCCTGGCTACAAATCTAGCAGAATGACGTTTCAAGAGGTATTTAGTCAGACCATTAGGGGCGCAAGCTCGCCGTCCGGCAACTCAGAAACTGAAAGGGGAGGCACTAACCCTATGCAGATTGGGCTAGGGGTAGATGTGGCAAGTATAGATATAGTTCAAACTCCCGGTAGTTTACAGCCTACTTCACGGATGACTGATGTTGCTATAGAAGGCAATGGCTTTTTTATCGTACGCGATGGTGAAAATCTAGCTTGTACCCGTGTGGGCAACTTTGCCATTGATGGCGATAATGTGTTAGTCGATTACGAAGGCAGAAAAGTTTTAGGCTGGATTTCTGATTCCAATGGTAATTTGCCTGCTAACCGAACAGATCAAAACTTAGAACCACTATCTATACAGTTAGGTTCAAATATGCCAGCCAAGGCTACCAGTAAAGTTGAATGGGTAAAAAATTTGGATGCAGAAGCACCGGACGATTTTAAAAAAATTACCGCTGTTAGCATCTACGATTCTTTGGGTAGGGCACATACCATTGAGATGACATTTGAAAGGCAACTAGACGAAGACGATATGGTACTTCAAAACACGTGGAAATGGACTGCTGTACTGCCGAGCGGAGTAACGTCTGCCAATGAGCTAGAGGGCACAATTCAGTTTGATGTGAATGGAAGATACGTAGGCGGTGAGTCAGGTAATCCAACGCTTGAAATGGAAGTAGTTGGCGCTGATGACATAACATTGACTATGGATTTTATCAAATTGACCCAAGTTGCAGGACCTACGACCGTAGGGTCAGGTGCCGTGAATGGTTGTCCTACCGGTACCCTTGATTCGTATACATTTGATTCCAATGGCGTGATATCCGGTTTCTTTTCAAATGGGAGAAATCAGGTGTTAGGACAGATCGCCCTTGCCGCATTCCCCAATCCATCAGGACTTATTAGCGTAGGCAAAAACTTGTATATCGAATCTAACAATTCGGGTACTTTGAGAGACGCTGTTGGAGAAGCAGGAACTTCTGGCCGAGGTACAGTAGCCCCAACGTCCTTAGAAATGTCAAATGTGGACCTCGCAGAGGAATTTACCCAAATGATAATCACACAAAGGGGATTTCAAGCTAATTCTAGAGTTATCACGGTATCTGATGAATTGTTGCAAGAATTGGTTAATTTGAAGAGATAGTTTTATGAGGTGAGCGAAAATGGATAGGGCGTCTGTAATTGGAATAGTATCAGGATTTGTTCTTCTAGTATGGGCAATGCTTAACGGAGGCAGCCTTGCGGTGTTTTGGGATGTTTCATCCGTGTTAATCACTATAGGAGGTACCCTCACAGCTACGCTTATCAGTTATTCCTTGGGCACCTTTATGGATGTTATATCAATTGCCAAAAATGCTTTTACTTCTACACATCACGATCTTTCGGAAACGATTAATACGATAGTAGGATTCGCTGATAAAGCAAGGCGAGAAGGATTATTAGCATTGGACGAAGATGCAGACGCCCTTGATGATTTGTTTTTGCAAAAGGGAATTAGGTTGGTAGTGGATGGTACCACGCCGGAGCTTGTCAGAAACATCCTTGAAACCGAGCTTGCTTTTGTGTCTCAACGCCACAGAATCGGACAAGGTGTTTTTGAAACCATGGGTTCGTTCGCACCAGCCTTCGGTATGTTGGGAACTTTAATCGGGCTTATTCAAATGTTGGTCAAATTGGATAATCCAGATGCAATTGGACCAGGTATGGCTACTGCATTGGTAACAACTTTCTATGGTTCTGTTTTAGCTAATATGATTTGCTTACCCATGGCAAACAAGTTAAAAAGCAAAAGCATTGATGAAATCTACAGTAAAGAGGCCGTTATTGAAGGAGTTTTATCTATTCAGGCTGGTGACAACCCAAGGATCGTTCAGGAAAAACTTAGGTCGTTTTTGGCACCAAAGCAACGGGATAAAATTACAATAAGGTCACGGTTCGGAGAGGAGGTGGGTGATGAAATATCGATGCATGCCCGATGAAGATGAGCAGCGCCAAACTTCTTGGATGAATACTTACGCTGATATGGTTACTTTACTTCTATGTTTTTTCATCTTGTTATTTTCTATGTCAGCGGTGGAAATCGACAAGTTTAAAGCTGTAATGTCTTCTTTGCAAGGAGCGTTGGGGATTATGGAAGGTTCAGTGACACCCACACTCCCTCCATCTGAAGATGTGTTTGAACCGCAAGATTTACAAGCGCATTTAATAGCTCAAGAAATGGCGCTTATGAGGATTATGGCTGCCGAATTCAAAGAAGAACTGTCTCAAGCGGGCTTAAGCGACAAGGTGTCTGTTGAGATGGAAGAACGCGGTGTAGTGTTTCGGCTGGCTGATACAGTTTTATTTGATGTTGGGCAAGATGGTTTGCGTTCAGAATCCCGAGATGTACTTATAAAAGTTGGAGAACTATTGAAAACATTAAACAATCCAATTCGAGTAGAAGGTCACACTGATAATTGGGCGATTAACACACCTAGATTTCCTTCCAATTGGGAATTATCAACTGGTAGGGCTACTAACATAGTGCGGTTCTTAATTGAAGAATGTGATTTAGAACCTAAGCAACTTCAAGCTGCTGGTTATGGCGAATATCATCCAATTGATACAAATGATACTTCGGAAGGCCGGCAGAAAAACCGTCGAGTAGATGTAATTATCTTAAGACCGTCTTTATCCGTGGCGGAACCGCAGTAAATCGATAGTTGGAGGTTGGTTAGAAATGAAAAAATGGGGCTGGGTGGCGGTATTAGCTGTGCTGGTATTTGTCGTAGGATATTCTGTGGCTGCAAGAGCGTGGGGCCTGCCGGGGTTATTACCTCCAAGCGACACCGGCAATTATGAAGAAAAGGCTGGAATCGAATCTGTTTACCCCTTGGGCCAGTTTATTACGAATTTGAAAGATTCAGGAAGGTATGTACGAATTAATCTTGATTTACAAGCCGTAGACGACTACAGCTTGCAACAATTAGTGAAACGCAACTCGGAAATTAAAACAGATATATATGCGCTGTTACGTTCCAAGACTCTTGAAGAACTGTCGGGCGAAATGGGTTTACGCAATCTACAAACCGAGATTTTCGATTGGTTTAACAGTAAATACCCTGGGATGGTTGCGGAAGTGTTTTTTACAGAATTTATTGTTCAATAGTTATTTTGCGGGGGTGATCTGGGTTGGCCCTTACACAGAAAGAAATTGAAGATCTGATTAGTTCGATGATAACGGAAGATGTAGGGGAAGGCGGATCGCAAGTAGTAAAGCCAAGGTTACGCGTATATGATTTTAAACGACCTGATAAGTTTTCTAAAGACCACTTACGCGGTGTTCAACTTTTGTTTGATAATTTTAGCCGGTTAGTCACATCGTACTTCTCGGGACTTTTTCGGTTAGCTATTCATTCTAACGTTGAATCAGTAGATCAAATTACATATGAAGAGTTTTCGACCAATCTATCTGATCCTTGTTCAGTAGCAGTGGTTGAATGGGAATCCCTGTCGTCAAATATGTTAATAAATTTTAGCCCCAAAATCGCTCTTTTGATGGTGGACAGGCTTTGCGGGGGCTCCGGAAACGCGACGGCGGTATCAAGGACATTGACAGAAATAGAAACTGCTGTGTTGAGACGCATTGCTGATACTATGAGCCAGACGCTTTCTACTGCATTAAAGGAGTTTAACATAGAGCAACATGACCTTTCGGTTGGAACTATAGAAGTGAACCCTTTATTTGTGCAGCAAGCTATGGCTCCAAACGACATCGTAATGTCAGTTACGGTCGGAATAAAATTTGGTGCACAATCGGGCGATATAGAGTTTTGTCTTCCGTATGTGCTGCTAGAGCCTATATTATCCGCGTTGTCGGCTCACCGATGGTTTTCTAAAAGAGACGAGCATAGTAATGAAAAAGGCGAAGAAAACGTGTCTACTGCTATTCAGAACGTAGAAATTCCAATATCGTGCCGTATCGGGAACAGAACATTGTTAATGAAAGATGTAATGTCTGTTAAACCAGGGGATATTATCGAACTTGATGCGCGTGTGGGCGATTACGCAGTACTGCATCTTTTAGGTAAACCTAAATTTAATGTAGAACTTGGCCAGGTGAATTTAAGAATGGCTGCGCGAATTATTTCACCAAGATGTGACAATAGTTAGGAGTTGATTTTCTATGAATAGCGGTAATCTTAGCCAAGAAGAGATAGAAGCGTTGTTGAAAGAAGCGGAAAACGTACCTAGCGATGTTGAGAAAACTGTGACTGAATCGGACGAGCCGCCCACTGAAGATGTTCATGCAAACAAAAAAACGACTCAGGCGGTCACGGAGTCTACTGGGCACCCGTCGATTAAAGTTGCTGATTTTAAAGAATTTGATATGGAACCATTGTCTAAACAGCCCATAGCGGATATGGGAGTACTAATGGATATTCCTTTATCCATTAGTGTTGAGTTAGGGAAGTCCAAGTGCTATGTAAAAGATTTACTGAATCTTACTGTGGGTTCTATAGTTGAATTGGATCGGCTTGCCGGCGATCCAGTTGATATTCTGGTTAATGGGCGAGCATTTGCCAAAGGCGAAGTTGTAGTAATCGATGAGAATTTTGGGGTAAGGATCCAAGAGGTTTTAAGCAAAAATTAAAAGGTGATTAAGCCTTTTTTATATACATGTAGCCAGGCGGCTAATAGGCTAATAGATAGACAGATGACAAAACGAGGGGGGTCCGCCGGGTTTTCGGCAACGACATGAACTCACACTCTTTATCCTCTGAATTCTTTAAAATAACAGGCTTATTGGGCTTAATGGGCCTATTGGCCCTAATCATCATACGCTTTTGGCATCGTTACTTTAAACCGGGTCGTTTAGCATCTCATTTTCGTTTAGTGGATTCTTTGATGCTAGGTAAAGAACGTATGGTTTGTATGGTCAAAATAGCTGATTTTGTTCTGATTCTAGGCGTTACGAATTACAATGTTACACTTCTTAAACGGATTACCGATTCTGAATTTGATAAAATGTTTAAACAACAAGATGACATCGAATCTAGAACCACCAAAATGACATTTGCTGATCAATATTTAAAACAGTTATCTAAGTTTTTTAAACGTTCTAACTTTACGAAAACTGTTACCGTGATTTGTATAGGGATTGTATTGACCTTTTTACTAGGCGGACATGCTTTCGCGGCTACAGAAAATATAATTCCCAACATAGATATCAAAATTGACGGTGATACAGAACACGGCGGGCTATTAAACGCATTAGGAATTTTGGCGCTTCTTACAGTGTTAACCATAGCACCGGCAATATTAATATTAACCACTTCGTTTACGCGTATAGTTATTGTATTCTCTTTTTTGCGCACCAGTTTGGGAACGCAGCAGACTCCCCCTAATCAAGTACTTGTCGGTTTAGCTTTGCTTCTCACATTTTTCGTAATGTCCCCCACTTGGACTCAAGTCAACGAATTAGCCATTTCGCCTTATGTATCAGGCGAAATTGTCGCCCAAGAAGCCATTTTAGCGGGCCAAGAACCTATTAAGCATTTTATGCTAAGGCAGACAAGAGAAAAAGATTTAGCTCTTTTTGCTGAACTTAGTAATGAAAATATAGTTTCTTCTCCAGAAGAAATGTCGTTGGTTCAAATTGTCCCTGCATTTGCGATTTCTGAACTTAAAACCGCTTTCGAAATGGGGTTCATATTGTTTTTGCCGTTCTTAGTTATCGATATGATCGTGGCCTCTACCTTGATGTCCATGGGCATGTTAATGCTCCCGCCAGTTTTAATTTCATTACCGTTTAAGCTCTTGCTTTTTGTATTAGTAGATGGTTGGGGGCTTATTACCAAATCGTTAGTAGCTAGTTTCAGATAGTGTCAAACGCAAGCGAACCAATCGAATTGTTAGGGGGAATAACGATGTCACTCGATCAAGTGGTATCAATCGGAAAAGAAACGCTGGGAACAACCCTTTTGGTAGCAATGCCATGTTTGGTCATTTCAGTAGCGGTAGGACTTATGGTATCTATATTTCAAGCAACCACTCAAATACATGATCAAACTTTGAGTTTCGTGCCCAAAATAGTTGCAGTTATGCTAAGTCTTATGTTGTTTGGCGGGTGGATGTTAAGGACTTTAGTAGATTTTACATTAAGGCTGATTGAACGGATGCCAAACTTAGTTTGAAAAGGGGCATAACGTACTTTTTAAGGGGGGAAGTTGGTGGCGACTTGGTTAGAAACGGTTTTTCCGTTGCTGTGGATTACTTTGCGGACTATAGGATTTATGATAACGGCTCCTATATTGGGAACCAGGTATGTTCCGGGACTAATAAAAGCTACGGTATCACTTCTAACGGGATATATTCTTTGGCCGCTCATTTCTGCAATAGAGTCGCCAACCACTCTGGGGGGATTTATGTATTCTGCCTTAGGCGAAGTAACTTTCGGTCTTATTTTAGGTTTTAGTGGTACTGTTATTATGGCCGCGATAGAGACAGCTGGATACATAGTAGATATGAAAATCGGATTTGGAATGGCGAATGTTGTAGATCCGCATTACGGACAAACCTCACCAATATTCGGTACTTTTAAGTATTTGCTTATAATATTGATATTTTTAACTATGAATGGCCATCATATGTTGTTAAAAGCATTGTTTAGATCTTTTGAATTAATACCCGCAGGGGCAGCTTTTGTTCCAACCCAATGGGCAAAATTAGGGCTCGACGCTATATCTCTAATGCTGAGGATCGCCGTAGTATTATCATCGCCTGTTTGGGTTGCCACTTTGATCGTAGATTTCTCATTGGGAGTAATTGCGAGAACAGTGCCACAACTAAATGTATTTGTCGTTGGGATACCTATTAAAACTTTGATAGGGCTTGGAATTTTATCGGGTTCTTTAACTTTTTATGGTGTATTCACGAAGGAGATTGCACGGTACGTATACGATCTTTCAGAAACGCTAATGGAGGTAATGAGTAGATGAATCTAGGTCTTAAGATAGATATTCAACTCTTTGCAGAAGAAAAAAGACAACCTGCGACTCCAAGGCGACGCAAGCAAGCTAGGGAAAAAGGGCAAGTTGCATTCAGTCAAGATCTCACTTCGGCAGTTAGCATCTTTTTTACGGTGCTAACTTTAAAGTACTCTTTGAAATTCAGTGTAGGCGTAATAATGGAAAGATCAGCCCGAATCTGGTCATCAATACAACCTTTAACCCCTACGACTCTGTGGGTCGGCGATGTAATGAAAGATATACTATTAACTTTTTTGATAGCAGTGTCACCTGTTATGGGGGCGGCAGTCATTTTTGGAGTAGGTACATCGCTTGCGCAGATTGGTTTTATGTCTACACCCAATTTGTTGCTTCCAGATATAAAAAGGCTCAACCCCTTGGATGGGTTAAAACGAATTTTTACTCGAAGAACCTTACAAAGCTTAATTAAATCAGTAATGAAGGCTTGGTTAATCGGTTTAGTAACATGGAATACGTGTAAGTCTGTATGGTCTGAACTTTCTTCGCTTATAGTAATCGATCTAATGCATTTAGTTCCGCTGGTTATGCAATGGCTAGAAAAAATATTAATCAATTCTAGCATTTTGCTAGTTTTGATCGGAGTGCTAGATTATGTATATCAGTGGTGGGAACATGAAAAAACTTTGAAAATGACTCATCAAGAGATTAAAGAAGAAATGAAAGATATAGAAGGTAAGCCCGAAGTACGCCAAGCAATTAGACAAAGACAAAGACAGATCGCCATGAGACGTATGATGCAGGAGATTCCGGCCGCCGATGTAATTTTAAAAAACCCAACTCATTACGCCGTAGGATTGAAGTATCATATGGAAGAAGATTTCGCGCCAAAGGTCGTTGCAAAGGGTCTTGACGAATTAGCCTTAAGGATTTTGCGAGTCGCAGAAGAAAACGACGTATATGTTGTGGAAGATCCCCCGTTGACAAGGGCACTTTACTATGCTGTTGATGTTGGGGATACGATTCCAGAAGAGTTGTATCAAGCTGTTGCGCAAGTCTTAGCATATGTGTATCGATTGTCTGGTAGGACGCTTATGGAGGGAATTTAATGCTTGCTAAAAGCGGTGGCAGTCTCGTATCAGTATTTGTAGTACTAATAGTAGCGATGATGGTAGTCCCGCTACCGGCAGTAATGTTGGATATATTAATAGCGGTTAATTTTAGCATGGCGATAGTTATACTTCTACTTACCATGTACACCAAGGAACCGCTTGAATTTTCGGTTTTTCCTTCCTTGCTCCTAATAATGACGTTGTTTAGATTAGCTATTAACGTATCTTCAACTAGGCTTATACTGCTGAAATACGAAGCAGGGCGTATAATTCAAGCCTTCGGGCAATTTGTGGTTGGGGGCAATGAAGTTGTTGGGTTGGTCGTCTTTGTAATTCTTGTAATAATACAATTTGTTGTTATCACACGCGGAGCGGAACGAGTTGCAGAAGTAGCGGCACGATTCACCTTGGATGCCATGCCTGGTAAGCAGATGTCAATCGATGCCGATTTAAATGCTGGGCTTATAACTGAAGAGGACGCGCGAATTCGTCGCAAATCAGTCGAACATGAAGCCGATTTTTACGGTGCCATGGATGGCGCTAGCAAATTTGTTAAAGGTGATGCTATAGCTGGACTCATAATTACGGTGGTTAATCTATTAGGTGGGTTTGGGGTTGGTATGCTTCAACACGGATTACCTGCGGCTGAATCTTGGCATAAATATGCGTTATTGACGGTTGGAGACGGTTTAGTAAGTCAATTACCTGCTCTAATCATTTCAACGGCAACAGGAATCATTGTTACCCGCAGCGCCTCTCAAGAAAATTTAAGTGCAGACGTGTTTAGCCAAATTGCAGCATCGCCTAAAGCGCTTGGTATGACTGGTATAGCTTTGATTGTTTTGGCACTTGTTCCGGGATTACCCAAGATTTCTCTTATGGGACTAGGTTCCGTGTGGTTGTTTTTGAGTAAAACAGCGCAACAGGCACAATCTTTTCGTGAATCCAAAGAGCGGGAAGAGGCCTATATAAAAGAGTTAGAAAACCAAAAAAGACCGGAAGCCGCTTCAAGTCTTATTAGGGTTGATCCACTTGAAATTGAGTTTGGTTTGGCCCTACTCCCTATTGCTGACCCCTCCCAGGGAGGCGATCTTATGGATCGAATAGTTATGGTAAGAAGACAGCTTGCATCCGAACTGGGAATTGTTATTCCGGTTGTTAGAGTGCGTGATAATTTTGCCGGGTTAGGCCCTAACGAATATGGTATCAATCTAAGGGGAGTCGGAATTGGCTCTGGCAAGGTTTATCCAGACAGATTAATGGCCATAGAAGGCACACCCTCTGAGAACCAACTTGATGGGATTCCAGGAAAAGAACCTGCATTTGGATTGGATATCGTATGGATTACCAAAGACCAAAGGGAAGAGGCAGAAGCCCAAGGTTACACCGTGATCGAAGCGTCTGCAGTACTAGCTACCCATCTCACGGAAGTGCTCAAAAAGAATGCCTTTTTGCTGCTAACTCGGCAGGAAACGCATAATCTTATTGAGTTGGTTAAAGATGAAAATGCGTCGTGTGTGGAAGAAACTATTCCTGACTTGGTATCTGTAGGTGATATTCAAAAGGTACTTCAAAATCTATTGCGGGAAGAAATACCTATCAAAGATCTTGTAACTATAATTGAAAGTATCGCAGATGCTGCGAAAATATCGAAAGAGCCAGATTACCTTACTATGCGGGTTCGCGAAGGACTTTCAAGGCTTATCACTTCAGTTATCGGATTGGATAAAGGGCCTTTTCCGGTGGCTACTGTAGATCCTGCATTAGAGCAGGAATTGCTTGAAGCGACAAGAACAGGGGATCGCGGCACTTTCGTTGCTCTTCCTTCAGAAAGACTTACCCAAATTATGCAGGCAGTATCTCAAGGGATGAGCGAACTAATTATTAAGGCTCCAAAACCTGTTTTACTTACTTCAGCGGCTTGTCGTGGGCAAATGTATCAAATTGCGTCTAGAGTTGTACCTGGAATTCACGTTGTAGCCTACGAAGAATTGGATTATAGGGCGAATATTGAAGCAGTCAAGGTGATTAAAGTTGAGTGAAAGAACAGAAAAACGAAATAATTTCCGAAGTGAATCAAACTATGTGCTTTACTTTAGGAGGATCTGCAAAAATGAAAAAGGTAAGCACAGTGAGTGGCAGCGTTCAACTACACTAAATATATCTGCTGGGGGAGCGGCGATTTTTACAGAAACAGAAGTTAAATTGGACGAAGTTTTAGAGTTTGAACTGCTTATACCGGGAGGACCAATCTTTGGTTTGGCAAAAGTCGTAAGATTGCTAGATTCCGCAGGTTTATCTAATGCTGTAGGAATTAAATTTATTTCCGTTGCGTCACATGACCAAGACAAGATAGCTAGAGCCGTTTTAGCTAACGGATTGGAGGGTCGCCATGGGCAAAACAAATAATATTCCGATAGAAAAAATTGATGCGCTTTGGCGGGATTATAAGATTTTACGGGACAAGTCCGCAAGGGAAATGCTCATAACTCACTATGCACCTTTAGTAAAATATGTAGCTAATAGGGTTGCAATTAACTTACCAAAAAATGTTGAGGTAGGAGATTTAATAGGATACGGGAGTTTAGGACTTCTTGACGCCATGGAGCGTTTTGACTTGCAACGTGGAGTTAAATTTGAAACCTACGCAATTGCTAGAATTCGAGGTTCAATGATAGATGGTCTGCGCTCAATGGATTGGGTTCCTGTTTCGGTACGACATAGGAATAGACGTACCGAAGAAGCCATAAGAGACGTTGAAAATCGGCTTGGCCGTTCAGCTACCGATGCTGAGATCGCTGCAGAACTTGGCATATCTATAGATGATTACAATAAACGAATTCAGGATATGGCTTCTTCCGCGATCTTTTCATTAGAAGATATTTGGTCAAAACCTGATGATACAGAAGGAACTTTCCGATCTCCCGAAATAAAAGATGATAAAGCACAAGATCCTCTCGCTGAAACAGAATGGACTTTCAAAAAAGAATATCTAGCTAAAGCCATAGAAAGATTACCTGAACGCGAAAGATTCGTGATAACCCTTTATTATTATGAAGGATTGACAGTAAAAGAAATCGGAATGATTCTAAAAGTGTCGCCTTCAAGAATATCTCAGCTCCACACAAAAGCCGTAGCAAGGCTTAAAGGAGTGTTCTCTGCGGACGATATGCATTAATATGTTATGCGGGGGTTTCGATATGAAAAGTACAAAGCAACTTAAAATTTTGATATCCGGTAATAAAATGGCGGCGTATTTGGTTCTTCCTCAAAAGGGAGATTGGAAATTAAACCAAGTTAAACAGGCTTTGTATGATAAGGGCGTCGTGTTTGGGATTTCTGATTCTGCAATAAGTACATGCATTTC
>CAYORX010000020.1:11501-33549 GCA_964406505.1 uncultured Eubacteriales bacterium
GTAGAGATAAGCCTTATCAAGTGGCTTGGGGAATACCACCTCAACATGCCGATTGTCCAGAAAGTTCACCGAAACCTCGCGTAGTTTTCACTTTTGGCCCTTCACATGGACGGCCCCCGGCTGAAGTTGATGTAAACAGTGATTTTCAGAGCCTATGGAAACAGATAATTATAAGGGGCAGGGTGCGTGAAGGGAGCACGTTAGCTTTTGTACGTAATCATGCAAACTGTAGTTTGGGTATTGCTGTAACTGGTGAAAAAATTCCTTACTTTGATGATAAACCCGTGCTTAGGTGTGGATCCAATACTGCAATATCCAAAGATGGTAAACGTATTGTAGCAATTAAATCAGGCATTCCTTATATAGTTGAACAAGCACCTGCAGTACTTTCTTCTATGAAAATAAACGGGGATATCGGCCCTGAAACTGGAGACATTTTTTTTCCCGGAAACCTTAAAGTTAACGGCAATGTATTACAAGGTTTTAAAGTGTCTTGTTGGGGTTCTTTGTCTGTTCAAGGTAATCTGTATGGTTCAGCAAATTGCGCCGGAAATATTTCAATAAAAGGTGGAATAAATGCACCCGGTGAAATTATTGAATCCGGCGGAGACGTGTTTGCTAAATACTGTGAGAACTCAACGATACGCGCATTCGGAAACATATATATATCAGACGCCGTAATGCACAGCATCTTAGAAACAGAACGGATTTTCAAAACTAGTCAAGACAGGGGTCGAATTGTCGGCGGATTAGTTGTCGCTCAATATGGGGTAATTACTTCTTTAATAGGTTCGCCAATGGGTGTCTCTACTATATTGAAAATCGGTGCAAGTCCGAAACTACGTAGAAGACATGAAGAAATCATCAGGGAAATATCTACCATAAAAGATGAGATCCGGAAAATTAACTACGTTGGTTACCATTCGGCTGAGGAGACTCGTTTTCAGCTTGATAATTTGCGGGTTCAAAGAATGAGCAAAAATTTCGAAGCTAGATTAAAGGAGCTTAACGATATGCTCGTTACGGTAGAAGACATTATTGACCGCTCACGGCAAGGATATCTTTTCGCCAAACGAGTATTGCCCGGTGTTCAAGCATTCTTTGGTTTAAACGAGCGTCGTTTTGATTCTCTTGAAGAACAAGTGCATATTGGAGTGAAACCCGATGAAGCCAATTGATATGGTAACTAGTTTACCAAAGTCTCCTGACGTGGCTAGATTGGCCGATACAGCTGCAAGACAAGGAGATGCACGATTTCAATCGCAGTCATCCACTTTTTCAAAAGAAGTATCTGAAAAGGCTCGAATCGTATCTAAGAGCCAAAAACCTGAGAAACTAGAGATCAACAAAGATTCGCAACAAAGACACAATGCTGAAGATGACAATTCTACTAACAAGAACTTATATGAAAGCGATGAAGAAGAGGGGAAGGAACTATTTCATTCCACAAAAGGCCAAATTATAGATATACGTGGGGCATAACTCAGCAGAATGTGATATACTACGTGAGGTTAAAACCAAACACACACGCCATCATTTTACCGTGGTGCTTATTCTACTAAAGGGAGGCCCCTGGTGATGGCGGCGGAAAAACCACGGAGGTGTATATTACATTGTCAGTCGTGTCAATGAAACAATTACTCGAAGCCGGCGTGCATTTTGGACATCAAACACGCCGTTGGAACCCCAAAATGAAACCTTATATTTTTATCGAGCGCAACGGTATCTACATTATCGATCTCCAAAAAACAGTTCGTATGATAGAAGTTGCTTATGATTTTCTTAGAAGTACAGCTATGAACAAAGGGCGTGTCTTGTTTGTTGGTACCAAAAAACAAGCTCAAGAAGCCGTACAATTTGAAGCTACTAGGTGTGGTGAGTTTTATATTAACCAAAGATGGCTCGGAGGCACCTTAACCAATTTCCGTACGATTCGTAAACGAATTGAACGACTTTTAGAGATTGAGGAATGGGAAAGTACAGGTTACTTTGAAAGATTGCCCAAAAAAGAAGTTGCTAGTTTGCTTAAAGAAAAGGAAAGGCTGGAAAGAAATTTCAGCGGAATTAAGGGAATGAAAAAACTTCCCGATGCACTTTTTGTTGTGGACCCACGGAAAGAAAGAATTGCTACTCTTGAAGCAAGAAGGCTTGGAATTCCTGTTATAGCTATTGTTGATACGAACTGTGATCCAGATGAAGTAGATTACGTAATTCCAGGGAATGATGATGCTATCCGTTCTGTAAGGCTTATATGTTCCAGAATGGCCGATGCAATATTTGAAGGAAAACAAGGTGTTCAGTTACAAGGAGAGTGATTTTGTATGGCTCAAATATCCGTTGACATGATAAAAGAACTTCGTGCAAGAACAGGTGCTGGCATGATGGACTGCAAGAGGGCACTTGAAGAAAGCGAAGGCGACATGGAGAAATCAGTCGATCTTTTGAGAAAACAAGGATTAGCTCAGGCGGCAAAAAGAGCAGGTCGAGCGGCTGAAGAAGG
Source organism: uncultured Eubacteriales bacterium (assembly GCA_964406505.1). Classification (GTDB taxonomy): domain Bacteria; phylum Bacillota; class Sulfobacillia; order Fermentithermobacillales; family Fermentithermobacillaceae; genus DTU015. Next base: position 14,002 of record CAYORX010000020.1, read on the forward strand.
TCGAGTAGTCTCATATATCCATCATAACTATCGTGTTGGGGTCTTGTTAGAGCTGAAATGTGAGACAGATTTTGTTGCTCGCACTGAGCAGTTTCAAAACTTAGCAAACAATATAGCAATGCATATCGCTATGGCTAACCCCCAATATATATCCAAAGAACAGGTACCACAAGAAGTAATAGAGCGCGAAACTAACATAGAGATGGAAAGAGCTAAGTCCGAAGGCAAGCCCGAACATGTAATAGATAGGATTGTCGAAGGGCGAATGTCGAAATTTTATCAGGCCATTTGCTTAACAGAACAGCCTTTCATCAAAGATGATACAAAGACAATTGCAGAACTAATAAACGAAGTTATCGCTGTACTAGGAGAGAATATTGTTGTCGGGCGGTTTGTTCGCTTTGAACTAGGAGGACATTGAGACACTCGTGAAACAGAATAAAAGCTGCTCAAAAATCAAATATCGGAGGGTGGTGCTAAAGCTTTCGGGAGAAGCCTTTGCTGGTACTGAAAGTTTCGGTTTAGATCTTGACGTAGTAGATTCAACGGCTAGACAAATACGAAATGTAGCATCTATGGGTGTTGAAATGTCAATTGTAGTTGGCGGCGGCAATTTTTGGAGAGGAATTCGGGGCCAAAAAGCCGGAATGGACAGAGCCACTTCTGATTACATGGGAATGCTTGCTACGGTGATTAACTGCATGGCCCTCCAAGAAAGATTGGAGAAACTTGGGACAGAAACCCGGCTTATGACTTCAATTGATATGAGGGAAGTAGCGGAACCTTATATTAGACGTAAAGCTATTCACCATTTAAAACAAGGAAATGTCGTAATTTTTGGTGCGGGGTCGGGTAATCCATACTTTTCGACTGATACTACTGCTGCGCTTCGGGCAGCCGAAATAGGGGCAGAGGTTATTCTAATGGGAAAACAGGGTACCGACGGTGTTTACGATTCGGATCCAAATGTAAATCCCACGGCAAAGAAATTTAAACAATTAGATTATCTTGAAGTAATCAACAGACGGCTTGAGGTTATGGATGCTACTGCTACTACATTGTGTATGGATAATCGCATCCCTCTTATTGTATTTGACTTGGATGTGCATGGTAATATAGAAAGAGTTGTAATGGGAGAAAAGGTTGGAACACTCGTTGGGAGGGAGTAATGTGGACCAAAAAACCCTGTTGGCCCAAACAGAGGGAAAGATGAAAAATGTTGTCGAATCCTTTAAAAGAGACTTGGCGTCTTTAAGAGTTGGGCGTGCAACGCCGTCGTTGTTAGATAGAGTTATGGTTGACTATTATGGAGTTTCTACCCCTTTAAATCAGGTATCTTCGATTGGTGTTTCGCCTCCAAGGACTCTTGTTATTCAGCCTTGGGATAAGAATCTTTTAGAGAGTATTGAAAAGAGCATCCAACAGTCAGACCTTGGGGCAATGCCAGTTAATGATGGTACCGTTATACGAATATCGATTCCCCCTTTATCGGGTGATAGGCGCAAGGAATTGACAAAAACTTTACGAAAAGATTCTGAAACCCAAAAAGTGTCTGTACGTAACATAAGACGATCGGCAATGGAAGAGATTAAAGAAGCAGAAAGAACCAAAGGGTTGTCTGAAGATTTGTCCAGACGGATTCAAAGCAAAGTGCAGGAGTTGACGGACAAATACATAAAACTTCTTGATGATATTACATCGATAAAAGAAGCAGAGGTAATGGAAGTGTGAGTGAGAGTACGAAAAAAGAAGAATATTGGTTAGCGAAAGCACGTGCAGGAAATGTGCCATCTCATCTAGGTATTATAATGGATGGAAACGGACGTTGGGCCCAACAACAAGGGCTTAAACGTTCTGAGGGTCATAAGGCCGGGGTAGATAGTATTCAACGATGTATCCCCGCTGTTATCCAACTCGGGATTAAGCACTGCACGGTGTTCGTTTTTTCTACAGAGAATTGGAAACGGCCGCAAACAGAAATACAATTTCTTTTTAATCTTCTCATAGACTATACGAGGAAGCACAAAAAGGAGCTCATTCAGCGCGGAGTTCAAGTCATCCCTATCGGAAGACTAGAACAATTGCCTGTGTCGGTAGGTCATGCGCTTGAGACGTTAACACAGGATACTAAGGATTGCCGGAAACTGAAATTGTATTTAGCTATAAATTACGGCGGAAGACAAGAAATATTTGATGCAGCTGTAAAATTAGCCAGCAAAATCGCTTGTGGCGGTCAAAATGATTATGAAGGTCTTACTCAAGAAGATTTTGCCCAGTGTTTGTACACGAAGGGGGTTCCCGATCCGGATTTAATAATACGAACTTCGGGCGAAAAGCGTATATCTAACTTTTTATTGTGGCAAAGTGCCTATGCAGAACTGGTGTTTTCAAATGTTTTGTGGCCTGATTTTAGTCCTATTGACCTTTATAAAGCCGTTATAGATTATTCTTCGCGGAAGCGTAGGTTTGGTGATACAAAAGAGAAAAGAAGTGAAACACCTTGCTAAAGCAGAGAATCTATTCTGCTCTTGTGTTAGCTGTAATAATGATCGGTGCTTGCCTTTCATCGCGTTTAGTTTTCATTACACTGATCATGATCATCGCTGGCCTGTGTGCGAAAGAATATCTAGCGATGATGCAAGGCCGGGGCTATCGGTTTGATGCTCTTTTCATTCCGCGCTGCATGATGCTTGCCTTATTAGGAACCATTAATCAATTCAAATGGTTCTTTGCATCAATCTCCGCAGCCTTGCTTATCTTGTTCACGGCATGGATGGCGAAGCGAGAATTACATATTGTTTTCAATGCAGCAGGTTTAATATATATCGGTGGGCTCTCGGGTCTGTTAGGGGCGCTTAGATTAGATCCCGCTGGCCGCGAATGGTGCTTTTTCATTTTGTTCGCAACATGGCTCAACGATATAAGCGCATATTTTGGGGGAACAGCTTTTGGAAAATGTAAACTGGCACCAAGGATAAGTCCCAACAAGTCGTGGGAAGGGGCTGCTTTCGGGATTGCGGCAGGTGTTATTTCGGGAATTTATTTCAGCCGTTGGATAGGATTTTCTTATGCTGCGGGTATTTTCAGCGGTGCATTCTTAGCAAGTATGGCACAATTGGGAGATCTTGTTGAGTCTTATTTAAAGCGATGTTGTAAGGTGAAAGATTCAGGTAGTGCTATACCAGGACACGGTGGTTTTCTAGATAGATTTGACAGTCTTTTGTTTGCCGGAGCGGGCGGTTTGCTGCTTAAGACATTACACGGGTTGTTTTAATTTGATTCATGCGGAGCGGATGCGTTGACTTGGAAAAGCGTGGTTTACACCTTTATATGGATTGTGGGAATATACTTATTTCTTCAGTATGCTATGCCTTATATTTTTCCTTTCGCTTTAGGGGGTTTTTTAGCTTTTCTATTGGATCCAGTTGTAGAAGCCTTTGTGAAACTCACTAAAATGTCTAAAGGCTGGGCAGCGTTTTTATCTATCGCAATATTTGTGGTTGGGTTAGGTTTGGTAGTTTCCCTTGGTGTGACTAGAGTTGCCCAAGAAGTTGCAGATCTTTATGGGTATCTGCCACAATATTATGGAGAATTCAATAAAATTCTTACTGACGTTTTAAATACGGTAGGGGAGTTCTCTCAAAAACTGCCTGAACCGTTAGCTAAAATAGCGCAAGATCAATGGAATAATCTTTATAGTTTCGTAGCAAGTTTCGTTGCCGGTGTTGGTGTGTTTGTTAAAGGGTTGCCCCGGGTTTCTGTCTCTATGTTTTTTACTATAATGAGCTCATATTTTCTTATTAAAGATAGAAAGTTGATTACTGAAGCCCTCAAGCGGCTGTTGCCCGAGGGAACTTTTACTAACATTAAAAGCGTTGAAACCAGTATTGTTTCTGGAGTTGCTACGCTAATTAGGACCCAAGTATTATTGGTAATGTTGACCATGGTTGTAAACATTGCAGGACTTAGCGTTTTGAATGCTAGGTATGCGGTTGCGCTTGGGTTTCTTCTTGCTGTACTTGATATATTACCTGTAATAGGGCCTGGTTTAATCTATATTCCTTGGGTAATTTATCATTTCATTTGGGGTAATTTAACCATGGGTATAGCATTATTAATATTGTATGCAGCTGTATCGTTTTTCCGACAAGCGATTCAAACCCATCTAATAGGAAAAGAGATGGGTTTACATCCCTTGGTAATCTTATTTTCTTTATATTTAGGTTACAGACTTTTTGGTACAGTCGGTATCATATATGGACCTATGGTTTCCGTATTGATTATGGGGTTATGGGTCTCAGGCATCATACCTAATGAAGGTGGTGAGAACGGCTGAAAAATATTGTTATTCTAGGTTCTACAGGTTCAGTAGGCTTACAAGCACTTGAAATTTTAGAAAACAATCCGAATTTCAACGTTATAGGTCTAGCAGCGGGTAGAAATTGGCGTAAAGTGATAAAGCAAGCTAAGAAGTTTAAAGTGCCGCGGATCGCTTTGTGGGATTATCAAGCGGCAAAAAAGGCGGAGCAATTCAAACAACACACAGATCCCAAATTGGAAATTTTGCCTGGACCCAGTGGTGTTTCGAAACTAGCAGTCCACTCCGAAGCCAATCTCGTACTCCATGCAATTCCAGGTTTTGCAGGTGTTGCTCCTTTGTTCGCTTCCCTTGAAGGCGGGAAGCGTGTAGCGATCGCGGGGAAAGAAGCATTGGTTTCTGGTGGAGATTTGATAGCTCCTTTTATTAAAGAAAAAGACGGGCTATTGCCCGTTGATTCTGAACATTCTGCTATTTTTCAATGCCTGCTAGGTGAAAGACCTGAGGATATAGAATATATAACCTTGACCGCATCGGGCGGAGCGTTTAGGGATCTATCGATAAACCAACTCAAATTGGTTACTCCCGACAAAGCGCTTAGACATCCGACATGGCGAATGGGACCCAAAGTTACTGTTGATTCCGCAACTTTATTCAATAAAACCCTAGAAGTTATGGAAGCCCATTATTTGTTCGGCTTGCCCTATGACAAAATTAAGGTGGTTATACATAGGCAAAGTATTGTACATTCAAAAGTTACTTTTAAAGATGGAAGTACCAAAGCCCAATTGGCAAAGCCGGATATGCGTTTAGCGATTGCTTATGCTTTTAACTATCCAATACGTCGCAAGGTTATAGATGATGACACTGAGCCTTTTTTAGGCACCCTTACTTTTGAAAAGCCCGATCTTGAACGATTTCCATGTTTAACATTGGGTTACGAAGCCGGACAAATAGGGGGTACTGCTCCTTGTGTATTGTCTGCGAGTGATGAAATTGTGGTTAAGGCGTTTTTATCAGGCAAAGTAAAATTTAATCAGATATATAAGATATTGAAAAATGTTTTAAACAACTATAGGCCCAGATCTGCCAGTTCCATTAAAGACTTAGAGCAAGATGTAAAATGGGCTAAGGCAGAAACCCTCAAAGTGATTGACTGGGTAGTGAGAAGGTGACATTTTGCACGAAATAGTAGTGGCTCTGTTAGCACTTGGAATCTTGGTGGTTTTCCATGAACTGGGACATTTTCTAGCTGGTAAAAAACTTGGTGTTTATATTCACGAATTTAGCATTGGCTTCGGGCCAAAGATCATTTCGAAAGATTCGGGTGAAACCCAATTTTCCTTTAGATTAATTCCTTTAGGAGGTTTTGTACGTTTTGCCGGTGAGGACAAAGACAATGAAGAAGATGTAAATATCCCAGTAGAAAGGCTTTTAAGTTCGCTCGCGCCCGGTAAAAAAGCGATGATATTATTAGCAGGGCCATTAATGAATCTTTTAGTTGCTGCCACGGCATTTTTTGTTGTGTTTTCGTTTGTTGGGTTTGGTCAGCCAACTACTGTAATCAGCGAATCCGTTCCAGGGTATCCCGCATATGAAAGCGGAATTTTTGCCGGAGACAAGATTATCAGAGTTGAGGATACAAACATAGTAGAATGGGACGATATGGTTAAAATAGTGCAAACTCGTGCGGAAAAGCCTACGCGCGTTATCATCGAAAGAAACGGGGAAGAACTGGTGTTTATTGTAGTACCGGTAGACTCCTCTGGCGTAGGAATAATAGGTGTAAGGTCAGGCGTGGAATTTGTGCGGTTAGGTGTTTTTGAAGGTATTAAGGAAGGTTTTAAGGAAACCATTTATATTTCGGCCGCATGGATTATAGGTATTATCGGAATGATCACGGGGAAAGTGTCACCAGAAATTACGGGACCTATAGGGATCAGTCAAATACTCGGTGAGGCGGCTAGGCACGGCTTAGGTTCATTACTTTATTTGGTAGGTGCCATTTCAGCCAATCTTGGCTTGATCAATTTATTACCAATACCTGCGCTTGATGGAAGTCGGTTGCTGTTCGCTGGGGCCGAAGCTATTAGAGGAAAACCGATCGATGCCGAAAAAGAAGGTTTTATACACTTTGTTGGATTTTTCCTTTTGATGATAGTGTTTGTTGTAATCACATATAAAGATGTTTTGCGACTGATAGAATAGTTTAATAAAGTTCAAATCATGATTTGTAACAGGTGGTTGTTGCCAAAATGACTCATACTGCAAATTTGTTTCACCGAAGAGAAACGACATCTGTTAAATGCGGTAATGTTCAGATCGGAGGCGGTTCTCCTGTATCCATTCAAACTATGACCAAATGTGATACAAGAGACATTAGCGCAACAATAAAAGAGATAAGGTTAGCTGTATCCTACGGGGCACAGATCGTTAGGGTTGCCGTGATAGATAAAGAAGCTGCAATGGCAATTAAATCAATCAAAAACGCTGTGTCTTGCCCAATTGTTGCTGATATTCATTTTGATTATCAGCTCGCGATATTCGCACTCGATGCGGGTGCCGATAAAGTGAGGATTAATCCTGGCAATATAGGTGGTAGAGAACCATTGCTCAAATTAGCTGACCGAATTAAAGATACAAAGAAATCCATTAGACTGGGGATAAATTCAGGTTCTTTAGAAAAAGATATTCTTGCGAAATTCGGATCACCTACTCCTGAGGCTTTGGTAGAAAGCGCTAGGCGTTATTTAAACTATTTAGAAGATTATGGTGTAAATAATATTGTTTTGTCACTTAAATCTTCTAGAGTCAAAGATACGATAATGGCTTATAAAATTATGGCCAAGCATACGAAATGGCCTTTTCATATAGGTATTACCGAAGCAGGTCCCGGCACTTCGGGCATAGTTAAATCTGCAACTGGGATAGGCACTTTATTAGCTTTGGGTCTTGGCGACACTATACGGGTATCATTGACAGGCCCTTCGTATGAAGAGGTTGTAGTTACAAAACATATCCTGCAATCCATGGAATTGCAACTTTACGGACCAGATATAATATCGTGTCCCACGTGCGGACGAACTCAAGTTGACCTTGTTTCTATTGCGAAACAGGTATCACATGAATTGCGAAACTTAACCACGCCATTAAAGGTTGCTGTAATGGGTTGTCCCGTTAATGGTCCTGGTGAAGCGAAAGAGGCAGATGTTGGGGTGGCGTGCGGTCGAAACGGTGGTTTACTTTTTTCTCGCGGAAAAGTAATTGGCAAAGTCGAAAGTGATGAAATCGTGTCTGCATTGGTAAAACTCGCATACCAGTATGCAAAATCTCCGGAGGTAATACAGTGAGCTTTAACGTTGTTGTTACGCCATCTGATAATGATTTTCGGGTGGTTAGAATTGCTCAATCGCTTCAGATAGAGGAAAACCCTCTTTTAACATGTATTCGTGTTGTTTCGATACATGTAAATACGGCCGAACGTTCTTGGCTTATAAAGCTTGACGTTATTGATCAAAAAACTTGGGCCCAACGGACTGAAAACATAATTCGTACTGAAGTCGAATTGTGTTTGACTGAAGTAAGTCAGAAACTAAAAAATGTTATTCCCGATTTAAATATGGTAAGTTGGCAACTTCCCGAAAAATATTTGCGAAGTTTAGCTAATAGACCTTGTGATATAAAGAGCAGTAACTCCAAGTTTCTCTCCAAAGCCAGCGGTGATGTTTTGCTCGGAAGACCAATTCGTACTCAGCCAATTTCTATCGACGACGTGACTGGTGGGGAAAGAGAAAACATTACTTTGTTTGGTCGAGTAGTGGAGGTAATTTGGAGGAGGGCCCAATCAGGAAACATTTATGGGTCTTTTGTGTTAAGCGATAGAACGAATTCTATTTATGTGCGAGTTTTTCCCAAGAAAGGCAAAATTGATGAGCTAATTGAAGGGTGTTGGATACTGGCAAGGGGACGTGCTCGCTTAGATCGTTTTGATTCTGAACCAGTTCTTGTATGTAACGATTTATGTTTGGCTGAACCTCATTTTAGAGAAGATACTGCTCCAGAAAAACGGGTTGAACTTCATTTACATACAAAAATGAGTTTTTTAGATTCTGTTTTAGATTTAGAGCAAACAATAGCTCAAGTTGCGCGGTGGGAACATCCTGCAGTTGCAATTACTGATCATGGGGTGGTTCAGAGTTTTCCCGAAGCATATCGGCTTGGCAAAAAATATAACGTAAAGATTATATACGGAATGGAAGCTTACTTGGTTGATGATGACAAGAAAGGGCGGAGCTTTCATGCAGTGCTTTTAGTCAAAAACTTAGAGGGATTAAGAAACTTGTATAAACTTGTTAGCATATCTCATCTTAAATATTTCTATCGAATTCCCCGAATTCCCAAGTCAAAACTGATTGAAAATAGGGCTGGCTTACTTTTAGGCACAGCATGTGAGGCCGGTGAACTATATCAAGCTTTACTCGCAAAAAAAAGTGAGAAGGAAATCGAAAAAATAGCTGATTTTTATGATTACTTTGAAATACAACCGTTGGATAACAATGCTTTTCTTATAGAAACCGGGGCAGTTTCTGGGAAAAAAGAAATAATCCAGATCAATAAAAGGATTTATGAGCTTAGCAAAAAGCTGGACAAGCGGTGTGTTTTCACTGGTGATGTGCATTATTTACACCCAGAAGATCAAATATACAGAACGTTATTATTATCCGGAAAAGGGATGGCCGATAACGGCGAAAGACCGGCCCCTTTATATTTTAGGACCACAGATGAATTGCTTAAAGAAGCATCATCGTACCTAGGTAATGAGATAGCTAAAGAGGTTGTAGTGACTAATACTCAAGCTATAGCTTCCCTAACAGAAGAAATATCCCCTATCCCACAGGGTTCATTTTTTCCACAGTTATCTAACTCTGATGAGATTCTTCAAGATCTTACCAAAAAGGGTGCCGATAAAATCTTTGGCGAGCATTGGCCAGAACTCGTTCGTAACCGAATTGATAAAGAACTTACTGCAATTATAGGTGGCAATTTTTCGTCGTTGTATTTAATAGCTATTAAAATGGTTGAAAAATCTATCGCAGATGGCTATTTAGTTGGATCACGAGGTTCTGTAGGTTCTTCAGTTGTGGCTATGCTTACTGGAATTACGGAAGTAAATCCCTTGCCACCCCACTATATTTGCCCGAACTGTCACTGGAATAAATTCATTACAGATGGTTCAAGTGCATCAGGTTTCGATCTACCGCCTATGAAATGTCCCAAGTGTGGTAAAAACACTAATCGTGATGGGCAGGATATTCCATTTGAGACTTTTATGGGATTTACCGGTGAGAAGGTACCCGATATAGATCTCAACTTTTCCGGAGAGGAACAAGCAAAGATACTGCAATTTGCGTCCGAACTCCTAGGGGAACAGAATGTGTATCGGGCTGGCACTATAGCTACAATAGCGCGTAAAACCGCTTATGGGTTTGTAAAACATTATGGGGAATCTAAAGGAACATCTTTTCGAAGGGCCGAAGAAATTCGGCTAGCTAAAGGAATAGAGGGTGTAAAACGTACTACAGGCCAACATCCTGGAGGTGTTATAGTAATACCGAATGGGATGGATGTGTTTGATTTTACACCCTTACAACGTCCGGCCGATGACAGACATTCTGACTCGGTCACCACGCATTTCGATTATCATTCACTGTCGGGTCACCTTATTAAGGTTGATATTTTGGGTCATGATGATCCTACTGTACTTAAAATTCTTCATGAGATTACGAGTGTTGATCCTACCACAATTCCAATGGATGATCCGGAAACACTGAAATTGTTCTCAGGTGACAATCCAGATACTGCAGTAGGTATTCCCGAGTTTGGTACTAGATTTGTAAGGAATATGTTGAGTGAAACCAAACCAAAATGCTTTGCGGATTTGGTCCGAATTTCTGGACTATCCCACGGTACCGATGTATGGGCAAACAACGCACGAGATCTCATCCGAAGTGGAACGGCGACATTAGATAAAGTAATTGCCACGAGGGAAGATATTTTTCTTTACTTGATGAGTTTGGGGCTTGAATCTTCGGCATCATTTGCGATTGCAGAGAAAGTTCGGAAAGGGATTTCTTTATCGGAAGATGATGTCAGACGAATGAAGGAAAGTTTTGTTCCTGATTGGTATATTAAATCATGTGGAAAAATCAGTTATTTATTCCCTAAAGCCCACGCGGCCGCATATGTTACCAATTCTTTTAGGATCGCTTATTTTAAAGCGCACCATCCGTTAGCTTTTTATTCTACTTATTTTTCTTTTACAGGTTCAGCCTTAAGCACCGAATTTATGTATTTAGGGCCTGAAGAATGGCAAAAATACATAAAAAACGTGGATGCCAATTCAGCCCCAACAGCTAGGGAACAGGATATAGCTATGGCACTCGAAGTAGCGTTGGAGATGGTAGAACGGGGCTTCAGATTCGGGAAACATGATTTATATGCATCTACAGCATCCAGGTACATACCTATAGAAAATAGTTTGATTCCGCCTTTTACCTCTATTCCTGGTCTGGGAGATCGCGCCGCAAGTGCAATTATTGATGCTAGAGAGCAAGGGAAGTTTGAATCTGTAGAAGATTTTAGGCGGAGAACAGGTGTCGGCAAAAAATTATGTGAAGTGTTAAGAGAACATGGACTGTTCGAAGGTTTGCCTGAAACTGCACAACTTGCATTATTTTGAATCTGTTATCAGTCTGCATAGTACCTTGGAACAGCCCTACGAATTTCTATATTTATATTTTTCGCTAAGTATCCGTAAACCCAGTTAAATGTTCATTTGTAAGTTGGCTGAGTTGCTAACGTTACTTTTGCTACGGGATTATATATGGTTCTTAGCACTACAGGATAAGCAAGTGTCGTAACAATGCCTTCTATTATGCGAACCGGCATTATCACTCGATAATCCATACCAAACAACTTATTAAGAAAATATGGAGTTATACCCCAGGAAACAATTATGACAGCAAATGCTATTGATAAAGCTAAATGAATGATGGAAACTTGGGACGGTTTTCTGTTTTTATTTAAAATGCCAAATACAAAACCAGGAATTGCGCCAAACAGCGCAGCAGTAAGCGTGAAATGAGGCATATACCCGCCTATTGGGCTGAGTACGAAACCCAAGATGTCAGATACGGCACCGGCAATTAGTCCGTATAACGGCCCTAAAAACATTCCGGCTATTATGTTTGGCAACTCGCCAATTCCTACACGAATTCCTTCTATACCTCCAACGGCTACCCGAAAAGAAGCGAATCTAGTCAAGAGTACCGAAAGAGCTATTAATAGTCCTGTTATTGCCATAGAACGGGTGCGTTTCATAATTCTAATCCCTCCGTTATTTTTTGCAATGTTATGTTGCTATTTTAATAATTTTTATGCCAACTATATAAGTATAACAAATTTATGCCAACTACGGCTTAGTGAAAGGAATTCAACCGGGTTTCGAACTTTGTGTTTTAGCCTTAAGATTAAAGTGTAATAAAAAATAAAATAATAAGAACATATGGATTATGTAGACGTTCAGGCAGTAGTGTTCAAATCATCTCTGCTTATTGCTAGAAGTTGTTTATAATGTTTTTAGACATCAAAAGATTGTCAAAAAGGGGAATGATACCAAATGTGGCAAGGGCTTATAAAAAAGTATAAGGAATTTTTGCCGGTGGAGGATGTTACGCATGCAGTGAGTCTCTGCGAAGGCAATACTCCTTTAATACCTTTAGTTAAATTGACAAATAACTTAGGTGCAAAGATCAAGTTGTACGCTAAGTTAGAGGGCGCCAATCCTACAGGTTCGTTCAAAGATCGCGGTATGACTGTAGCTATAACAAAAGCCCTTGAAAACAGAGATAAAGCTGTAATCTGTGCTTCAACCGGTAATACGTCTGCCTCTGCTGCAGCCTACGCAGCTAAAGCAGATATACCCTGTATTGTTGTAGTACCAGATAAAGCAGTCGCCTTAGGTAAATTGGCCCAAGCATTGATATACGGTGCTAAAGTGATCGCTATAGAAGGTAATTTCGATCAAGCACTGGATGTGGTACAACAATTATGCGCAAAACATCCTATCACGCTAGTAAATTCCCTTAATCCTATGCGAATACAGGGCCAAAAAACGGCAGCTTTTGAAATTTGCGATCAATTAGGCCATGCCCCCACGCATCTAGCTTTACCTTTGGGGAATGCAGGCAATATTACAGCTTATTGGATGGGTTTTCAGGAATACTATCGAAAAGGGTATATACCGAAACGACCTACAATTTTGGGCTTTGAAGCTGAAGGGGCCGCAGCGATCACTAAAGGCAAACCTATAGCAAAACCTGAAACCAATGCTACAGCAATTAGAATCGGCAATCCCGCTAGTTGGAAAGGGGCGACAGCCGCTGCACAAGAATCTAGTGGATTAATTGATGCCGTGACTGATCAAGAAATTTTAAAAGCTTACCATTTATTAGCGAGAGAAGAAGGATTATTTGTAGAGCCTGCTTCTGCAGCAAGTGTGGCTGGAGTGTTTAAACTAGCGCGAAAAGGGTATTTCAAACTAGGCGATAGTGTAGTATGTGTCCTTACGGGAAGTGGTCTTAAAGATCCGGATATGGCGTTAAAAAATGCTGTAGCGCCTATTAGCATCAAATCTACTTTGGATGAATTAGAAAAAGCGATCTGGGGGTAAAACTATGCTTAAGGTAAGTGTTCCGGCAACTGTGGCGAACATAGGGCCCGGATTTGATTGCCTTGGTATATCTTTAGAGTATTACAATGTATTAAAAATTGAATTATTAGAAAGATCCGCAGATCTTGAGATCGCGATTGCTGGGCAAGGTGAAGCTGAATTATCAAAAGGTACAAATAATTTAGTTTACCGCGCGTTAGCGCATGTGTATCAAAAGGTAGGATTTACTCTTCCATCTTTAAGGCTAAAACTTGAAAATAAAGTGCCTTTAGCGCGGGGTTTAGGTAGTAGCGCATGTGCTATCGTTGCAGGATTGTTGTCAGGCAACTATCTTTGCGGACAGCCCCTATCCCAGATGGAACTTTTGGATTTAGCTGTAGAATTGGAGGGACATCCTGATAATGTAGCTCCAGCGTTGTTAGGAGGATTGGTTATTTCCGCGCCCAAAGATGATAAATCAGGCTATCACTATTTGAAACTTGATCCACCGAAAGGATTGCGTGCTGTTCTTTGTGTTCCTAATTTTACTGTAAATACCGAGGACGCTAGACAAGTTTTACCCCATAAGGTTTTATTTAACGATGCAGTTTTCAATTTGAGTCGTGTAGCACTGCTTTTGGGTTCGATCTTTTCAGAGCGTTGGGATTTATTATCCGATGCTTTGCAAGACAAATTGCATCAAAATCAACGAAAAGCACTTGTTCCGGGAGTCAATTCAGTGATATGTAGGGCCCGAAATGCTGGCGCTTTAGGCGCAGCCCTTAGTGGTTCAGGCCCTACAGTTGTCGCTTTTGCATTGAATAGGGAAAATGAGATTGGAGTAGCGATGCAAAAAAAGTTTTTAGAATTCGGCATTAATTCAGATATACTTATCGCTGATTTTAATACTACGGGAGCAAACTTGATACTTACACCTTGAGATAACGATTTAATTTCCCAATTCTATACTTATCTCGCTAAAGATCGACACTAGGTCTTGGACTTTCAGTTCTTTTTTTTCGATGCCGTCAACATCAACAACAGTTTCTCCTTGATTAAGCATTAGTAATCGATCACCGTATTCCACGGCGTAGCGAAGATTATGGGTAACCATAAGGGCAGTTATTTTTTGCTTCTTAATTATTTGATCTGTTAGTTCCATAATAGTTTCACTCGTTTTAGGATCTAGGGCCGCAGTATGTTCATCCAAAATCAAGAGTTTGATAGGCGCCATGGTGCATATCAAAAGGGCCAGGGCTTGTCTTTGGCCCCCTGAAAGAGAACCGACCGGAACGTTTAGCTTATTCTCAAGACCGAGGCGAAGTTGGCATAGTTTTGTTTTGTAATAGTCTAACCGTTTTTTATTTACTCCACGTTGTAAGCCGAAACTATGTACTTTGTTGTCCGCTAGCGCCATATTTTCCAAAATGGTCATAGAAGGGCAAGTGCCTTTACCAGGATCCTGAAAAACCCGTCCGATGAAATATGAGCGCTCGTGCTCTTTGAGTTTCAAAATGTTTTTCCCTTCGAAAACTACGGAACCGCTAATGGGCGAAATATTGCCTGCGATCAAGTTGAGCAAGGTAGTTTTACCGGATCCATTGCTCCCAACCACAGACAGAAATTGTCCTTGTTTCATATTAAGATTGAAATCATCAAAAACTGGGGTTTCATTGACAGTACCTGGATCAAACGCCATATTAATATTTATTAGCTGCAGTAAATTCATGTGGTTTGATCTTCCTTTCCTTTTTTACCAACATCTGGTTGCTGACTAACGCGACTGTAAAGAGCATAGCCATGATTAGCCTTAAGTAATTGGGATTGAAACCAAGATTTAAAGCTATGGACAGAGCAGCCTTGTAAAGGATTGAACCTAGTAGAACCATAGATGTATATTTGATTACGGTAAAGTTTCGGAATACTGTCATACCGATGATCACTGCGGCTAGTCCCATAACGATCATTCCCGTCCCCATATTGACATCGAAAAATTTTTGCTGTTGACAAAGGATCGCTCCGGAAAGAGCCGCAAATCCGTTACTGATGATCAATCCTAAAATTTTGACATTGCCTGGGTTTTTAGCTAAAGAAATAACCAGTTGAGGATTGTCGCCCACCGCTCGTAAAAGCATCCCAGACCTTGTGGTAAGATACCAATCGAGCAAAACTTTCATTAAAAGTGCAAAGAAAATAGACAATACCAAGGTACGCCATGGGGCCAAACCCTTCGGTAGGAGAAGGATAGGCCCGCTATTGAAAATGGTTTGCGCGCCATAAGTAGATAGAAGGGAGGTTTTAGCAATAGCTAAATTAATTGACCAAAGAGCGGTCATGGTTAAGATTCCAGAAAGGAGATCCTTAATTTTTAGTTTTACATGTAAAAAGCCAGTCACCAACCCCGCCAGACCGCCAGCGAAAAAAGATACCAAACATGTCAACCAGGGGTTCATACCTTTTAAAATTAAAATAGCGGTTATGGCAGCCCCTAAAGGGAAGGTACCGTCTACAGAAAGATCAGGGAAATCTAACACATGGTAACTTATATAGACTCCTAAAGCCATAATGCTATAAATCAGCCCTTGTTCGAAAATCCCTTTGCTTATTTCTATCAAGATCTCCATCATAAGTTTTTCCTTTCCCGATCAATTACCTGTTAAGTATTCAATATTATCTTTGTATTCCTCGGGTAGATCGATTTTAAGCGCAGCCATAACATCGGCGTTAACTACAGGTTTACTTTCATCGATCAATTTTACTGGCATTTCATCTATATTTTCACCGTTTAAGATCTGGACAGCCATATGGGCTGTGATCCGACCCAATTCAAAGTAATCAATGCTTTCCGAAGCTATACATCCATTTCTAACTTGTTCTTCTTCTGAACCGAAGACGGGTATTTCTTTTTCATTGGCCTTTTCAATTAAAGTGGCTAAATTATTTACTACATTGTTATCAGTAAAATTGTTGACACAATCTACTTGTGCTAATAAAGAGTCGACGGCTAGAGGAATATCAGAAGGTCCATTAACTCCTATTGCAACGATTTCAAAATCGTATTTAGGTGCTAGTTCTGTAAAGGACTCGAGATGACTTTGAGAGTTGACTTCGTTTGTGGTGTAAAGGATGCCAACCTTTTTAGCTTCTGGTAAAAACGCCCGAATCATTTTCATCTGTTTTTCAAGGGGAAGAATGTCGGCTGTACCGCTTGCTCCTCGTGCAGGAAATTCGAGATCATCTACTAATTTTGCGGAAACTGGATCTGACACCGCAGAAAAAAGAAGAGGGATATCTGTTTCATCAACGGCTGAATGTGCAGCCATAGCGGAAGGAGTAGCTATAGCGGTAATCAGATCATATTTTTTTGCCACATAGTTTTGTGCGATCAGTGCCGCGTTTTCTCCCTTGCCATCGGCATTAGTTATATCCAAAGTGATGTTTTTGCCGTCTTCAAAACCTTCGTCTAGTAGTCCTTGAATAAAACCTTCTCTGATATTATCCAATGATGGGTGGGGGGCGTATTGGGTTAGCCCTATTTTGAAAATATTTTCTTCCGACTTTTGTGAGTTTTTGTTCAAATCGCAACTAGTCATGCTTATGATAAAAAGAGCGCTAAAGAATAGAATCATGATGGATCTAAAAATTCTGTTTGTTGTCTTAAAAATCTTCCTCATGCCTTTCGACCTCCAGTGATAAAATTTTGGAATCTTGGATTTAAAATTCACCTAAATTAATTTTCTGACCGTGTTGCACCTACTTACGATTGCATAAAAAAACCCGTCCCCTAAGGGACAGGTTTCATAGTCCTGCGGTGCCACCCTAATTAGCATCGTGCTCGCTTGTAATCACATACCAACATATGTGCCCACCTGATAACGGGTTGGGGCCCCGTCAGTGCCTACGCTATTTAACGTAATTAAATAGTTTCGGGCTGACCTCGTAAGTCCATTCACTACAACTTATTTATCGCGCTTCCACCGGGGGCGATTCTCTGTAAAATAAGGCTTATAGCTACTTCTCTTACTCAACGGTTTAATTCTTATATTTGATTATCACTATTAGTACTACGTTTCGAGAGTCTTGTCAAGAAAATGGGGGTATAAATGCGTAAATCGATCAGAGTATCGTTTGTTATCTTTTGAATGTAGGCTCTTTTTTATATTGTTGTTAGAAGAGCAGTTCAGAACTTTTGCTCGATTCATTACATTCCCTTTGCAGATTACATTCGGAGGCGTTATTCGGGGCGGCAATTAAGGTTTCCAACTATATCGCGTCAACACCTGTTTAGCAAGTATTTTGCTAGATATTTTGAGATTGACCTCGTGTTGTTGTATAGTCTATCATTGCTAACACAGGATAGTCATTTATTTAATGAATTGATAAAAAACGGAGTTTGAGAAGGGGGCATCGAAAGATAAACCGACAAGTTAATGGGAACTGTTAGTTTCAGCAAATCATCTATGAGTCCTATTTCCCAAAAAAATAATGGAAGGTGCGCATTGGTTAAATAAAAAGAAATGTGTCATGAATTCCTTATATTGGGGGGAGGGGAAAGAATGGGCCGTTGCATTGGATTAGATGTTGGATATGGATTTGTGAAAATAACTGATGGTGATAGCGGTTATGCTTTTCCGAGTGTGGTAGGAGAAGGAGATCTTGTACCATCTTTGAGTACAGGATATCGGAAAATGAGGCGCGTTGCTGATCTTCGAATTGGAGTAGATGGACAGCAATATTTTGTGGGTAAACTTGCGATTCGACGTTCGAACTTGGCTTATCGTGGCCTTTCTTCTTCAAGATCTGAGGGTGATGATTTCCGAGTATTATCGCTTTGTGCCCTTAGTATGTTCTGTTCAGAACCAGCAAATGTTTTCAACGTAGTTACTGGATTGCCTCCCGGACGTATGCATCTCCGAGAAGCCCTTATATCTCAACTTTTAAAAGATCATAAGGTGACTGTTTTAAACAACGGGCGAATTCGTGAGATTTCAATTACCATCGAAAAACTAGATGTAGTGCCCCAGCCTTTGGGGTCATTTTGGTCGGAAACTCTTGATTCTTGGGGGCAAATTAAAAATCCCATCCTTGGAAGAGTGGGTATGGTTGACATTGGATTTAAGACAACTGATTTGGTGACCATTGACGATGGAGATTTCATACCAGAAAAAAGTTACACTTTGCCAGTAGGTTTTGCTAATGCATACAGTGATTTGTCAGAACATTTATTGACGGAACATGGCTTAGAAAAAGAAAGTTATGCCTTAGATGAAGCTTTCATAAACGGAACTATCAATATTGCTGGGCAACCTGTAGATATCAGTGATTTTCGTGGTAAAAGTTATAATCGTGTTGCGACTAAAATTATTGTTGAACTTATGTCAGTTTGGACCATTCCTGAATTTCACAAAATTATTGTTACCGGGGGCGGTGGGGCGGCTTTGGGTCCATATGTTTTACCGTATCTTGCACAGGGTAAAATCGCCGATGATGCAGTTACAGCGAATAGTATCGGTTTTCTCAATTGGGCAAATCATCTTTGGCGAGATACTACTGAAATTGAAAAAGTTGAAGCCTTGGGCGTCAAATAAGAGGTTTGGGGGTAAGTTATGTGGTGGAATTCTAGTAGACATAGTCGGGTTTCTATTCTAGGCGAAACTTGCGACATTGTGGGAAATATGTCTTACGTAGGTAGATTGGAAGTTATGGGACGTGTAAAGGGCGATGTAGTGGTAAGCGGTATGGTTGTCATAGGGTGTGCCGGATTTTGCACTGGAACCATAAAAGCTGATGCTCTCGAAATACACGGAACCGTTCACGGGGATGTAAAAACTACCGTTTTAAAACTCACCTCAAATGCTCAATTGATTGGTAATGCAGTTTATCAAAAGATTGTTATGGCAGAAGGAGCCACGTTTATAAAGGTTCTGCCTGAAGGGGAAAAATTACCCGAAGCAAGCCTGGATACTTATACACCCCTAAAGGTTATCAACAGATTGTCCGCGGAACCTCTTCTAGTGCATAAAGAAAAATTAGTGGAAGTGAATAAAAAATCTACAACTGGGGCTAATAAAAAGCCTAGTTTTCAGACTGTTTTTTAGCCGAATCAAGATGAATGCCGATAGTATTATACTAAACCCATGATGCTATCGGCTTTATAGAATTAAGAAATAATATAGATTTTGGGGCAGGCGATGAATTTTATATAAACCATTTGTTATAAAAAGACAGTAAAACAAATATACAGGTACTGGTACTAGAAATTTATATAAAAGTTCTGACGATGTGTTTTTGTCCAGGATTTACTAAAGCATTTTAGACGGTGTTAAGTTATTTACTATGTTTATAATTTAGAAACTGGAATCGAACGACTTTATTTTGCGCTAAAAGTGTTAACAAAAGTAACTTCCACTTTCATGCCGATCACTGGAATTTACTTTTACAAGTAAGGTCTACAGCACATTTGGTAGTATGAGTAAAATGTTTGTGGGTTTTTAGGGTGAAAAAGAAGGCGAGAAGCCAT
>CAYORX010000021.1:0-29015 GCA_964406505.1 uncultured Eubacteriales bacterium
AAAACTGAAGGTCCATTCGAGTCAGCCCGCACAGAAAGTATCTGCGCTTTTCGCCGACGGTAAAACTAGAGAATTATGCCCGACTGCTGATAAACAGACCTGGAGTTTAGAACTCATGATGGGCTGTTTTTTACCGGTAGGTTCTCAAAACATTAAAGTAACAGGAAGTTTCCCATTTTTCGACAAAGAAATCACCCTAAGGTTCACGAGGATCGAAAATTTGTGGATCTCTCCATCTATCTCACCCAATCCTGTTGGGCCCGGCCAAACCGTAGAACTTTATTGTGAAGCATCCAAAAATATAAAAACCCTGTCAGCTAATTTGTTTGAAAATACATATGACTTGATAAAAACCGGCCAGCTTTGGCTATCAAGTACACAGATACCTTTGACTCGCGAGAAAGGTAAATATCCGGTAGTTTTTACCGGCCACTCTATCGACAAACAAGTTTCAACCACCATTTATCTAGAAATTGACAATACACTTTTTAGCGATTTGGTTTTTATTTTGATTGACTGAAACAATAGGGAGAATTGCTTTATTACTACGCATTGTAGTTCAAGCATTTCTCCCGACTCATTTGGCCCAATTTGGAAACGATTTGCTGGTACGCAATTTGATAAGTGTTATCGTCTATTGGGTGTTTTTCTAATGCACTTTGTAACGTTTTTCTTGCCGCCTCCCTGTCCCCCTTCTCATACAGCACTTCACTCCACCAGTAAAGACAATCGGGATGTTCTGGGGAAAGGGTTTTAGCAGCTATAAATTCTTCTTCTGCCTGAGTTTTTCTACCCATTTGCCAAAATAGTTCACCTAGCTTTAAACGGCCCTCAACGTTGTCAGAAGATAATTCAAGTGATTTTTGATAAGCAGATATAGCCGACAGAAACTCTTTTTTCTTTGCCAACACTTCACCATAAATCATGTAACTTAATGGATTACGATTCGCGATACTTATACAATGTATAGCTTCTAAGAACGCATCATCTATCCTACCAACTTTTAAAAGTGCTCTAGCTAAAATAACTCTAGCACTAATATCGTTAGGCACTCTTTCCAAGCCTTTTTCTAAAAGTTTGATCGCTTCTACGGTATCGCCTTCTGCATAAGTCAAACTTCCTAATGTACAATAAGCATTATTCGTACCTTTGCCGCTGTTTATTGCTTGGCGATATCTAATGTTTGCTTTTTCATAATCGTGAATAAACCAGCGGTACATGAATCCAATATGCTCATTGATAATCCAAGGAACAGTATATTTCCCAATTATCACCCAAATAAGCACGCTTACCAACGCTATACGGCCATCCAATTTAAAAAACTGCCATGACAAGATCCCAGTAATGATTATCAGAAAGAATATATAATTCCACATATGGTGAAATGCAAACCTAAATGGTTCTTTCAAACACAATCCACTCCCGGAAGCTCACATCTATTATTAACAACGATGAGTTTAAAGACCCACTATGCATTACCGACACATTTTTACATATTTAGTATGTACAAAACCGATTTTGCTCAAACAATCGAGTTGTAAATCATAAATCATATTTTCATCTAAATAAATCGGTATTTTTCATATTTAAAACATTTATTCGTAAGGTTTTTCTATAGAAAATTGACCGAGTTTTCCGTAGCGGAAATCTTGTATAAACGCGTTACTCGCTCGGGTAAAATCAACTGTTCCGCCCTTTATTAAAAAACCTCTGTTCTGTCCAAATTCGGTGATATAAGATACAGGATGCTCCTTTTTCAAAACATGTTTCGCCAACCAAAAGGCTACTTCCTCACTGTCGTAGTGATTATCAGGAACAGCCCAAGTAGCCGCAAGCTTATATAACGTTTCGCCTTTAGCCTGAGAAGAATCAATCACCCCCGGAGTATCAAGAATTTCCAACATACCTCGTCTCAGCCAATGACTGCCCCTTGTTAGCCCAGGCTTGGCTCCAAAGGAAGCCCTAGATGTTCCCAAAAGCCTATTCGCTAAAGACGACTTGCCTACGTTGGGCAACCCAAATAGCATCACCCTGAGAGGGCTTGCGACAACTTTAGAAGATGTTTCATGTTGTTTAGCAACTTGTTTTTCGTCAAGAAAATCAATAAGGCCGCGTACTCCGCGGCCTGTGTTACACTCAACCGCAAAACAAGGCCAGCCCTGAGTTTTAAACTTACGTACCCAACTAGAGGTGATCCTAGATTGAGCTAAATCCGGCTTGGTTAATACATATATGCGGCTCTTCTGCAAAAGGAAAGGCTGAACTATTTGGAGTGATGTTCTTGGAATTCTTGCATCTAAAAGATACAAAAAAGTATCAACCAGCGCTATTCTTTTTAGGTTAGGTAATCCTGGGTGTCGTTTTCTAGCACTCATTATCTAACCGCGCCCGCAGCCTTTAAGGGCCATATAATAAAGATCGCCTTCCCCTTTAAAAGTTCTATATCAACTGGACCGAAAAACCGCGAATCTTCGCTATCTGTGCGATGGTCCCCCATTACGAAAACCGTGTGCTCTGGAATAACAACGCTTGGCATATTAAACAACCCAGGAAACCGCACATATGATTCTTGTTGTAAAATACCATTAACATAAAGTCTACCCAACCTTAACTCAACGGTATCGCCCTCAACCGCCACAATTCTTTTTATATAGTCCCTAGACTGGTCTAACGGATATTGTAAGACAACAACATCACCGCGCTGGGGTTTGTTAAATCTATAGGCTAGTTTTGAAACCAAAAGCCGTTCACCATTAACAAGAGTTGGCTCCATTGATGGGCCTTGCACTACAAAAGTTTCCACTATCAAACTTCTAATAACCACAGTTATTAGAACCGCAGCGATAACGACTTCAAGAATGTCTTTGGCAGTTTCAATCATCTTCTCTTTTCCCGAATCCTCGCCGACCTTCCAGACAACCCTCTTAAGTAAAAAAGCTTAGCCCTTCTTACGTGCCCCCTACGAAGAACTTGAATCCTTTCTATTCGCGGTGAATGTACTGGAAATGTTCTTTCGACGCCCACGCCGTATGATATACGCCTCACGGTAAAAGTTTCGCGTAAACCACCACTTTGCCGCCTTATGACTACCCCATCGAAAGGCTGAATTCTTTCCCGACCGCCTTCAACCACTTTGAAAAACACTCTAACGGTGTCACCAGGCCCAAAGTTCGGTAAATCAGTTTTGATCTGGGCTCGCTCAATCTCCTGAATTATGTCCATATATGTCACCCCTAGCTTCACTACAACTTATATTGTCTTCTACATCGTTATTTACTTGTTCTAAAAAACACCGATCTTCGAATGTAAGGCTGGCAGATTTAAGTAATTCCGGGCGTCTTTGTAAGGTGCGCTTAATAGCTTCTTTACGACGCCATTCCCAAATGTCGTCATGTCGACCTGTAAGCAACACATCTGGCACCTTATATCCACGATATACTGACGGCCTGGTATAATGTGGTCCTTCCAAAAGACCATCGTAAAATGAATCCTGTGAAGCAGATTTAGAATCTCCTAAAACTTCAGGGATAAACCTAACAGACGCATCAAGAACCACCATGGCTGCCAACTCCCCACCGGTCAAAACATAATCTCCGATCGAAATCTCCATGTCTGCCAAATATCGAATCCTTTCGTCAAAACCCTCGTAGTGCCCAGCTATTAAAACGAGATCGGACGCTCCAGCTAGACGCTTTGCTATATTAGAAGTTAATGTCCTCCCTTGAGGAGTAAGCAAGACCACGAAGGGTTCTCGGTTCAATTGATCCTTTATCCAATCTAATGCCTTAAACACAGGTTCGGGTTTTAAAACCATTCCCGGTCCCCCACCATAAGGATAATCATCAACAGTCTTATGGATATCAGTCGCGAAACAACGAATATTAACGAGGTGAATTTTTATAAACCCTTTTTTCTGTGCTCGCTTGATAATACTTGTATTTATAGCAGGCAAAAACATATCGGGAAATAGTGTAAGTATATATACATCCAACACACATCCCTCCCGAAATTTAGGCGGTTTTTGACGCCGTTCTACAATTACTCAAGGATCTCGACCGTAGCGCGTTTACCATCCTTCGCCGCCGCGGCTTGAACTAAAGCTCTCACCGCGTGAATTACACGACCTTTCTTTCCGATTACTTTCCCCATATCTTCAGGAGCAACTCTCAGTTCAAAAACTACTGCCCTTTCACCTTCGACTTCATTCACTTCTACCTGATCGGGAATATCCACAATAGATTTAGCAATAAACGTAACGAGTTCTCTTAACATACGCACCCTCCTCGAAACTAGTTATTCCCCTGACTGTTCTTACTCCGCTCATCACGAAGCAACTGCCATTTTTCAATAACTCCAACACGCTTAAGAATAGTCTTCACAGTCGGTGTGGGAACCGCCCCTCTTTCTAACCAAAGCATCGCCTTATCTTCTTTCACCTTGAACGTCACAGGTTCGGTAGTAGGATCATAATATCCAATCTCCTCAATATGCCTGCCGTCACGGGGTGCTCTGGTGTCGGCTACCACTATTCTGTAAGAAGGCCTTTTTTTGGCACCCGTTCTTTTAAGTCTTATTTTTACCGCCAAATTATCACATCTCCTTTCTAGTTGATACTGCGTTTTGAACTCCACCATTAAAACAAACGAAATTTACCTCGTTTATCGGAACCACTCATTCTAAACAACATTTTACGGGCTTGAAAAAATTGTCTCAAAAGTCGATTAACCTCTTGCACAGAAGTACCGCTTCCACTAGCGATTCTGCGTCTTCTGGAACCACTAATTATATCCGGTTTCTGTCTTTCATGAGGTGTCATAGATTGAATAATTGCCTCTACCCGCACTAATTCTTTTGGATCTACATCTACATTCATCGGCGCCCGAGAAACTCCGGGGATCATGCGCATTAGATCCCCAAACGAACCCATTTTTTTAACCTCATTCATTTGATCCATAAAATCTTCAAGAGTAAACTGGCGATGCCTGAGTTTCTCCTCCATCTCGAAAATCTTTTTTTCATCAAAAGCTGCTTCGGCCTTTTCAATTAGTGTAAGCATATCACCCATACCCAAAATCCTTGACGCCATTCTATCTGGGTGAAACACCTGAAAATCTTCAAGTTTTTCGCCTAAGGATGCAAACTTGATGGGCTTACCAGTAACTTTTGCGATGGATAACGCCGCACCACCTCTTGCATCGGAATCTAGTTTTGTAAGAATCATACCGGTTATATCTATAACCCGATCAAACTCCCTAGCTACCTCGCAAGCCTCTTGCCCAGTCATTGCATCAACTACTAACAAACGTTCCTGTGGTAAAGCGGCTTGGTTAATTTTACGAGCTTCAGACATCATTTTATCGTCAATTTGGAGTCTACCCGCAGTATCTATGATAACCACGTTATATCCTACTGTGGTTGCCTTTTGCACTCCTTTTTCAGCTATTATTTCTGGTGGAATATTGTCACCTAAAGTAAAAAACGAAACGCCTGCTGTTTTCGAGATAATCTCAAGTTGTTCCCTTGCCGCAGGTCGATAGGTATCACACGCAACTAACAATACGCTGCGTCCTCGCTTTTTTAGCTGCAAACCTAGTTTGCCTGCAGCAGTGGTTTTGCCGGAACCCTGAAGTCCATATAAAGCGATTACTATCGGGGAAGAGCCAGAGATATCAAGGGTATGAGTTTTACCGCCTAAGAGTTGGATTAGTTCTTCATTTACTATTTTGATCACTTGTTGTGCTGGAGTCAGACTTTCTAACACTTCCGAATCAACACATTTAGTCTTCACGTTAGAAATAAAATCCTTAACAACCTTAAAATTAACATCAGCTTCCAAAAGAGCGAGACGGACTCCTCTCAAACCCTGGTCTATATCTTTTTGGGATAGTTTTCCCTTACCCCTAATTTTTTTAAAAGTCTCCGCAAGCCGCGAAGATAGATTTTCGAAAGCCATTTATGTCTCACTCCTTAAGTGTTCATTTTCTAACACTTCTAAAAGGCGTTTCCTCATATCCATATAATTGGCACTATTCATGTTTTTGACAAGCTCTTTAGCTACATTTATTATCTCTTGTTTTTGCGATAGTTTACGCTTAAAACCAAGTTTGTTTTCGTATGTAAACAGTGCACGTACACAACGCTTTAACGCGTCATCGCAACCTTGCCGCGTTATACCTAATTTTTCAGCCATTTCAGAAAGAGACAAGTCTTCATCTAACTTAAGATGAGCGACTTGCTTTTGTCTAGGTGGAAGAAGACCCTCATAGATATCTCTAAGAACTGTAATTTCATAAATATGTTCTGGCAAGGAATAAGAGATTTTCTTCATGAATTAACGTCTAACCCCGCTGTCTTGGTAATCACCTTTACATACGTTACGATTCTATATCAGTTCTACTTGCAAGGTCAATACTTACATCTATAGATATCTTTCTAATAAGGAGAATCAATTCCGAATAAACTATGTGCAAAATCATTTGGATTGAAATCTTTTAGATCTTCGGCTTTTTCGCCAATTCCGACTAATTTAACTGGGATGGATAATTCGTCTGCTATAGCTACTGCAATTCCGCCTTTAGATGATCCGTCAAGTTTTGTGATACAAAGGGCGCTAACGCCAATATTTTTGACGAATTCCCTTGCTTGAATTAATCCGTTTTGGCCGGTAGTACCATCTATTACAAGAATAACTTCATGGGGAGAATTAGGTATTTCACGAGAAACCACCCGTACGATTTTTTCTAATTCCTGCATTAAATTTTTTTTCGTATGAAGTCTGCCTGCAGTATCTATCAATAACAAATCAGCTTTTCTTGCAACAGCAGCTCTTGATGCATCAAAAGCAACTGCACCAGGATCTGCCCCATGTTTATGCTTAACCAAGTCCGATCCTGTTCGCTTTGCCCAAACCTCCAATTGCTCACCAGCCGCAGCTCTAAATGTATCCGCAGCCGCTAGCATTACCTTTTGTCCACGTTGGCCCCATCTTTGAGCAAGTTTGGCAATTGTAGTGGTTTTCCCCGAACCATTCACACCCACGATCACATAAACAGTTGGACCAACATTTGCAACCTGCAAAGGGGCATGGATTGAGTCAAAGATATCTGCTATCTTTTCTGCCATGGCTAAATACAAACTTTCTTCAGTTTCAAAAGATTTGTTATGGCACTCTTTTCGTAAAGTTTCGACAAGTTTTGATGCAGCTACTATACCTACATCAGAATATATAAGTACTTCCTCTAATTCTTCAAGAAACTCGTCGGTTAACGCACCGGGCCGAAATATTTTTTGAATCTTATCTCTCAAATTCCTAGACGTTTTTCTTAAGCCTAGTTTCAATTTTAAATACAAGCTCATTGAAAATCACAATCTCCTTTTTATATGAACTTCATATATAGATTCAATCACTTTCAAGCCGCATACTGAAAATTTTTGATACACCTGGTTCTTCCATTGTAACCCCATAGATTATGTCTGCGGCCTCCATTGTAGATTCTTGATGAGTAATAACAATGAACTGCGTATCTTGAGAATATCGTTTCAAAAATTGAGCAAACCTTACCACGTTTGCTTCATCTAACGATGAGTCCACTTCATCGAGCACCATTACAGGCGAGGGATTTGTCGCAAGGATTGCAAATATAAGCGCTATTCCACAAAGAGACCTTTCTCCTCCAGATAAAAGATTAAACTGCTCGTGTCTTCTTCCCGGAGGCTCAGCTATAACCTCGACTCCCAGAGTGTCTTCTACCAGGCTGAGATTACCGCGTCCCCCTCCAAATAATTCCCTGAATATTCGCTGAAAATTTTGATTTACTGCTTCAAAAGTATTTGTAAACCCAATAGCGATTTCTTTTTGGATAATTTTTAAGGCTCGTTTAAGTTCATTAATGGCATGTTCTACATCGGTTTTTTCATTATGGATTTGTTCAATACGTTTAGAGAGTTCCTCGTAATCTTTTTCAGCCTTTAAATTTACCGTGCCCAAATTCTGAATGGCAGTTTCAACGTTTTCGATTTGAGGCAAAGCCTCTTGACGAGATATTCTAGGATGTATATAGGTATCGGGAGATGCAATACCATATCTAGATTTAATCATATTTCTAGTATCCGACAGAACTGCTTCATACTCTTTGATCTTATATTCAGCGTCATTGAGCCAAGATTTAAGAGTGTTTTGTTTTAAATTCAGGGACTTTATTCGTTCTACATTTCGTTCCAAAGATTGTTTTAATAGTTTTAAACGATCTTGACCCTCAGAAATATGACCGCTAACAACTCCAATTTCCTTCTTAAGGTTTGTTATAATATTTTCAATGTTTGTATCTTCTTGGAGCAATTCATTCTTTAAAGTTTTTAGTCTCGCAAGTTCACCTTCTTCTTCATTTATGGTCTTGTGCGCAGAGCCTATTTCACCTTTAAGATTTTCCAAATGGCGCACAAAAAATCCCATTTCTTTTTGTAATTCTTGATGCTTGCTATTGATTTTTTTTAGGTCGTCTAAATATTGTCCATCTGCCTCCGTTTTATTATGGAGCATATCTTCAAACTCTTTTAGCTCAGTTTCTTTTTCACGTAATTGCACAGAAATATTTTGCTCCAAGGTTGACGTTTCTGCAATTTCAACAAGAAACCCTTTTTCATCAATTATGATTGGTTGAATTTCTTCTTTGACACGAGCGATTTCAGCCCGATGTATTTTCAATTCTGATTTTAGATGTTCAATTTTCTCTTCCAGGCCTGCTACAGATGTGCGTGCCACAAATGCTTTTTCCTTGGCATCATAAGCACGTTTCGATATTTCCGATATTTCTATATTTGTAGATTCAATACCTGATTTCGTATCATTCAGTTGCTGAGTTAAGTTTTTGATACCGAGTTTTAATGAAGCGATCTCATGCTTTCTCATGAATATCGATTCATACCTATGAGCCTGTCCACCAGTTATAGCCCCCCCGGGTTGTAAGCTTTCGCCTTCTAATGTCACCACCTTAATGGCCCAAGAAGATCTATGCATAAAGTTCAACGCTAGTTCTATCGTTTCAGCAAGCGCCACCCTACCTAAAAGATATTCTGCACAAGGCTTTAAGTCTTTAGGATAATCTATAACTGAAATAAGTGGCCTTACCCCTTCCATATTGGATATAACCTGTTCAACCTTAGTATGAAGCTTCCCAGGCTTTAATAAGTTAACGGGCAAAAATGTACAACGCCCATACTTACGCTTTTTTAAGAAATTTATTGCATCTTTTGCCGCATCTTCGTTTATAACAACTATGTTTTGTGCCGCCCCGCCAACTGCAGACGACAAAGCAGACACATATTTTGCTTGACAGGAAAACAAATCACCTACAGAACCTATAATTCCTTTTAACTCCAATTGTTTTTTCGCTTTAAGTACGGCACGCGGTCCTTTACTGTAACCTTCGTAAGTATCTTCCATCTCTTCAAGCAGTCTTTTTCGAGAATTCAGGCTAGCTGATCTCGATTGGAGATTCGAATACAATGAGACAAGCTTTTCCCGATGGCCCTTAGCATCTTCAAGCTGCTTTTCAGATACCTTCCATGTAAATTCGTACTGCTCTTGTTCCTCTTTCTTCCTATGAAACTGTTTGGTGGTTTCTTCTAACTGTTGAGTGTATTGCAATATCTTCTTGTCAAGTGACAACAAATATCTTTGGATTTCTTCGATTTTTTGGTTTCTACTTTTTGCCTGTTCTTTTAGATTGAATTTTGTTTGCTGTAGCTGATTCAGGCGCGCAGTATAGACAACCATGCTTTCTTTTATGCTTATAATTTTTTCGCTTAATTGCCTCCATTGCGATTCAAAAATCTGTCTTTTTTCTTCAGCTCTCTTAAGACTTCTTAAGTTTTCATCTAAAAGTTTTGTAACTGAACCTACATTTTTCTCTGCTTCTGCCTTTTTTTTATACATTTCAGCCATTTCACGTTTAAGTATGTCTTGCCGAACTGTTTTAGCCTTTATTTCCCTCGATACTAAAGAAATCTTGCCCTTCACCGAATCTTTGTTTTTTTCAAGCGTTACGAGTTTCGATGCTGTATTTTCTCGCTGGGCAAGCTTATCTTTGATCATACGCTCTAACGAAACTAATTGATTTTTTGTGGGCTCATTTTCATCTTCCAAAATGGTGATAGTTGCTGCAATTTCGTCCATTTCTTTAATATTGTTGTTCCGGCGGTGCGTTACGTTTAATAAGCGCTTGGATTGCTCTTTTTCTTGATGAAGCCACATGGCTAGTTCCAATCTGTTTTTCTTGTCTACAAGTTTTTGGTAGCGAACTGCAGTTTGCCAGTCTAGATAAAGCGTTTTTTTTCGTTGCTCCAGCTCCGCAAGCAGATCTTTTAACCGCACAATATCCCGACTTGCTTGCGCCAATTTACTTTCAACTTCTTTTCGATTCAACTTGAATCTCGATACACCAGAAACCTCTTCGATCCAAGCCCGTCTATCTTCTGGCTTTCCTCCAGCAAGTTCCTGTATCGTACCTTGCCCAATTACGACATACCCTGTATGAGAAAGGCCAGTTCCCAGCAAACTTTCATATATATCTTTCAAACGACACATTTTATTGTTCATCAGGTAATCACTGGATCCATCACGAGTAAACCGCCTTACAATTTCAAGTTCACCATCGTCTAAAACACCTTCAAGTAGCAATTTTACTTCCGCCATACCCATCGCTTTACGGCTTTTCGTACCTGAAAAGATCAAGTCTTCTAATCTGTTGCAACGCAAAAATCTTGCATTGTGTTCCCCCAAAACCCATCTAAGCGCATCGGCGAGATTAGACTTACCACAACCGTTAGGACCAACAATTGCAGTTATTCCTGTTCCAAAAACAATTTGGGTGCGATCGCAAAACGACTTGAATCCTTGTAATGTCATAGTCTTTAGCAAACTTGAAAATCCTCCTGTCCAATTTCCCCACTTGGCTCTGCATCAGTTTTTCTAATGTTTTCAACTTATTAAACCTTCACTTTTCAACCAATTTCGAGCTGCGTCCTCCTCAGCCTCTTTTTTCGATTGCCCTTTTCCTACAGAAACCCGTCGACCGTCAATGTTACAGCCGATTGTATATTGCGGCAAATGATCCGGGCCCTTTATATTTAACACAACATATTCTAGTTTAGCTGTCGAACGCTGTTGTACAATTTCTTGTAGCATGGTTTTGGGATCAACAGGAACCTCTTTCATTTCAGAACTTAACAACAAACCTTCCACCAGCTCATAAGAAAGGTGCCAATCATGTTGTAAAAAATATGCTCCTACAAACGCTTCAAAAGCCCCACCAATAATGCGTGGTCGCTTGCGGCCTCCTGTTTTTTCTTCACCACGCCCAAGCATTAAATGCTTCTCCAAACATACTGCGCGTGCTGTTTTGGCTAAAGATGCACCCGAAACCAAGCTGGCCCTCATTCTCGTAAGATCACCTTCCAACATTTGCGGATAATTTTTATAAAGATATACTCCGACTGCCATTGATATAACTGCGTCACCTAAAAATTCTAACCTTTCATTGGAAGTATTAACATTTCCACATTCATTGGAATAGGATATATGAGTAAATGCTTGTGTACGAAGATCGGGGTTGAGCGATTTTACAGCATCATCAAATATTTTTCTTAACCGCTGTAGTTTTTTAACACCAAACAAACATTTTGCCCCCCAAAACCAAATGAATTTTTTAAGGCTACTCCTAGTTTAGCGCGGCGAGCCTTGTTAGGTACATAATCAAGATCACATAAAGGATCCGGTACCTCGTAATTTATGGTCGGTATGACTATTTGATTTTGTAACATCAAAGCTGTTGCTATGGTTTCTACAGCCCCCGCAGCACCAAGCAAATGGCCAATCATTGACTTAATAGAAGAAATCATTACTTGGTGGGCTCTGGTGCCAAGCGCGTTTTTTAATGCCCTAGTTTCATTAACGTCGTTGTGAGGAGTGGAAGTACCATGAGCATTCACATAATCTACAGCCGAGGGATCCAGTTGAGCATCAACCAAAGCAGCACTAATAGCTCGACTTGCTCCGGCTCCTTTGGGCGCAGGAGCAGTAATATGATAAGCATCAGAAGCAGTGCCATATCCTACGATTTCTGCATATATATTTGCATCTCGCTTTAGTGCGCGGCCCAATTCCTCGATCACAATTGCCCCAGCTCCTTCGCCTATGACAAAGCCGTCACGGTTTTTATCAAAAGGGCGACAAGCCTTAAAAAGCAAATGGTTTTGAGTTGACAACGCCTTCATATTGCAAAACCCTGCCATCACCAACGGTGTTATCGCTGACTCTGACCCTCCGGCAACCATTACATCTGCATAATCGTCTTGAACTAGCCTGAAAGCCTCACCTATTGCGCTAGTCCCCGACGCACAAGCCGTAGCTACTGTGCTTATCGGGCCTTTTAGATCAAGCATTATGGATACATGACCCGAAGCCATATTAGGGAGCATCATAGGTATAAAAAACGGCGTCACTCTTTTGTGGCCTCCTGATAAATAACGGTCATACTGAACGACAATCGATTCAATTCCACTTAGCCCTGTGCCTATAACTACCCCCGCTCTTTCTGGTACGAAAGTTCCGTTAATATCTGAATCTTCAAAAGCCATACGCGAAGATGCTACCGCCATCTGGATAAACCTATCCATTTTTCTAGAATCTCTACGTTCAAGATATATATCAGGATCGAAATCTACCTCTCCAGCAATCTTTGAAGAAAAATTAGCCGTGTCAAAGCGTGTGATTTTTCTAATCCCTGATCGACCCTTTGTGAGATTGTCCCAAAATTGAGACAATTCCGTTCCTATCGGGCTAATAACACCCATTCCAGTGATAACCGCACGTCTGGCGTTCATTTTAGCTCTCCTGCCTCATGCAAATCAAACAAGGGGTCCTTACACGGACCCCGCGTTTATTGCCCATTATTCGGTATATTTTTCTAAATAATCAATCGCATCCTGCACAGTCGAAATGTCTTCGGCATCCTCATCCGATATGGTAATTCCAAATTCGCCTTCAAAAGCCATTATCAAGTCTACGATTTCAAGCGAATCAGCTCCTAAATCATCGATAAACGATGCCTCGGGGGTAACTAAAGACTCTTCTACACTTAACTGATCTATTACGATCTTTTTTACTTTTTCAAAAATAGCTTGAGCAGCCATGAACTCACCTCCTCATTAAAGTAATCTTTAAATCAGTTTGGAAGACATGCCTCCGTCAACAGCTAAAACTTGACCGGTAATATATTGTGCTCGCGGCGATGAAAGAAAGGCAACTGCATGAGCAACGTCAGCAGGTGTTCCCGGTCTTCCAAGAGGTATTTGTTGAATAAACGTCTTTTTAACGTTGGCATCCAATTTTTCTGTCATGTCGGTTGCTATGTATCCCGGTGCCACGACATTGGCAGTAATCCCGTATCTACAAACCTCCTGTGAAACACTCAAAGTAAAACCTATGATTCCGGCCTTGGCGGCTGCATAATTCGTTTGTCCAATATTTCCCCGAAAAGCTACTACAGAGGAAATGTTAACTATTCTACCTTTCCGCCTTCGGGCCATAAATCTTATAGCCCACTTTGTAACGTTGTATGCCCCTTTTAAATTAGTGTTCAGTACCTTATCCCATTCATCTTCTGTCATCCGCATAAGCAAAGCATCTTGAGTTACACCGGCATTTCCAATCAAAATTTCAATTGGCCCAAGCCGTTTTTCTATTAAATAAACCATATCTTTTGCAGCTTCATGCAAAGACACATCACATGGAAAAGGTTCAGCTTTTCTGCCTAATTGTTCAACCATTTTTGCTGTTTCTAACGCACCGGTTTCATCTGTAGAATAATTAACTGCAATATCATGTCCGTTTCGGGCTAATTCCAAGGCACAAGCCCTACCGATACCTCTAGAAGCCCCAGTTACAAGCGCAACTGAACTTTTAAGTCCCATGTTCAATAGGCCTCCTCAGAAAACTCAAACATCTTATAAAGATCTTGAGGATTAGCAAACGGAACAAATCGAACAGTGCGATCAATCCTCTTGCCAAATCCTGAAAGCACAGTTCCCGGTCCAACTTCAACAAACAATGAAGCCCCATCCCGAATCATATTATGAACAACAACTTGCCACAGAACCGGAAACGTTACTTGCCGGAACAAAGTTTGACGTATTTCTTCAGAAGTCGACAAAGTTTCAGCTGTGACATTAGAATATATCGGTATTAAAGGACGATGAATTTGCACACTGTCTAAATCCTTTTTAAGTTTAAGGGCAGCCGGTTCCATGAGAGCACAATGAAAAGGTGCACTGACTGGAAGAGGAAATACTTTGCCCCCCTTCCTCTTAACCGATTCACACGCTTCCTCTACTGCTTTAGTCTCACCTGAAATTACCACTTGGCCGGGGCAATTGTAATTAGCCGCGATAACAACACCTCGCTTAGACGAAGCGAAACAAAGGGCTTCAACCTCAGCATTAGCCAAACCTATGATCGCAGCCATTTTGCCCTTTCCAGGCGGGCATGCCTTTTGCATATACATGCCGCGATTATGCGTAAGAATTACCGCATCTTCCAAAGAAAGACTACCCGCTACAACCAAAGCACTGTATTCCCCTAAGCTAAGTCCTGCAACCATACTGGGCATAAATCCGCGAGACTCTAAAACTTTTGCCGCGGCAACGCTTACGATAAGAATCGCGGGCTGTGCGTTTTGAGTCATCATAAGGTCATTGGATGAGCCTTCAAAAATCAATTGTGAGATTTTAAAATTTAAAGCTTCATCAGCCCTGTCAAAAATTTCTCTTGCAACAGAATATTTTTTATAAAATTCTTTTCCCATACCAGGAAATTGTGATCCTTGACCGGGAAATATCCAAGCAGTTTGCGTGATTTCCAATGCCCCCTTCTTTAATATTAAACAGCACTGACAGGTATGGCGAATAAAGCAAGTGTGCCAGGTCCTGTATGGGTACCAATTACCGCTCCTATTTGGGTTTCGTAAAACCTCGCAACTGATAAAAATTCTTCCGATTGATGCTTAAGCGCGGCTGCTTCTTCTGGTGCATCAGCATGTGAAACACATAGGTAGAGGTCTTCGTTTCGATCCACCCGTTCCGCTACAAAATTCAACATTCTTGAAATTACCCTTTCTTTTCCACGAACTCTTTCAACCGCAGTCACACTACCTTCTTCGTCTAAAGATAACACCGGCTTCATATTAAGCAAGGTGCCTAAAAAATGCTGCGCTTTTCCGATCCTGCCGTTTTTTGCAAGATAATCTAGCGTATCGACGCAAAACACCGTTACAGCATTTTCCCGCATCCGTTTTAAAGAAGCAACAATTTCTGTCTGAGTCTGTCCAGCGGTTGACATTTCTTTAGCTAAGATCGACATCATACCGTACATTCCTGAGCCTGATCTAGAATCAAATACTGTAATTTGCCGATCAGGAAGTGCGTCACGAGCAATAACAGCCGATTGATAAGTACCGCTCAAAGCTGAAGATAAAGTGATGGCAATAACAGAAGAACCATCTGAACTCAACTGGTCAAAAACTTGTTCAAATTCCCACGGCGAAGGTTGAGATGTACGTGCTATATAAGACGAGGATTGAAGTTTATCGTAAAACGCTTTCCCCCGCAATCCATAACCATCTTTAAAGACTTCATCGCCAAAATGTACGTTTAAAGGAATCACTTCTATTCCCATTTTTTTCAAAACCTCAGGTTCAAAATCTTGTGCACTATCGGTAACGATTTTTACCTGTGACATACCTAAATACCTCCCTATCAACATGTTAAGAGTTCTTGTATCACCTTGTGTCACCATTGAATTGCAATCGAACCCCAACTAAGTCCGGCTCCGTAACCTACTAAAACGATCAAATCTCCCTTTTCTATGCGCCCTTGAGTATAAGCTTCATGTAATGCGATAGGAATTGAAGCCGCAGATGTATTACCGTATTTATTGAGATTTATCATTACTCTTTCTACGGGTAAATTCAATCTTCTGCACGCTGAAATTATTATCCTAATATTCGCTTGATGCGGTATTAAAAGATCAATGTCGGTCACAACTTTACCTAATTTTTTGAGCAACGTCCTCACAGACATGTCAATCGCTTTAACTGCAAATTTAAAAACTGCTCGGCCTTCCATATGTATATAGTGCAGCCGTTTTTCAATGGTTTGTTTGCTCGCCGGCATTTTAGCTAGTCCTGCAGGTAACAATAGCGTTTTAGATTGTGACCCATCAGAACCCAGATCAAAGTTAAGTATTCCTTCATCTGCAAAACCTCTCGTGAGTAAAGCAGCACCGGCTCCATCACCAAACAATACACATGTATTTCGATCGGTCCAGTCTATAAACCTAGATAAAGTTTCAGCTCCCACTACCATAACATTTTTGTACACGCCGGCACTGATAAATTGTGCTCCGACAGCAACCGCATAAATAAAACCCGTACAACCTACCTCCATATCAAAAGCCGCAGCGTTTCTGGCCAATATACTACCCTGAACGATACATGCCGTAGCAGGGAAAACGTAATCAGGGCTAGCGGAAGCCACTATGATCAAATCAATATCAGAAGCTAAAATTTTCGAAGATGACAGACAAGAAATCGCAGCTTTCGCAGCCATGTCTGCTGTACTCATCTCGGCAAAAGCTATACGGCGTTCTTCAATCCCTGTCCTATCGAAAATCCAATCAGCAGACATTCCTACCATCTTTCCTAAATCTGCATTGGATAGGACCGTGGGAGGAACATAGGAACCTATGGATTCTATTATAACAGATATAGGCTTTCTCATGACTGGCTCACGCGATGTTGCTTAGATAACGTTTCTGAAATAATCGAAATTACATCGCGAGATAAAAATTTTAGGGCTTGCTTAATACCATTTGCCATAGCAAAAGCACCTGAAGAGCCGTGACATTTTATTAAGCAACCATTTAATCCTAATAGGGGAGCGCCCCCATAAGCTGAATAATTTAGGATCTGACTTGTTTTACTGAAAACAGGTTTAAGAAGAAACGCACCTAGCTTAAACATTTTACTGGAATGGATTTGATGTTTAAGTATATTTGATTGGAATAATGCCGTTCCTTCGCAGGCTTTGAGAAATATATTACCTGTAAAGCCATCAGTTACAACCACATCGGTTTTTTTGGTAAACACATCGCGCGCCTCAATGTTACCTATGAAATTAAGGGGCGCCTCGCTAAGCATTTTATATGCTTCCCTGGCAATCGAATTCCCTTTGTTTTTTTCAACACCTATGTTCAACAGACTTATTTTTGGATCTCGCCATCCAAGTACCTGTTCAGCATATATTTTACCCATAAATCCAAACTCGACTAAAGTGCCTGGGCGAACATCAGATGAAGCACCTAAATCCATAAAGAGTACACCTTGTTCACCCTCGGAAGGCAAGACTGTAGCGATACAGGGACGGCTTACACCTTTTGCACGTCGAACAATCAGTACGCCTCCCGCTACAAGCGCCCCTGTTGAACCTGCTGACACAAATGCACCCGCCTGCTTGTTTTTAACGGCAGTAAGACCTTTCACAATAGTAGAATCTGTTTTATGCCTTATGGCACTTACAGGTTGCTCCTCAGTATCAATTACTTGGTCACATTTGATTGTCCTTAGATTAGAAAAGTTTCCGCATTTATTTAGACGTTCTATCGCATTTTCATCCCCCAAAGCTAATATTTTGGTACCCTCTTTCAAGGCTGATATACATCCGCCTATAGCAGCGTCAGGAGCGTGATCGCCTCCCATCAAATCCACAGCAATAATATCGTTTTTCAAAGTTACTGCTATGCCCAAACCTAGCCCCCCCTTTCATCTAGTGCAAAGACTAGAAACTTACCTCTGAATACCTGTTCCTCTTGGGAGCGGGTTTCCACAAGTACCACAAATTTATTTCCTTTTTCGCGAATCACCTGTGCTTTGGCAATTAGTTTCTCTCCTACTTTCGCTTGCCGTTTAAATTTAAGATTGGCTATCCCGGTTACAACATTTTCGGCATCTATAACGCAAATTGCCAAAGAATCAGCTTGGGCGAAAATATAATGGCTCCTTGTAATACGTGTACGTTGAAAAGCCATCTCAGATGTAACTTCCATAATCGAAATCGCAGATTTCCCTAAATTAAGATCTATTAATTCACCAATAACCTCAGATTGCCCCATAGCCCGAACTCTTTCATAAACCCGTTCTGCTACTTCTTTGGTCCGGGTTCTTTGACCCGGAATACCTAAAGCTAACCTATCTAATCGTATTGTTTGTACGCTAACGTCAAAGTGACGAGCTAACCTTCGATCAGGTAAAAACGGATTGCCATCTAGAATTTGTTTAAGTCGCTGTCTTCGTTGCTTAGGATCGTGTGTCATTAAATTCACCTTTACCACAATTATGACCAGCTACTAATACCTTAATCTTAATGGCAAGTATATACATTTTGAGATGAGTTAGCAATTGCAATTAAAATCAAAAACTCCGAAATACCCGGAGTTTTAAAATGTGAATACTAATTTATGATTACCGTTTTGCTTTAATAACTTGCCGGCCTTTGTAGTAACCACAATCAAGACATACCCTATGCGGGATGATCAGCGAGTGGCATTGTGGGCACTCTACTAAATTCGGAGCTGTAAGCCTTTTTTTCCACGCGGAAGCTCTTCTCATATCACGTTTAGACCTAGAAGTTCTTCTTTTTGGAACCGCCATCTTTTTTGCCCCCTTTTTCTAAAGCTTCTAATAATTTTCTACCGAAAGGCGTCGATTGAGTATCGTGATCTGTACATTCGCACTGAGTTTCATTAAGGTTTACCCCACAAATCTCGCAAAAACCTTTGCAATTTCTATTGCATAGCGGCTTCATTGGAATATTGAGTAAGATCTCATGTTGTAGCATATTATCTAAAACAATATGTTCGCCATCCAATAAGAAAGACTCAATATCGTCTTCGCTGGAGGCTTTAGCACCTATGTCATGAACGAAATTACCTTCACAGCTAAATTCGATCTGATGATCAAAGTTACCAAGACACCTCGAACACGTTAGACGTATAGTTCCTTTCGCATTGGCTTGAACATAAATTCCACTTCCGGTAGAAGTAGCTATACCTTCTACCTGAAAAATCGAATTTTTAACACCAATTTGACTTTGTTCTCCGAACGGTTTGATGTTACCAATTTCAGAAAAGGAAAGAGTTAAGCCGGGTTGCTCTATAATCTTCGAAACGTTAATTCTCAACATCGAACCCTCCATTGGCATAAGGGGATTATATCTATACGCGACACAACATGTCAAGAATGGCTTCAATTTTTAAGTACATGAAGGGCTTCTTGAAATGTATCAACACCGTAAACTTTCATCTCGCCTGCGTACTGCAAGGCTTCGCTAAGATTAGGTTTAGGTACTAGAAAGATTTCAATACCCTTGTTTCTACATGCAATCGTCTTTTGTGCAATTCCCCCAACAGAAAGCACGTTCCCATCTGATTCAAGAATACCGGTACCTGCTATCTTTCGCCCCATGATCATATCGTGACCCATTCTACTCATTATTTCAAGCGAAAATACGAGCCCGGCGGAAGGTCCTGCTACTTGTCCTGGTCTAATTTTTGTGCAAATAGGAAAAGGTCCATCTAAAGAAACTGGTATTCCTTGGCTAGCTAACGCTACATAAACAGCGATAATTTGGCTGTTTTTCATTAAATTTCGATTATCTCCCACATATTCTTCCACACTTCTTTGACCTAACACAGCACGCTTCGACCAAAAAGCTAAATCACGATCTAAAGTAGCTCTAACAAATTCTGCTACGCTAGCATCTTTAGCTATCACTGATACCATGAAAAAAGACGGAGTGGATACAGCCGGATAACCGTCTACATCTATAACGTTAGCAAGCTCAACTACCGGACCCGGTGCGATAACAAGATATCCGGATGGGGTATAACGTAAAGTCAAGAGTAAAAGGACACAAACTATGGTTAAAACCACTCGTTTCGCACGTTTGTATATCTTTTCTTTGCTCACTAAGAATACCCCTCTCTATTCATCCATATAGATTTATGGTGAGTCAAGGAGGTTAGGGCTAATGACCGAATACATCACAATCATTCTATTGAGTATTTTATTGGGATTGATTATGCTATGCAAGCCAAACAAAGCCATGTTCGTTTCCTTTGCTCCAGCCTGTATAGTAATCGCAATCGCTTTATCGATGATACTTCTTCCAGAACCCACCTTCAAAGCAGCGGAAAGAGGTTTAGCAGTATGGTGGGAAGTAGTTTTGCCTGCCCTTTTACCTTTTTTCATAACTGCAGAACTTTTAATGGGTTTGGGAGTTGTCCATTTTATAGGTGTTTTGATGGAACCACTTATGAGACCAATATTCAATGTGCCTGGTACCGGCGCCTTTGTTCTAGCCATGGGAATAGCGTCCGGATACCCACTTGGCGCAGCTCTTTCAGCCAGGCTCAAGATCGATAATTTGGCCACTAAAACTGAAGCCGAAAGGCTTATGTGTTTTTGCAATACTTCTGACCCACTTTTTATGACCGGTGCCGTAGCTGTAGGCATGTTCAAACGTACTGATATTGCCAAGATAATAATATCCACTCACTACTTATCTGCCTTGACCATAGGGTTATTTATGAGATTCTGGAGACGCAACCACTCCAACACCGCACCCAACAAAGCTCGAGAATCCGGGTCAGCACTTCGGCGCGCATTTAACTCGATGCGACAGACACAACAACAATCCGGTAAAGGCCTAGGTGAACTCATGGGAGACGCGGTCAAGCGCGCTTTAGACACTCTGTTACTTATCTTGGGCTTCATCGTTTTATTTTCTGTAATTTTTGAAATAATCACTTTGGCTGGGATTACTGAATATCTTTCGTTAGTTATTACGAAAATAATACCAGAATCGATACTACCTAAATCTTTGCATCCGTCAATCGTAAGCGGAATTTTTGAAATTACCATTGCTACTTCTTTAGCTAGCACAGCCAATGCTCATCTTATCGCAAAAGTAGCCGTATGTAGTGGGATAATTGCATGGAGCGGACTATCAGTCCATGCACAAGTAGCCGCAGTAATACAACCAGCCGGACTTTCAATTTGGCCATATACCGCCACTAGACTCTGCCAAGGTGTTTTAGCAGCCCTATATACGGTTTCATTGATGCATCTACAGCGATACAAATGGAGCCTACCCACATTTGAACCCACGCATAGTCAGCCATATTGGCTGCATACCCTAGGAACCGCTACAAAATCGTGCATAGCTTGGCTTGCCGTAATTATCGTCATCTCATTAAGTTACATCGTGTTTCATATCATCAAGGATTTTTTATGGAAATACGCCGAATTTTGACATAATTTCCAAATTAATAGTTAACCTTCTTACAGTACATTTTCATCCGTTTTAGCTACATCGTACCAACTGTCACGATCATCCGAATTTCCGGTATCTTGCGTAGAGTTTTGGTTATCTATTTCGACGGATCGCGAATCATCATTATGGGAATTCGTAACATCAAGTTCTCGACGGTTATCTTTTATTCTTACGAGCATTTCCTCGAACAAATCTTGAACGGTTTTCATTAAATCATCAGCATACTGCCGCGCTCCAAAATGTATCTCTTCAGCTACAGACTGAGCTTGTGCTACAAGATGCTCTGCCTGCTCTCTCGCTTCTTTCGCAATTATATGTTCAGATGCCTGGGTCGCTATTTGGCTTTGAGCATCTTTAATCATATCTTGGGCTTCTTTCCTTGCTTCCCGGAGTATTTGCTCTCGTTCTTTCAGTACCCAGTTGGCACGTTCGAACTCCTGAGGTATCGCGGCTTGCAAAGCATCTATTAGATCGAACACCTCATCTTCATCAACAATAATCTTTCCGACAAGGGGCAAATGCGAGCATTCCTGAAGATATGTATCAAGGCGATTAAGTAAATTTAACACGTCCATCTTTTAAGACCTCCAAAAATAGTGTTGGTCATACACATCTATACTTGTACTTTTTGACACATCTTAGTTAACAGCTTCTGTTCGACGCTTGGAGGCACAAGCTGTTTCACACAACCACCGTACCCTGCAACTTCTTTTACTAAACTCGAACTGAGATAAAGATATTTTAATGACGTCATCATGAACATTGTTTCAATTTCAGGGGCGAGCTTTTTGTTCATTAAAGCCATTTTAAATTCATAATCAAAATCAGAAACAGCCCTAAGTCCCTTAATAAGTACTTGTATCCCTTTTTCTTTAGCAAAATCGACGAGAAGGCCTTTGGAACACGTAACTTCAACATTTGTTAGATCTTGACACAGGTCGGAAATCATGTCCACACGTTCTTCTATGGTAAACAGAGATTCTTTAGCCTTGTTTTCAAACACTGCTACGTAAAGTTTATCGACATAACGGCAACTCCGTTTAATAATATCTAAATGTCCATAAGTTATTGGATCAAAGCTACCAGGATAAGCTGCAACTAGCAAGGAATAACCCCCTTATTGTATGGCAACGCCGAAAATTTGAATAAAGTTTTAAAGAGTGTATAATTCCAATTTTTTTGTTCATAGTACTTAATGAGAGTCAAGGCGCACTCGAAAGATTGCACCTTACAGGCTCTTCCTCCGGTTTCTCCTCTCCCAATGCCGCTTCCAATAATGGGGCGGCATTTTTTTACCACCTGCTTTATGATGATTCTTTGAGTAAAAGATAAGTTCCTGTTATAAACAGCAATACACCTATTATTTTGAATTTATCTAAATTAATTTCTTTTCCTGTAAATCCAAAATAATCTATAAGCAAAGCAGTAAGAATCTGTATAGTTAAAATAGCCGTAGTTGCAGCTGCGGCGCCAACATTAGCTATACTGGAGAGCACTCCCCATACGATAATAACACTTAAAGGTCCGCCGAGAAACCCAAACCATGGTGCAAAGGTAATGTTAGAAAGCCCGCCTTGAGTAATGCCCGTTAAGAGAAATATTCCCAGCAGGCTAGTGGCGATAGCATGTACAATAAATGTTGCTTCGATCTCACCTATACTTTGGCCAAGAATAGAATTTAAAAATCCTTGAATTGCCATTGCACCTCCCGCTAAACCCGCAATTATCAAAGATATAATCTTCAATAAATCACCCCTGTGCTAATTTTGTATTTTCTCGTTACATATATTCAGTTACCCTTCGGGTAGTATAGCACCAAGACATTAAACAAAACCTTGATGGGGATGATTCAAATGTTTTGGTCAAAATGGGGCAGAACTGATCTCGCCGTTGAAAGGGCTGCTATCGCCACACAAAGAACAGGACAAATTCAAGGACTTGAAAGTTTGCAAGAACATATAAACGGCATCGAGATAACCAGGGTATCAGTATTGACACAGTATGCGGCAACACAAATTGGGAAACCTCCTGGCCGATACTTTACACTCGAGTGCCCTGAACTGAAATTTAGAAATCGAACACTCCTCAAATCTGTAGCGAAAATCGTCGCTGACGAAGTTACCGATATGGCGGAGTTACCTAGAAAAGGCGATGTTCTCGTTGTGGGTCTTGGGAACTGGCATGCAACCCCTGATGCGCTTGGACCAAGGGTGGTTTCGCAGCTTATGGTAACAAGACACATCAGAGAATACATTTCTCAAGATTTAGGACAGCGATTGTACCCCGTGGCCGCAATATCCCCGGGGGTGTTAGGGATAACAGGAATGGAAACAGTCGACATA
This sequence comes from uncultured Eubacteriales bacterium, assembly GCA_964406505.1. Classification (GTDB taxonomy): domain Bacteria; phylum Bacillota; class Sulfobacillia; order Fermentithermobacillales; family Fermentithermobacillaceae; genus DTU015. Next base: position 23,787 of record CAYORX010000021.1, read on the forward strand.
ATAAAGGGTATTACTGAACAAATTAACCCAGAATTGATAATTACAGTAGACGCTTTGGCAGCTCGGTCCCCATCAAGGTTGTTTTCTACGATACAGATAACTGATACAGGGATACAACCGGGTTCAGGAGTAGGAAACAAGCGTCCCGGACTTACTTACGAGAACCTAGGTGTACCCGTAATTGCGATAGGTATTCCAACAGTGGTTTCTGGTACTTCAATAGCAATTGACGTGCTTACCGATTATTTTAAAAAATATAATCCACACGCAAGATCGACTCTAGATTCAGTACAAGAATTTTTATCGGAAGAACTCATGGAACTGATAGTGACCCACAAAGACGTAGATATGCAAATCTTAGAACTATCAAAGTTGTTGGCAAGTTCTATAAACAAGGCTTCTCAACCTGCAATAACCGAAGATGAGATGTTAGATTATTTGCAATAACGAATATGACAAAAGGGTATCGGTTGGGGTAAATTTACCAAATACCCCAACCTTTACCGAATTATTATTCAATTAATGAGGTTGTTGTTGTTGCTGTCCCCCTGTAGGAAACCTTCCTTGGGCAAGATTATGCTGTGCGAACTCAATCATACGTCTTACCATGTGGCCACCTACTGCTCCACAAGTTCTAGACGGTATATCGCCCCAATAATCTCCTGGAGGCTGAATTCCTAATTCGTTAGCTACTTCGTTTCTAAAAGCATCCAAAGCCGGCCGCGCGTGCGGTACTACCGCAATGTTTCTTCGTTGCCCTGAACCCATTTACTTTCACCTCCTTTGCACAACTTATTATGTTCACTAAGTGCTGTTATATGCTGGTATGTTATGGCGCAAGAGTTAAGTAAATTTAATTCTGTCATCAATGTTTTAAGGAAAAAAATGTAAAAAATGAATGGGAGTATTACAAATCTCTAAATTATCTAGATCTAGCATGTTTGAATAAATTTCCAAACCTTGCATTCATTTGTTCAAGGAGCATGAAAAAATCAAAAGGTATTTGTCGATCGTCTTCAATTTTAGTAACAATTTCTAGAGCTTCTTGTCTAGCTAACCGTAAAATATCGGGAGTTATTCCCAAGGCTTCCATGTCTATATCACTTAGTCCATGCTGCTTTAATCCAAAAAATTGCCCTGGACCCCTTTGACGAAGATCTAACTCAGCAAGGGAAAACCCATCATGCATGCTCTCTAAGGCTTTGAGTCTCGAAGGTAGTTTTAGAGCTTCGTCAGAGGGTATCAGAAAACAATAAGACTGTTCGCTTCCTCGTCCTACTCTTCCTCTAAGTTGATGAAGCGTCGCTAGTCCAAAAGCCTCTGCACCTTCAATCACGATGCAAGTCGCATTGGTGACATCAACACCAACTTCTATGACAGTTGTAGCTACCAAAACTTGCGTTTTTCCACGGATAAAATCTTGAATTTGTCTAGAAAACTCAACCTTATTCATATCACTATGAGCGAATCCTATTTTTGCATTTTTTAGATAAACATGTTTTATTTTTTTGAACATTTGTTCTACGGAACTGCGGCCGGATTTTCCTTCTGCAATTAAGGGGCAAACTACATAAACTTGATGCCCCTTGGCTAATTGTTTTTCAATCGTTTGATAAGCTACGTTTCTAAAACGTGGTTCGAGGACTTTTGTAATCACTGGTTGCCGTCCTGGAGGTAATTCATCGATTACAGATAAATCTAGATCCCCGAAAAGCGTAATGGCTAAAGACCTTGGTATCGGAGTAGCGCTCATCACTAGCATATGTGGAGCACAGGTATCATACGATAATTTCAAACGTTGTTTTACTCCAAATCTGTGTTGTTCGTCAGTTACCACTATTCCAAGTCGATGCCATTCAACATGTGGCTCAATCATCGCATGAGTACCGACAAGTATATCAACTGTGCCTTCGGCTAATTGCTTTAGACATTGTCGCTTATCTTTAACACTTTGACTTCCTGATAAGAACCCGATTCTAACGCCAGCGGGAACCGCCCCCATAATAGTATCCATATGCTGTCTCGCTAAAACCTCAGTAGGCGCCAACAAGGCCGCTTGATAACCATTAGCTACCGCTGCTAAAAGCGCCCAAATAGCAATCACAGTTTTCCCGCTTCCTACATCCCCCTGAACAAGTCTATTCATGGTTTTTCCGGCCTTAAGATCGCTCTCAATCTCTCCAATTACTTTGTTTTGGGCTTCTGTAAGCTCGAAAGGCAAGTTGTCAACAAATTCACGAGATAGAACGAATTTATCATACGGCTTTACTGGTCCAGCATTTCGATTTTTACTCTTCATAAGAAGCAAAGCAAGTTGTAAAAACAAAGATTCCCTAAAAGCAAAAGTGTTCCGGGCTTTTAACCATGCAGAAAAATTGGGTGGGTTATGAATATCTTTGTACGCTCTTTTTTCGCTTACTAATTTATATTTTAAAATGATGTAAGCGGGTAGTATTTCAGTGATCACGCCTTTGTAGGTGCTCAAGGCTTGGGATACAATTCGCGATATGGTGGAAGAATTTAGACCAGCCCTGCCATGATATATTGGAATAATAGGACCTCTTCGGGATAAGATGTCGGCCTTTTGCCATAACGGATGGGCGATCTCCCAACCCCCACGACGCCACTCAACTTTCCCGGAAGCTACGACGCTTAACCCGGGACGCAATTGCTTGGAAAGATAAATCATGTTGTACCAAACCAAGTGGCACGTTCCAGAACCATCAGAAATTTCGACTTGTAGAGCCCGTCCACGCATACTTGGAATGACCGAAGACGAAACAATCTTTCCGAAAACCGTAACCGTATCTCCTGATCTTAGTTGTTTAAGTTTTTTAATTTTCGAATAATCATCTACCCTAAATGGTAAATAATCAAGCAATTGTCCTACTGTTTCAATTCCTAAAGACTTAAATAATTCAGCCCTCTTAGGACCCACACCTTTGATATACCTTACATGGTCTTGCAGCGAAAGATTCCGTGACATTATTCCACAGACACTAAGTAATAATATAAAGGTTGACCTCCGCGATAAATTTCTAGCTCGCATCCCACAGATATGAAGTTTTTAAGCTCATTAGGCAATTTTTTGGCCAAAGACGCATCAATATCTTCTCCATAATACACAGTGACAACCGCATCGTCATCTGTAGTCATTTTAGACAGCATGTTTTTAAGTACTTCTTCAGGATTACGACCTACAACCTTAACTTTTCCGTCTACTAACCCGATAATGTCTCCTTTTTTCATCACAAGTTTACCGAATCTACCATCTCGTGCAGCAAATGTTACTTCACCGGTTTTTACGCTGCGTACTGCCTGACCTGCCTTTTTAAGATTCTCACTCAAACTTTCAGTAAAATTCAAAGCAAGCAACGCTGAGATTCCTTGAGGCACTGTTTTGGAGGGAACAATATACATATTTCGTCCAGTAAGGTTTTTAGCCTGCTTTGCAGCTAAAAATATATTACCGTTGTTTGGAAAAAATATGACTTTTTTTGCGCCTACTTGTTTGAAAGCATCCACAAGATCGCTTGTTGAAGGATTCATGGTTATTCCACCATCCATCACAAGATCAGAACCAAGGCTCTTCATAATTTCTTGCAAACCGTCTCCTGACGCCACCGATATAATTCCTAAATCCTTTGCTTTGGTCAGCGACTCGGAAATATCAGCCTTGGCGTTTTGTTTCTCTAAATCCCTATTTTGTTGAGCTTGTATGGATTGCTCTATCATGTTATCTATCGTAACCTGCGAAATCTGACCGTATAACATACATTGCCTTAATACCTCGTAGGGAATACTTGTATGAATGTGAATTCTCACTACGTCCGAAGAACCCACCACCAAAAGCGAATCTCCCATGGGATCTAAACTGCGCGTAATCTCGTCTATTGGCAATCCTTCTCCTAAAATAAGTAACTGCGTATCATATGGATACTCAATATCGATAATTTGTTCTTCGTGCATGTCAGGGACAACGGGTTTGAGATCTTGCAATGTAGGTTCTGAACTAATGCTTGAACCCGATTTATAACCGTGCAAAAACCCCTCTACAATATAAATCAGCCCTTTACCGCCCGCGTCTACTACCCCCGCTTGTTTCAACACTGGTAGCATATCAGGGGTTCTTTCCAACACTTCTTTTCCCTTAGCCAAGCACTCTTGAAGCACTCTAGGAATCGTTGTCCCAGGAACTGAAGATGCTATCAAGGCGGCATCTTTCATCCCTCTAAGCACGGTAAGTATTGTGCCCTCAACCGGTCTCATAACTGCTTTATAAGCAGTAGACACGGCCTCCTCGAAAGCGATTGCCAAATCTTTTGGACCTGCGCTTTTTTTCCCGGAAAAGCCCTTCGCAATACCTCTAAATATTTGAGATAGAATTACTCCGGAATTTCCGCGAGCTCCCATCAATGCACCGGTACTTGCGACATTGGCCGCTTCATGCAGTAGTAGTTCTTTTTCGTTCCTTAGACTATCAGCAGCGGAAGAAAGAGTAAGAAACATATTAGTTCCTGTATCTCCATCAGGAACTGGAAAAACATTAAGTGAATCAACTTCCTTTTTATGTTGTTTTAGATAACTTTGAGACATAATCACAAGGTCTCTAAACATATTGCCATCTAATAAAGAGGTGCAAGTCATTGTCAACTCCCCGAATTCTCCTGGAGCCTTATACTTTCAACGCTTACCGTTATTTTACTAACTTTTAGGCTCGTAATTTTCTCCACAGTATAACGAACTTTATCTATAATCATTCTGGCTACTTCCGAGATCTTCACTCCGTAACCCAATATAACAAATAACTCAATATACAATTCGTCTCCGTCAATTGAGACAGATACACCTTTAGCGAGGTTTTCCATGCCTAGAAGTTCTGAAAGCCCATCGGTCATTTTCCGTCCTGCCATCCCAACCACACCGTAGCATTCTATTGCCGCGGCACCCGCAATAGTAGCGATGGCCTCTTCAGACAGTACTAATTTACCCATTTCTGTTCTAATTTCTTTTCCCGTCACACAAGACACCCCAGTTTATCATCTGTTGGTCAAATGCTACGACTCTATATATCTTGCCACAGCAATCAGATTCATGGAAGCTATATATAAATTTTTAGATCGCTAAATCCATTTTATAGCAGAACTTTCATTTAGCAAACACATTTTAATAATTCGAGTCTGTCAAGTGAATGTGGGTAAAGCCACAATCCCCAAAATGCTTGGTAAT
>CAYORX010000022.1:0-26000 GCA_964406505.1 uncultured Eubacteriales bacterium
ATTACCAAGCATTTTGGGGATTGTGGCTTTACCCACATTCACTTGACAGACTCAAAATTTTGGTGGAGTTGATCCACTCGGTTTTTAAGCGATATTATCATAGATAAACTTGAGAACATAAATATAATTGCGAATACGACCATAATTTTATTAAGTCTACTCATTTTCTCACCTTTTCCCTACGCTTTTATGAAAGATCAGGGCGAACAACTGTTTAGATCAATAACTCCTATCTTTTGGAGAACACAATTACGATATCACACTGAGTTAAAAACCACACTCCATTCATTTTAAATCTAAAACAGAGGTGACTAGCCCAAAAACGGCGAAATTAATAAACTGCTGTCTATAGGCACTTTTAATAGTCATTACAATACAGAGGAGGAAAACTTATATGACGACAAATAACACCTTGAAAATGAAAGTACGACGTAATGTTGATGGGTTAAAACAACAACTTCGCTCTATTTGTTATCAAATGTATAAAGAACCTGAAATTGGATTCGAGGAGGAAAAATCCTCAAAACTGTTGACTCGTTTTTTAGAACAAAACGGCTTCTCTGTTGAAACAGGACTATGCCAAATGCCCACAAGTTTTAAGGCCATACGGAAAGGGCAAACGGGCGGTCCTACCATTGCTATATTAGCTGAATACGACGCTCTACCCGAAATAGGGCATGGCTGTGGTCATAATATCATAGGTACTGCGGCAGCCGGTGCGGGTGCTGCTCTTGCACCATTAATGAATGGTATCCAAGGCAACCTTGTGATTCTGGGTTCACCCGCGGAAGAAGGTGGTGTCGACAATGCTGGTGGCAAAGTGCACCTGGTAGAAGGAGGTGTCTTTGAGAATATAGATGCAGCCTTAATGTTTCATCCTTCGACGGGTTCTGATGTAGTATTAAGTTCGTCTAACGCACGAGTAGCTATGCAAATAACCTTTCATGGAAAAACCGCTCATGCTGCAGGTGCTCCGCACGAAGGCATTAACGCGTTAGATGCAGCTATCCTCACATTTAACAATTGGAACGCACTTAGGCAACATTTAAAAGAAGATGTCCGAATCCATGGAATAATTACGAAAGGGGGAGTTGCCCCGAACATAATTCCCGATTACGCAGAAATCCGCATGTATGTCAGGGCAAAAGAAATGGATTATTTAAAAATTGTAGAACAAAAAGTTAAAGATTGTGCTATAGGCGCTGCCCAAGCTACGGGAGCTAAAGTAAAGTTCAAATACTCTGCCAAAACATACGCAAACATGGTTACCAACAAAACAATGGCACAATCTTTCGCCGAAAACCTTGAAGCGCTTGGCAGAAAGGTATCGCCCCCGGAGCTTAAAGCGGGAGGCGGATCAACTGATATGGGTAACGTCAGTCAAGTAGTCCCCTCTATTCACCCATACATTGCGATCTGCAACTACGGAGAAGCTACGGGACATTCAAAAGAATTCGCCGAAGCAACCATTTCTGAAATGGGCTATAAAGCCTTGATTGACGGTGCCAAAGCCCTAGCTATGACCACTATTGATATGTTCACTGAAAAGGAACTTTTGACAACAGCCAAAAAAGAACATACCGAGACGGTAAAGTGAATTTAACAATTTGATCGGATGGAGGCATTCGAATTCTGATGCCCCTCAGGTAGGTGTAGGGGCATCGGAATGCCTCGTTAGATTATACTTTAAGTGATTTCCATTTACCGGTGCTAAAACGAAGTTGAATGAGTACACCTCTAACAACCTGGTCAATAGTCATACCTATCCAAGCACCCAATAGTCCCATATTCATCACATGGGCAAAAAACCAACCTAGAAGAACTCTGCCAAACCACATACCCGTGGCCGTTGAATATAAAGGATACCGTGTATCGCCGGCGCCCCGAAGTCCACCAGCCATAATAAACTGTGTAGACTGAAAGGGTTGGGCTAAAGCGTAAACCCTTAACACCAGCGCAGAGGTCATTATCACGTTCAGGTCATCGGAATAAAGCGAAGTAATATATTTGCCAAAAAGGATAAAGGCCACACTAATGGAAACTGCCAAACTCATACCCATATTTCGTGTCGTATTTGCACACAATTCGGCATCGTCTGGTTTTTCAGCACCTAAATTTTGCCCTACAAGCGTAGTTGCTGCTGTAGCAAATGCCATACCAGGCATAAAAGTAAGGCTGTTGATATTCATTGCAACTTGATGAGCCGCATATACTACCGTACCCAGAGAAGAAATTACCTTCGCAAACATTATTTGACCCGTTCTCAGTACTATCTGCTCAACTGCTGCAGAAACCCCTACATTATAAACTCTTTTAAGTATGTCAAAGTCAAACTTATACCCTGTGGAAAAGTCTAACTGCACCTTTTTATCACCTTTTAAGATAATTATAAGAAACCACATGGCAGCTACGGCCCTGGAAAACGCAGTTGCCACACCTGCACCAAAAACGCCCCATTGCGGAAATCCAAATTTCCCCCATATAAGCACCCAATTTAAAATGACGTTTATTACGTTAGCCCATAAATTTACCGTCAACGGAGTCCTGGTGTCCCCAGCCCCCCTTAGCACAGCTGCAATAGCCATAGCTATAGAACTAAAAATAAAACCGAAACCTACCACCTGAAAGTAACCAGCGCCTGTAGTTACAACTTCTGGTTCGGCACCCATAAACCTTAAAATTGGTGCGGCAGATAAGCCCGCGAAAAGTGATATTATTGAACCCAGTATTAGCGTAACAACAAAAGTTTGTTTTAAGGTATTAGACGCTTCTTCAATATCACCCATACCTATAAACCTAGCTACCAAAGCCACGGTCCCAATATTTAGCGCTTGTAATATAGAGCGAAGGAGCATTATAGGTTGGTTTGTAAGACCCACGGAGGTTATGGCCTCTGGACTGATTCGCCCTACTTGAATCATATCGGCCATGCCTGTAAGCGACATTAATACCATTTCGATCAAAGTCGGAGCTGCTAATGCCCACACCACTTTTCTGGCGGTTTCTTTACTAATCTTGGGTTCGGCTTGAGCAATTGTTGTTTCCCGAGACATGTTTATGGCTTCCTCTCTAATGTATATTTTTGGCAATTCTTATGGTGATCCCCCCTATATTTTCACTAACGGTCCACACCCGATGACGATGGACATTAATACACTAAACTATAAATGGCCTAAAAGGTTACCTACGCCACAGGGAACAAAATCTCCTTCTTTGTTGAATTATCATTGCTAACAGAAAAACATCTTGGCATATTGACTGCAGGAGTTTTGAAGCATACAAAAGAAGTAACGGTGTAGCCTCATGGTACTTTTACAAATGTTTGCAACATAAAAACATTCGCCAAAAACAGGAGATGATTTAAATTACAAGTGTAAAAAACAGTTTCACTAACGTGCCTAAACGATACACCGCATGGGTCGAAGTCAGCCTAGATACACTGATCCACAATTTCAAACTCATTAATCATAAAGTAAAACCGGCTCAAGTTATCCCTGTAGTAAAAGCTAACGCGGAAGGCTTAGGTGCGGTTATTGTCTCAAAAGAATTAGAACAAGCTGGAGCACAAATGCTCGCTGTATCACACTTCGAGGAGGCTTGTGCACTAATCACCGGCGGCATAAACACACCGATTATGGTAATGAATGGCTTGTTGCCAGAACAAATGAAAATTGCAACTGCTAATGATTTGCATTTTTTTATCTACGACAGCGAATCCGCAAAATGGGCCGATGAGGTCGCCGAGCAAACGGGCAAAAAGGCAAAAATCCACATTAAAGTAGATCCGGGTATGGGCAGATTAGGAATTATGCCTGAACAAGCATATGCGATCAGGCAGTTTATTCATTCATCAGATTGGTTAGAACTCAAAGGAATTGCGGCGCATCTTCCTTCCCCCGACGATCCTAAACATGACGATTATACGCAAGAACAAATAGATACATTTATGAATACAGCCAAGATTCTTGACCCCAACCATGATGCTATATGGCATATCGCAGCATCTTCTGCTGTATTAAGACTACCTGAAACCTACCTCGACGCTGTTAGAGTAGGAAAACTTTCATGGGGCGTTCCAAGTAGTAAAATAGGCGGTATTTTGCCTTCTGATGTGCATATACAAAACTGGGATTTACGCGCTGTGGGTGCATATAAAGCGAGACTGGTTCAGGTGAAGGCTTTACCGAAGGGACATAATGTGGGATACGGTTTTGGTTATACCACGCAAGGTGAAATGCTTCTAGGTATTCTTCCCATAGGAGTTGTAGATGGCTTATCACCAAAACATGCTGGACACGGTTATGTACTAGTAAAAGGCTTTCGGTGTAAAATTATTAGCGTTTGTTCTTGTGTATCTATGATTGACGTTACGAATGTAAAACAGGTTGCAACTGGCGATGAAGTTGTTTTAGTAGGCAAGCAAAACTGTGATGAAATTACCATTTCAGAGTTTGCAAGTTTTGCGGAAACCGGATACGGCGGCGTTGCACGAAAAATCCCCGCACGAATCCCACGGTTTTATAAAAAAGCAAACCGCTTTGTCGCTGCGGAGATATTTAACAAGTGTATAATTTAAATAAACCCGGTTCAGTTTTTAGGGGCAGGGGCTTTAACAACTATTAGTTCCAAGGTTTCCGCGTGCAAATTCCTAACATTCATTTTGACTTTAAACGGGATCTTAAGAACTGTACCAGTCTCATATTCATTAACTGGTTTGTCGTTTAATCCGATAGAAAGAGTGCCGCGAATAACTGTCATGTACAAAACAGAGTTAGAGTAATGGACGGGTAATCCTTCGTCTTTGTTTAGCACCATGTGAAGATAGTGAACGTTTTCGTCTAGTATCACTTTTTCAATAATTTTCTTGTCACCTAGAGTTAATTTGTAAACCTGTTCAACCATAATTAACCATCCCTTTAGCGTTTCGTTTGCTCTCGTTTATTACCAAGTTAACATACCAAACATGGCAGGACTATGGCAATATGGCCAACTATGTTAAATATCTTGCCCTACTGCAGGTTAAAGTATTGCTGTAAATTAAACCTCAGCCAAAGCAAAAAATAAGTACGCTTTAGTAAAATATGCTATTGTCTTTAGAGGTGGCTATTTTGCTTTAGTTCATTTTCTTCGGGGAATCATATCAAAAGAGGAATGATTTTGTGAGCTTTGATGACAATATAATTTTCGACACTCATATAGAAAAAAGAAAATACGATACGGAGCAAAGGCTTCGTAGAATTTCTTTCGTGCCAGAGGACGAATTGTTTTCACGTATATCTTCTTCGCCTAACGGGCTTACTCAAGAACAGGCTGAGACTAGGTTAAGCGAATTTGGAGAAAACGTAATTACGATTGGTTATGAAAATACAATACTGCATAGGCTTAAAGAAGCGGTAATAAACCCATTCAACGTTATTTTGCTTGGAATTGCGTTAATTACATATTTTACTGATGTGATAATATCACCCGTTCCAGATTATTTGACAGTAATTATTATTTTAGCTATGGTATCTCTGTCAAGCATGGTTGCTTTCGTACACGGCGAACGTTCCAATGCTGCCGTAGCGGGGCTGTTACAGATGATATCTAATACGGCCGATGTCATGCGTAACGCCCGATTTGTTGAAATCCACATGGACGAAGTGGTGCCAGGCGACATCGTAAAACTTTCGGCGGGCGATATGCTCCCTGGCGATTTAAGATTTTTATCTACCAAGGACACTTTTGTAGCGCAAGCTGCCCTTACAGGTGAATCGATCCCTGTAGAAAAGTTTAGCGAAATACCCGACAAGCAATCCGGTTCTTTAACTGATTTACACAATATCGGCTTTATGGGTTCAAACATAATAAGCGGAAGTGCCCTAGCCGTAATAATAGCGACGGGCAACGACACTTATATGGGATCCATGGCAAAATCCTTAACTGGGGAACGCGCCCAAAACAGTTTTGAACGGGGCGTAGATTCTGTAAGCAAACTCTTGATACGTATGATGCTCGTAATGGTACCTATTGTATTCTTAATCAACGGCCTAGCAAAAGGTGACTGGTTAAGTGCTTTGCTTTTTGCTGTAAGTATGGCTGTTGGGCTTACGCCAGAAATGTTGCCCGTAATCATGACCTCAACTCTCGCTGCGGGAGCAGTTTCCATGTCTAAACATAAAGTTATCATGCGTACGTTAGGCGCCATTCAAACATTCGGCGAGGTTGACGTGCTTTGTACTGATAAAACCGGCACCTTAACTGAAGACAAAATCGTGCTTGAAAAATATATGGATGTGCATGGAAACGACGACGCTAGAATACTTCGACACGCATACCTTAACAGCTATTTTCAAACCGGACTTAAAAACCTAATTGACCTTGCCATCATCAAAAGGGCTAAACGGGAAGGACTTGAGCAGGTTTTGGATATTTACACTAAAATAGATGAAATTCCTTTCGATTTTACGCGCCGCAGGATGAGTGTAGTTATCAAAGACAAAACCGGTAAGCGCCAACTCATTACTAAAGGTGCGGTAGAAGAAATGTTGTCTATATCGTCTTACGTAGAACTGGGCGGGCGCGTACTGCCCATGACAGTAGAAACACGGCGCGCAGCACTAAAAACTTATGAAAAACATAACAAAGGCGGGCTGCGCATGCTGGGTGTTGCACAGAAAAACAAAGTTCCGGACGTAGGCGCTTTTAGCGTTAAAGACGAACAAGACATGGTTTTGATAGGCTTTGTTGGATTTTTGGATCCTCCCAAGGAAAGTGCAAAAGAGGCCATTACCGCTCTCCGCGATCACGGAGTTCGCACGGTAGTGCTAACAGGTGACAGCGAAGGTGTAGCGATAAAAGTATGCAATAAAGTCGGTGTAAATACTGAAATATTTTTAACCGGAGGGGACGTAGATAGAATCGATGACGCACAACTACTTAATACTGTGGCTACCTGCAATTTATATGCAAAATTGTCTCCGGTTCAAAAGGAACGTGTTGTAAAAGCCTTTCAAACTGCCGGTCACACGGTTGGCTATTTGGGCGACGGAATCAACGACGCACCTGCACTTCGTCAGGCTGACGTGGGTATTTCGGTGGATAACGCAGTAGATATCGCTAAAGAAACCGCAGACGTGATCTTGCTAGAAAAAGACCTTATGGTACTCGAAGAAGGCGTTATCAGAGGGCGCCGCACTTTCGGAAACGTGATCAAATATATAAAAATGGCCTCTAGCGGCAATTTTGGCAATATGATATCAGTAATAATCGCCAGTATTTTTTTGCCGTTTTTGCCCATGCTGCCAGTGCAAATTTTGACGCAAAACTTGCTTACTGACTTGTCGCAATTGGGAATGCCATTTGATCGGGTAGATGAAGAATACATTCGTAAGCCCCGTAAATGGGATACAGAATCAATCAAATCTTTTATGGCGATTTTGGGTCCGCTCAGCTCCGTATTTGACGTGTTATGCTTCGCCATTTTATGGTGGGTTCTTGATGCTAATACCGTAGCAACCTCTCCACTGTTTCATAGCGGCTGGTTTGCTTTTGGTATAATATCCCAGGTATTGGTTATCCATATGATCCGAACCGCGAGACTTCCATTCTTACAAAGTAATCCCACAAAACCGCTTTTGATTTCAACATTTGTTGTAACGATAGTTGCCTTAGCTATAAGTTTTACCGAACTTGCATCCGGTCTGGATATGATGCGTCTACCTCTTATCTATGTTCCTTGGCTGATAGCGATTTTGATAAGCTATCTTATAAGCGCACAACTCATCAAAAAGATGTATATACGCCGTTACGGAGAATGGATTTAATTTGCCAACCATTTTATTTTTGATGGCTTGCTCAGTCGCCTTTGTAGGCAAATATCCCATGTTACGTGCAACGGCTTTCCCTTTATAAATCTCTGGTGAAACCTCGTTAACTTTGAGATCTACAATTCTTACTTTTAGCACAGTGAGACCGAGTTCGATTACAAACATAGCGTTTTTATGGCATTCTTGCCTCAAAAACTTGTTTGGCGGATTTTGCATAACAAATTTTCGTTTCCAACCCCCTATTTCGACTTAACCTAACTGTGGATGTTCGCAAGATTGCCAATTGATAAAACCTTTTCCATCAAGATGCTTATCGTTCCATTTTTGCAAAAGTATACCCTAATCTTCCCCTGCGTCTCTCATAGCTTTGTAGCCATCGGGACGATCCAAAGCACGATTTGCCAAATTCCAAAGTTCAGCAGCATATGCTAGTATGCCATTATATTCGCACAACCAATTCGCAACACTACCTCAGCAAGATGCAAAGACATCGTGAATTCCAACGCATTCGTATCCGGTAAGTTCCTTACCTACGGCACCAAGATGCTTTAAAAATTTTAAATCTTTTTCGTGGATTTCTTTGTCTGCTTTTGAAACCGGGGGACGAAGGATAACTTCACCGGTAGCATGGAGCGAATGTCCAATTGCAATGTTTTCATGGGTGCTGATAAATTCTGCAACAGCCGTAGATTTAGGCTCGGAAAACGGATACGGCCCTGCTCCTCGCTGAACAGATTCGGATCGCCGGTCGACCGCATAATTACGATTCATATCGAGTCCCCACAAAGGCTGGGTTTGTTTTATTTCCACACCATCAAAATTCCGAACCTTGCCTTCGACCATAATCGTGTAATATTTTCCGCCGATCTCGTTTGGTTTTCTTTTCACCATGGCTCAAGGATCTTTTTTCGAAACCCTCCACTGACCATTTCCATCTTCAATTCTCATCTGGGCAATGATACCGTTACCATCTGCATCATGCGGATAAAACCCGTCTTTCTCCTCCTTGTATGGCCGGGGCCTTAGGCTAGAGCTTGAAAATATCCCGATTCTTAAGGTTTTGCCCATGATGCCATTCAAACATTACCTACATTCATCTATAGGCACGCATTCAGACATTGGCGATTTCAATTTTGCCTAAAAGAAATCTTGCATTAAGCTATACTTTTGAAAAAGCCTAAGCGACATTATTATATTCTGTTAGCACAAATGCCGATTATATTTACGCATTATATATGTAAAATTTATGTTTTTCGTAGCACCTTACCTGCCCTGATGCCTGTAACTTCGCCTTCCCAAATAGCGGGTAACCCGTTAACGAAAACTCCATGAATTCCTTCCGGAAACTGCCATGGGTTTTGAAAACTACTTTTATCTATAATTGTTTCTTCATCAAATACCACGATATCAGCCGCGAGTCCCGCTTTTAATACACCTCTGTCATATATTTTCATCTTCGACGCGGGCAAAGACGTCATTTTCCTTATCGCTTCTTCCATAGGCAGAATTGCTTTTTCTCTTACATAGCGGCCAAGCACTCTAGGATAGGTTCCTATGCTCCGAGGATGGGTTTTTCCATCTTCCTTCACAGTGACAGTACCATCTGTTACAAAACAAACTCTGGGATGTTTCATAGCTGCCACAAGATCATTTTCGTTCATAGCATGCCTGATTATCCTCACTCGAATTTTATTGTGTAGCAATACGTCGAGCGCGGCATTTTGCGGTGGTTTTGAAAGTTTAACCGCAACTTGGTTCATATTCAAGCCTTCCATCCATTTATCATTTGGGTTATGAACAGAAGTGATTACGATTTTACCCCAACCGCCTTGCTCTTGTGTTCTCCGGTCAGATTCTTGGGCTATTTTATCACGAAGAGCACTGTCGGGTTGGAGTAATTTTATGGCCCCTATATTTCCTTCAGCTAACACCCAGTCAGGCAAAACAATAGCTAATCCAGTGCTTGAAGCCAAGTAGGGATAAACGTCTGCAGAAATATCTATGCCTTTTACTTGCGCTGAATCTAACATTCTTAAAGTATTGGGAAGTTTGCCCCAGTTTGTTTCTCCTACAGATTTCAAATGAGAAATTTCAAAACGCACATTGCTACGCCCTGCAACTTTTATTGCCTCTTCAACAGATTCAAAAAGATCGGGTCCTTCATTTCTCAAATGCATGGCATGAATACCGTCCATGCCCGCAACAGGCTCAGAAATCGCCACTAGTTCATCCAAATCAGCAAAGCGTCCCGGTGCATATTCAAGACCACTTGAAACACCGAAAGCACCTGCTAACATATGTTTTCGGGAAATCTCTATCATGCTGCGCTTTTCTTGAAAAGTAAGAGGCCTTCCAGAATTACCGACCAACTGTGTTCTTACATCACCGTGTCCGAACAACAGGGCCGCATTTACCGCTGGCCTAGCTATTTCAATAGCCCGCAAAAACCCATTAAGGTCCTTCCATCTAAATTGTACATCACCAAATTGGTGTTCGCCGGGAGCACTACCTGCACTTCCACCACAATTCCCGCCTACAGAAGTGGTAATACCTTGACGTATCAGACATTCTGCTTGAGGGTGTAATAAAATACCTCTATCGGAATGACTGTGGATATCAATAAAACCTGGCGAAGCAAGTAACCCGCTACAATCATATTTGAGGGTATCATTAGGGATAATTGATGAGTTTATTTGTTCTATTGCAGCGATTTTTCCATCAGAGATTAATATATCACCTGAAATAGGAGGTAACCCCGTGCCATCGTAAATAGTTAAACCTTGCAAAAGAAAGTTCCGGGTGTTTTTCAGTTCCGTTTCTTGCATTAGAGCAACTGCCTCCTTTTAATGCTCTATTAGTGATCTGTTCTTGAACCAACTGTTTATTTGATAATACTAAACTAGGTAAACAATAACCTGGAACTATAGATGTTAACAAGAGGGTTAATACTTCCACTTGGAGTTATTCGAACGAACAGTGTTTGGTTTTGCATAATTACTGTTTTGTATGGACTGATCAAATCAATAAATTGCAGTTGTAATTTTGGCAGGTGATGATAATAATTAAACTAAATAATACATGACAGGTACACACCGATACATTTCCGCTTGAGGGGAAAATTCCCAATTCACTCCAACTTTGATGTATGGCAGAACTAGGCTATTCAAGAATTTCTTCGACTAAACCGGTGGCTTTTTCTTCGTCCCAATTGGTAGCTAGGATAATTTCAGAAAGAAGTATTTCTTTAGCATTTTCCAACATTTTACGTTCAGTAGTCGCGAGCCCTCTTTCCCTATCTCTCGCTGCAAGATTCTTAACCACACCTGCAACTTCAAATATGTCGCCGCTTCTTATTTTTTCGAGATTTTTGCGGTATCGTCTGTTCCAATTAGAAGACATAGATGTAGGCTCTTGGCCTAAGATATCTAAAACTTCATCTACCTTTGAAGATTCTATTATATTCCTAAGTCCTGTGCCATCGATATTATCAACTGGAATCATAACTTTCATATCGCTAACAGGAAGATGCAGCACATAATATCTATGAGTCTTGCCAAGAATCTTCTTTTGTTCGATTCCTTTTATTAGCCCTGCACCATGCATAGGATATACCACACAGTCTCCGACTCTAAACATTAGCCTTCCTCCCAATTTATCTTTGAATACTAATTCTACCATTAATTGGGCTTTTGGTCAAGTTGTAAAAAAAATATTTGTTGTAGATCGACCAGAGTATCGTTCACAACAATTCAGGCGGTTAAAAAGATCTTCGGAAATATGTTCCTTTGAGTTTTGGCTGATTGATGCCAAATATGTTGCCGATCGCTCGGCTTTACCCGACGAAGCTTATGTCGCTATCTTTAAAAATAAACTTCCTCGTTACCAATTTACAGCAATTGATATCAAAACCAGGCTTCGTTTTATTGCTTATGCCCATTCACTGTTCTTTGAGCACGGACTTCCTTTTATGTTGTTGGTAGAGACCTGGCTTAGGGCTTTTGGAATCAGCCAATGCTTTCATAGAAAGATCCCACCGTACTGACGATGAGGGATTTTACGCTATCGATCTATCTAAATCAACGTCACCAGCATCCTTTATGCAAATGGCCCAGGATTGGATCTGTTTTTACAATTATGCAAGACCCCATTTTGGTGTGGATATGACAACAGGTAGAACACCTATCAAAGCCGTCAAACGTTATCATGTTTTATGTCATCCGACCATCGCTTCTATGCCTATTGTTATGCTGGAACGTACAACCCTGCACATTAACCATCTTTTTGACCTAACTTAAGATACCTTGGGACTATTCAATACATAATATTAAGAAGTTGAACGATACTATGGCCCATTACATAAAAAATATGATTAGTTTGAACAATCTTACCGTTCATTTCACCTTATAAATCAATCTCATTCCTTGCCTCATAGCCCAAACTTCTCCTAAAGAATTAAACAGGAAAAATACTTCTGTATCTTTTGATTCTTGTTCGATGATTAACGAGTTTAATCCAGTCATTTTTACCACATACCTACGGTCCTTTCCTTCAGTTTTGAAAACAGCTACTAAACCTTTTGAACAAAGTTCAAAGCTAATTCTAGAACCCTCATCTGATTCATAAGTTCCACTGATTTTTTCCAAGTGTTCGTGGGGAACCTGTACATGCGGTTTTTTAGATACGTGGTTATCTGCAGGAAGATTTAAACTTGAGTTAACCGCCGCAAAAAACACGTCTTGTGCAGGAAAATTGGAGAGATTACTTAGCACAGCGATTGCAATTTTCTTTTCCGGGATAAATCCTATGTACGACGCAACTCCGGGTATATTTCCACCATGCATCACCACTGAGGCTTCATCAACATATTCAGGTATAATCCTAAAACCATAAGAGTAATAGCTCCCGTCTTCCATAGGATAGTAGGGAGTAATCATCCTGTCTATTGTTGAAGATTCACAGATCTTTATTCCATTAACAATACCTTTGCCTAGATAGACTTCCATATACTTCAATAGATCCCCAACTGATGACTTTATCGCTCCGGAAGACGCATAAGCGTCACGGTGGCTCCATGGAATTTTTATAAGCCTATCGCCATTATCGTAGCTGTATTTACCTTGTATTTGAAAATCTGAAAGCCGCCCAATACCTGTAAATGTATGTTCCATACCCAAAGGTTTCCAAAGACTATTTCCCAAAAAAGCTTCAAACGAAATACCAACAACGCGTTCAATCAATTCTCCTAATAGGGAATAACAGTCGTTAGAATAACTTACATGTTCGCCTGGCATCCCCAAAAGCCTAAAGTCGTTATTTACAATAAAATCAATGAGCTGTTTGTTGTCTTCGATTTTGAAATCACCTTTTTGAACACGGGCGGATATTAAAGGTATCCCCGAAGTATGAGTCAAAAAATTGTGCACTAAGATTTTTTCTGCTTTGCCTGGTTGATACAGATTAAATTCAGGTAAATATCTTTTTACCGGTTGGGATACTGATATTTTACCCGCTTCAACTAGCATGTTGACTGCCAAAGCTGTAAACGATTTAGTAACAGAAGCCAAACCAAATACCGTGTTTTTAGTCACAGGTTGGTTTTTTTCAACATCAGCTAAACCGAAGCCTTTGAAATATTCTAAAGAGCCATCGATAGATAATCCTACACCTAATCCGGGAACACCGGTTTTGCCAATCAGGCGGTTAACATAGTTTTCAAACTGGTCGACATTAAACTTTTTTCCCAATTGAATTAACTCCTTTTGTAAACATCGTTGTAGTTTCAATATTCTTATTGTGGATAAATACTTCGCAATGCCGAAACTTTACACCTTTTTTTGATCGAATTTAGTAAAATGTCTGACCGTTTCAAATTTGTTTGTAGAAACAAGAACTTACAATTCACAAAAACGGTTCTAGCTATGCACACATCTTGAGCAGGAAGTCTCCATATTATTGGCGAAGTTATGACTCAGAAGCAATCTATGTAGACACTGCTAACTACACACTTGTCAATAAACACATTATGAACAATGACAATACAGCCAAAACCGGAACCGATAGAAAAACATCACGTAAATCTAGTTTTTTGAATCATATAAGGAGGAGGACGGTTTGTACGATATAATTTTTAAAAACGCGAGGGTATTTGATGGAACAGGTGCACCATGGTTTCGCGCCGATGTCGCTATAAAAAATGGTTTTATAGCGAAAATCGGTGAAATAAATCAACCGGCCAAAAAGCTTATAGATGCTAAAGAAAGATATCTGTCACCCGGCTTCATAGACGCTCATTCTCACTCTGACCGTACTTTGGTTGGCACACCCACCGCTGACAGCAAAGTAATGCAAGGTGTTACACTTGAGGTGATTGGACAATGTGGATCATCGGCTGCCCCAAAAAATTTAGGGTATAGACCCGATGCAGATGAACCAAACACAGAGTCTGAGTCACAACAATGGACTGATATGGCGTCTTATTTAAAACTTTTAGAAGACCAAGGAATTAGCGTAAACATCATTCAATTGGTAGGCCATGGTACAATCCGAAGACAGGTTATGGGCTCAGATGACCGTTTACCCACAGATGAAGAACTCTCTTTAATGAAACAATTAGTATCGGAATCCATGGAGCAAGGAGCACTTGGCCTTTCAACAGGATTGATTTACGTTCCCGGCACTTATTCAGACACAAGCGAAGTTATCGAATTAGCGAAAATTGCCGCAAAACACGGGGGAATATATTTTACGCACATAAGGAACGAAGAAGACGACCTAATTGAATCAATTGAGGAAGCAATAAAAATTGGTTTTGAAGCGAATCTCCCTGTTCAGATCTCTCATTTCAAAGTGAAAGAAAAGCGCAATTGGGGTAAAGTTGTAAAAGCGATCTCTATGATCGAAGAAGCTAGAGAACAAGGACTTGATATTACGGCGGATCAGTATCCTTACACCGCTTCGTCAACTAGTTTAGGTGCCGCTTTACCTTCCTGGGTTTGGGGTAAAGGAACGATGGAAGGTTTAGAACTATTCAAAGATACTTCCCAGCGGGAAAAAATCATTCAAGCCATTTCCGATCGCTCGTGGCCCAACTTGGTCTTAGCCAACGTAAAGAATCAAGATGACAAGGCTTTCATTGGCCAAAGCGTACAGCAAGTAGCCGAAACTTTGGGTGTCACACCCGAAAATGCCTGTCTTGACCTTCTTACTCGTAATGACGGTGACGTACAAATAGTTAATTTCGCAATGTGCAACGAAGATGTTGATACTATAATGAGTCAACCATGGGTTATGATCGGTTCTGATGGCAGTGGCCTTAAAGTGGAGACTGCCAAAGGTCAACCTCACCCAAGGAATTATGGGACTTTTGTAAGAGTTTTGGCAAAATACGTACGAGACAAAAAGATACTACGGATAGAAGAAGCAATTAGGAGGATGACCTCACTTGCGGCCGCACGTTTAGGTTTGCAGGATCGCGGCATTTTGCGTGAAGGCATGCGGGCAGATTTGGTATTGTTCGATGATAAAGAAGTACTTGATAAAGCCACCTTCGAAGATCCTCACCAGTATGCTACAGGTATTCATTGGGTATTGGTCAATGGAGTTCCTGTGGTAAAAGATGGGCACCATACAGGTGAAAGACCTGGCATGGTAATAAGAGAAACATAAAAAAATCTAACCACTTCAAACCGTAATTTTGAATGAAATAATAAGAGTCGACTTAATAAACCAATTTGGGGTTTAACGTCGGCTCTTAAATTCTTGGTAAAAAGGGAAGTGGATGACAATGAAACCTATGTACTCTAAAGATTTATTGTCGATGAAGACAGCAGCGAACCGTCAAATATCACCCGACGGTAATCAGGTGTTGCTTAGGTTAAAACCGTCGTGGGCGAAGGTCAAAACCAAACATACAAAACACAAATATACATATCCCAGTACAAATACGGCCAATGGACAGCTCGTAAATTTGGTTCCGGTATAGGGAATGATACCAGTCCAAGATGGTCTCCCTGTAAAACCGAGGTAGCCTTTTTGTCCGATCGCGATGGCGACAAAAAGCAAATTTTCATTTTGCCTTTAGATGATGGCGAAGCTATTCGGGTAACCTTAATGAAAAAGGGTGTACATAACCTTGTATGGTCCCCTGATTCGAAAGCATTTGTATTTGTTTCATCAAGGAAACCGGATTCCGAATTCTCTGCTATTAAAGACCTGTGATCAGTACCTGCTGTTGGTGGTGAAATTAATAAACTTACCGGAAGCAACGCAGTACTTCATTCACCATCGTGGTCGCCGAATGGTCAACTTATCGCAAGTTACGGACCCGACAACGGATACAAAAGTGCCACTGTTCCTAAAATTTGTATAGTTGATCTCGGTAGTGGCTCTATTGAGTTTATAACTAAATCTGAGCAGTTAGGACCGGCGCAAAGAGTTGCCAGCGATATCAATATGATTTCCCTTTCAGAATCAAAGCCTCCCTAGTCAGCGGATCGTCCTCAAAAGTTTGCGGTCGCTGTTACATCACCAGGAACCACATGTGATATTTGGTGCGTCGAAGTAGAAAATTAGCCTAATGATGGAGAAAACACTGATTCGGAGATTGTAAATAGCATAGGAAAAATACAGCGGTTAAGTAAACTTGATTACCAATTGCTTAAAAACGTATGCCTTAGTTTACCGGAAGAAGTTGAAGTAGAAAGCTCTGATGGGCAAAAGTTACAGGCTTGGGCTATGAACCCAACCGGAATGCAAACCGATGAAAAGTACCCATTTGTACTTGAGATTCACGGCGGTCCCCACACTGCGTACAGATATACGTTTACTCATGAATTTCAAATCTTAGCTTCGCGAGGGTATGGTGTAATTTTCAGTAATCCTAGGGGAACAAAGGATACGCTCAAGAATTTTTTACCGCTGCCCATCATGATTGGAGCGGCACCGATTATAAAGATGTAGTAGCTATTGCAGATCATGCAGCAAAATTGCCATGGGTAGATCAAGAAAAGATTGGGGTCACTGGTGAAAATTACGATGGCTATATGACAAACTGGATAATCTGACATGCCAGCAGGTTTAAGGTTGCCGTTTCGGGAAAAAACACATCCAATCGCTTTCGCCAATTCGGAACCAGCGACTATGCTTATATGAATGACGATTTTGAACTCGATAGAGAACCTTGAGATAATCCAACCGCATATTTAGATCGTTCCCCTATAATGCATGTAAAAAATATAAACCCCCCTTTTGTTAATTCACGGTGAAAATGAACTGAGATACCCTATAAGCCGGACAGAAGAGATGTTTGTAGCTCTCTCAAAAAGTCAACTAAGACGGTAGTCATGGTGAGAATCCCAGATGAAAGCCATGGGCTTTTCCGTTCAGGCAAACCTAGCCGGAGACTTGAAAGGTTAGAGTATATAGTTGCTTGGTTTGATATGTATATGGGACCCATAAACAATTATTCGATACCAATTGCCGAACCTGCAGAATTGAATCTAAAACTTCCCGACAAATTTGTATAAATATTTCACTGTCTTTGAACACTAGTGACCGGTGCCAACACGACTTCGCTTTTTTGCTTTGTTTTAGCTAGTCTGTTTATACGCTTAACTGTTAGTTACGATGGTTAATGAATGCCCATCACTTGTGATCGTAATAGTGCCGTGCTCATCAGTACGATATATCTTAGCCCCGCAAGACTCTAGACGGTCTAACACAGCTTGTGATGGATGCCCATAAGGGTTGCCATCCCCAACTGAAATAACCGCAATCTCAGGAGATACTATATCTAAAAATAGCTCACTTGTAGATGTTGAACTTCCATGATGAGCTACCTTTAAAACATTAACTTCGGAAAATCGTAAATACGAACTCCGTATCATGTTTTGTATCATGTCTTCTTCCGCCTCACTTTCCGCGTCACCGGTGAATAAAAACGATGTGTCGCCATACGAAAGTGCTAATACGACCGACATATTATTAAGGCTCTTATAAGTTTTACCGGGGCTGATAATCCATGCTTTAAGTTCGCCTTTCTCTATAACGATTTTTCCATCTTTTGCTTCATCGATCATCAAACCCTTTTCTGCAATTGCTAATAACAAGTTTTCATATGTTTTAGTTGTATGAGATGTTTTGGTCATCCATATTTGCCCTATGTCGAAAGCCTGAATTACATCTATACCGCCACCGATATGGTCCTCGTGGGGATGAGTAAATATAAGATAATCGATATTCTCATAACCTAAACTTTCAATTGTGGACACAACCGTGCCACCCTGTGTTTTTGTGCCAGCATCAATCAAAATCGAACCGGCATCAGGTAATTCTATAAAAATCGAGTCACCTTGGCCGACGTCAATAAAATGGGCTTTCAGTTCTTTTTCAGCAGTTATTTCTTTTGCCGCTTCATCGGATGTTAAAGGCGAAAGCAAACAAGCCGATACTGTTGTCGCGACGGCAAACGTAATTAAAATTATCACGAAAATCCTTTTATATTTGGAAAACATTGAATAGCCACCCCACGGAAATTTCTCTAGCACTTTAGTCTTTGAATAGCTGGTCTTCTAAAGATTTAATCTTTCGTTTGCGCTCCAAAGTAGTGCAATGATCTACAGTTATTGAAAAATCCAGAACATCGCCTTCTACAGCGTGTTTAGGTATTAAAGAACGTGGCACCGAAAAAACTATCTGATCGTATTCAAGAACTGCCCAACCATTTTCAAAGCGATCAATAATCAACATATCCTCATCTCCTAATATAGCTTAATGCATTACTTCTGCTATATTATCTTTCCTTTTACTAAGTTTCAAAAACATAAGGCATCGATTATGTATCGAGTAGAGTCCGATAACTGTGTAAAATGGGGTGACTGATTTATTAAAGTTAAGCCAACCCGACCTCCCTTTGGCAAGATGTAGTTAGAACAACAAAATCTATCGAAGGAGGAAGCGAGATGGCTCAGTATCAGATTACCCTAAACAGCGAATGTTTGCACGAACTTTTTGGTAAGGATGAGGGAATGGCCCGTCTTTTGGAGCAAGTATTAAACCAGGTGTTACAGGCTCAGGCTACGGAACAGTTGTAAGCTGCCCCTTACGAACGCACTCAGGTCCGCACAGGCCATCGGAACGGCACGATGCCCCACCCTTTGACAACCCGGGTCGGTACGCTGACGCTGCGGGTCCCCCGGCTGCGCAGCGGCCCGTTCTCCACCGACATATTCGCCCGTTACCAGCGCAGTGAACAGGCTCTTGTGTTGGCGTTATTGGAAATGGTCATCAACGGTATCTCAACGCGTAAGGTCACTAAAATCACAGAGGAGTTATGTGGTACGGAGTTCTCCAAATCCACCATTTCCGACCTATGTAAACGGCTGGACCCGATTGTCCAGGCCTGGAATAACCGTACCCTTGGCGACCGGTATCCCTTTATCCTTGTGGATGCCCTGGTTTTGAAGATTCGGAAAGAGGGCCGCGTCTGTTCCCGCAGCGCCTTGATCGCCGTTGGTATCAACGAGGACGGCTACCGGGAGTTCCTCGGCCTAATGCTGGCCGACAGCGAATCGAAAGACAGTTAGACCACGTTTTTTAAGTGGCTCAAAGGCCGTGATCTACAGGGTGTGGATATCGTCGTATCGGACAGCCATGCCGGCCTGGTCCACTCCGTGGGAACCTAGTTCCAAGGCGCCACCTGGCAACGGTGTCAGACCCACTTTATGCGTAATATTTTGAATGCTGCCTCCGAGTCCCTGCGGGGCGAGATACACGGCCGTGTGTGGGCTCTTCTTTCTGACCGCGCCGGACACGCAGACAGCCCGGAAACATGCGTCCAAGGTACGTCAACTTTGCTAACTAACCAACGTTTGCCGTGGGGGAAATTACACGACTATTCGGACTTGATCCATTGCATTCCACGCACTCAAAAAAGTTTCATTAACACATTCTTCTGCATCTTCCCCATTTTGTAGAATCCTAACGGATATCGAATATAAATACCTTGAATATTTTAACTCTGTCTCTGTTATAGCTGCTTCAGATCTCTGCCAAAACAGATCAACAATTTTATCATCCTCCATTTTAAACGCTTCCTTAGGTTTGATTTTAAAGGCCTTCATCTATATACATCGAAAATATTGCATAAGGTTGCATTATTTTAAAATGTTTTTTCAAAAAATAATGACACGCTTTTATGTCACTACAATACTCCAACAATATTTATTATTAATAAACTTCTACCCTGCACGCCCCTAAGCACAACATTTTTTAGGATAATTAAATTGTATCAATCTCCGTAAGATTACATCATGGTTTCAGATGTCTTAGTATCTTTTCTCGCAGGTCAAGCGATATTCCCGGCTGTTTTCGCCTTTAGGTTTCAGCCCGATGCCGGCCTCTCCTTATTATTTATCACAATACCAGCAGTTTTTAGTTCCATGCCATTGGGTCAAATATTCATGTTCTTATTCTTCATATTAATGGCAATTGCAGCAACAGGAGCCATGCTTTCTTTGTTTGAGGTGCCTGTGGCTTATCTTGAAGGCACTTATGGCTGGCCAAGAAAGAACGCTGCTTTAATTACGCTAGTTGGACTAGTAGTAGTTGGCTCAACTGCCGCTCTTTCAGGAAGCGTGCTAGCTGATTTTGTAATTCCTGGAATAGGCACTATGTTTGATCTTTGAGGTTATCTAATGTCCAATATACTGTTGCCGGTTGGTGGTTTGTTTTTATGTTTCTTTCCCGGTTGGTTCCGGAAGTGGGAAAATATAAAAGGAGCCATTACAAACAAAGGCAATCTGAATAATGTTACTATCACTAGCGCTTTTTACATTGTAGTTAAATATATTACACCCCTTCTTGTATTCATAATTCTTCTTCAGGGGCTAGAGATTATCTAGTTATGACGAAATGATATTACTAAGGCCTGGGCATCTGTAATTGTAGAACAAGTTCAGATAGCCCAATGCCTTTTAACCGAATTTATCTGGTGCGATCCCAAAATTTCAGTTCTTGAACCGGATTTCCACCCTAAACTGATCCCCATCTATTCGAACATCAAATTTCCCCCCGCAAGCTTCGGTAAAACTCTTTGCTATGGAAAGCCCTAGGCCAGAACCTTCTGTACTTCTAGAGCGGTCACCTCTTGCAAAGCGTTCTAGGATTTCATCTTCATCAAAGTCCATTTCATAGTTAGCCGTGTTTTTTATAATCACTAGGACTGCGTTTTCCAATTTCACAAGATCGATAAACACCCTTGAGCCCAATAGCGAATATTTAAGAGTGTTGGAAATCAGGTTTTGGAATACACGTGATAATTTCGTGCCATCTGATTGAATGTAAACTGGTTCTTCCGGCATTTTGATTTTAAAGGTTAGGCCAGATTCGTCTATCGATTCTTGCATATTAGCAATTGCCTGATCAATAAGGCGCACGAGATCTAATCTTTTCGTATCAAGTACAATGTTTTTACTAGTCGCTTTAGACAAATCGAATAGATCTTGAATCAAATATTTTAGACGCTCAGTTTTCTGCGCGAGAATGCCTATATAGTCTCGAACATGAGGTTCAAGATCTATTTCTTTACCAAGTAGTTCAACATAACTAACGATAGAAGTAAGCGGTGTTTTAAGATCATGGGAGACGTTGGTAATAAGATCTATTTTCATCCGTTCTGACTTAAGACGTTCGCTTACCGCTAGGTTCATACCATTTTGGATAGAATTGAGATTTTGTGCTACATGATAAATATCTGCGTTAGGGTTCAAATGAATTTTCCCTGCCATATCACCATCTTTCATTTTTTCGATATGGTCTATTAAGAATCCCAATTCACTCACTGTTTCATGATATCGGCGCATATATCGGGAGATAAGATATAAACCTATACCAGCTAGTAGCAAAGAAAATATGAACCAAAACATATACCATGAGCCTTGAACTAAAAAAGCCATAAACATAAACAATACTGAAAAGAACGTTAGAACTGCTTCAGCAGCTACAAGTGCGTAAGCCCGTTTAAGCATCTTTTTTTGCCAAGAATACTTTTTCTCGTAATTGCGATACAAAGTTAACGCCGAATTAATCGAATTATGAGTGAAAAACCGTCGACGATTGATTAAGAGATCGTTAAACATTATATAAAACCACAAAAGCCCAAAAAACAAAAATCCTGCACCGATAATAAGACTACGTAATCTTGCCACATACAGAGTCACAGATCCAACAAATATCAAAACCACTAAAGATAAGATTACTTTACCTTCGAACCATATTTTACCCGACCATGCAGCAAGATTGCGGTCAAAAGCGCGCTTATCTTGCCGCCTAACTATGCCATACGTAAACATGACTACTCCCGAAACAAGTACACCGATATAAACTCGACCAGCGGCGATTTTGTACTGTTGGGATCGATAGTAATTGGAGTATCCGTAAGGATTCTCCGTTAAAACATTTTTAACAGCAAGCAGCACCCTAATATCGGTTAAAGTGCTAGAATTGTCTTTTTCCCCAACAGGATCGGGAAGTAACCCCGCGTATCCGCTATCCAACCGTTTAGTATCTACAAATTCACCGCGATCTACCACCCGCACTTTTTCACCGTCAAAATACCAGCAATAGTCATAACCATCAGGCAAATTCGGCACATCATCTGAACCAATTGGTAATGACATATCGCCGTTTACATCTCCTACGGTAAAGCCACTTTCTTGGTTTATGGCATAATACCTAAGATTCTCTCCTTCGCTATCGAGTTCATGTCTTACCAATTCGTCTGTATAGATATCTTCCGGCATTTCAGCGACAAGTGATAATAACACATTGAAATAGCGCCGGGTCTGTATTTTAAAGGCACTCCCATCTTTATAGTCTATAAATATCTCCCGAAATGTAAAACTAGTTCCGCCAAGCCCGCTGTACCCGGTTATCAATCCGATTAAGGGAACGACTAAGACGCACAAACTGATAATGCCTACACCAAATGTAAAACAAAACCACGCGACAAACGGCTTAAAACTTTTCGATTTTGTATCCAATGCCCCATACCACCTTTAGGTATTTTGGCTCTTTTGGGTTTATCTCGATCTTCTCACGAATTCGACGTATATGGACCATAACCGTATTGTCGACCCGATAGGCAGGCTGCTCCCACACCCGTTCATATATCTCTTCCGTAGGAAAAACCCGGCCGGGCGAACGCATCAACAGTTCTACTATCTTTGTCTCAGTAGGGGTTAATTTAACAGGTTCGCCATCAACCGTAAGGGTGTAACTCACATGATCAAAGCACAGCCCGCCAGTTTGCAAGGCACGCCGATTTTTTGAATTGATGTCACCCAAAGTCATGTAGCGTCTTAACTGAGAACATACTCGCGCCATCAACTCTTGGCTGTTAAAGGGTTTAGTAACATAATCATCTGCACCCATAGATAGTCCCAATATTTTATCGCTATCCTCAGATTTTGCCGACAAAATGATGATAGGTATGTTTCTTTTCTCACGGATTTTGAGCGTAGCAGATAGCCCATCCATTTTCGGCATCATCACATCGAGGATAATAAGATGCACGTTGTGAGTTTGAAGAATGTCCAAAGCTTGCAGACCATCATAGGCTTTTAAAGGTTCATAACCCTCGTTACGGAGGTTTATCGCTATGGCGTTTACGATTTCCCGATCGTCATCGACCACCAATATTTTTTGTCTTGCCATAAGCTCTTCACCTCCTTTGTGTTCGGTAACTTGATGTATCGTAATTGTCTGCCCCAACAATACGCCTAATTTCATTACCTGTAATTGAGATAAACACACGAACCTCACTACCTAAATTACAGGGTAAAACTGATCAAAACACTTATTTGTTTCTTAAAGTTTTCTTAAAACCATTAGATTAATGTTAATAAATCGACGAAAAAGAGAAAAGCATGAACACAGCTAAGTGAAATAGAGTAAAAGCTAACAAATATTACATCGTTCAAAAGCATAAACTTTTAGATCCTGTCATCACCTTCGAACCTATTGTACGCCAATTCACCTAAAGAGTTTGAAAAACACACAAATAGAAAGCACCTTTTATTCTCCTGTTGAAAATAAAAGGTGCCGCAACACAAATAAACGGAACTCTATTATTTAACTAAATCGGCAGCGTTTTCACCCGCAATAATTCCAAACGCCATAGCAGGAACTAAAGTGTCCCGACCGTCAGTGCTAACCCCATTTGTAACATCCCCAGCAGCGTACAAACCGTCGATAGGTTGACCGTTTGTATCAAGCACTTGCGCATCACTGTTAATCTTCAACCCACCAATAGTAGGATAAATTCCGATTCGTTGAATCATAGCGTAATACGGCCCTTCTACAATGGGAACGGTAAAAGTTTCCCGATTAAATTCGGGATCGTGTTCTTCTTCAACGTATGAATTATATACATCAATCGTAGTTTTTAGCACATCTGCATTAATACTAGCCTTTTCAGCCAATTCCTCTATCGACTCTGCCCTGACTATATTTTCTCCCTTTTCAATTTCGGCGGCTTCTTTATCAGCAGTCCAAGTGGATCCCACGCTTGGAAAACCCAACCCATGAAGTTCGTCTTTGATCTTCTGATCAAAAACTACCCAGACAAACTTGCCTGCTTGTTCTTGCTCTAGCGTGAGAGGCGCCAATTCATTCGCACCCATTACGTCTTTAGAAAATCTAACCCCATCAGTATTTACATAAATTGCGCCAAGTTCGCAAAGAACCCTTCCTAATGTAAAGTCACCTATGCCGGCAGCAGATTCAACAGCGCTACCAAAATACGTCACTTCATCCATACCAGCAGTGGCTGCGCCTATTGCTTCTGCCATTACAATTCCATCACCAGTACTTGAAACAGGACCAAAACTGAGGGCCGTTTTGTATTCCTCCGGTAACATCTCTTTGTTTGAGCTAAAATCCCCTGTCGCTATAATCACAGCTTTTGCATCGATCCTAATTTCTTCACCTTCGCCATTTTCAGCCTTTACACCGCTAACCATGCCATTGGAATCTTTAAGTATTTCTACGGCCTTTGTGTTCAGAAATACTTCGCCACCTTTGTCTTTTAAAGCCTCGACAGCGAGATCAACAAATGTAGATTGATTAGGTTCCTTAGTTCTGTGCCTAAATGGAACTGCCTCAAGTTCCTCAAAGAATTCAACACCTAAATTTTCCATAAAATCTATCGCCCGACCAGAATATTCAGCATGAGCCTTCACCAATTCGGGATTATAATCGTATACAGCCCCGCTCTCTAAGACTGCTTGAAACTCTTCTGCCGAAGCCTCCACACCATTCCGCGCCTGAAGTTGCGTCCCAGTTCCAGTAATGGTTCCCGCTGCAAAAAGAGTAGCTCCACCTGCAAAAGGCATTTTCTCGAGCAAAATCACGCTTGCTCCCTTATCTGCCGCGGTGTTCGCGGCGGCAAGTCCGGCCCCGCCTGCTCCAATAACTACGACATCTGCGCTGTAGTCTGCAACATCGTTAGTTGTTTTGCCACAACCACTTAACAACATTATAGTTAGCATTAATGCAATTACGATAGAATACGATCTTTTCATCAAACAGTTCCTCCTCGTACAATTAAGTTGCACTAAAAAACCGTTGAGCGTTAAGGACTATAGCCCCACACGCAAGTTAGTTTGTTAGTTTGATTTACGCTTATTTTGATTGATACGATGATGAGGCAGTACGAAACATTCAGATGTCGTTTTGGGTGTGACACTTCACAACATCGATTGTTTCGTCCGTTTCAGCCCACCACACCTTTGCCAAAGACCATGTAACTTCGATTCTTAAATCCACTTGTTCAATTTGTACCGCAATTGCGTGTTAATTTGTAAGCCTTTTCACTTCCGACGATCTGTTCGAAAATTTACCACAAACAATATTCTCAATTCTAAGTGTTTTTTGATCTTTCACAACCTTCCCGTTAATATTTTTATGTGTATTATCCTTTAGCTTTGCCTTATAGCTTAGCATTAACAATTAAGCTTAGCAAGAGGAAGGATCCCGGTGTGTTACCGAACACGCCTGGCGCACCACCAACAGCGTGGAGCGGCTTAACCAGGAGATCAGGCGCCGTGAGCGGGTGATCCGGATCTTTCCGAACCGGGACTCAGTGATCCGCCTTTTGGGGGCCCTGCTGATGGAAATGGACGAGAAATGGGGCAC
>CAYORX010000023.1:0-25388 GCA_964406505.1 uncultured Eubacteriales bacterium
CCCGAGATGCGACAGCTATGTTTAATGCCCGGGATTGCCTGGGCTTTTTTTCTTGCACGTTCTCATTTATAATCTAGATGTGTCGTTAAACATCTTGTTTAATTGAACGGAAGATCCAGTATTTCACTGAACAATTATGGGAAAAAGCCGTGTTGAATAAAATAGTAAAGAGATGTAGCTACGGAGCCAATTGTAAGTAAAAGCGTCCAAATTGCTCCCGTGTGGTTACCATCTTTTAGCAATATAAATGCCCAGTTTAAACTATATATCCCTATAAGTATCGTAAGTACTATGCCTATTAGGTGCATAACTTAGTAATATGCAATTGCCTAAGAAGGCATACACTTAGGTTAACTGGCCACACATTTAATAATGGACAGCATTATATGCATTATATAGGAGGAAACATAGTGAAAAAAGCATTTTCGGGTGTTCAGCCATCGGGTCTTTTACATATAGGTAATTATTTCGGTGCTATCAAAAGATTCACTGAATTTCAAAGCCACTATGATTGTTATTATTGTATTGTAGATTTACATGCGATTACGGTTTACCAAGATCCTAAAGATTTGCCTCAGTGGATAGTTGACACGGCTTTATATTATCTTGCTGCTGGATTGGATCCGGAAAAGGCTACACTATTTGTTCAGTCGGATGTTCCATGCCATGCAGAACTGGCTTGGTTGCTTCAATGTGTATCCACTTTTGGAGAGTTATCGCGGATGACACAATTTAAGGACAAATCTTTCGGGCAAGAATCAGTCTCTGCAGGATTATTTACATATCCAGTGCTAATGGCGGCGGACATTTTATTGTATGATTCCGATGTAGTTCCTGTAGGTGAAGATCAAAAGCAACACGTGGAATTGTGTAGAGACATTGCAGAGCGATTTAATAGCCGTTACGGCGAAACCTTTAAAGTACCTGAACCAGTAATTCCTGAATTCGGTGCTAGAATTAAATCTCTTCAAGATCCGCTGAAAAAGATGTCTAAATCCGACACTAACCCATTAGGGTATATTGCCCTTTCTGATTCAAAGGATCAAATTGCTAATAAAATACGTCGGGCTGTGACAGATTCCGGTCGAGACATTGTTTATTCACCTGAAGATAAGCCTGCGATAGCAAATCTTATGACTATATATTCATTGTGTACGGGTAAGAGTTTTACAGAAATAGAGAAACATTTTGCGAATAAAGGCTATGCGGATTTTAAGCGGGAATTAACAGACGTTTTGATTGAAATCGTTATTCCTGTACAAAAACGTCACCGGAAATATGCTGATTCTAGGCAATTAAATTACATACTTGAGCGGGGTGCCGAAAGGGCAAATCAGGTGGGTTCAAAAATATTAAAGCGAGCAAAAGATCGAATGGGACTCTCGGGCATAGGGGATCCTACTCAAAGAATCTTGTTTAAATCCTGACATATATTGACAACCTTTTAATGGTAAGTCATAATATAATAGGGATTGACTATTTATAACAAAATAACAATATTTCGCCAGGCAATATTCTACCGGAGGTAATGTAATTTGTTCTCTTCCGTGTTTAGTGCTACGGTGTCTGGTGTAGATGGATTTCCCGTTGTGGTTGAAACGGATGTTTCGCGAGGATTACCCTGTTTTGAAATAGTTGGTATGCCAGCGACCTCAGTCAAGGAGTCTAAATATCGAGTAAGGTCCGCGCTTAAGAATCAGGGATTTAAAATACCCTCTTGTAGAATTACTGTTAATCTCGCCCCAGCTGGTCTTCATAAAGAAGGTACGCAATTGGATCTAGCGATTGCTGTTTCCCTTTTGATCGCCTCTCGGCAGATTCCTGATACATATAAAGCACGAAAATATGGTTTTTTGGGCGAACTTGCGCTAGATGGCAGTGTTAGGCCAGTCCCGGGAATACTGGCGATGGCACTAGCCTTATACGAGTCTGGCCAAGAAGGTGTAATTGTACCTGTAAGCAACCAGGCCGAAACATCTTTTTTAGAAAACTTGGACATCAAAATTGCAAGCAATCTTTTTCAAGTAGCGAATTTTTTGAAAAAAGATACGAAATTATCATCCCCTAAAATGTTTTCGTCGCCGTCCGATCGTTCAAGCGAATCATTGTATACGCAAATAAAAGGGCAGCGAGCAGCGAAAAGGGCACTGAAAGTGGCTGCGGCAGGAAAACATAATATTCTTTTCGCGGGTAGTCCCGGTGCTGGCAAGAGTCTGTTAGCTAGGGCACTGCCGGAAATAATGCCGGAACTTTCGTTAGAAGAAGCTGTTACTGTGACCAAAATTCATAGCGTTGCAGGTTTACTTCCCGATGGTGTAGGTCTTTTGAAAAAACGCCCATTTAGGGCTCCGCATCATACTGTAACATCTACTGCGCTAATCGGAGGCGGGGCTAACCCTAAACCGGGGGAAATTACTTTGGCACACCGAGGAGTTTTGTTTCTGGATGAATTACCAGAGTTCGCTTCATCGGTGATTAATGCGTTAAGACAACCTTTGGAGGACGGTTTGGTTAATATAACCCGCGCAAAGGGAAATTATTGTTTTCCGTGCCAAGTGCTTCTGGTGGCGGCAATGAATCTGTGCCAGTGCGGGCATTGGGGAAGTGATTCCCAAAACTGTTCGTGTACGCCCCATCAGCGTCATCGGTACATTTCAAAAATCAATGGACCCCTACTTGATCGGATTGATATTTGGATGCCTGTAAATCGAGTTGATGTTGAAGATCTCACTACAACCGCTAATGAGCAAACTGTAAATTTTGTAAGAGGTAATATTTCCAAAGCCAGGGAGTTGCAAAGGCAGCGGCTACAGGATTTAAACCTTTGGACTAATTCAGAGATGGGGCCGAAAGAACTATCTACCTTGATCAGTATTTCCGCCTCGGGTCGAAAATTACTACTTGATGCTTATAAAAAGATAAAACTTTCTGTAAGAGCTTATTATAGGGTGATTAAAATAGCTACAACTATAGCCGACTTAGTCTTTTCTCCGAGAATAGAAGAGGAACACATAGCTGAAGCCTTGTCATATAGACAGCGAATTTTTGATTAATAATCTGCTAAGAACTTTTTTAGGGGGCTTATATGGAGAAACAGAAAAAAGTTCCTTATAATGTCGGTTGTATTATGGAAGAACAAGCGTGTAGGT
Source organism: uncultured Eubacteriales bacterium (assembly GCA_964406505.1). Taxonomy (GTDB): domain Bacteria; phylum Bacillota; class Sulfobacillia; order Fermentithermobacillales; family Fermentithermobacillaceae; genus DTU015. The sequence goes on from CAYORX010000023.1 coordinate 3,150, forward strand.
TTCTCACTCGGCGTAATTATAGTATCATATGCCGCAATTATAGATCACGATATGGGGAGGTTGATATAATAGCCGCAAGATGTAATACTTTGGTCTTTGTTGAAGTGCGTTATCGGAGAAAAAACAGTTTAGTAACACCAAATGAGTCTGTCGATTGGTCCAAAATCAGAAAGTTAAAGCTTACAATTCGTGATTTTCTTTATACCCATTCCAAAACAGCTTCCAAGTATGATTTTATAAGAGTAGACTTGTGTTGTATAACAAGTTCAGATGCTATTTTAGAAAACAGTTCTAATCTTGATTTTAATATCATTATGGATATTATCGAATTTTAATAATCGTTTGTATCTTTATTTTTGATTTTGTATTTTGATGTTCAAGTGGGTAAACGACAAAAGAAAACCATTTCAGTGGAATTAGAATTTATCTGTTGTTTTTCATGTAAAGATCCCTGTTCGGCAAACACTTTTAGCCCGGACGTTTCCAATATTAAACGTAATTCCCTTGGGAAAAAATATGTGAGAGTATTAGAACAATTAGCTTTTCTAGTAAGTTCGTCTTTATCACCGTACTCCTCGAGATAAATAGAATTATGTTCGAGCTGGTTTACAAAGTCGTATGTACTTACAAACCTGTTAACGATTCTTGTCCCGGTAAGTGGATGTTCGAAACCGAAGATTCTTTCAATGCTATTAATATAAACCATAAAGGGGATATCTGGGACGCTGATATCTAAAATAAACACTCCATTTGGTTTAAGATGTTTTATTACTCTTTTAAGCATGTTTATCAATTGAGCGGTTTGAGTAAAATGACTAATCATATTACAAGGAGCGATGATAAGATCAAATTTTCTTTCTAACTCAAATTTTGTAACATCTTGTTTTACAATGGTAATTCTATCGGTCAAAGATGAGTTTGCTCCATGAAGTTTATCGTAGCAACGCTTGATCATATCATCGGAAAAATCAATTCCGGTGACATTGAAGCCTTTTTTTGCCAAAGGAATTAATATCCTACCAGTTCCCGATCCCAACTCCAAAATATCTGGGCCAAACTTGTGAGCAAATTCAATATAAGCATCTATATCTTTCAGTCCGGCGTGTAGAATATCGTAAAATTCTGCGAAGAACCCACAATATAAGGATTTGCCGTTTCTGTTCATCAATTTATCACCAGCTATCGGCTAATATTTAAATCATCTGTAACCGGAAATCATCTTGCGGACAGGTTCAAACGAGCGTCTATGAATTGGAGAAGGTCCCTTTTCATTAAGACATTTCATATGATCTTTCGTACAATACCCTTTATGGTTTTCAAAACCATATCCTGGATACAGGGAGGAGAATTCAACCATCATCCTATCCCGCACTACTTTTGCGATAATTGATGCGCACGCGACAGACGCTACTTTACTGTCTGCGCGTATTAGCGCTTGTTGGTTCATTTCCAACTCGGGAATTGAGTAACCGTCGACTACGACTAAGTCGGGATTGTGCCCTTTCATGACAAGTTCTCGAAGCGCGGTTTTCATAGAAGCAAAAGTAGCGACTACGATACCAAACTGATCTATAAATCTAGATGAACGGATGCCTACACCAAAAGCTATGCTTATATGTATGATGGATTTAAAAATTTGTTCTCGCATTTTCGGAGAAAGTTTTTTACTATCATTCAAGTTAGCAATTTTGGGTTGAACGGGCAATATTACCGCTGCAGATACAACAGGGCCAGCCATTGGTCCCCTACCGGCTTCGTCAACACCTGCTATGTATTTTGCTTTAGTACGTCTGAGAAATTCCCATTCGTAAAGTTTATCTACTTTCGCACGTGCTTGTTGCTGTGTTTTCAACCCAAATGCACTCCCTTGACTCTGTAGGCTTTTTAAACAGTCTGCTTTATAAACAACTCTGTATTGTCTTCGCCATATCCATGGCAACTCCTTTTCTTCTTAAGTGCTCGTGGAATAGGTCGGAATTATTTTGGAGTAGGTGGATTTTTGGTAAATCCTGAAGTAAACACGAAAATTTTTATATCATAGGTGACAGCAGTATTTCTGAACTTTGAAGCCCAATCAAATTCTTTCCATTCAGTCCATGTATTAAAATGGCGATGAACCGTCATTCCCAACTTTATTACATCCGAATCAAAAGCTTGCAATTTGGTAAACGTCTGATCCAACAGCTTTTTAAGTTCCAATTCTGCGGCATGAATCAAGTTGTTACGTGAATCCGGAGTTAGTTCGAATGTTTGAGCAGTGGATTCCTCCATAGAAGCTGTGACTCTTGCTTTGAAGTTGACAGATACGTTTCCTTCATCTATTATTTTCGTTTTTCGAGAAATAGAGAAATGCTGAAATTCCAAAGTTGTAATTTTATCTATACCGTTAGTAACAGGAATGTCTATGAAACCCCGTTCAAATGATCCTTGCAACATATTAACTGCCATTGTTTCTGATGTGTCCAATGTGTTAATCATTTTTACTTTTGAACCATTCTTTTTAAAAATAGCTGAACCTAGTAGAGTTACTATTTGTTTTGAGTCACTCCGAGACTCATTTTGCACGGAAGTCTTTTCGAGCGGTGCTGATACGGTTAAGTAAGGCGTCCATGGATGGATTTCTTCGATGCTATAGGCGATTAAAAAATCGTGAACTGAAACTAGCGGGCAAATTCCTAATTCATGATAGCAGCTTGTAAGAAGTTTGGTTAAATAATCGGATGCTCGGGATTCTTCCGGCCAACTAAACTGGTTCATGAACTGAGAAGCACTGCCTTTGCATACTGCTATAAATGTGTTATGTCTGAAATCGAGATTTCGCGAAAACACGTCGAGCACAACACTAGCATCATCACGTGCTAACTCTTCGCCTAACAATAGTATTTGTGTATGTGCTGTGGTAGTTCGTCTAGATGTTTTTCTAGTCATTTGCGCCAATGCATCTAACAGACTGTTTCCCTCAGCAGACATGAGAAAGTCAGTTGATTTTGTTTCATTTTTTGTTATATCTTCATCATTCATTTTTATTGGAAGAGCTATGTCTGCAGTGATTAGTAGTAGTTTCTGTTTACCTTTGTCTATACCTAAAATCGTGACTAAAGATAAATCCTCTAATTCCCGTCTTCCGTAGCAACTGCATGCATAAAAACATAGCATGGTTAATAAGACGAAAGATAAACCGTTACACAGTAACCTCAAAATATCAGTTTTCATATATATCCTCAGAATATTCAGGTGCTTCTTTTAGATCGTTTATGGCTTTTGAAATTTGTAAAGATCGTTTGCCTGTATTTCTAGCTAAAGAGACCAAATGTAATACTAATCCTAAACTTACGCAAATTGAACCTCCAAAAATGTAGACTTTAGCTAATAATTTTCCTGCTGCAAGAATTGAACTTGGTAAAGCAGCCACTCCAAAAGTTAACAAACCAACGCTTGGCACTAAAGGTCTATAAGTTCGAATATTTATAAGTTGCGCTAACAATATCAAATTTATCATGTAGCATATACTAGCGTGTACTGCCGAAGCGAAGAACCAAGTGAACGTGAATATTGCTTCGAGTCTTTGCAAAAATCTTCCCAAATGTATTGTGCGAGAAATTACACCAATAGAAATAACGTGTCGGGTATTTTCGGGATAAGGCAAAGTGGTCAATACCATTAAAACCCCTGTGATTAAAATCAAGGTTGCTGTTGTTAGACTTCTATAAGCGGCCCTAGACAGTTTGCTGGGATTCTTTAAATAAGATTTAAATATGGCAATTGCCGGGATCCCTCCAAAGATACCGATGCCGTTTATAGATTGTTTAAAAATCGTGGGAACGCCCATCCCTAAAATTGGATGTAAATTGCGGATATCAAAAAGTTTCCAAGAACCTAATCCAACCACGATGATTGAGATATTTATAAAAGGATAAAAAAAGGATGCAGCCTTCGCCACAGGCTCTAAACCTAACCATGCAGCGTATATTGCGCAAACAATTATGATGAAAAGTAGCAACTCGATAGGAAACTCAGGTAATAATCCTAGTATGGCGCCACCAGCAAATACTCTTGCACTAAATGATGTAATCATTAGAAAATACATGATTATTAGTAAAGCAGTAATATCGCCTAAAATTTTGCCTAGTGTAATTCTTAAAGAAGGTATAAAACCAAGATTACCTGTTGAATTGGACCATTTAACCCAACCCCAGAAACCAACAGATGCAAAAATTCCTGAAATACCTATCGTAATCCAGGCTGCGGTGCCAGTAGTCGATGAGATATCAGAGGGGAAAGTCAGGAATATTTTCGTTGCAAACAGAAATATAAGCATAGCATAAACTTGATCAGAATCAAGGTGTCCAAGATTAACTACATCGTATTCTGCCAGTTTTTCGTTCGAGTAATCAGGAGTTTTCATTCACATTATCCTTTTGTTTGTTTTCTTGTTGCAATTCCACATCCCACTGTTTGACAATATCTGGCTGTCTTCGTTTGTCTAGTGGTCTCAGGAACGGGGGTCTAAATTCCATTTTCCATACCGGCCCCAAAGTAACGATATCGGGAACAGTCGGTTGTTTAGGGGCAATTGGTGCAAAGAAAGGGATTCCCAAACTAGTTAGAGAAAACAATCTGCAAAATACAACATATATCGCGGCTACTATTCCAAAGAGTCCTAGAAATGATCCGACTAAGATAAACATTAAAGTGGCTACGCGAACCAAAATCCCTGCTTCTTGATTTGGAATCGTAAAAGAGGCTACGCCTGTGATCGCGATTACGATTACCATAATGGGGCTTACCAGCGAAGCTGAAACGGCGGCTTCTCCTACCAGAAGGGCCCCAACGATCCCCATGGTTTGCCCAAACGGTGACGGTATCCGTATTCCGGCTTCTCGAATAAGTTCGAAACCGAAGTACATAAGCAGCACTTCAAGAGGTAGCGGTAGCGGGACCATTTCCCTAGCGGCCGCAATAGAAAAAAACAATACAGGAGGAATCATTTCCGGATGGTAATTAGTGATAGCTATATAGATGCCAGGAAATAGTATGGCTATAAACAAAGCTACCACGCGAATTAATCGTAGTACATTGCCATAAGGCCATCGAACGTAATGGTCTTCGGGACTGTGTAGAAATGCAAATATTGTTACCGGTGCAAGTAAAGCAAACGGATCACCTGAAACTAAAATTGCGACAGAACCTTCTAAGATAAAATGGGCAGTTCGGTCCGGTCTTTCTGTGCTTATGATCGTAGGAAAAAGGGTTTGGCTATTGGTTTCAATGAGCTGTTCCAATTTACCACTTGTTAGAACTGAGTCTATGGTAATAGATCTTATCCTGCGACTGATCTCAGAAGTTATTTTGGGATTAGCTAGATCTTTAATATACACGATGGCGCACTGCGTTTTAGTTCTTACGCCAACTTCAATGTTTTCTACTACTAAATCTGGCGTGCGAATCATGGAACGCAAAAGTGCTGTGTTAACCCTTAAAACTTCAACAAAACCTTGTTGGGGTCCCCTCACTATACGCTCACTTATGGCTTCCTGAACGTTTCTATGCTGCCAACCTTTGGTTTCGACCGTGATCGCTTTATCTTGACCCTGAATTAGAACTATGGTGTCTCCAGAGAGCACGGCTTCTACAGACTCGTCTACGGTGTTTTTTATCTCAGCTTGACCGCAGGCAATCAATGCATTCTTAAAACAGGTGAGTGTATCGCTTCTTTTATCCGATCCAAATTTTCTGATGGGAGACAATAACATAAGAGGCTGAAGAACGGAAGTGGTAATTTTATTTGAACAGGCCAAACCGTCTATGAAGGCAATGATGACTCGAAGGTTTGGATGGGCGCAAGAAATTTCCCTTATAACTATGTCGGATGAATCAGGAACATGAAATATTTTGTTTAGCAAGTGTAAGTTAACATCTAGATTTTTAGACCATTGTTTTGCTTGTATTTCTGTATCTGGTTCTTCGTTTTCAATAGTGGGTTGTTTTCCTAAAGAAAATTTAAGCCGTTCAGAACGGCCTTTTTTAGGAGTAAAATATTTAGTTATGCGTCTCAAGAACTTTAAAAGTTGCATATTTATCACCTGTTTTCGACAACACGGTTAAATAGTACGTGCTGAATCTCAATTTTTAGTGATTCCCGTTCTTGAACAAGGTTATGAATGGAAAAGTTATGGTGAATAGTGCCATTTTTAAAACTGGTTTTCTGTCGAAAAATGTTTAGATGACGCGATATGACTTGATCCAATTGCTAAAAAATGTAAAAATATTCCGGGGTGTATGAAATTTTGAACAATACATTATTTGCGATGATTAAACATCTTGGGATTTTAGGAAATGTGTATGGAGAAGAAGTGAAGAAACTGTCTTATGATAACCTAGTTAAAAGGGCAAAGTTGATTATCGGTTTATGTAGTGAGCAGAACATAAAAATTATTACGTCGGAAGATCCTGAATACCCGGAGCATTTAAGAAGGATACCTGATTGTCCCCAACTGCTTTTCGTAAAGGGAAATTTACTTCCGCGCGACAGGATATCAGTAGCCATGGTAGGAACAAGGAAGCCGACCGAAGCCGGGAAGGTTGTGGCAACCGAATTGGCTTTAGAACTTGCGAGGGCTGGAGTGACTATTATTTCAGGTTTAGCTTACGGAATTGATACATGTGTACATAGGGCTGCCTTGGCGGCTAATGGACGCACTATTGCCTGTTTAGGTCAAGGTGTGGATAAAGTATATCCCAAAGCTAACTGGGAACTTTACACGAAAATCCCGATGGCCGGTGCCTTGCTATCAGAATATTTGCCTGGAACGAGTCCTCGACCATGGCACTTTCCTGCCAGAAACAGGTTGATTTCGGGGTTGGCGCTGGGTGTTGTGGTTATAGAGGCCGGTCAAAAATCTGGCGCCTTAATTACGGCTAATTGGGCCCTTGAACAAGGCCGTCCTGTTATGGCGGTACCAGGAAATGTAAAATCGTATGCGAGTAAGGGCGCAAACCGTTTAATCCAAGATGGAGCATATCTGGTCACCGATACCGAAGATGTGCTATCCTTTCTCAGACGAGATTATGAGTATGTTCCTGAATCTGGAACACATGAATTCTCGCAGCAGGTAACTTTGGAAGAGTCACTTGTGCTAGAATCTTTAATACAGCGGGAATCAATTGAGGATATATGTGAAAATCTTGGACAATTGCCGGTATCTAAAACAATAGGACTATTATCATCGCTCGAGATCAAGGGGTTGGTAAAATCGCTTCCAGGCGGTAAGTATGTTATAACATTTGCCGGGCAAAAGTTGATCACTTAAAAAGGTGGGAATTATTATTATGAGTAAGCAGCTAAAACGCCCGTTAATTATCGTTGAATCACCAACAAAAGCACGAACAATATCAAGGTTTATGAAATCCAAATATGATGTGAAAGCATCTATGGGTCACATACGAGATCTTCCCAAAAGTAAATTGGGTGTAGATACTGAGAACGAATTTGAGCCGAAATATATCACTATTAGGGGCAAAGGAAAGACGATTAAAGAATTAAAAAATGCTGCGAATAAAGCATCAAGTATCTATCTTGCTACGGACCCTGATAGGGAAGGTGAAGCAATATCGTGGCATTTGTGCCATGTTCTTAAGATTAAACCAGAAGAGGCCCAAAGAGTGGTGGTCCACGAAATTACTAAAACTGCTGTTAGCAATGCGTTTAAAAAACCAATTCCGGTAAAACAAAGTTTGGTAGATGCACAGCAAGCAAGGCGTATATTAGACAGATTGGTTGGCTACACTTTAAGCCCGCTTCTATGGAAAAAAGTACGTCCAGGGTTATCTGCTGGCCGCGTTCAGTCGGCTGCGCTTAGAATTATCGTCGATAGAGAAATGGAAATTGAGGCTTTTGAACCTGAAGAATACTGGACTCTCGAAGCGCTGTTGCAGGGGAAAGAAGGTAAAGTTACCGCAAAATATTTTGGAATTGATGGAGAAAAGAAAGAACTAAAAAACCAGTCTGATGTTGATAAAGTTATTGAAGAGGTTGAGGACGTTGATTTTATAGTTGTCTCGGTAAAACCGGGTCAAAGACGCAAAAATCCGCCTTTTCCTTTTACCACGTCAACCATCCAGCAAGAAGCTTCGAGTAAGTTAAGATTCCCAGTTCGAAAAACAATGAGCGTTGCTCAATCACTTTATGAGGGGGTAAACTTGGGCGAGCAAGGATATACAGGTATTATAACATATATGAGAACTGACTCTACTAGAGTTTCACCTGATGCCATCAAAGAAGCTAGGCAGTATATTAAAGCGACGTTCGGTAAAGAATATATAGGTAAAGGTAGGCGGGGTAAGGCTAAAGCGGGAACCCAAGATGCTCACGAAGCGATTAGACCGACCGCTATCTCGCAAACACCAGAAAAAGTAAAACCGTTTTTATCTACAGATCAATATAAACTCTATACCCTTATATGGAATCGATTTGTGGCTAGTCAAATGACCCCAGCTATTTACGATACTGTCACTTGTGATATCGCAGCGAACAAACACATATTTAGGGCTAGTGGTTCTATGATGAGGTTCCCCGGTTTTACAAGATTGTATGAAGAAGAAAAAGAAGAGGGAGTCGACGAAGAATCTCAGCAAACCATCATTCCTCTTAGCGAAAACGAACTTTTAAAATTGGAAAAATTGGACCCTACGCAACATTTCACCAATCCACCGTATAGATATACTGAAGCTAGCTTGGTGAGAACCCTTGAGCAGAACGGAATTGGAAGACCTTCCACTTATGCACCGATTATAGCTACACTTACGACGAGGGATTATGTCAATCGGGAAAGGCGACATTTTGTGCCAACTGAACTCGGTCGCCTTGTGGATTCGATTTTAAGAGAGCATTTCCCTTCGATAGTTGATGTCGGTTTTACCGCCGGGATGGAGAAAAAATTAGATGCCATAGAAGAAGGAACATCTCAGTGGAAACAGGTGGTAGGTGAATTCTGGACGCCTTTCATAAAGCAAATTGAGAAAGCTGAAGAAAATATTGAACGTGTAAAACTAAAAGATGAATTGGCCGGAGAAAATTGCGAAAAGTGTGGCCTCCCTATGGTGATAAAAAGAAGTAGATTTGGTAAGTTTATCGCTTGTTCAGGGTATCCTGAGTGCAAGAACACAAAGCCATTCTTGGAAAAAACCGGTGCTGTTTGTCCTAAGTGCAAAGGCGACATCGTAGTCCGTAGGTCAAGAAAGGGTAGGGTGTTTTTTGGATGTTCTAATTATCCTAAATGCGATTTTGTATCTTGGTATAGGCCTCTTCCCGACAAAAAATGTCCTTTATGTGGAACTTTTCTTGTTGAAGCCAAAAGTAAGTCTAGCAATTATCGCTGTGGAAATCCCGATTGCAAATATATTCAGAAACTCTAAGAATATTGCGAAAACTAGTTGATGCACGTGAGTGTAAGTGATAATATAGACGCGTGCATATTTGTCTAAAAGTAAATTATGCAGTAAGAAGGCGGTTTAATGGTGCGGTCGCTTCTCCAATGGAAGGAAGATTTTCTTGTAGAGATCAGCGTATCAAAGATCCAGAGTCTCAATACTCTTCGGTCTTACTCGCATGATCTAAAACAGTTTTTCGATTTTTTATCAAAATTTGATTACTGTAAACAACCCACGGATATGTTCGCTGTAGATCTCGAAACAGATCATATCCGTAGGTTTTCTGTGTACTTGGGTAAACAGGGTTATAAGAGTTCTTCAATTGCCCGTAAATTATCTGCGGTTCGAAGTTTTTGCGCCTTTTTGGCGCGGAGAGGCGTCATCGACGACAATCCCGCTAAAGGGATTTCTTCAAGAAGAACTCATACATATCTACCTAAACTGTTTTCTGAAGATGAAATCGTACAAATCCTACAGACAATCGATATTCAGACCTCATTTGGAAAGCGGGATCGTGCAATTATAGAATTACTGTACGGGGCTGGTTTACGTATTAGTGAATTAGCGCAACTTAACATTGACGATGTAGATTATTCCCTGGGTTTTGTCAGAGTAGTTGGCAAGGGCGACAAGGAAAGGTTAGTCCCTTTAGGCTCAATAGCTTTAGATGCTCTTGGGCTTTATCTTAAGCAAGCACGTGATTGTTTTTTGAAGACAACCAACGACCAAATAACCGCGAGTCATACTGCTTCGAGCAAACCTTTGTTTCTTAATAAATTTGGAACTAGATTGTCTGTGAGATCAATTCGGCGTGTGCTTCATAAATATATTTTACTTGCCGACTTAGATCCTAAGGGGCGTTCGCCCCATACTTTAAGACACTCTTTTGCGACTCATTTGCTGTCTGGAGGTGCTGATCTTAGATCAGTTCAAGAGATGCTTGGGCATGCAAGTATTACTACCACTCAGATATACACACACGTAATGCCTGATCGGCTACGTCATATTTATAGAAGTGCTCATCCTAGGGCTTATGCTAATGTGTCTGAAAAAGGCCTTGATTCAAATAGGTGTGGGCCTGAAAGTGGTGAAGACCGTGACTAAATACCCGCGTAATCGGTTTCGAAGTACTACGGTTTTGGCAGTGAAAGTTAAAGGCAAAGCCGCTATGGCAGGGGATGGCCAGGTCACTTTGGAAGGAAACCAAACTATCTTGAAATCTACTGCCAGGAAAGTGAGAAAAATATACAAGAATTCAGTGATTGCCGGTTTTGCCGGATCAGTCGGAGATGCTTTGACACTGTTTGATAAGTTAGAAAGTCATCTCGAGGAAAGCCGGGGTGACCTCTTAAAATCTACAGTAAATCTTGCTAAAGAATGGCGTACTGATAGATTGCTCAGACAATTAAAAGCAATGTTATTGTGCATGGATAAGGATCATTTGTTGCTTGTATCAGGCACCGGCGAGGTTATCGAGCCTGACGAATCAGTGCTAGCTATTGGTTCGGGCGGTGCATATGCAACTGCGGCTGCCAAAGCGCTAATGAAGTTTACCGATATGGATGCGGTCTCTATAGTAGGGGAATCATTGAAAATAGCTGCATCAATATGCATTTATACGAATAGCAACATTGTTATCGAAAGTCTTGAGTGATAATAGTGTGCGATTATAGAGGATGGTGTGTTATGGAAAGCTTGACTCCTCGCGAGACAGTGGCAGAATTGAACAAATATATAATTGGTCAAAACCAAGCTAAACGTGCTGTCGCTGTGGCGCTCCGTAATAGATTAAGACGGCAAAAAGTTGTCGGTGATCTGCAGGAAGATATTATTCCAAAAAACATCCTTATGATCGGACCGACTGGAATTGGAAAAACCGAAATATGCAGAAGGCTAGCTAAATTAGTAAATGCGCCTTTTGTAAAAGTAGAAGCTTCAAAATTTACCGAAGTAGGATACGTGGGCCGGGATGTAGACTCAATTATTCGCGATCTCGTTGAAAGTGCAGTCGGCATGGTTAGAAAACAAAAACTTGAAAGCGTGCACCACAAGGCAGGGATGCTAGCTCAAAAAAGACTTATAGACATACTATGTCCCATGCCGGAAAAGCGCAAAACGGCTCAAAATCCTTTAGAGATGCTTTTTAATCCTACGCAACCAATTTATGACCATAGTGAGGATGATGGTCGCGAAGAGGAACTTGATCGAATTCGGTCAAAGCGGGAGCTTATTCGTCAACAACTTGAACGAGGTGAAATTGAGGATCGGGAAATGGAACTAGAAGTTGAAGATACCAGTTTTCCTAGATTAGAGTTTTTTGATGGACTGGGAATGCAGGAGATGGAGATTAACATGCAGAATCTTTTTGGCGGATTGTTGCCTAAACGAACCAAGAAAAGAAGGGTTTCGGTAAAAGAGGCACGTAAAATACTAGCCCAAGAAGAAAGCAATAAGCTCGTCGATCAGGATACTATCGTTGCAGAAGCTATACAGCGATGTGAGAAGTTGGGAATAGTATTTCTTGATGAACTTGATAAGATTGCAGGCAAAGAAAAAGGTGCTGGTCCCGATGTTTCACGCGAGGGAGTTCAAAGAGATTTGCTGCCGATAGTAGAGGGTACTACAGTTGTTACCAAATATGGACCGGTGAAAACTGATCACATTCTATTTATTGGAGCAGGAGCATTTCACGTAAGTAAACCTTCGGATCTAATCCCCGAATTACAAGGCCGCTTCCCTATTAGAGTTGAGTTGACCGCCCTCGAGGAAGAGGATTTTGTCCGCATTTTAACTGAACCTGAAAACTCGCTTACGCGCCAGTACAAAGAGCTGTTGGATACTGACGGCGTTTCTCTAGAATATACTTCCGACGGCATACACGAGATTGCCAAAATGGCATTTGAGGTGAATCAAGTAGGAGAGAACATTGGTGCTAGACGTCTTCATACGGTAATGGAAAAACTTCTTGAGGAAGTTTTGTTTGACGCGCCGGATGTTTTGCAAGGTAAGGTGATAATCGACAAAAAATATGTACAAGATAAGCTGAAGGATTTAGTAACCGATAGGGATCTAACAAGATATATTCTTTAGACGATATATGAAAGGGAGAGTAGAAATGCAAGTACTGCTTGAGAAAACTCGGAAAATGAACCAATTATTACGAATTGCAGCAACAGAGGTAGATTTTCAGGCAAGTGCAAGGGTACTCCGTGATTCACTGGATTGTAATGTTTATATTCTAGACAAGCTTGGGAGTATTTTAGGTTATTCACTTGTAGACGATTTCGATTGTGATGTCATGAAAGAAAAAGTACTTACCCATAGTGAATTTCCAGGTACTTATGCAGAAAGATTGTACATGCATCGAGATACCGCAGCTAATATTCAACACAATAACGGTGAATGCGTATTTGTCGAAGGTCAAGATTGTCCGTATAAGGGCAAGGTCATCACTATAGTACCGGTAATCGGCGGTGGAGATAGGCTAGGGACGCTCGTCCTTGGGAGAACAGCTGGTGATTTAGAAGAGGCAGATCTCATTCTTGCCGAACATGCAGCCACGATTGCTGCTATGGAGATGATTAGGTACAATCAAGAAAGTGCCGAAGAAGAAACGAGACAGCGTGCAGCTGTTCGTATAGCCTTGGGAACTTTATCGTTTTCGGAATTAAACGCCATGAAGCATATATTTGAAGAACTTGGAAGCACTGAAGGGTACCTTGTTGCATCGAAAGTAGCTGATAGAGTTGGTATTACACGTTCAGTAATCGTTAATGCTCTTCGTAAGTTCGAGTCGGCTGGGGTTATCGAATCAAGATCTTTAGGTATGAAAGGAACATATATTAAGGTTTTGAATCTTAAACTTTTGGACGAGCTCAAGAAATTAAAATAAATCGGTTTATTTAGTGGATGAAGAAGGAATTTTTATATTTATGTCGAACAGGTCACCAAGGTAATAGGTAATTCAATTATAATATCGATTTGTCGCCGCAAACCGACAAGGGCAAATCTGCTTAAAGGCAGGGACGCAAAGCCACGGGTCTAAGGTGTAGAGTCAATAACTCCACTATGATAGCCGGGTTTCCGAAAGGCGGTAGTCTTTTATGACTGTTCAGCTTTTTAAACCTTCCGGTTTTTGCGGAAGGTTTTTGATTTGTTCGGAGGGATTGAAATGGGTATAACCAATATCATGCATCGCGCTCTTAATGGAGCATGGCTACGGCACGAACTGTTATCTAACAATATCGCTAATAGCGAGACTCCCGGATACAAAGCCAGGGAATTAGATTTTCAAAGTTATTTAAATAAAGCTAAAATGCCGAATTTAAAGCTCGTGACTACCAATTTATTACACGTGCAACCAGAGAATATACCATCTTTTGCGATTAATATAGATAAAACTAGCGTTACACCTGATGGTAATAGTGTGGATGTTGACAAAGAAATGGCAGATATCTCTGCAAATGCTTTATACTACAGTGCGATTTCTCGGCAATTAACCGAACAGTTTTCACTTCTCAGAAAAGCCATCACGGAAGGTAGGAGATAACCTATGAAAATGTTTTCTTCTATGGAAGCAAGCGCGTCTGGATTAACTGCACAAAGACTTAGACTAGATTTAATAGCTTCTAATCTTGCCAATGCTGAAAGTACGCGCACAGAAAGCGGTGAAGTATATCGTCGTAAAGTAGCCTTGTTTTCTCCCAGAAATAACAACAGGGGCAATTTCAAAAATGTATTGTTTTCTCAAATGTCATCGAATTCATCCGGGGTCCATGTAATTGGCGTGGTTGAGGACCAATCATCTTTACGTAGAGTTTATTCTCCCGGTCATCCTGATTCTGATGACAATGGATATGTTACTTATCCTAACGTTGATGTAGTTACGGAAATGGTTGACATGATGTCAGCTACTAGATCTTATGAGGCCAATGTTACATCTATCGAAGCGGCTAAAACTATGATGCAAAAGGCTTTAAACATGTTCAAAGTTTAACAAATTTTATGGACTGCTGCGCTTACAAAGACAAATCAGATAACGTCAATCGGGGGGGAAATCAATGTCAGTGAATCTAATCTCGAATTTAAATACTGTTTCACCAAAACAAAGTGTTATACATAAATACAACAACAGTGCAGTTACCGGTACTTCTTTTAATCGCTTGTTTTCGCAAGCTACCGCTGCTATAAAAAATTTAGATGAAGAATTGATTGCTTCACAAATTGATCTGGTTACAGGTAATGCGAGAGACCTGCATACTGCGGTTCTTACCGCCGAAAAAGCTAGTCTTACCCTAGATCTTGTAGTTTCGGTAAGGAATAAAGCTATCGAAGCATACCAAGAAATAATGAGAATGCCGCTTTAACGCGTGATTTAAGGGTGGGTGAGATTACTTATGCCAGATTTTGCAACGTCGATTGGGAAAGGCATTAAAAAAGCCTTATCTGAATTAAACAAAACTCAAAAAGCGGTGGTTTTATCAGGGGGGATCGTAGTTTTTGTTGTTTTGCTTTTTATTGTATTGCATTCTACAAAAGGTCCTATTTACGAAATTCTTTGGTCAAACCTAGATCAGATCGATGCAGGCGCCATAGTAAGCGAATTGGAAAAGCAAGGTATATCCTATAAATTAACCGATAATGGAAGCACAATCAAAGTGCCTGGAGACGCAGTACACAGAGTTAGGCTATCAATGGCTACATTAGGGCTACCTAGTTCGGGTATTGTTGGATTTGAAGCGATAGGATCAAGTGGTATTTGGTCAACCGATTTCGAAAGAAGAGTTCAATATATAAGAGCTGTTTCGGGAGAACTTACTAGGACTATTAAAGCTTTATCTGGAGTAGAAGATGCGCGTGTTCATGTTGCCCTGCCCGATGATACGATTTTTACCAGCCCCGATAAAACAGCTACAGCGTCAGTACTGGTAAAAACTGCGCATGGACAGACTATTTCACAATCCTCGGTTCGTGGAATTGTTAATCTTGTATCAAGGGCAGTAGAAGGATTAACTCCTGATAATGTGACAGTAATCGATTCCGCGGGTAATCTTTTGTCTAAAGATGCCTTTTTAGGCTCCGGACAAAACATGGAGTCTCCTCTTGATTCGGTAATTGAGCTCACTTTTTCGACTGAGCGCGAATTAGAAGACAGATTATTAAATTTGCTTACGCGTGTTCTTGGTCCTGGCAATGTAACTTGCCAAGTTCACGCGGAACTGAATATGGATCAAGTTAAAATAACTGATACAACATACGAATCTGAGCCTCCCGGTGTGCTAAGGAGTTCTCAAGAAACCACCGAAGCATATCAGGGCTCAGGCAACCCACCCGGCGGACAAGCGGGAGCGCTCGATGTGCCATCGTACGGCACGTTAGGAGAAGGTGAATCTCAGTATCAACGTACCGAAACTCTTAGGAACTTTGAAGTCAATGAAAAAGTGACGGAGACCATAGTTATTCCTGGAGCGATCAAGAAACTTTCTGTGGCGGTGGTGGTGAACAAAGATTTAGACGAAGCTGAAACAGATATGATTACTGAAACTGTTACCGCAGCATTAGGGCTAGATCCTCGCAGACAAGATCAAATTTCTGTTTCAGGTTTAGTTTTTGATACCTCGTTAGCTCACGTGTTTGAAGAATCTCAAGAGACACCAGAAAGATTTCCTCGAATATTCGTTTATGCTATTGCTGTAGCGGTGGCTTTCATAGTTGGGACTGTTATTTTAATAGTAGCTAGGCGTAGACGGGAAGACGCAGTTGAAGTTTTTCCCGAGCCTTTATCTATTAAGGAAAGTGCCCCAACTGTTTCACCTGAAGTAGCAGCGAGACAGCGGAGTAGGGAAAATGTTGAAAGACTGACCCGCACAGATCCACGATTGGTCGCTACCTTAATCAAATCGTGGCTTTTAGAGGATGAGAACTAATGAGTATATATAATGAAAAGTTATCAGGTCGTGGAAAAGCGGCGATATTGCTTATCACGTTGGGACCGGATCTCTCCGCTCAAATAATGAAACATCTGAGAGAGGAAGATATTGACGTATTGACTTTAGAGATCGCCTCAAGACGCCGCGTTGAGCAAAATATCAAGGATATAGTTCTTGATGAATTTAACGACATGTGTCTCGCTCAAGAATATCTTGAGGAAGGCGGTATTGGTTATGCTAAAAAACTTTTGGAAAAGGCACTTGGTGTCGAGCAGGCGCGAAACGTATTAACACGACTTACTTCATCTTTACAGGTAAAACCATTTGATACTGTACGTAAATCTGATGGTGCGCAAATATTAAATTTTCTTGAAGGTGAATCACCTCAAACAATTGCATTGGTGCTAAGTTATTTGACGCCATCGCAGGCTGCCTTGATTTTAGCGTCTCTTGAACCGGATCTACAGGTTGAAGTCGCAAGACGTATTTCCTTGATGGATAGGACAAGTCCGGATGTTGTTAAAGAGATTGAGCAAATTTTAGAACGCAAAGTGCTTTCCATGGCGGGGCAAGATTATACCCAAGCGGGGGGCGTAGGTGCGGTAGTAGATATCCTTAATAATGTGGATCGGCAAACGGAAAGAACAATTCTAGGTGCTTTAGATATGGAATCACCAGATTTGGCCGAAGAGATTAAACGGAGAATGTTCTTGTTTGAAGATATCGTTTACCTCGATGATAGATCCATGCAAAGACTACTGCGTGACGTAGATTTATCACGCGATCTTCCTTTGGCCCTCAAAAATGCTTCAGAAGAAGTTATAGATAAATTCTTTAGGAACATGTCCTCTCGAGCGGTTGAAACCTTAAAAGAAAGCATCGATTACTTGGGGCCAGTACGGGTACGAGATGTAGAAGAAGCCCAACAAAACATAGTCAGTATGATACGAAGGCTAGAAGAACAGGGTGAAATTATTACTGGAAGAGGGGGAGGAGAAGAGATCATTGTCTAGAGTGTTTCGAATCGAATCGGCGGGATCAGTTTATCAACCTATGTTTAAACCGCAAAATAAGTCTTTAGAAACCAGCGGCGAGAAAATTTTAGAGCGAGCTAGACAAGATGCCTTGAATATTCAACGTGAAGCGAAAATAAAAGCTGAGAAAATACTTGATAAAGCCAGGCTCAGGGCCATTGAATGTCAACAAAAAGCCGAAACTGAAGGCTACAGCAGTGGTTATAAATCCGGAGTGGATAAAGGGCTAGCGAATGGTCACAAGCTGCTAGAAGAGGCAAAAAACATCTTTCAAAATTCAAAAGACATTTTTTCTAAAAGACTAGAAAAATCCGAATCACAGCTTTTAGCGCTAGTTTTGGAAATTACGCAAAAGCTTGTTGGCGAAGCGCTTTTTCAGGATCCAGAGGTTGTCATTTCGTTGCTCAAGAAAAGCATTGAATCTTCGGGTGGCAAAGACAAGGTTTCGGTTCGTGTTAATCCGAAACTGGTTGCATTTGTTGAAGGCGGAAGAGAATCATTATTTCGCGAGTCAGGCACAAAAATAGTTGATGTAATCGGAGATCAATCGGTTTCATCAGGAGCAATCATTGAAACTCAGTCAGGCGTTATCGATGCCACCCTTGAAACCCAGATTGAGAATTTAGCAAAAGCTATTGGCGAGGCCCGAAATTACCACAAGGGGCAAGCGTTATGATTTCGTTTGATCATTCAAAATACGCTGAAATAATCAAATCAGCTACAACTGTTACATATCGCGGAACTGTTGTCGATATTATAGGTCTTCTGATCGAAACTTTGGGACCTAAAGCTAAAATGGGGGAAATCTGTGAGCTCGTGTCTGGAAACAATACATCTGTACTTGGCGAAGTTGTGGGCTTTAAAAGCGGTAGGGTACTTGTGATGCCCTTTGCAACTCCTGACGGAATTTCACCCGGGGCTTCAGTCCGTGCAACTGGGCGTGAATTGCAAATACCCGTCGGAAATCAAATGCTTGGCAGAATTACAGATGCATTAGGCATACCAATCGATCAAAAACCAGCGTGGCCTGCAGAAGCACGTTACTCTGTGATGGAAAAGCCATTGTGTCCACTCAAACGTGAACTTATCGAAAACCCTATAGCTACTGGTATTAAATCAATAGATGCGTTGCTTACATTAGGGGAAGGACAACGCATTGGGATTTTTTCGGGGTCCGGAGTGGGAAAATCTACACTTATGGGAATGATGGCGCGAAACACATCAGGGGATGTGAATGTTATAGCTCTTGTAGGTGAAAGAGGCCGAGAGGTGCGCGAATTTATAGAAAAAGATTTAGGTGAAAAAGGTCTAGAGCGCTCAGTAGTAGTTGTTGCCACGTCAGACGAACCTGCCCTTTTACGCATAAAGGCCCCGTGGGTTGCAACTACGATCGCTGAGTTTTTCCGCGATCAAGGGCTGAATGTGTTATTGATGATGGATTCAGTTACCCGTTGGTGTATGGCGCTTAGGGAAGTAGGCTTGGCGATCGGAGAACCCCCAACTACCAGGGGATATACCCCTTCAGTGTTCGCTAACCTACCTAAATTGTTAGAACGAGCAGGAAAAGCATCCAAGGGGAGTATTACCGGAGTTTATACCGTGCTTGTCGAGGGCGACGATATGGATGAACCGATTGCCGATGCAGCGAGGGGCATACTCGATGGTCATATAGTTTTATCAAGGGAACTTGCCCAAACGGCGCACTATCCTGCAGTAGACGTGTTAAGTTCTATATCTCGGTTGATGAAAAGCGTCGTTTCAACTGAGCACTTGAAATATGCCCACAAAGTTCGAAATGTATTGGCGACTTTTCGTAAGGCAGAGGACTTGGTCAATATAGGTGCTTATGTTCAAGGTTCTAATCCAAAAATTGATTACGCATTGAAACATATCGATAGAGTTAATCTGTTTTTGAAACAAGGGGTAGATGAAACAATAACGTATGAAGCTGCCATTGCGCAGTTGGAGCAAATTTTTCAACAAAACTGATCACGCTATTTATTTGATAGAATATTTCGATAGAAATAGGGAGAATCATTGAAAAAATTCAAATTTCCGTTGGAAAGAGTGCTAGCCGTACGAGAATTACGGAAGCTCATTGCGGAACAGAAACTCGGGGCAGTGCTTAGGGATATGTCTCAAATAGAATGCACGCTTGAAGAGAGCCAACTTGCGGCCTTAGAGAATCAAACCCTACTAAGGCATCTAATGTTTGGCACTCTAGACGTCGATATAATAAGGGACTCACTAAATCTAAGGAAATCAATGATGGAAGATATTGCAGAAATTGAAAAACAGCTTGCGCAAATACAAATTGAAGTTAGACATGCACAAAGGGAGGTCATAAAGAAGAACCAAAAGCTAAAGACATTAAGCAAACTGAAACAAAAACAAAAACAGAATTATCAAAAAGCGTATTGGTGGGAACACAGTAAGCAAATGGATCAAATAGGCGTTCAGCATTTTAATAAAAAGAAAGAAAGGAGGTGATTATGTAATCTTATGCAAACCTGTACTAATATCGAGCAACTTAAAGCAAATAATTTGAAGGTGCTTGCGTCCCCCAAAAAAGAGGCAAGGGTTAAAGACACAATATCGGATGAAAATGTGTTCCATGCCGTTATATCTCAATTGTTAGGTAAGTTGCATATGTCTGTATCCAAGGACATTCCAGTACTTCAAACTGTCCCTCAGGCGTCAGGACTTGTTAATTTTGTAATGGATTCGCCCACAGCATTTGATAATATACTTGCATGCGGTAAGACTTTGACGTATGTGCCTTTCAACTTTTCGAAAATGGTCGAGTTTAAGATGAAAGATGAATTAGCAGAGTTGATAAATGGGGATATATCGCCCGTTTTATTGTGTAAACCTGAAATCAAGCTCGGTTCAACTGTTAGCCATTGCGAAACAGATAAAGTGTTTTCTGAAACTTTTAATGGCACGGTCGGTGGTCAACAACTAGAACAATACGTTGAAGAATATGTGCCTTCTGATGAACCAGTATCGCATTATATAGACGTACCTGACATGCTAAGGCAAATGCAATTTGGTGAAGTCAATTGCAATTTGAGTCACGTTCATTCTTTAGGTGAATCAAGCCCTTATCCTTCATCATCAAAGACCAATCTGCAGGAAGAATTGTATGTTCCCGAGTTTCCCGTCGATTTGGAACTAGAAACGGGACAAACTCATCCCAATGAGAATGTAGATGTTTTATTACCGACAACCGAAAGGGTTGGTAATGAGAATGTAGTTGAACGAATTGAAATTAGCCATAAAATCAAAGAAAAAAATGGACTAGTGGTTGACGATATGGAAATTGCTATGCCTTCATATTTAATGAAAGTTCAAACAGAATCTAACGTACGCGAAAGTAAACCGCAAATATCCATGGAGAATGCTCTGCGAGTCGCTGAAATTATATCTGAAGATCTTTACCTAGATTCCCCCAAAAGTTTGGAGTTTAAGTTGGACCCACCCGGTTTAGGCAAAATCACGGTAGTTGTTTCGTCTAAAGGAGAAGAAGTGTGGGTAAAATTTCTCGCTACGTCACATAGTTCTCATCAAGTACTCGTGAATTCAGAACTTACGTTAGCGCAAACTTTGTCGGAAAAAGGGTTGATCTTGTCGGGCCTTTTCGTGGATCACGATATGGCCGGTCAAAGCGGGCAGACAGATGCTCATTCTGATTTTAAGAAAAATTCCAAATACGGAAAACCGGAAATTGCAATTCATGACGAAATGCAAAAACTAGTCGATATAGGCGATATGTTTACGAACTCTAGCGTGTTAGATTATAGGGTTTAAGTTTTAGTTACGGAGGTGTCAGTATGTCATTAGGTGTGGACAACGCAAAATATGTTTCCGGTTTTAATAATGCGATTTCGAACGAAAACCAAGTTCAGGGTTTACAAGATCAGTTTATGAAGATCTTGCTTACTCAGCTTAGATATCAAGATCCGATGGAACCCGTAAACGAACAAGACTTTTTGGCACAAATGGCCCAATTCACGACTGCTACTCAAATGCAAAAACTGAACGATAATGTGTCTTTGCTATGTGGTTTGTTCGTTGAAAACCAATTAACCCAAAACTTATATGGTGCAGTCCAGTTTATAGGAAAGCGGTTTGAGGCGGTTACGGAAACCGGTGTTATTACAGGAATTGTTGAAAGCGTTGGATTTTCTTCAAATGGTTTGGTGATTTACAGTCAAGGGTGCGAAATTTCTTTAGATAATCTTGTGTCAGTTGGAGGCGTGATCGATGAAGATAACCCAGAATAAGATGGTTCCTAGTAAAGTCTTGGATCGAACTCGAAGGCGAATTCATAGAGGCGGGCTGCGATCCGGTTGCGCAGACACCAATTTTGCGAAAACGCTCGAGCATGCACAAAAAGGAGCCAAGATAAGGTTTTCTAAACATGCAGAATTACGTTTTGACGCTTGGAATCAAGGTGCCAAAACTGAATATGCCGACAAACTTGATGATGCAATAAACATCGCCCAGTCAAAAGGCGCAAGATCTACTTTAGTGCTTATGAAGGACGTCGCTTTTTTGGTTGCACCGCAAACCAGAACCGTTGTTACCGTGATTCCAGAAGACAGAATGAAACAAAATGTGTTTACTTCGATTGACAGTGCAGTAGTTGTTGATAGGTAATGCTTTTCGGGCCGGACCCTTCAAGGGAGGCCATGCACTTTTGAATGATGGAAAAAGTGCCGGAATTCAAAAACAGAGGGGTGTATTTAGATATGATGCGATCACTTTTTAGTGCGGTGTCTGGATTAAGAACTCACCAGACTCGTATGGATGTAATAGGTAATAATATTGCAAATGTGAATACT
>CAYORX010000024.1:0-24660 GCA_964406505.1 uncultured Eubacteriales bacterium
ATTCGTGAAGGCGGCCGCACTGTAGCCTCAGGAGTGGTAACCAAGATAGAGGGGTAAACCGTGGAATTTTCAGTAGAATATGGACAATAGCTATGCTTGAAACGACTACTGAATTCAAGTTTGGCGCGCCAACTCGATTTTTGAGTGAAACATATGATTGACATGGGAAATAAGCATGTGTTACACTCTGCTTCGATAAACGCACCGGGATGGGAGGGAAGTTTAAGTGTCTAAGGGAGCAACAACGATAATTACTCTTGCATGTCAAGATTGCAAACAGCGGAATTACACGACTACCAAAAATAGAAGAACCCATTCCGGCAGAATTGAACTGAAGAAGTACTGCAAATTTTGCCGTGCCCACACTGTTCACAGGGAAACAAGGTAGTTGGTTTTAACGCGGTTCAGTGGCCCGAACGTGATGATGTGATAAGATGTTAGACTATACAGGCCCGTAGCTCTAACGGCAGAGCAGCGGTCTCCAAAACCGAAGGATGGGGGTTCGAATCCCTCCGGGCCTGCCATAAACTTTATGTTAGGTGAGACGGATGAAAATTTTTCAAGGGTTACGGCGATTTTTCGGAAAAACCGGAAGGTTTTTTAAAGATGTTCGCGCTGAACTCAAAAAGGTAATGTGGCCTTCATCAGGTGAGTTACGGGTATATACGGCTGCAGTATTAGCAGCCATGATCGGAGTCGGCATTATCTTGTGGGGTACCGATGGACTTCTAACTCTCGTGATGAGTTTTATTACCAGTAAGTAGGGGAGAGAACCGGGACCCGATTTATAAGACTTAGGGGGGTCCTTATTTAATGAGTACTTTAGAACAAGGGCAAAAGGGCCAGTGGTATGTAGTACATACATACTCCGGTTATGAGAACAAAGTTAAAACCAACTTGGAAAAACGGGTTGATAACATGAATATGGAAGACAAAATATTCGAAGTTCTCGTGCCTGAAGAAGAAGAAATTGAATATAAAGAAGGCAAAAAGCGAGTAGTTAAGCGCAAAGTTTTCCCGGGATATGTAATGGTCAAAATGACTATGGCAGATGATTCTTGGTACGTAGTTAGGAATACTCCGGGTATTACAGGTTTTGTAGGGCCTGGCTCGAGGCCGATTCCCCTTGATGAACATGAAGTTGATAGCATTTTTATGCGGATAAGCAGTGAGGCCGCACCTAAAGTGAGGGTTAGATTTAAACCCGGTCAAAGTTTGAGAGTTAAGGCTGGCCCGTTTCAAGGTATGATGGGTATGGTTCAAGACGTTATGGCTGATAGGGGTAAACTGCGAATATTGATTTCAATATTCGGGCGGGAAACTCCGGTGGAACTCGATTTTAATCAGGTAGAGGAAGTGTGAGGGAAAGAGTATGGCTAAGAAGGTTAAAGCAGTAGTTAAATTACAAATACCAGGCGGGAGAGCAACGCCTGCACCACCCGTGGGTCCTGCGTTAGCACCTCATCAGGTGAATTTGCAGCTATTTACCCAGCAATTCAATGACAGAACATCTACACAAGTAGGTACTATTACTCCTGTTGTGGTTACTATATACGAAGACAGGTCTTTTAGCTTTATCGTGAAAACCCCACCCGCATCCGTTCTTTTAAAAAAAGCAGCAGGGCTTGAAACAGCGTCAGGCGAACCGCATGTCAACATTGTGGGGAAAGTTACCAAAGATCAAGTCAGAGAAATAGCAGAACTTAAAATGACAGATCTCAATGCTGCTTCAATTGAAGGTGCTATGAGACAAATCGAAGGTACTGCTAGAAGCATGGGGATCCGGGTTGAATAGGGTTTTCAAAGTCTAGCATTTATACGTAATTAATGTTTGCAATTATCTGTGAAGTCAATGGCACAAAATCGAACTAATCTTTTAGAAACTATTGTGGGAGGACCACGTCCGCTTTACCACAAGGAGGATCATATGAATGGCTAGAAAAGGTAGACGATATACTGAATCCGCAAAACGAATGGAAACAGGTAGAATGTATGGGCCACGGGAAGCGTTAGACCTTCTTATAGAGTCTTCGTTCGCCAAGTTTGATGAAACTGTAGACATAGCCATGAAGTTGGGTGTTAATCCGCGTCATGCTGATCAGATCGTACGGGGTTCTATAATATTACCTCACGGCACCGGAAAAGAAGCTCGTGTTTTAGTGTTTGCACGTGGAATCAAAGCTAGCGAGGCCGAGCAAGCCGGGGCCGATTTTGTAGGAGCAGAGGAATTGGCTGAAAAAATACAGGGTGGCTGGCTAGATTTCGATACAGCGGTGGCTACACCGGATATGATGAGCATTGTAGGACGCCTTGGGCGGATACTTGGTCCAAGAGGACTTATGCCTAATCCAAGATCTGGAACTGTGACTGAAGACGTTGAATCAGCTGTAAAAGAGATTAAACAAGGCAAAGTAGAATTTAGGACAGATAGAGCCGGCGTTATCCATAGTGTAATCGGCAAAGTATCTTTTGGCCCGGACAAATTGCTCGATAATTTCTATGCTTTTGTAGATGCAATTGTCAAAGCTAGGCCGCCGGGGGCTAGAGGTCGCTATATTATTAGCGTTACAGTAAGTTCTACCATGGGTCCTGGTGTTCCAATTGATGTTAGTCAAGCAGTCGAACCTCAGAGAACCTAAGTTTACAGATGTTTGAATTACAATTTGATAATGGGCCGCAGACAGCAGGTGTTTAAAAACATAATAGCCTTTTCCAATAGAAAATGGCTGCCCGCCGAGGCTTAGACTCTCAGATAGAACTGTTTTGATATCTAGGGCCTACGCTTTGTGCGAGGCCCTTTTTAAGTGATAAATGTGATTGCAAGTAAGGGGGGATATTTTTTGGAAACCAGGCAGAGACGAAGAAAAGCGAAGATCCAAGAAGTTCTAAAGCAGGAAATGTTGGCAGCCCAAAGCGTTATTTTCGCTGACTTTAGAGGAGTTTCCGTCGCAGATGATACAAAGTTACGTCAAAAGTGCCGAGAGAACGAAGTGTTATATAAGGTGATCAAAAACACTTTAGCTTTAAGAGCAGTCAGGGAACTAAGTTGGGATGGCTTAGACGATATATTTAAAGGACCTACTGCAATGGCTATAAGTACTAAAGATCCTGTTTCACCAGCTAAAGTACTACGCGAGTTTTCTCTTCAAACTCCCGCTTTTAAAATTAAAGGTGGAGTTTTAGACGGGCAAAAGATGAGCAGCGAAAAAATTTTGTTTTTAGCTACGTTGCCCTCTAAGGAAACTTTGTTGACGCAAACTGCGGTGGTTATGAAGGCCCCGATTTCGGCTCTAGCTACAGTTTTGAATGAAACCATAGTGGGTTTTGCAAGAGCTCTTAACGAACTAAGAGTTAAAAGGGAACAAAGTGCCAGTTAATTTACAAGGAGGTTTATTTTAAATGTCTAAAATAGAACAAGTTTTAGAGTTGGTAAAAGATATGACCGTGCTTGAACTTGCCGAATTAGTTAAACAATTTGAAGAGGAATTTGGCGTGTCTGCTCAGGCTGTAGCAGCTGCTCCTGCGGCAGCCGCTGCTCCTCAAGATGTGGGACCTGCCGAAGAAGAGCAAACTGAATTTGACGTAGTGCTCACAGCCGCGGGAAGCAGCAGAGTTGCGGCAATTAAAGCCGTAAGGGAACTTACAGGGCTTGGATTAAGGGAATCTAAAGAACTGGTGGAATCTGCACCTGCGGCGGTGAAAGAAAAAGTTTCTAAAGAAGAGGCTGAAAAAGCTAAAGAAGTTCTAGAAAAAGCTGGGGCTACCGTGGAACTTAAGTAAGACTATTTGTTCAAAATCAAATTGCTATAACAAGCGCAGATGCCTTTACGGCACCTGTGCTTGTTTGTTGTATAAGATTGATCTTTGTCAAACTGTATCTTGTGGGATCGTTAAAACGGACAATGCAAAACAATAGGTAGTTTTAGGGCCGAAAACATGATAGACTCTCACTTAGAAGCATTGGCTTTTTGTTGAAGTTTGGCATATAAAAATTTAAAGGTGGAGTCGCGACAAGCATATCACTTAGCTGCATGACTATAGGATAAAAAGTAAGGTTACCCACTGCCTTGGCGGGTAAGCATATACGAATAATAATCGCATTGATCGCGCTTGTTGACAAAGGTTGACAGGCGTGATAGTATTGT
Organism: uncultured Eubacteriales bacterium; assembly: GCA_964406505.1. Lineage (GTDB taxonomy): Bacteria > Bacillota > Sulfobacillia > Fermentithermobacillales > Fermentithermobacillaceae > DTU015. The sequence continues at coordinate 4,146 of CAYORX010000024.1, forward strand.
TACTTGCATTCGTATATCGGCTCGCCGGCCAGGAATTAGTTTACGGAACTCTGGGTAAAATATTAAGGTAATGACTTAGAGTTCGTTCTCCAGGGCGCAGGCGGAAATTTACCCCCTAAGGAGTGAAATGCATGGCCTATCCCATCAAGGTAGGCAGACGTGAACGACTTAGCTATGGTCGTATTCGCGAGGTCCTTGATATTCCAAACCTGATAGCAGTTCAAAAGGAGTCCTACCGGTGGTTTCTTGAAGAAGGGCTGCGTGAAGTATTCAGAGACATTTCACCTATTAAGGACTTTACAGAAAATCTTGTATTAGAGTTCATCGATTACAAATTAGATGAACCTAAAAATTCTGTCGAGGAGTGTAAAGAAAGAGATGTTACTTATTCTGCTCCTCTAAAAGTTAAAGTTAGGCTTATCAATCAAACTACAGGTGAAGTCAAAGAACAAGAGGTTTTTATGGGCGATTTTCCGCTCATGACCGACGCGGGTACATTTGTTATTAACGGTGCCGAACGGGTTATCGTAAGCCAACTTGTGCGATCTCCAGGTGGATATTATTCCTATGAAATCGATGCAAACGGCAAACGGCGTTATTCTGCTACATTAATACCTAGCAGGGGCACATGGTTTGAAATGGAAACAGACCGCAATGATATTGCCTGGGTTCGAATAGATAGAACCCGAAAGCTGCCTTTAACTATATTGCTAAGAGCAATAGGATTAGAAACCGATGCCCAGATTTTAGATGCCATGGGCGAAAGCATAGTATTGAAGAACACATTAGATAAGGATAGTACTAAATCTAGGGACGAAGCTCTTGTTGAGATTTATCGCAGACTAAGGCCTGGTGAACCACCAACCGTCGAAAGCGCCAGAAATCTATTTGAAAGCTTGTTTTTTCAACCCCGGCGTTATGATCTTGCTACGGTGGGGCGTTATCGGTTAAATAAGAAATTTACTTTGCGCAGGCGTATTGTAAATACAACGGCTGTGTTTGACGTAGTACACCCGGATACAGATGAACTATTGGTTAAAGCCGGAGAGCGGATTGATAGAGATCTGGCACATAAAATTAATGCCGCGGGCATAAACGAAATTGATGTAGCTACCTTTGACGGTCAGGTAGTTCGCGTTGTAGGTAATGGTGTACGCAAGGACAATGAGGAAGCATGGTCCCAAGAAAAATCTTTAACGAGAGATGATATACTAGCGGCTATTAACTACTTTTTTGGTTTGACCAAGGGTTTAGGATCATATGATGATATTGATCACTTGGGTAATAGGCGCGTTAGATGTGTAGGGGAACTTTTGCAAAACCAATTTCGTGTAGGTTTAGCTAGGATGGAGCGGGTTGTCAGAGAGCGGATGACCATTCAAGACATCGACATTATTACTCCCCAAGCGCTTATAAATGTAAGACCTGTGGTCGGGGCAGTACGCGAATTTTTTGGTTCTAGCCAACTGTCTCAGTTTATGGAACAAACTAATCCGCTTACTGAACTTACTGCAAAAAGAAGACTTTCTGCCCTTGGACCAGGTGGTCTTACTAGGGAAAGAGCGGGTTTTGAAGTTCGTGACGTACACCACTCTCACTATGGAAGAATGTGTCCTATTGAGACGCCAGAAGGTCCGAATATCGGACTTACAAATTCCCTTTCTTCTTATGCCCGTATAAATCGTTTGGGATTCATAGAAACACCATATAGGAAAGTTGATAAGGCGAAAAAAAGAGTCACCAACGAAATAGAATACCTTACCGCAGATGAAGAAGACGATTGCGTAATTGCACAGGCCAATGCGGCTGTAGACGAAGAAGGTAGATTTTTAGACAAACGTGTTTTATCAAGGTACAGACAAGAAGTGCGTGAGGCACCCCCAGAAGAGATAGATTATATGGATGTCTCTCCGAAACAAATATTTTCTGTCGCTACTTCACTCATTCCATTTCTCGAGCATGACGATGCAAGTCGTGCTTTAATGGGTGCGAATATGCAACGGCAGGGTGTGCCTTTAATCCGAACAGAGGCACCGTTAGTTGGTACTGGGTTAGAGCATCGAACAGCGCTGGATTCGGGAGTTATAGCTATTGCTAAAAGGGCTGGCCAGGTGGTGCGGGTTTCTGCATCCGAAATTGTAGTGCAAACGGTGTCGGGCGAGCACGACGTATATAAATTGAAAAAATTCAATCGTTCAAATCAGGGCACATGTTTTAATCAAAAGCCTATTGTGTCTAAGGGGCAAATGGTTGAAGAAGGGGAAGTTTTGGCTGATGGTCCATCTACCGACATGGGAGAATTAGCCCTTGGTAGGAATATCCTTGTAGCGTATATGCCGTGGCAAGGTTATAACTACGAAGACGCAATTTTAATTTCAAGAGAACTTGTTGAGGACGATGTTTATACCTCTATCCATATAGAAGAATATGAATGTGACGCTAGAGATACAAAACTTGGCCCCGAGGAAATCACTAAGGATATTCCAAATGTGGCGGAAGAACAGCTCAAGGATCTTGATGACAGGGGTATTATCAGGACAGGTGCAGAAGTGAGGGCCGGCGATATCTTAGTAGGTAAGGTTACTCCTAAGGGCGAAACTGAACTCACAGCTGAGGAAAGGTTGCTCAGAGCTATATTCGGCGAAAAAGCCCGTGAGGTGAGGGATAATTCCCTTAAAGTACCTCATGGTGAAAGCGGTATCGTTGTCGATGTTAAGTTGTTTACACGGGAGTCAGGAGACGAACTCCCTCCAGGAGTTAATGAACTAGTAAGAGTACATGTAGCTCAAAAACGAAGGATATCGGAAGGCGACAAAATGGCTGGGCGCCATGGTAACAAAGGTGTAGTTGCAAAGATTCTTCCAAAAGAAGACATGCCATTTTTACCCGATGGTACTCCTATACAAATACTTCTTACTCCTTTAGGAGTTCCATCTCGAATGAATATTGGACAAATCTTTGAATGCCATTTGGGCTATGCTGCGAAACTCTTAGGTATTCACGTAGCAACTCCCATATTTGACGGCATACAAGAAGACGAAGTGAAGGAATTACTCGAAAAAGCGGGCTTACCTAGGGATGGTAAGATACATTTACGGGATGGAAGAACAGGAAAAGTGTTCGATAGTCCCGTGACAGTTGGTTATGTTTATCTGCTTAAGTTGCTGCATTTGGTAGATGACAAGGTTCATGCACGTTCTACCGGTCCATATTCTCTTGTGACACAGCAGCCTTTAGGCGGAAAAGCTCAAATGGGTGGTCAACGTTTCGGCGAAATGGAAGTTTGGGCTCTTGAAGCTTATGGTGCAGCTTATACCTTGCAGGAAATGCTTACCGTCAAATCTGATGATGTTATCGGCAGAGTTAGGACGTATGAAGCAATCGTTAAAGGGCAAAACATACCTGAGCCAGGGGTGCCTGAATCGTTTAAGGTTCTTTTAAAAGAACTGCAAAGTCTCGCTTTGGATGTAAAAGTGCTTGATGAATATGGCCGCGAAATCGAGCTGAAAGAACTTGATGATGACACTAGGGAATCAAAAGATATTGATTTGATACTTGACACCGAACCAAGGGGGTCAGCGCGTAAAGCCGCGGGCAACCCAACTCAATCAAGACCTGAAGATGAAGTGCAAAGTGTTGCTGGCAGCGGTGACCCGGAGTATGTAACTGAAGAAGGTTTCAATCCAAACGACGTGTCAGTTCAAAAATCAACAAAATCTGTTGTTTCAGAAGAACAAAAAGATGAAGAGATGACTTTTGACAGACTTATTGCAGAAACTACGGTTTCGGACAGTGCTTCTGAAACACCGGATGAGGGCAAATCTGAAAGTTAAAACAAAAGGGGATGTTGAAGAGTGGACGTTAATGATTTTGCTGCAATGCGCATTTCTCTTTCATCACCCGAGAAGATCAGGGAATGGTCTCGCGGCGAAGTAAAAAAGCCTGAGACATTGAACTATAGGACTTTAAAACCTGAAAGAGACGGACTTTTTTGTGAAAGGATTTTCGGGCCTAGCAAAGACTGGGAATGTTATTGCGGAAAGTACAAGAGAATCCGTTTTAAAGGCGTAGTATGTGATAAATGTGGCGTCGAGGTAACTAAATCAAAGGTAAGGCGTGAACGTATGGGACACATTGAGCTCGCGACGCCGGTGTCACATATTTGGTATTTCAAAGGTGTACCTTCTCGGATGGGCTTATTGTTGGATATGTCACCTAGAGTGCTTGAACGGGTACTTTACTTTGCAGCATATATCATAACCGATGCCGGGGATTGTGAAACTCTTTCGTATAAGCAGGTGCTTACAGAGGCTGAATACAGAGAGGCAAGAAATAAGTACCGTAATCGGTTTAGGGCTGGCATGGGGGCTGAAGCAATAAAAGAAATTCTTGCGGGAGTTGATCTTGACAAACAAGTTGAAGAACTTATAAAGGAGGCCGCTAACACTCGCGGGCAAAGGAAAATTCGTGCCATGCGTAGGCTTGAGGTTATAGAAGGTTTTAGAACATCGGGTAACAAACCTGAATGGATGATTTTAGATGTAATTCCCGTTATACCTCCTGATTTGAGGCCTATGGTGCAGCTCGACGGTGGAAGATTTGCTACATCTGATTTAAATGACCTTTATCGCAGAGTAATAAACCGGAATAACAGACTCAAAAGACTACTTGACCTCGGTGCTCCTGACATTATTGTGCGAAATGAGAAAAGGATGTTGCAAGAAGCGGTTGATGCTTTGATAGACAACGGTAGGCGTGGTCGTCCTGTAACTGGACCTGGTCAAAGACCGTTGAAGTCGTTGTCTGATATGCTCAAGGGTAAGCAGGGACGATTTAGACAAAATCTTCTCGGTAAACGTGTAGACTATTCTGGCCGTTCGGTTATTGTCGTAGGTCCCAATCTTAAGTTTCATCAGTGTGGGCTTCCGAAAGAAATGGCGCTTGAACTTTTCAAACCTTTCGTAATGAAACGATTAGTCGAAAAAGGATTAGCTCATAACATTAAAAGCGCAAGACGGTTAGTCGAAAGAACACAGCCCGAAGTGTGGGATATCCTTGAAGAAGTTATCAAAGGGCACCCGGTGCTTTTAAATAGAGCGCCGACATTGCATAGATTGAGCATACAAGCGTTTGAACCCGTGCTGATCGAGGGGAAAGCCATACAAATTCATCCTCTAGTGTGTCCTCCATACAACGCGGATTTTGACGGAGATCAAATGCCTGTACACGTGCCGCTATCTACTGAGGCTCAGGCAGAGGCAAAAATACTCATGGCTTCTAAGTATAATTTGTTGCTTCCAAAGGATGGAACTCCTGCGGTTACACCAACAAAAGATGTTGTCCTGGGAATTTATTATCTTACACTTGCATCTCATGACGATCCCGAACAACTAGATGAAAAGGATATACCTTATAAATTTGCTTCGGAAAATGAAGCTATAATGGCATATGAAACCGGGAATGTAGGTCTTCATGAAGTTGTGGTACTGCGAAGCGAGATAAATGGCAAGCTTGCCAAGTTTATTACCACACCGGGACGATGTATTTTGAATCGTGCCCTTCCTGAAAAGTTAAGATTCGTAAACGATGTGGTGGATCGAAAATTGCTTGGAGAGATAGTTTCGGATGCCATTAAGAAATATGGAATGGAAGAAACCGCAGTGATGTTAGACAAGATAAAGGAATTGGGATTTTCTTTTGCGACACAAGCAGGCTCTACCATTGCGATAGAGGATATTTCAGTACCGAAGGAAAAACCAGAGATTTTGAAGGATGCTGACGAAAAAGTAAACGAAATACAAGAACAATATCATATGGGCTTTTTGACCGACGAAGAGAGATACACCAAAGTGATCGATGTTTGGCGGGCTGCGACTGATAGAGTTACGGAATCGCTTCGGAATGCTATCGGTAAGTGGAATCCCGTAAACATGATGGCCGAATCAGGAGCACGAGGTAACATTCAGCAGATTTCACAGTTGGGTGGTATGCGCGGTATTATGGTTGATCCGTCTGGCAGAATGGTAGAGCAGCCGGTAAGATCTAACTTTAGAGAAGGGTTATCTGTACTCGAGTACTTTACCTCAACTCACGGGCAAAGGAAGGGGCTCGTGGATACGGCTCTTAGGACTGCTGATTCGGGGTATTTAACCCGAAGGTTAGTTGATGTATCTCAAGATGTCATAGTTAGAGAAGAAGAATGCGGTTGTGGTTGTGGCATTCGCGTTAAAGCTATTGAGATTGAAGGAGAACATATTGAAGATTTACGGGACAGAATCGTTGGGCGGTTTTCAGCCAATGACATAGTTGATCCGAATACCGGTGAAACACTTTGCAAGGCCGATGAGATGATCGATGATGAAAAAGCAGATGCGATAATCGAGGCGGGAATTGAAGAAGTAGAAGTAAGATCTGTGCTTACGTGTGAGACTCGACACGGTGTATGTGTAAAATGTTACGGTAGAAACCTTGCAACAGGAAACGTTGTGGAAGTGGGCGAAGCCATAGGTACTATTGCCGCTCAATCCATTGGCGAACCAGGTACTCAGCTTACACTGCGTACTTTTCATCTCGGTGGTATCGCTGGGGAAGATATTACCCACGGCTTGCCTAGAGTCGAGGAACTCTTTGAAGCTAGAAAACCTAAAGGTCAGGCAGCTATTTCTGAAATAGGTGGGTTAGTTGAAATCAAAGAAGGCGAGAAAAAACGGGAAATCGTTATTACTTCTCCCGATGGTGAACAAAGCACAATTGCTGTGCCTTTTGGCGCACTGATTAAGGTATCCGATGGCGATCAAGTTGAACCCGGAGATGCATTGACGGAAGGCTCTATTAACCCCCATGATCTTTTAGAGGTTAAAGGTGTACGGGCAGTTGAAGAATATCTTATTAGAGAAGTTCAGAGAGTTTACAGGCTTCAGGGTATCGATATTTCTGATAAGCATATTGAAGTTATTATCAGGCAGATGATGCGCAAGATCAAAGTTGAGGAGCCTGGTGACACTACACTGCTTCCAGGTGGGATTGTAGATATTCATGATTTTGCTGAAGCAAACGTAAAGGCTTATGAACAAGATGGGGAACCCGCAACGGGCACTCCCATCATTCAAGGTATTACTAAAGCATCTTTGTCTACAGAATCATTTTTGTCTGCTGCTTCATTCCAAGAGACAACCCGAGTGCTTACCGATGCAGCCGTCAAGGGTAAAACTGATTATTTATTAGGTCTCAAAGAGAACGTGATTATAGGGAAACTTATTCCGGCAGGAACCGGCATGAAGAAGTATAATAATTTGGAGATATATTCGGATTATGAAGACATGTCGGAAGTTGAAGTTGCCGGTGACGACAATTCAGCGTAAAATCATTTAGCGGAGGTATGGTGCATTGAAATTAAGGTGGTTAGGCCATGCGGCTTTTGTAATCGAATCTGCGGCGTTAAAGATATTTACAGATCCGTTTGGAGAAGATGTGCCTTATCCGAGAATAGAAGAAACAGCTGACGTAGTTACTGTATCACATGAACATCACGATCATAATGTCGTGCGAGTGATTCAGGGAGATTTCAAAACACTAAAAGGTCTGGATGAGGAGACTAAAAAGGCTAGGAGCATGAAAAAGGAAATCCAGGGTGTAAAGTTCCGAACTATACCTTCTTACCATGACGATCAACAAGGAAAGCTGCGCGGTGAGAACGCTATATTTGTGATTGATATCGATGGGCTTAGAGTCGCTCATTTAGGTGATCTTGGAGAGCAGCTTAATTCAGATCAGGTAGAACAATTGGGAACTGTTAATGTGTTGATGATACCGGTAGGCGGATATTATACGATAGACGCCCAGACAGCAAAAGAAACTGTTGAATTAGTAAAACCAAATATCGTAGTGCCGATGCACTATAAAACTAAATATATAGAGTCGTGGCCGATAGAGGGAGTAGAAGATTTTCTTGAAGGCATGGAGAACGTTGTTGAACTTCACAGTTCGCAGGCGTCTGTTTGTAAAGAAGATCTTCCTGAAAAGACGCAGGTTTGGCTTTTCAATATATAACAATGAAGAAGTTGGAAGCTACAAAACTGATTTTACCTGCTTCCAACTTCAATTGATTATGAAAAAGCATGCTACCGGCCATTGACACGCTTTTATCATGGTGCTAAACTCATAAAGCGTGCTTTTTTATGATGAAATGAGAGAGGTTTTGGATATGATCGGCTCGAGGTACAGTCGTATACCAAAGAAACACAAAATTGCAGGGGTAAGGTCTGTATCAAAGGCTCTTGAAAATGGACTCGTTGCAAAAATATTTGTAGCAGAAGATGCTAAAAAAGATGTAGTAACAGATGTATTATCCAGGGCTGAAGCCTTAAATGTTGAGATAATTTGGGTTCCGAGCATGAGACAACTAGGAGAATTTTGCGGCATAAATGTGGGAGCCTCATGCTGTGCTTTATTAAAGTCATACACAAAAGAAACAGGAAAGGGGGGGTAAATGTGCCTACTATCAATCAGTTGGTCAGACAAGGAAGAAAGCAAATAGTTGAAAAAACAAAGTCGCCGGCGCTTAAAGGAAATCCGTTTAAGCGAGGAGTTTGTACCGTCGTTAGGACCACCACACCCAAAAAACCTAATTCGGCGTTGCGCAAAATTGCTAGAGTTCGTTTGACCAACGGATTTGAAGTGACTGCATATATTCCGGGGATCGGACACAATCTTCAAGAGCACTCTGTAGTATTGGTCAGAGGCGGAAGAGTACGTGATTTACCTGGGGTGCGTTATCATATTGTTAGAGGTGCTTTAGATACCGCAGGCGTTGTTGATAGGCGGCAAGGGCGCTCATTATACGGTACTAAGAAGCCAAAAGATTAATTTGTGAGGTGAATGTTGTGCCTAGACGAGGCAAATCGCCGTCAAGAACTTGGACGCCGGATCCTGTGTATAGCTCAGTATTAGTAACCAGGCTTACTAATAAAATTATGTATGATGGTGAAAAATTTACAGCCAGGCGGCTGGTGTATAATGCAATGGATCTTATTAAAGAAAAAACAGGCAAGGATCCATTGGAGGTTCTTGATCAAGCAATGAAAAACGCGATGCCTGTGTTAGAAGTGCGACCGAGAAGGGTTGGGGGAGCTACTTATCAGGTACCTATGGAGGTAAGACCTGCTCGTCGAATGTCTTTGGCAATACGATGGTTGGTTGATTTTGCCAGAAACCGTTCGGAACGCGGGTTCGAGAACAAACTTGCTAGCGAAATTCTCGACGCAGCTAATAATACTGGCAACACTGTGAGAAAAAAAGAAGAAATGCATAGAATGGCTGAAGCTAATAGAGCTTTTGCACATTATAGGTGGTAGACAATTGGATAAAACTTTGAAAGGGGGGGGAATCGATGCCGCAAGCATTTCCACTTAATAAGATTAGAAACATAGGAATTATGGCGCATATCGATGCTGGTAAAACGACAACAACCGAGCGCATATTATTTTACAGCGGAAAAGTACACCGCATTGGTGAGGTGGATGAGGGCTCGGCTACTATGGATTGGATGGAACAGGAACAAGAAAGAGGTATTACCATTACATCGGCAGCCACCACATGCCACTGGAATAATTTTCGAATAAACATTATAGACACACCAGGACACGTTGACTTTACTGCGGAAGTTGAACGCAGCCTTCGCGTGCTTGATGGTGCTGTAACTATTTTCTGTGCTAAAGGCGGTGTCGAACCCCAATCCGAGGCTGTGTGGCGGCAAGCAGATGGTTACAATACTCCTAGGATCGCATATATCAATAAAATGGATTCGCTAGGTGCTGATTTTTATAAAGCTCTCAAAACGATTGAAACAAGATTGGGAGCAAAACCTGTGGCGTTATTTTTGCCCATAGGTGCTGAAGATGATTTTGTCGGTGTAGTTGATGTGCTTAGATCTAGGGCTTTGTACTGGAGAGACGAACTAGGACTTGAGATTGAAGAAACTCAAGTACCCGAGGATATGGAGCAGCTAGTGAAGGAATATAGGGAGAATTTGTTAGTTGCGGCCGCTGATTTTGATGATGATGTACTTGAAGCATATTTTCATGGTAAAGATGTGTCTGTTTCGTCGCTTATAAAAGCGATAAGAAAGGGTACTTTGGAAAACAAGATTATTCCCTGTTTTTGCGGTTCATCCTTTAAGAATAAAGGTGTTCAGACACTTTTGGACGGTATAATTGATTATCTTCCTTCGCCCCTAGAAGTACCACCTATTGAAGGAGAGGTTCCTGGGAAAAACGAAAGGGCCGTTAGAAAGCCTAGCGATAACGAACCGTTCAGCGCTTTAGCATTTAAAGTGATGACCGATCCTTACGTAGGTAGGGTTACCTATTTTAGGGTATATTCCGGAGTTTTAAAGAACCGTTCCTATGTATATAATGCTACCCGTGGCAAAAACGAAAGGATTCAACGGCTTCTTGTTATGCATGCAAATCGACGGGAAGACGTCCAAGTGGTATCTACAGGCGACATTGTTGCTACGGTAGCCCTGAAGCATACGGTTACAGGGGATACTTTATGCGATGAGAAAAACCCAATTATTTTTGAACCTATCTCATTCCCTGCCCCGGTGATTACAGTAGCCATTGAGCCTGAGACAAGGGATGATTTTGATAAATTAGGGAATTGTCTTAGGAGATTGGCAGAGGAAGATCCGACCTTTACATCTAGCACAGATAAGGAGACCGGTCAAACGCTTATAGCAGGCATGGGTGAGTTGCACCTGGAAATTATCTGTGATAGGCTTCTTCGGGACTTTGGTGTTAAAGCTGCTGTTGGAACGCCCCAAGTTGCGTACAAGGAAAGTATTGTTCAGGGAGCCTCCGGCGAAGGTAAATTTGTAAGGCAGACTGGTGGCCGCGGTCAATACGGACACGTTAAACTAAAACTTGAGCCATTAGGTAGAGGTAAAGGCTTTGAGTTTGAAAGTATTATTCGCGGTGGGGCCATACCACAAGAATTTATTCCTGCGATAGAATTAGGAGTTAAAGAAGCACTTGAATCAGGGTTATTAATTGGTTATCCGTTGGTGGATGTAAAAGTTGTACTTGAAGATGGTTCTTATCATGACGTAGACTCATCAGAACTCGCCTTTAAGATTGCGGGTTCTATGGGTGTTAAAGACGCGTTATCTAAGTCAAAACTTGCGATATTAGAGCCGGTTATGAAAGTAGAAGTAGTAGTTCCTTCTGAGTTTTTAGGGGAGGTACTTGGGGATCTTAATGCAAGAAGAGGGCAGATAACAGGAATCGAGACTGAGGGTAATTATGAAACAATAGAAGCTATGGTACCTCTTGCCGCGATGTTTGGTTATGCGACAGATCTTCGTTCAAGATCTCAAGGAAGAGGTACTTATACAATGCAATTTAACCAATATGAGGTTGTTCCACCCGCTGAAGCGGACAAAATTATCGCCAAATATTATGGGCGAGTGTAATTAAGGAGGATTATAGAAATGGCCAAGAAAAGATTTGAAAGAACAAAGCCTCACGTGAACGTAGGTACAATAGGGCATATAGACCACGGTAAGACTACAACGACGGCGGCAATAACCAAAGTTCTTGCTGCTGCAGGTTACGCCGAGTTTACTCCGTTCGATAAAATTGACAAAGCACCTGAAGAGCGAGATCGTGGAATTACCATAGCAGCTTCACATGTTGAATACGAGACTGAAAACAGGCATTATGCCCACGTAGATTGTCCTGGGCACGCTGACTATATCAAGAATATGATTACGGGTGCAGCGCAGATGGACGGGGCAATATTGGTAGTTTCGGCTGCAGATGGCACCATGCCCCAGACACGCGAGCACGTTTTGTTAGCAAGGCAGGTAGGAGTTCCAGCCATAGTAGTATTTTTAAACAAAGTAGACATGGTAGATGATGAAGAGTTATTAGAGATATCAGATTTAGAGATACGAGAGCTTCTTGATAAGTATGAGTTTCCCGGCGATGATACACCTATAATAAGGGGTTCGGCCCTTAAAGCACTAGAATGCGGTTGTGGCGAAAAGGATTGCAAATGGTGCGGTGCTATTTTAGAGTTAATGGATGCAGTTGATGAGTTTGTACCTACACCGGAAAGAGATATAGATCGTCCATTTTTGCTGTCAGTTGAAGACGTATTTACCATAACCGGTCGAGGCACAGTTGCTACCGGACGAATTGAGCGTGGACAGATAAAGGTAGGCGAGTCTGTAGAGATAGTAGGTTTGGTAGATGAGCCGAGGTCTACAGTTGTAACCGGAGTGGAGATGTTCCGCAAGATACTTGACAGTGGTCAGGCGGGTGACAACGTAGGTTGTTTGCTTAGGGGCGTGGCACGTACAGAGATACAAAGAGGTCAGGTATTGGCAAAGCCGGGTAGCATTAAGCCTTATACGAAGTTTGAGGCAGAGATTTATGTTTTGACTAAGGAAGAAGGCGGTAGGCACAGTGCGTTTTTCACCGGTTACCGTCCGCAGTTTTACTTTAGGACCACAGACGTTACGGGTTCAGTTTTATTACCAGAAGGTATAGAGATGGTAATGCCCGGTGATAATGTAAAGATTTCTGTAGAATTGATTGCCCCTATCGCCATGGAAGTAGGGCTCAGGTTTGCAATTCGTGAAGGCGGCCGCACTGTAGCCTCAGGAGTGGTAACCAAGATAGAGGGGTGAGAAATGTGCGAAGGCAAAGGATAAGAGTTAGGTTAAGGGCTTTCGATCATGAAATATTAGATCAATCTGCCGGAAGAATCGTTGGTACAGCCAAACGGACTGGTGCTTTGGTATCGGGACCAGTACCTCTTCCTACAGAAAGAAGTGTCTATACCATTCTTACTGCACCTAACGGTGAAAAAGATATCCGTGAGCAGTTTGAAATGAGAGTCCATAAGCGCTTGGTCGATATTATGGAACCGACTACCAAGACTATGGATGCTCTTACCCGACTAGATTTGCCAGCTGGTGTAGACATAGAAATCAAGGCTGTGTGAAGAATGGCTTTTGATGGAGGAGGTGCTGTGATATGAAGGCTATCTTGGGTAAAAAGGTTGGGATGACCCAGATATTCGATGAGCAAGGTAGACTTATTCCCGTAACCATCATTGAGGCTGGCCCGTGCACAGTTGTCGATGTAAAAACGCTAGATAAACACGGATATACTGGTGTCCAACTGGGCTTTGGCTCTATTAAGGAGCAGCGTCTTACCAAGCCCCAGAAGGGATATTTTGAAAAAAAGAAAATAAGTCCCCAAAAATATCTACGGGAATTTAGAATACAATCGGATAGCAAAATTCAGGTTGGAGATGAAGTTAAGGCAGATATTTTTAAAACAGGAGATTATGTTGATGTTGCCGGCACTTCCCTTGGCAAAGGATTTGCGGGCGTAATCAAACGTTGGAATCTTAGACGTGGACCGTCAAGTCACGGTTCTAGATTCCACAGAGGTCCGGGTTCGCTTCAGGCAAGAGATGCCTCAAGGGTTTTCCCAGGTCGAAAATTGCCAGGCCATATGGGCAGTGAAAAAGTTACTATTAGAAATTTGCGTGTAGCAAATGTTGATCCCGAGAAGAATCTAATTTTAGTGCATGGTGGAGTGCCTGGAAGCAGGGGATCCTTAGTTATGATTAAACAGGCTTCTCGGCAGAAAACAGGCTAAGGAGGGAACCTCATGCCAGAAGCACATGTTTACAATGAAAATGGTGACAAGTTAGGTACTGTAGATTTGTCAGATCAAATATTCGGTTTGGAACCTAACATGGGCCTGTTGAGGGCTGCGATTCTTACTCATTTAAATAGTGCAAGGTTAGGCACAGTGAGTGTTAAAACCCGATCCGAAGTCGCCGGCGGTGGTCGAAAACCATGGAGACAGAAAGGTTTGGGCAGAGCAAGACATGGTAGCATTAGATCGCCTATTTGGCGGGGTGGCGGAGTAGTTTTTGGGCCAAAAGCGAGAGATTATAGTTGGCGGTTAACTAAAAAGATGAAGCGGCAAGCGCTTTTATCTGCCCTTTCACTACGTGCCAATGCGAATCGCATCGTCGTGCTTGAAGAACTCAAAATAGAAAAGCCGAAAACCAAACGCGTTTGTGAGATGTTGGAAAAAATGGGCATTGAAAAAAGTTGTTTGGTGGTTACAGCTGATGCTGAACCAAACATAGTGTTGTCTGCCAGAAACATTCCTGGTGTTTCTGTAGCTAATGCGGCAAAACTTTCCACCTACGACGTTATGTCAAAACGGCATCTGGTATTTACAAAAGATGCGCTTGACAAACTTGAGGAGGAATTGGCGTGAAATTTATGGCAAGAGATATTATTATTGCACCTATAATCACTGAAAAGAGCCACGACGCAATGGCTCGCGGCACATACACATTTAGGGTGCATCCTAGGGCAACCAAGGCAGATATTCATAATGCCATCGAAGAAATTTTTAAGGTAAAGGTTGCCAGGGTTAATACAGTTAACATAAAAGGCAAACCTAGAAGAATGGGGTATCATGTTGGACGCACTCGTAATTGGAAAAAGGCTATGGTAACCCTAATCCCGGGACAAACCATAGAGTTTTTTGAGAGTGTTTAGTACGCGGTGAAAGGAGGGGGATTAATTGCCGGTAAAAGATTATAAACCGACGTCGCCCGGGCTTCGTCAACGAGTAGCGAGTACTTATAAAGAAATAACTAAGAAGAAGCCAGAAAAGAATCTAGTAATTTCAAAAAAGAGATTCTCTGGGCGAAATGCCCAAGGCAGGATAACCGTGCGTCATCGCGGCGGGGGCGCTAGAAAATTAGTTCGCATTGTTGATTTCAAAAGAGATAAAGACGGTGTGCCTGGAAAAGTATCTGCGATAGAATACGATCCCGGTCGGTCAGCACATTTGGCACTAATCACGTATGCTGATGGTGATAAAAGATATATTTTAGCCCCTATGGGGTTAAAAGTAGACGATATGATAATGGCTGGCCCTGATGCGGATATCAAACCGGGAAATGCGATTCCGCTCGACAATATTCCTACAGGCACGGTAATTCATAATGTCGAATTAACACCGGGCAAAGGCGGACAATTAGCTAGGGCAGCAGGCACTCAGGTGCGTTTAATGGCTAAAGAAGGTGGATATGCGCTTTTAAGGCTTGCATCAGGTGAACAGCGAAAAGTACCTTTGGCGTGCAAAGCTACTGTAGGCCAAGTGGGTAATGTTGAGCATGAAAACCTTATTGCGGGGAAAGCAGGTCGCGCTAGACACAAAGGCTGGCGACCTAGCGTACGTGGATTGTCCATGAATCCTGTAGATCATCCCCATGGCGGTGGCGAAGGCCATACTCCTGTAGGGTTGCCTAGACCATCAACGCCCTGGGGTAAACCGACTTTGGGGTATAAGACTAGGAAGCGTAAAAAAGCATCCAATAAATATATTGTAAAACGACGGAAATAACAATTTAGGAAGGAGGGGGCGATTATGAGCCGATCCAGAAAGAAGGGGCCCTTTGTTGATGTTAAGCTGTTGACAAAGATTCGTGAAATGAATCGAAAAAAAGAGAAAAGAGTCATTCGCACCTGGTCACGAAGTTCAACCGTAGTACCTGAAATGCTGGGTCATACCATCGCCGTACATGATGGACGTAAACACGTACCGGTATATATTACTGAAGATGCCGTAGGCCATAAGCTGGGCGAATTCGCTCCCACACGTACATTTAGGGGCCATGGGGCGCACACTCAGCGTTCGACAACTTTAAAGTAAGGGAGATTTTGAACTTATGGAAGCTCGTTGCGAAGTAAGACATGTCAGAATATCCCCTACCAAAGTGGGCATAGTGGCCGATCTTGTGCGGGGGAAACCAGTGAAGGAAGCGCTGGCAATTTTAAGGTACACATCTAAAAGAGCCAGCCCCGTAGTTAGGAAAGCTATTCTTTCTGCAATAGCAAATGCAGAGAATAATCACGATATGAATGGTGATTTACTATACATTTCTGAGATTTTTGTTGGGCCGGGCCCAACCCTAAAGCGCTTTAGGCCTCGTGCAAGAGGTCAAGCTTTTCCTATTTTGAAAAGGACAGCGCATTTAACAGTGATTCTGAAAGAAAGAGAGGAGGGTTAGGGTTTGGGTCAAAAGATTCACCCGAAAGGGTTGCGCGTAGGAGTGATATACGATTGGGATTCTAGGTGGTTCGCAAGAAAAGATTTTGCTGATTTGCTTCTCGAGGACAATAAAATTCGAAAGTTCATCAAGGATAAATTGTACAGAGCTGGAATTCCTAGAATCGAAATAGAACGTAAACCTCAAGAAGTGGGGTTAATAATACATGCTGCACGACCCGGGATGGTTATCGGGCGCGGAGGTACAGGTATTGATGCTCTTAGAAAAGATATCGCCGATTTCACAGGAAAAAGAGTTAACATACACGTATTAGAAGTGAAAAGCCCGGAAACAGATGGACAATTAGTTGCTGAGAACGTGGCAGATGCAATAGCTAGGCGAATTTCGTACAGGAGGGCCATGAGGCAAGCTATAGGTCGTGCTATGCGGTCAGGCGCTGAAGGCATCAGAATAAGAGTGTCTGGGCGTTTGCACGGCGCAGAAATTGCGAGGAGTGAAATGGCCGGAGAGGGCTCGGTTCCTCTTCATACTCTTCGAGCAAATATTGATTATGGCTTTTCCGAGGCTCATACAACTTATGGTCGTATAGGAGTTAAGGTATGGATATATAAAGGAGATATCCTCCCGGCAAAAACTACGGAAGGTAAGGGAGGTAATTAGTCTATGTTAATGCCTAAGCGTGTGAAGTTTAGAAAACATCACAGGGGTAGAATGACCGGCAATGCTCCTCGTGGAAATGAAGTGTTTTACGGAGAGTTTGGGCTCATGGCGCTAGAACCTGCCTGGGTAACCGATAGGCAGATTGAAGCTGCCAGGGTTGCTTTAACCCGGTATATCAGGCGTGGGGGCAAGGTTTGGATTCGTATATTTCCTGACAAACCGGTAACGAAAAAGCCTGCGGAAACCAGAATGGGCAGCGGCAAAGGCAATCCCGAATATTGGGTAGCTGTAGTGAAACCTGGACGCATCATGTTTGAGGTCGCAGGTGTTCCCGAGGAGACAGCCCGGGAAGCTTTTAGACTGGCATCTTCTAAGTTGCCGATGAAAACTAGATTCACAGTGCGGCCGGATGCAATAGATGCCTTAGAAGAAAAGGCGGTGAAAACAGATGAAGGTGCAGGAGATTAAAAAAATGAGCGACAAGGATTTAAACAACAAGCTTCTGGATCTCAAAGAAGAACTGTTTAACCTGCGCTTTCAACATGCCGTAGGGCAGCTTGAGAATGTAATGAGAATACGTGAGGTTAGACGGTCGATAGCGCGAGTAAGAACAATTCAGCGCCAAAGAGAGCTTGGAATGCTTGCCCAGGAGGGTTAAGGTTATGGATCGCAGGAAGCCTAAACAGCTTGTAGGCGTCGTTGTAAGCGACAAAATGAATAAAACTAGGGTTGTAGCCGTTGAAAGTTGGAAGGTTCATCCACTTTACAAAAAGCGGTTTAGATCAACCCGAAAAGTACTTGCTCACGATGAGGATAATAAGTCAGTTGTGGGCGACAAAGTCAGAATGTTTGAAACTCGGCCTTTGTCGAGGCATAAGCGTTGGAGAATTTCTGAAATAGTTGAGAAATCTAGAACCCAAGTTGGAGGTGTGTAGGCTTGATCCAATCCCAGAGCAGGTTAAAGGTAGCAGATAATACAGGTGCGAGGGAAATCATGTGCATCAAAGTTCTGGGGAGTGGCCATAAGCGCTACGCCCGCCTAGGTGATGTAATTGTTGCATCTATCAAACAGGCTACGCCAGGAGGCGTTGTTAAAAAAGGTGAAATAGTGAGGGCCGTTATAGTACGAACCAAAACGAATGTACGGCGCCCTGACGGAACCTATATAAAGTTTGACGATAATGCAGCAGTAATTCTTAGAGACGAAACTGAGCCACAAGGCACTCGTATTTTTGGGCCGGTGGCAAGGGAACTTCGAGGGAAAAAATTTACTAAGATTATATCTCTCGCCCCTGAAGTGATTTAGTGATTGGAAGGCGGTGGGTTTGATTGAATATCCGCAAGGGTGATACCGTCCTGGTAATAAGTGGGAAATATAAAGGTGCTAAGGGTAAAGTTCTAAGAGCTATGCCTGCACAAAACCGTGTGATCGTTGAGCGGGTGAATATGCACAAAAAGCATCAAAAGCCCACCCAGGATTTAGCGCAAGGCGGCATAATAGAAAAAGAAAGTCCTGTTCACAGATCATCTGTTATGTTGGTATGTCCGAGGTGTTCAAAACCAACTAGAATTGGATTTAAAGTTTCAGATAGTAATAAAGTAAGAGTTTGCAAAAAATGTGGCGAAGCCATTGACAAGTGAGGTCGAGAAGCGTGTCGCTTAAGGATTTATATCGTAAAGATGTAGTTCCCGCCATGGTGAAGGCGTTTAACTACAAAAATAACTTGCAGGCGCCGAAAGTCGACAAAGTAGTTATTAATATGGGGGTGGGCGAGGCCACCCAAAACGCAGACGTTTTAGAATCTGCAGTTTCTGATCTCACAAAGATTTCGGGGCAAAAGCCGATCATCACCAAAGCTAAGCGTTCAGTATCGGCTTTTAAAGTGAGAGAAGGCATGAATGTTGGGTGCAAGGTTACTCTTAGAGGAAAACGTATGTACGATTTTCTTGAAAAACTGTTCAATGTGGTTCTTCCTAGAGTGAGGGATTTTCGCGGATTGTCGCCAGACAGTTTCGATGGGCGAGGTAATTACTCTATGGGTCTTAAAGAGCAATTGATATTTCCGGAAATCGAGTACGACGAAGTTTCGAAGATACGTGGTATGGATATAAACATAAGTACTACGGCGAATACAGACGAGGAAGGGCGATACCTTCTACAAGCTTTGGGTATGCCTTTTCGACAATAAGGAGGAGATTATTTGGCAACCAAAGCCCAACTTAGCAAAATGAATAAAGAGCCAAAATTCTCTACGCGAAGAGTTAACAGATGTAATATTTGCGGCCGTTCCCGTGCCTATATGAGGAAATTCGGTCTGTGTAGACATTGTTTTAGGCGATTAGCTCATCGCGGAGAGATCCCTGGCGTAAGAAAAGCCAGCTGGTAGGAGGGAAATTTCGATGACACATGATCCTATTGCCGATATGCTTACCAGGCTGCGCAACGCTGGCATGGCAAAACATGAGAGGGTGGATATTCCCCATTCTCGAATGAAAGAAAGAATTCTAGCAGTTCTTAAAGCAGAAGGCTATATAAGGAATTACGAAGTGATACAAGCTAAGCCATATTCAAAACTTCGAGCTTACTTGAAATACGGCCCGGGTAAGACATGCGCTATAACGGGAATAAGGCAGATTTCCAAACCCGGACTTAGAGTTTATGCGAACAAAGAAGATCTTCCAAGGGTATTGGGTGGATTAGGCATAGCTGTTATATCCACTTCTTTGGGCATTATGGCTGACAGATCAGCTCGACATGAAGGAGTAGGCGGCGAAGTGGTTTGTTACGTATGGTAGCAAGGTAGGGGAGGGTTTTACATGTCGCGTATTGGAATAAAACCCATAGAAATACCTTCGGGGGTTAACGTGATTGTGGAGAACTCCATGATCTGGGTAAAAGGCCCTAAAGGGGAATTAAATCAGAACATACATTCTGATATGCAAGTTAAAGTAGAAGATGGTTTTATATTGGTAGAAAGTCCTTCGGATACTAAAAAGCATAAATCCCTTCATGGGCTGACGCGAACATTGATTAACAATATGGTTATTGGTGTGACACAAGGTTATGAGAAAGCTTTGGAAATGTCAGGTGTTGGGTACCGGGCTTCAATGTCCGGAAATAAATTGATATTAAATCTTGGTTTTGCTAAGCCGTGTGAGATAATACCTCCTAAAGGAATCGAGATTGAAGTGCCGACACCGACAAAAGTGACGGTGCGCGGAATTGACAAAGCTGTAGTTGGACAAGTGGCGTCTAATATTAGAAAGCTTCGGCCGCCCGAGCCTTATCAAGGTACAGGCGTTAGGTATGTTGGAGAAACGATAAAACGCAAAATTGTCAAAGGTGTCTAGCAGTAGCCTGTAGGAGGAAAGACATTAGATGACTGTGAAAATTAAACATGAAAAGCGAGCCAGGCGCCACCGCCGTGTTAGAAAGAAAGCGGTAGGCACACCGGAGCGACCTAGGCTAAATGTATATAGAAGTTTGAAGCATATTTATGCACAAGTTATTGATGATACAGCTCAGGAAACCTTGGTATCGGCCTCATCGTGTGAAGAAGCTTTTAAAGCGCTAGGTAAGTCAGGGGGTAATGCTGAAGGGGCTTTGGAAGTAGGGAAATTGGTAGCTAAAAGGGCTTTAGAGAAAAACATAAAGCAGGTTGTTTTTGACCGAGGTGGATATCGCTACCATGGACGGGTTGAGGCTTTGGCTGATGGGGCTAGACAAGGTGGGCTTAAG
>CAYORX010000025.1:0-22147 GCA_964406505.1 uncultured Eubacteriales bacterium
GATTAACTACTAAACCGCCTGCAAAAATTGAATCATAGAACAATTACATCCCTTCCTTCGTCTATTGCTTCTTTGATTCCTAAATCTTCTTATCGATTTCGCGCCATAATTCTATCTCCAAAAGCCGTTTAACTCAGAATAATTTGGCTATAGAGCATTAAAGAAAGTATTCATGCTACCCGCATTCATTCTTGCATAAATCGGAAAAATCCTGCCTACACTTCCATCTTGATTTGAAGTGCTGATAATACAAAATTTAATTACGGAATAATTCGTGTCTATCCTTTTCATCTGGCTTTTGGGAAATAAGACCAATAGCTATCTAATAAATGCATACCATCACTGCGGAAAAGCATTTTGGTCTCGTTGTTAAATACCATCTAATTTTCATGTAGATTAAAGTGCTCATGAAACCTATTGCTAATCCGGATTAGCATACTAACCAAAAAATTGCTATTTACACCAAACGCTATAATCTATTTTAATGTGAGTTCAAGTCCCATTAAAGGCGGATACTGCTGACTTCCAAAAATGTCCGTATCACCCGGACTGCCGCTTGGTATCGTTCTGTATAACGTAAATTTTATGGCACAAGCAGGATCGAACGTGACAAAATCGCTTAACCTTTCCTTAGGGATCCCAAATAGTTCTATAACGGTTTGTGGAGTTAATGTATTGCTTGATTTGACGCTTTCGTAATCTTCACGACTATTAAATATAATGTCAAAGGTGATTTTGTCAGGTCCTGCGTTTTTGCTCCTAATAACTTTTGCTAGATCTTCTAACTTTACAGTTCTCATCATCTTTAGCCTCCCTGTTCATTTCCCTATCTCAATCATTTTAAGGGTAAAAAACTCTAGCGGATCATCTACGGGAATGGTGTGATTTAGGGTCCATTGATATGCAGGAGATACTTCAAACACTTCATCTACAAGATACGCAGTTGTACCTGCCGTACCTTTAACTTCCGGTAACCGCGCATAAAAAAGTTGCCTTGTGCCTATCATAGCTACTTCTTCCGCAAGTTCTTTAGTTGGGGCGATTCCTTCGACGATAATACAAAGTTCGTGCGGATTAACATTCTTTAGTGGTTCCAGTTCTTGCATCACGGCATTTTTGCCATAAACATGGAAAAAAACCTGATGCTCCGTACCTTTAAATTTTTCTTCAACCTGACTTCTTGCCCATTCGATGACTTTATCAACATTTTTAATCAAATACGGATCCCTAACGCCTGCAATGCCAAGGTACCTTTCACCAATTTTACCTGAACCCTCTAACTTAACCTGTACCTTGCCTTCAATGGGAACAAACTTAGGGCCAGTAATAACACATGTTTTGTCATCATATTGTCTGTATTCGCATTCAGTCATATCAAGAAGACCACCAGCGACATACTCATAAAAAGGATTAGATCTTTCGTACATAGCATGGGCGGAAACAGATTCTACCGTGCATCTTTGATTTGGATGCATGGCTTTCACTTTTACATCATTATGGGTTATTGTGCCAATAATTGTTTCCTTTGCGCCATATGGTTCAGCGCAAAATGAGGCACACTCCATAACTTTGCCTAAATAATATGAAAGGGATTCAGAAAACCCTTCCTTCACCGCGGGAGCCGCAAATATAGCGCAATCACTTGAACGGCCGCCTATAATAACATCAGCATCCATCTCGAGCAGTTTAAGGAACGGATGAATCCCGGCAACCGCCACAATACGTTCTGTATCGTGAATTTTTTCCAGAGTTAAATCAGGTCTGTTGTCAAGCCCTTTGACTTCCACACCTTGTCGTAGCTTATCTATGATATGTTGAACCGGCACTTCAGAATAAAAATAGCCAAGTTTAAATTTCGGAACATCATGTTTTTCCGCCAATTGTTTTATAATATCTACGTACATATCGACCCGACTATTGGTGCCCGTATCACCCGATGAACCGATAATCATGGGTACACCCTGCTTTCGGGCCGCTACGAACATCATCTCTAAGTCATGTACCTGCCACTCATAAGGACTAACTGATTTGTCTGCCCCAAGGGGAGTAGGTCCTATATCGTTACTTCCCGAATCACAGCAGTAATAGTCGGGATTCTCATCTACCCCTAAGCAAAAGCTTTCTTCTTTCGAAGGGGCGAACCCCAAATGCCCATTTGGACACAGAATCGTTAATCTTTCTCGTTTAGCCACTGCTCCGATGCCCTCCTCAAACTTTTGTAATTAATCTTTATATACATAATAAAGGTTATGATATGTTATTACCACATGACTTCCAAAATTCCTTCTTATTTCTAGGATTTTAACCGATTTTGCTTAATGCTGGCAGAATACTTATCGTGGCTTCATTTCACGTGTGATAGAAAATCTATATCGCTCAGCTTTATATTTAGCAATTCTATGTTCTACTGGAAGTCCAGACCTAGATTCTACTACAGACTCTATAGTAAATAGAGCTGTGAATTCATCTGTCTTAAGATGTCGAGCCACGCTACCCGATGCCAGATCTGCTTCAAATGTTTGTTGCACTCTTGTGGGACAAAGATCGTTGTTTACATCTTCATACAGGTCAAAAGAAGTGAAAGCTCTTCCTTGGCTACCCCATTCAGAACTTTTCTTCGCCATGTGCTCACCTAATTCAGGTCTAAAGTGAGAAACATAGATCGCCAAGGGCTCAGACTCAGCAATTCCTAAAAGCGTAATTCTCACCAAAGGGAGCCTTTTACTTATATCTAACGCTTTGTACACTTTAGTAGGAGCCATAATGTTTTTAATTTCGATAACCGAGGTTCTTGGAAAAAGGCCTTGTTCTATTAAAGTTTTGTCGAACAAAGTTATGTGCTGAAGAGATTGCACTAGCTTTCGAGTAGAAACATAAGTCCCTTTCCCCGGCCTCCTAACCAAAAGTCCTTCAGAAACCGCAAGTTGAATTGCCTGTCTTACTGTAATTCTACTTACTTCATACATGTTACAAAGTTCCCGTTCAGATGGAATAGCTGTACCCTCTGGATAAATTCCATCTTCGATCTTCTTTTGAATTATGTTCATCAGTTGTATATACAACGGAGTTTGCCCCTTCTTATCGAGCATCAATAATTGTCCCCCTATTTACAACTATTCTCGTAGTTTAACTTTCAATTCATTCTAGCATATTTGAAGAACATGTCTGTACGTCTCTACATGTAATATTGCTTGCTTTAACATCGCCGACTTTGTTGTTCTGCAATTAAATCTAAATCGTAATAGAACCTCCAACGCTTGCTATGGGGTAATGTTTTTAAACGCCTAAAATTCACCTTTTTTTAAAACCCTCCCCGGCAACCTACCGGTATGTACCCCCTTTTCAATTACGATCTGACCATTAACGAGCACATATTCGATACCTTGCGAATATCGATGAGGATCGTCGAAAGTGGCCCGATCCGACACCTGCTGACTGTTGAAGATGCTTATATCTGCACAGTAGTCTTTTTGAATAAGTCCCCTATTATTGAGACCAACCTTCCTTGCGGGGAGATAAGTGATCTTTTTAATAGCTTCTTCTAAACTAACGACATTCCGTTCCCGCACATACTTGCCTAGAATACGCGGATAAGTACCGTAATATCGCGGATGTACCGAACCTTTACTCAACGGACCATAAGGTGCAACCGCCCTACCGTCCGTAGCAAATATTGCATCCGGATGTTTCATTATGGTTTCTAGGTCGTTTTCGCACATAGCAAAATAAACAGCCTTAATAGCTGCTTCTTCTTCTATCATAAGTTTTACGACAGCTTCAGCAGGTGATAACTGCATATCATCTGCAATTTCTTGAACTGTCATCCCCTCATATTTACGATTATCGTCAGTCTTCAGCATAGCTATTCTTATATTATCCCATCCACAACCATACCCCGGGTTTTCCCAATCTTCGCCATCGACTTCCATCTCAGCGATTACCTGTTGTTTTATGGAACCCTTCTTCAACATTTCTATCATTTTTGCGGAACCTTTTTCCCTAACCCAGGGTGGGATTAGGTCTATTAAACCACTTCCATAGGCGATATAAGGATAAACATCAAAGTCCACTTCCACGTCAGATTTTTTTGCTTCGTCTATGAGTTTTAGTGCATCTTCAACTTTGCCCCAGTTAGAACGAAAAGCTGCTTTCAAATGAGATATTTCTAAAGATACGCCGGATTTTTTGGCCACTTCTAGTGAATCTGTAATGCAGCGCAAAAGTTCTTTACCTTCGCTTTCAAGGTGAACGGCATATATTCCCCCATATTTTGCGACTAGTCGAGCAAGTTCTATTTGCTCTGAAAGGCTAGCGTATAAACAGGGCTCATATTGAAGGCCAGTCGACAACCCAAACAAACCTTTATCCATTTCTGACTCTAGGAGCTTTAACATACGAACCATTTGCTCCTTTGTAGGCTCTTCCTTATCAAACCCCATAGCCGCTACCTTTATAGTTCCATGACCCACTAAAGGAGCAATATTAAAAGAAAATCCATCTCCCTCAATTTCCGCCAAGAACTCAGCTTGGGACGACCATTTCCACATTTGCTTTTCTTCTTTGCTCAAAATTATAGTGTTAGCTAAATATTGTATCAGTTCATCAAAGTGCTCATTCGATACCGGGGCTGGGGTAAACCCACAGTTACCTACCACTTCTGTTGTTATCCCTTGTCTGATTTTACTTTCACCTCGCCTGTTAACAAAAAGGGTGAAATCAGAATGAGAATGTATGTCTATGAATCCAGGACATACAATTAGACCCTGTGCGTCTACGATTGGATAATTCTCGGGAAGCGCGGGGGCGATCGCCGCTATACGCCCATCTTTAATGCCTATATCTGCTTTATAAGACTGTTTACCCGTACCATCGATTATTTCTCCAGTTTTTATCAATAAATCAAACATCTTTTTTGCTCCCCTTCAAAAACATGATTGATGTAAAGTCATTCAATTAAAAAGGACCGTTTATGAGAATAAGAGTTGCCCACGTCATGAGCAACCCTCATTGAACTTTTTTAACCCTATACAAACATCTAACATCCTTAGTAGAATCACCGGATTAAAAGAATCCAATCTTGAAAAAGATGCTTTAATCTATCAATCAACTGCGCACATCGCTGCATAGTAGCGTTAGCATAACCTGCTCCAAAGGCTACCATCATGACATACTTTCCATATTGGGCTAAAATCTTTTGACCAGTAGCTACTACAGGATTTGGACTTTTAATCGTGAACAGGAAATAGGATACCGCGGCTATGGTACCCGTTGAGATTATAAAATTGTCTATACCATTGAGCGGAAGACAGGAAGCAGCTATCTGCCCTATAAGTTCTGATTCAATAACACTGCTCACCACAATACCCGACCCTATTCCCATTAGCATAGCCACCGGGTACGAACCTAACCATTCCAGAGGCTTCACCAACCTGCTTAACAAACAAAATCCCAGAAATAAGGGAATTATGGCTAGGAAATTACCTTGTCCAAGTTGCTGAAATCCCTTACCACTAATATTAGACCATGCCAACACGAAAGCATAACCAGCTGAAACACCTATAAAAGTGCTTTCAGCTATATTATAAAATTTATTTTCCTTATACAGAAAAGAAAATGCACTTAACGACAATAACGCGGCAATCCACGTGCTAATATCCGTAGTCATTCTTCACCCCTCCTAAAATCCGCTTTAATTATCCTTTTTTCGCGTTGCGAAATGGTTAATATTACCCGCAATAATAAGGCCTACAACTAACAAGTGAGCTACTGATTGTGCATCCATATTAGCCACCGCGGCTCCGGGTTGTTCTAGAAGGGTTTCATATTCAGCGGCTCCTTTGGTACCGCTTACTAGCCCAATCACCTGACCCGCATGTAAATACGGCTCGGCCCCCGCTTCCACAACAGCGACTGAACTCATTACCAAAGGAACTTCGTTTTTATAAGGCTCCAATTGGCGTACATACTGCCCGGGTCCGGGGGTTCCACCTGTTAATGGAAAAAACAGATCCGTATCAGCGATAGAATTAATTCCATCCATTATTTTATAATTTTGAACAGATGTATTTAATGCGTCAACCGGACATGTGCCGGGAATATCTAAAAGAAAGGCCGCTAAAGCAGTTTCATAGCCAGATAAAAAACCTAGATGAATAAAATCTTCACCATATACCTTTCCATTCTCCTCTGCTTCTGACATTAAAGCTAAAGGAAATCGTGCGCCCTCAGCCACAAACGACACCGTAATTACCTTGACATCCTTTTCCATGAGATGATTAAAAATAACCGTTGCAGCCGGATGGATATCTGCTGCTCCCGATGCTGAGTAATCAAATGTAAGAACAACTTTGTCGCCTGCCTTCAACTTATCGACTTCATCAAAGGCGGCTTTTACCCATTTTGTCTGCGGAATGGGCATTCCGATAGGACGTACCAAAGGTATAAGAATAAGTGAAACAGTTAAAAGATATATTACATACCGAAAAATTTCTTGCGTGTCCCTATCACCACGGTTCATTACACCCACAACAAACCCTCCTTACTTCTTATGAAAGACTTAAACATTATCAAGTGCCACGAGCAGAATAACTTCTATCTATACCACAAATCACCCTAAGCCCCGTTTGGACTGCACCGATAGAGGCCCCGATAAGAAGTCCGCGCCGGCCTGCCATATTTGGAATTTTCATAACCCAGCCTGAGGCCTCGGAAACCCAACCGAGTTTAGCCGCAACAATTGGTGCGTTACCAAGCAGCACTATGATCCCTGCACCCAATAACAAAGCGGCTTCTATTGACTCTGCCCTAAACGCTCTGTATGCTGCGGTTGCAATATAAAACATACTCATAGACACAAAAGTTACACCTAATGGCTTCATCATATAGTCGTACAGCCAAATAAATACTTCATTATCTTGGCTTTGCAATCCCATAACAGCGGTCACCAAAAACAATGATAGGATCAGTACGCTGTTTGCTGCTCGCCAAGCGTTATCTTTTGCTCGCAGTATTCGATTCACATTAACCAATACAAGACTTATAGCGCTTACGGCAATGGCGCACGCGGCGACAACTATTGCCCAATCTTGCAAATGTCGTGAAAAAATTTGAACAGGCGTTATATCTAGAAAATGGGCGATTACAATAGTAAAGCCGCTAAGACACGCTATCGCTACCGATAATTCTCTACGCATGATTCCTCACCCCACATCATTTAGTTATAATTGACGCAACATCTAATCCTAAGGTCACAAATAAAGTACCAATAGCCATAAGAATGCACGCAACCAATTTAGCTACATCTCCGCCCCTAATCGTGCCTAATTGAGCTGATTCTTTAGTTAAATAAGCAGAAATTGCATAAATTTCTTCTCCTATGAGGGTGTAATCACATGCTGCTACAAAAAATGGAAGTTGTGTTGTAGTTGTTGTGCCGGCGACAGCGATTGTATCCAGCATCGATGCTGATTCGGCTAGGTACAAAGCCTCAGCGTAAAAATAGCCTACAAGAAATGCTGCACCCACTTGTTCTCGATGCATGATACCAGCACATCCTGCGCCATAGGCAAATTGTTCAGTTGACAAAAATAGCACTCTTTCAGATTTGTAATCATCAGGTCTACCTGCTTCTAAATAAGCTTGCTTTACCACGTCTTGGGCCGCCACGTGGGTGGGCCCATACCGATTAACTATCCATACCGGTATATCATACTCAGCCGCACTTCTTACCACATAACGCATCAATGTAAGCCCTGCTATAGTAGGTGCAGAACTTTCATCACTGATGTCAGCACTTCCAACTGTAAAAAATATAGGGCGATCCATTTCCGCACATCTTCCAATAGCCTCGTCGACCGCGTCAAGTGCTGGCAACCTTCTAATTTCCGGTACTTTGCCTTCTTTTGCCTGCTTACTGTAATAGTACATTGCAAATCCTATTATCACTAAATAGACAAGTTCAAAAAATCTACCCTCTACTAACACCTTACGGGCACCTCCTTAAAAGCTTGTGAGATCTAACACACACTACCCCCCAAAAACAGATATTATTTTCACCCCCTAAAAGAATGACGCAACACCATACCCGGCTTAGCATTTGTCCGTTTACCGTTATTGATTACGACTTGACCATTCACCAAAACATAATCTATTCCAGATGGGTAAATCCTAGGGGAGTCAAAGGTTGCATTATCTGTTATAATCTCGGGATCAAATATGACTATGTCTGCTTTGAAACCCTTTTTCAAATAGCCCCTATCCTGAATATTTAATCTTTGTGCAGGCATTGAGGTCATTTTCCTGATAGCGTCTTCAATATTTAAAACTCGCTGGCCAAAAACATACTTCGATATAACGCGAGGAAAAGTACCAAAACTCCTTGGATGAGGGGGGCCAGCCGATAAAATTCCTTCTGTGCTTAACGCACGCCCATCACTGCCAACCATTACAAAAGGCGCTTTCATAATGACTTGTAAATCTTCTTCTATCATAGAGTATTGGATCAATTGCGGATAATATAACTCTACAAGTTTCAGGGGGACTTCATCTACATCCCAACCTGTCATGCACGAAATCTCAGCTAGCGATTTTCCAGCAAACTCAGGGCGAGGTGGGTACCTTCCTATGAACAACCGTTTAGGACCTAAACCTGTCCTAAGAGTACGCAAAACTTCATCTTTTATCTTTTTACGTGTACTAGAATTTTTAAGTCTTTCAGAAAAGTCACGCTCAGTACCGGTCTGGGCCCACCGCGGGATTAATGCCCCCATAACACTAGAACAAGACGCTACATACGGGTATTGATCAGCCGTTACGTCTAATCCTTTCATTCTTGCTGCTTCAATAATTCTTACAACCATATCTGCAAATCCCCAAGTAGATGGGCCCGCACATTTTAAATGTGAAATCTCCATTTTGATATCACATTTCCTTGCTACATGTAGCATTTCATGTATTGCGGCTAGTAACCCGACATTATTGTCTGATTCGTCACGCAAATGGCAAGCAATGAATCCATTGTAATCCGCTACAATCTTTCCGAACTTTATGATTTCGTTTGTATCCGCAAATATACCCGGCGCATATACAAGTCCTAACGACATGCCAAAAGCGCCTTGATTAAATGCCTCTCTTAGTAGCTGTTCAGCTTGCTTAAATTCACGCAGGGTCAATTTCCGATTCGCATATCCAGATACTGCTGTTCTAACAGATGCATGACCAACTAATCCGGCAATATTTACCGATATCCCTTTAGAATCAAGGGTGTGAAAATAATCATCTAAAGTTGTCCATGGAAATTCCTTAGTCCACCCGTATAAGTTGGCGTTATATTCCTGAAATTTTTGTCGAAATTCACCTATCAAAGGGAATGCGGAATCACCGCAGTTGCCAATAACTTCAGTGGTAATACCTTGCGATATTGAACTACTAGCTGCTCCATCAATATAAACTTCAATATCAGAATGACTGTGAATATCTATAAAACCGGGACACACGATTTTGCCTGTAGCACCAATAACTTGATACTGAGATTTTGAGCTTTGGTCAATTCTATCCTTGATACCAAAATCTATTTCGGAAATGATGTCATTTTCAATGATAATATCTGAAAGAAACCATGGATTGCCTGAACCGTCAACAATCTTGCCCCCGGTTATAAGAGTCTTAACCCGTTGGGTACTCAAGCGATCACATCCCATGAAGTAATTGTTTGAAAATGATGCGATGTCTAGTGTGGTGATTAAATCGATAAATGGCCCAATTTAATACGTTATCTAATTATGTATTTATAAGTGAATCGTTTAATTGATCATCAATAAATGTTTTAAGCGTTATTAATGAGTTGTCACTACCGGTATTAGCCTATTATATCCTTTCAACATAAAGGCTATAAAATCCTTCTAAACGGATTCAAAATGCAATAAAATCTTTTAGTCACCTGCCGCTGGGGTTTACTCAAACAAATGTGGATTTGTTTTGCTAATTGTCACCTTGTAAGAAAGTGGATATCCCGCTATAAATACACGAAGCTAATTTTTGTTGATATTTCGGCGTCCCCAAAAGTTCTTCCTCGCTTGGATTAGACAAAAACCCTAGTTCAACTGTAACTGCGGCCATATCGGCATGATTAAGAATGAAATGATCAAGCCTTGAGGAAATTTCGCGTTCGGTATCCGTATGTTCTATTAATTCATTCTGCACTAATTTAGCAAACTTCTCTGAATCAGGATGCCGAGAAGCATTGTAGAACACCTGGGCTCCTTTTTCATACGGGTCGGTAAAAGCATTGCAATGGATAGATACAGCTACTATTGCGTTTGAACGTTCCATAAGGTTAATTCTTGCCTTAAAATCGCTTACCTCAGGTGTTTCGAGATCATAATCTCCTGTACGCGTATAGACTACCTCAGCACCGTTTTGCTCAAGAAGGTCTCCTAAAATCAAAGACACTTTAAGCGCTATATCTTTTTCTGTATACGCAATGCCGCAAGCCCCAGGATCTATACCTCCATGCCCTGGATCTATAAAGACTACATAACCTCCTAAAGGACGAGACGCGGTAACTGGAATTACCCCTTTCGATACTATAACGCTAAGCAAGAGCGAAACTAACAGCGAACCCAACGCACATCTACATGTGGCTACAAAAAAGGGGCGGCTTTTCAACCTGCTCCGTTTTCGCCGAATAGTTCTCATCTCAATAATTCCTCTCAAAACAAAATGCTGTGCCTAACATACTTTATTATTTAAAGATATAAGTTTTGTGTGAATTCTTGGCCGATTACTTTATGCATTACTTTTTCTGCCTACCATTTTCCTAATCTCTTCAAATGTATACCGTTAAAACCCGAATAATGCCTTATAACAATCTCAATGTGTTTCAAAGGCAAATAAAACGGGACTTTTAACAAGCCAAAATCCTTGAAAAGGTAACATTACCACAATATTACACTATCTTGTACTCTAATACATTTAATATTTATATACTCTTTTAAATAATAAATCCTCACAGCATTTCTGCCATGAGGATTATATATTACAATTTGTTATCGCTTCGAAAATTGCGGTGCTTTTCTTGCTTTCTTAAGACCATATTTCTTACGTTCTTTCATACGGGGGTCACGTGTTAAGTAGCCAGCCTTTTTTAGGACGCCCCTATAACCCGTGTCTACAGACAAAAGAGCTCTAGCAATGCCATGTCTAGCTGCCCCTGCTTGGCCGCTAAGTCCCCCACCCTTGGCTGTAACATGTATGTCGAATCTACCTTCGTTATCTGTTAGGCGTAAAGGTGATTTTACGTGAGCCTCTAGCACTTCATCGGCAAAGTATTCCGTAAGTTTCTTGCCGTTTACGATGAGTTGTCCTGTGCCTGGCAAAAGCCTAACTCGGGCCACTGCATGTTTCCGGCGTCCTGTAGCAAATATCTGCCCCACTTAGTTTCCCCCCTCCCAAACTCTAGGTTTTTGCGCCTCATGAGGATGATTAGCACCTCTATATACGAAAAGACGCTTGCCTAGACGTCTTCCTAAACGATTTTTAGGAAGCATACCTTTTACTGCAACTTCGACAATCCGTTCAGGGTGTTTTTTTATCATTAACCTATAAGAAGTGTATCTGTCACCACCAGGATAACCTGAGTGAGTAAAAAACACTTTTTGATCGAGTTTATTACCTGTTAAGGCTACTTCTTCCGCATTTGTTATAATTACGCTATCCCCCATATCTACAGAGGGAGTAAACGTAGGCTTGTGCTTTCCACGTATTAATGTAGCGGCCAGAGACGCGACCCTGCCAAGCGGTTGATCTTTTGCATCGATGATCCACCACTCGCGTGGTACCTCTCCTGGCTTCGCCATATAACTTGCGCCCACCTTCAAAACCTCCTTATGCCACCATACAAGCAACATTCATTCTAACTTCGTGAGTTTGCCCGGTCAAGAGTAACATACTTTTTCCAAGCATAATCCTTTGCCCGAAGCGCTTTTCCCAATTTTAACTTTAGATCGTAACTTTGCTGCTTCCAAAGCACGTTTTACCGTACCTGCCGGCAGATAACCTCTTCCTACATCGAGTAACGTTCCGACCATAAGTCTTATCATACGATACAAAAATCCATCTGCAGTAACCCAAAATTCCCACATGGCTCCTTCTTGTCTACCTACCATCCTTTGAACCCATTTTGTTTGAAATACATGTCTGACTGTAGTTTTAGCGGATGAGCCAAGTGCCCTGAAATTTGCAAAATCATTTTTGCCTTGAAAGTCTAATGCTTCATCAACCATCAACTGATAATCTAAATAGCCCGTGTAGCGAAGGACGTATCGATGTGCCATAATTGGCATACGCTTCCACCGCCAAATTCTGTAGCAATATGTTTTGCTTATTGCATCTTTAACAGGATCAAAATCTAAGGGTACTTGCCAAGCATAATCAACTACAATATCGTCAGGCAAAAGTCCCAAAAGTCCCCTTGGAATCCTTTCCGGGGGTATTGGCGAGGTTGTATTAAAAGCAACCACCTGCCCTTTAGCATGCACACCCGAATCTGTCCGCCCCGCAGCTCTTACGGTAACGGAATGATTTAATAATTTACCAAGTGCTTTTTCTAAAGCTGATTGAACAGTAGGTATGTTTTTTTGTCTTTGGAAGCCCGCATAACATGTACCGTCATACTGTAATTGCATTTTTATTCTTGTTAAATTGGTATTCATCAATCGGCCGCTCAACTTAACCCATACCCTTAGGAATAACCGGCCCAAATCGGACCCGGGTATATAAAACTAAAATCGATACAAGAATTGTAAAAACGAAAGCAAAATAGTCTTTGCTAGACAATACTAATTCCCTCATTCTGGTTCTACCTTCTCCACCTCTGTAACACCTAGCTTCCATGGCCATCGCTAAGTCATCAGCCCGCCTAAAAGCGCTAACAAACAAAGGAACTAATAGAGGAACAAGTCCTTTTGCCCTTTGAACCATATTGCCTGACTCGAAATCAGCGCCTCTAGCCATTTGGGCTTTCATGATCCTATCTGCTTCTTCTAGCAAGGTGGGAATAAACCTTAAAGCAATGGTCATCATCATTGCAATTTCATGGGCTGGAATTCCTATTTTAGAAAACGGGTTGAGAATATCTTCCAATCCATCAGTCAACTCAATTGGCGAAGTAGTAAGAGTTAGAAGAGAAGTGAACATGATTAGAATAATAAGTCTTATACCTATAAACATCCCTTGCACGAGGCCGGTCCACGTTGCTTTAAGTGGTCCTATTTCGAATATTGGTTCGCCCGGCGTTAAAAAAAGATGTAACAGAATCGTAAAACTCATTATGAAAATTATCGGCCTTAACCCTCTTACCACTACCTTTAACGGAATTTTAGATAGTATTACCGCTAACAAAGCAAAAATACCCATCACTGCAAACGAATAAAAATTGTTTCCCACAAATAACACGACCATGAAAAGCATCGATACAAATATCTTTGCCCTAGGATCTAAAGAATGAACAAAGGACTTGACAGGATAGTATTGCCCTATTATAACTCCACCTGGAATCATAAGGACCCTGCCACCCCCTCTTTCCGCAGTTCTTTAATGATTTCCGCATATGCTTCTTCA
Organism: uncultured Eubacteriales bacterium; assembly: GCA_964406505.1. Classification (GTDB taxonomy): domain Bacteria; phylum Bacillota; class Sulfobacillia; order Fermentithermobacillales; family Fermentithermobacillaceae; genus DTU015. Next base: position 13,618 of record CAYORX010000025.1, read on the forward strand.
ACAGTAAGAACATCGTTTCGCACTGCCCAACCCCTTTGACGCAATTTCCCCATCAAAACGGTTACATCGGGAGGCTTAAGAGCGAGCGATTCTAAAAAACTGCCTTGAGAAAATACTTCTCTAGTCGTTCCATCCGTAACTAACTTGCCTTTATCCAACACCATAATTCTTTCACATAATCTAGCTATATCGTCCATGTTGTGGGATACTAAAATTACGGTGATGCCTGTATCATGCAGTCTCTTTATGTTGTCTGCAATCTCGGCCCGACCTTTAGGATCTAGCCCAGCCGTAGGCTCGTCCAGAATAAGGACCTTAGGTTCAATAGCTAATATACCTGCTATAGCAACTCTTCTCAATTGGCCACCCGATAATTCAAAAGGGGAGCGAGATAAAAGGTCCTCATCTAACCCTACTAACATGCAAGCGTCTTTAACTGTTTTTTTAATTTGTGCCCCGGAATAACCCAAGTTCTTAGGCCCAAAAGCAATATCGTCATATACTGTCTCCTCAAATACCTGTTGTTCCGGGTATTGAAACACGAGCCCTATTTTTTGTCTTATACTTTTCAAACTAACCCCTTTTGACCAAATATCGATATCATCCACTAACACAGATCCTGAGGAAGGTTTTAAAAGCCCATTTAGGTGTTGGATCAAAGTTGATTTGCCCGAGCCTGTAGCACCAATTAGCCCCACAAATTCCCCATCTTCTATTCTAAAACTGATATCTGCCACAGCAGTTACTTCAGATATTGTGCCCTTCATATATGTGTAGGTTAAATTCTTGACTTCAATTGACATAATTCATCCACCAGCTCATCCACTGTTAGTGCCCCAGAATCTATATTAATGCCTGCCAACCATAATTGACGGCTAAGTTTCCCAACGGGCGGAACATCAAGCCCTATTTGGGAAATATCTTCCGAACGACCAAATACCGCTTTGGGCGTTCCCTGCATCACAATTCGTCCGTGATTCATTACTATAACCCGATCCGCGTAAATCGCCTCATCCATAAAATGAGTTATATGAATGATAGTGATACCCATTTCCCGGTTTAAAGTCTTTATAGTCTCCATTACTTCCCTGCGACCCGCAGGATCAAGCATAGCCGTGGGTTCATCAAGAATTACACAGCTCGGCTGCATAGCTAATATCCCTGCTATTGCTACCCTTTGCTTTTGTCCACCGGACAGGTGATGCGGAGCATGGCGCCTAAATGTCTCCATGCCCACAGATCTAAGTGCATCACCAACCAACTTTTTAATATCATGGGGCATCACTCCAAGGTTTTCAGGACCAAAAGCTACATCTTCTTCAACCACTGTAGCTACTAATTGGTTATCAGGATTTTGAAATACCATACCTGCGTGACGCCTGATTTCCCAAGTGAATTCCGGTTTTTTGGTATTCATTCCAAATGTCCAAACATCGCCTTCGTCAGGCAATAAAAGTGCGTTTAAATGCTTAGCTAGGGTAGATTTACCTGATCCGTTAGGCCCCAATACCACAACAAACTCTCCCGGATCTACCGCAAGTTCTACCCCGGCCAAGGCTGAAACTTCATGATGCTCATCTATTTTATATCTAAAAGATACATCTTTTACTCTTATGCCGCGGTTTTTATCTTCCATGCTTACATCCAACCCTTTTAATTCCCCGGCTGGATAAGTTCGATTATAGCCATAGGGGCTCCATCGCCTCTTCTTTGACGCGTCTTTATGATTCTGGTATAACCTCCAGAACGATGGGCATACCGCGGTGCGATCGTTTCGAAGAGTTTAGTCACCACATCTTCGCTATTAATATAAGCCAAGGCTCTTCGACGCGCAGCAAGACTATCTTGCTTTGCAACCGAAATCATTTTTTCGCATATGGGCCGGGCTTCCTTGGCCTTTACGAGTGTGGTTTCTATCCTTTCATGCTCTAAAAGCGAAGTTACGAGCCCACGAAGAAGCGCTCTACGCTGCGCCATGGGCCTATTAAATCGAGAGTAACCCACTTCGATTCCCCCTCACTCATTCATCTTCCAAGCGAAAAGCCAACCCAAATTCGGCCATTTTAGACTTAACTTCTGCAAGAGATTTTTTACCCATGTTTCTAACTTTAGATATCTCTGCCTCGGTCTTTTGTACAAGTTCACCTAAAGTATTAACTCCCGCGCGTTTTAGGCAGTTAAACGCTCTCATTGAAAGTTCCAAATCTTCGATTGGCATTTCCATTAACTTGTCAAGTTCAGATTTTTCCTCAGGTTCTTCTTCTTCTTCTGCGTCTTCTTTGATCCTTTCACCGAGATTCTTAAAAATCTCTAAATGATCGATCAATATTCCAGCTGCTATTTCAATAGATTCATCAGGCTTAACACTACCATCTGTCCACACTTCCATAATCAGTTTATCGTAGTCAGTTCTTTGACCTACACGGGTATCTTCCACTTGAAAGTTAACCCTAGTGATGGGGGTAAATCTCGAATCCATTGCAATAGTGCCTAACGCTTGGGCGGACATTTTTTCTTTGTTAACTTCAGCTGTAATATAGCCGCGCCCGTCCTCAACGGTCAGTTCCATGAACAAAGAACCATCTTCATCAAGTTCTGCAATATATACATCTGGATTTACTATATCCACATCAGGATCGACTACAATATCCCTACCTGTAATAGTTCCTGGACCGGTTTTTTCAATTCGTGCTATCTTCATACCCGGATTATGCATTTTAAGCACCAATGATTTTAGGTTCAAAATCAATTCACTTACATCTTCCCTTACTCCGGGTATAACAGTGAATTCATGCAATACTCCATCTATCCGCACGCTGGTCACGGCCGCTCCGGGCAGCGACGACAAAAGTATGCGTCTAAGGGAATTACCGAGCGTGACGCCATATCCCTCTTCTAACGGTTCTACCACAAAACAACCATAGGTTTCATCAGGCGACATCTTTTCGCATTTTATTTTTGGTTCGATCAATCCGAACACCTTCTGAGCCCCCCTCTAATTGAACACAAATTACCCGGGGTGAATTACTTAGAATACAGTTCAACGATCAAACGTTCATCAACTGGAGCATCCACTTCATCCCGTTCCGGTAACCTTAAAATAGTGCACTTAAAGTTTTGAGCATCCAATGACATCCAAGCAGGAGTAGTGTGACTTTCTAAATACTCCGCCATAGCCTTGAATCTATCCAACCTTGCAGAACGCGGCCTGATAGATACTTCATCACCTTCATCTATCAGGTAAGACGCGATATCTACTTTTTGGCCATTTACAGCAACATGTCCGTGGTTTACCATCTGTCTAGCTTCGCTTCTTGAAACGGCAAACCCCGATCTGTAAACCACGTTATCAAGTCTTCTTTCAAGAAGTTGCATAAGGATATCACCAGTAACTCCCCTAGACTTGATAGCTCTTGTAAAATAGTGACGGAATTGCTTTTCTCCTATACCGTAAAACCTTCTGGCTTTTTGCTTTTCGCGCAACTGCAATCCATATTCACTTGGCCTTCTCATCCGTGTATGCATTCCAGGGGGTGATGACCGCTTTTCAAATGGACAGTTTGTAAAGCATTTTTCCCCTTTAAGGTATAACTTTTGACCTTCACGCCTGCATAATCTACAGACTGGCCCTGTGTATCTGCTCATTGTTTGCCTCCCTCATACTCTGCGCCGCTTGGGCGGGCGACATCCATTATGCGGAACTGGAGTTACATCTTTTATATGAGTAACTTCTAAGCCCGCGGCTTGTAACGCACGTATTGCAGCTTCTCTACCTGCTCCAGGTCCTTTAACGCGCACTTCTACTTCCCGCATGCCCATGTCAACGGCTTGTTTGGCAGCATCTTCTGCTGCCGTCTGGGCTGCAAAAGGTGTGCTTTTGCGCGAACCTTTGAAACCCTGTTTGCCTGATGACGACCAAGACACGGATGCACCCTGTGTATCAGTTATACTTATAATTGTGTTGTTAAAAGTTGATCTTATATGAGCTATCCCCTTTTCAACGACACGCCTATCTCTTCTTCGCCTTCTTGGCGCTCTTTGCTTTCTTCTAGCCAACGATTATCTGCCCTCCCCAAACTTACCTACTTCGCCTAATTCCTATCGTTTTCTTAGGGCCTTTTCTGGTACGGGCATTTGTTTGGGTTCTTTGCCCACGGACAGGCAAACCTCTTCTATGACGAAGCCCTCTATAAGTCCCTAGATCAATAAGCCGTTTTATATTCATCTGCACTTCAGCCCTGAGATCGCCCTCAACTTTGTAGTTGTTATCGATAAATTCTCTTATCCTAGCGACTTCTTCCTCAGTAAGATCCCGCACCCTAGTATTAGGGCTCACTCCGGTGCCTTTGAGTATATCCCTCGCTCGCGTTCGCCCAATACCAAAAATGTGGGGAAGCGCAGCTACTAATCTTTTATCTCTGGGTAAATCAACCCCTGCTATACGCGCCAATTATATTCACCCCCAGTTAACCCTGCCTTTGTTTGTGCTTTGGGTTAGAGCAAACTACCATAACTCTACCGTGCCTTCTAATGATACGGCACTTTTCACATATCTTTTTCACAGAAGGCCTAACTTTCATATAAAAACCCCCTTCGTAAGGAAGAGAATATTTGTCCCTATCTGAGGCGACGAACGATCCTGCCGCGGGTCAAGTCGTACGGACTAAGCTCAACAAGTACTCTATCCCCGGCTAGAATTTTGATAAAGTTAATTCGCATTTTACCGGAAATATGTGCAAGCACTTGATGCCCTCCCTCAACTTCTACCCGAAACATGGCATTGGGAAGTGGCTCTGTTACCCTGCCTTCAACCTCAATGCTGTCTTGCTTCGGCATATTATTCCTCCTCGTTATAAGAAAAGTGTATCCACATATTACCAATCTATACCACGGTGAGGCAAATTGGTCCTTTTTCGGTAATCGCAACCGTGTGTTCAAAATGAGCCGACCACGAACCATCGCGAGTCACAACCTGCATGTCAGGAAATGAGATCACGTCCGAGCCCCCGGCGTTAACCATCGGTTCAATAGCTATAACCATACCTTTCCTGAGCAACGGTCCTGTACCCGGTCTTCCGTAGTTCGGCACCGTCGGACTTTCGTGCATTGCCCTGCCTACACCATGTCCTGCGTAATCCCTTACAACGCTAAATTTGTGTTTTTTTACATACGATTCGATTGCGTGACCTATGTCGCCAAGGCGATTGCCTATAATAGCTTGAGCTATACCCTTATTTAAAGATTCTTTTGTAACTTCAATCAGACTCATAGCGTGGGAAGAAACCTCCCCGACAGGGAAAGTTGCCGCGTTATCCCCCACGAAACCTCCAAAAGTAGCACCTACATCAATGGCGATGATATCGCCTTCCTCCAAAATTGTATCTCCTGGAATTCCGTGTACTACCATTTCATTTTTAGAAGCACAGATAGTCGCCGGAAAACCATAAAGCCCTTTAAAAGTAGGTAAAGCACCTTGTCTTCTTATATATTCCTCGGCTGCACGATCAAGCTCAAGTGTTTTAATACCGGGTTTAACCATTTCGCCAAGCATTAATAAACACCCTTGCGCAATTTCACCGGCCTTAGCCATAATAGCTAGTTCTTCATCAGTTTTTAAAATAATCATAAAGTGTTCTTTCCCAACATATCTCTTTCATTAAGAGATTCAATGATTCTTCCAAACACGGTATCAACATCACCGCAACCATCTATAGATACCACAATTCCGCAACGATTGTAATACCCAAACAAAGGTTCAGTCGCTTCTCGATAGATCTTAAGGCGCTGCCTGATGATATTAGGTTCATCATCCTGACGCACTGTTAAAGCCTCGCCACAAAAATCACATTTGCCTTCTTGCTTAGGCGGCTCAAGTTTAATATTATAAGGCTTTCCGCATCCTGAACAAACCCTTCTCGTTCCCGATCTTTCTATAAGTTCTTCTACAGGAACTTCTAAATTAATCACAAGATCAAGTTGTTCATCTTTTTGACCCAGTATCTTATCTAGAGCCTCGGCTTGAGCTATATTTCTAGGAAAACCATCTAAAACAAAACCTTTTAAGGCTTTAGGTAAAACCAATTGTTTTTCGATAACCCGAGTAGTTACATCATCAGGTACAAGTTCGCCTTTGACCATTATACCCTCAACAAGCCGCCCAAGTTCCGTACCCGCTTTTACCTCTTTTCTAAATATATCACCCGGTGCTATATGCATAAGACCAAACTTTTCAGCAACCATCTTCGCCTGTGTGCCCTTGCCTGCACCAGGCGGGCCTAAAAATAGAAGTTTCACTTAAATCTCCTCACTTTAGGAAGCCCTCATAATTACGCATGACAAGTTGAGCCTCAATCTGTTTCATGGTTTCAAGCGCTACACCAACCACAATCAGCATAGCGGTACCGCCTAAGGCCTGAAAACCTGGTAAGCCCGTAATCTGTATTACAAAGTTAGGCAAAACAGCGATCAAGGCTAAAAAGAGTGCACCTACAAAGGTAATCTTATTTACTATTTTTGTAAGCATGTCAGCAGTAGGTCTGCCTGGGCGAATACCTGGTATAAATCCCCCATATCGTCTCATATTATCTGCCACATCAAATGGATTGAACACCATAGACGTATAAAAGAAAGTAAAACCGAATATAAGCAAGGCATATATCGCAGTATACCAGGGCTGTCTATAGTCAAAAAACGTCTCTAAGCGACGCGCCCACCCAGCTTGAATAAACGAAGCGATAGTCGCCGGGAAAGCTAGCAAAGAAGAAGCAAAAATGACAGGGATCACGCCGGCTTGATTTATTCTCATCGGTATGTGAGTTGAATAGCCCCCCATCATTTTACGCCCTACCACTCTTTTTGAATACTGCACCGGTATACGCCTTTCACCTTCTGTTACCCAGATGACCAAAGCTAAAGTAATCAAAGTAATAGCTAGTAAAGCTACAACGTTGTACCATTTGGTTTGGCCTAATTTAAGCAACATGTACAAACTAGCTAGCTCTCGCGGCATACCCGATACTATGCCCCCAAATATAAACAAAGAAATACCGTTCCCGATACCTTTTTCAGTTATAAGTTCGCCGAGCCACATTAAAAATGCAGTTCCGGCGGTAAGACTTAGCACAGCTTCGGCAACTACCCACGGTGAAGTTGATACAAGCGCTCCCTGGGCACGAATACCTAAGGTCATACCAGTCGCTTGTATTGCTCCAAGAATTACCGTTCCATATCGCGTATAGTCTTGTAATTTTTCTCTTCCATCATCGTCCTTAGACATTTCTTCCCACTTTGGTATGATCATCGTAAGAAGTTGCATAATAATGGAACTATTAATATATGGATAAATACTCATGGCGAACACTGAGTAATTCCTTAATGCCCCGCCCGAAAAAAGATCCATGAAAGCAAATAAGGTCCCTTCTTTAAACAAATCAGCTATCACTTCAGGAATAATCCCCGGTACAGGTACAGCGACACCTGCCCTAAATACAATTAGCATAGCTACTGTATAAATTATTCGCTTCCGAAGATCAGGAACGCGCCAAGCGGTCCTAAACGTAGAAACCATTTATATCACCTCGGCTTTGCCGCCGGCGGCTTCGATTTTCTGTTTCGCACTACGAGAAAAAGCATGTGCTTTAACAGTAAGAGCCTTATGGATTTCACCCTCGCCGAGAATTTTAATGTCTTGTGAGTTTGTTCTGACCAACCTAGCTTCTTTCAATTCTTTTGGGCCTACATCACTACCCGATTCAAACATGTCTAGCTGGCTCACATTTACGACGTCATAAACAGTTCCAAATATATTTGTAAACCCGCGTTTTGGAATACGCCTAATAAGTCTCGTTTGTCCGCCTTCAAAACCTGGCGGTATGTTACCACCAGATCTTGATTTCTGACCTTTTTGCCCTCTACCCGAAGTCTTGCCAAACCCAGAGCCAAGCCCTTGGCCCTTCCTTCTAGGTTTTTTCACAGAACCGGGAATCGGTGATAAAACCTCATGCAAATCCATTGGGTGTTCCCTCCGCTTCTCCGCCTATTTCCTTCCTACCTGCTAGGCCGCGTATCTCGGCAATCTCACGAGCGCTACGAAGACTTTTAAGGGCTTCCATCGTCGCATGTACAACATTGTAGGGATTGGAAGAACCTAACGATTTTGCTAAGACATCTTGAATTCCCCCAAGTTCCATGATTGGGCGCACTCCTCGTCCGGCAATTACTCCTGTACCAGGCGATGCAGGACGCAAAAGAACCCGGCCCGCACCGAAACGTCCTATCACCTCATGTGGGATAGTAGCTTCGTTCATCGGCACTTCAATCACATTTTTCTTAGCTTCGTCAACACCTTTTCTTATGGCATCGGTTAAGTCCTGCGCCTTACCCAATCCAGCCCCAACCTTACCTTTTCCATTACCAACCACTACAAGAGCCCTAAAAGTCCGCCTACGTCCACCTTTGACTGTCTTGGACACTGGGCCAAAAGTGACTACCTGATCTTTGAATTCTTCTTCGACTCGTTCCCTCCGGCCGC
>CAYORX010000026.1:0-21405 GCA_964406505.1 uncultured Eubacteriales bacterium
AAAGGCTTCTCGTCCTTTTTTTACTCCTAAATACCCACTAAAACTTTACTCATACGATCCCCACTAAAACTTTACTCATACGATCCCGACGGTATACCACTAATAAATAGCAAAAAAATTTCCGTTCTCAGAAAAACCCGTTGACGGTAACATTAGGTTTGCTGCCATTCGTTCATTCAAAGGTTTAGCGTTGGGCATTGTGTTTTTGATTGGGCATGGGGCTAACAAAAGCAGGTTTGTATCAACCCGTCGGAAAATTGTAAACTACAAATCTTATGTAAATTCTTCTAACTTAGTAGCAACAATGTTTAGGTAAATAACTTTCATTGGCTCCAAAGTAATGATAGGCATCAACGCTGATAACTACATCAAAATAATCATCAGCAAACGGTAATGAATGGACTCCAGCATGGATAGGAACAATTTTGTCATCTAGCCTTATCTGCTTAAAACATTTGTAATTGTCTGTTGGGAAATCCACAAATCAACAGCATATACCTTTACATCATATTCCCTTGCTAAAAAATCGATGTTAATCCTTTACCGCGAGCTAGATCTAAAACACGCATGCCAGGCTATAAATTCAAATATACATTTAACTCTACTAATAGCCACAAAACATTGGGTCCCATTAAATTATGATAAACAAAATCGGGATCGTACTTTTCCCATCTTTTCACATTTACCATCTCTTAAATTTTCCATTTAGCAATTGTTGACACATGATTATGGAAGTAGGCATCCTTATAAACCGTAAACAACCATAGTAACACCCAAAACATTTTTAAAATATTGCTTTTCGGCGTATAGCATAGAAGGATAGTCTTATGATAAAACAAAAGATCCCGCCATCGCAGGATTGTGTAATTTCAAAAAGATGGTGGAGCCGAAGGGAATCGAACCCACGACCTCCTGAATGCCATTCAGGCGCTCTCCCAACTGAGCTACGGCCCCACGCTTGCAATCTATATCATACCTACTTCGAGCGAAAAGTCAAGCGATTGAAATGAGAGGGCTGGTTTTTTATCCGGAAAGCAAAAATCCAGAAGACTAAGAATGCTTTAGAAATCATGTAACATCTATGCTGATACAATCTATTCAAAAGCCCTCACAGACACAGTACGCTCCCGCTCACATTCAAAATTATTGCTGACTCGAGGAAAAGTTAAAACCCTTTAGTCATGGATCCGTCGGTTCCAGGATTTCCTGCTGCGTCATATTTTCAGATGCTGCGTTTTCACAAGAAAATGATTTTGCCAACTTCAAACCTAATTTCGCCAATACCGGTCCAACCATTTCATAAAGGACCGAAGACGATAAGATTATCGTCGATAAAAGCGATCCTAGTTCATCAGGTAATATACGTTGACCTAGTACCGCTAAACCTATAGATACTCCCGCCTGCGGTACTAACACCAATCCCAAATATTTGCGCGCTTCTACAGAAGCATTGCTTAATATCGCACCGATAAACGCCCCAATATATTTGCCTATAATTCTAATGAGAAAATAAGTTACGCCAATAGCACCAGCTGTATACAACATGGGTATGCTTAACCGCATGCCCGACAAAACGAAGAACATAATGATAATTGGCGGCGAAAATTGACGGACTTGCCGAAATATTTCGGTACTATCGCTAACGGTAATATACGTGGTACCGAGCGCCATACAAGTCAAAAGTGGTGATATATCAAATGTGGCACAAAACCCCGTTGCGAAAAAAATTGTTCCAATTGTTAAAACCAAACGATTATCTTTTGAATTCCACTTAGTTACGATTTTATCCAAAACAATTCCTGAAATTATTCCCAAGATAATAGCGATTAAATTTAGCAATACAGGCACAAAGAACATAGCAATGTTTAAATGTGTGTTTGAATTTAACTCTTGGATAACAGATGCGCACGCGCTAAAAGCAATTAAAGCAATTGCATCATCCAAAGCTACCACTTGCAATACCGTATTTACAAAATTGCCTTTTGCCCTGTATTGCCTAATCGTCATAATCGTAGACGCCGGAGCAGTTGCTGAACCTATAGCCCCCAACAACAGGGAAAAAGCAACAGGAAGTTTAAAGAAATATATCATGGATACAGTGACTATTACAGCGGTCACAATTGTTTCAGAAAGGGTAATGATAAGCACTTGGAAACCATTTTGCTTAAGTGCTGCTATCTTCAAATAGCGCCCAACATCAAAAGCGATAAATGCAAGCGCAATATCCGGAACAAAGTCCATACCTTTGGTAATTAAACTAGGAATGAGATCTAACACGTAGGGACCCATTATAATACCAATTATAATATATCCGGTTACATGGGGTAGTTTGAACTTTTTTGTTAGCCGCGTTATCAAAAAACCACCAAATAATATTATTGCTATGCTAAAAATAACCGATGCATTTGTGTCTATGTTTAAATATTCAAAAATAGTTCACCACCCCTTTCTTTGATTTTTAGAATATTTGAGCTTAATAGAATTCGATTGTGTTTTGTATTGTATGCGTGAGAAATGATAAAATCAAATATTAATATTTTAGTGCATAATAAAATCTATTTATAGTATGCTGTTTAGGGAGGTTAGAAATATTATGATCGATGACAAAATCAAAACTTTACTTACTTTGGTGAGCGTTGGAAACTATACCAAAACAGCCAAAATCTTATCTTTGACACAGCCTGCAGTAAGCAATCGCATAAAGCGTTTGGAAGAAGAATATGGAATCAAAATTTTCTATTCTAATAAAAGAACGCTAAAAACCACACCGGAAGGTGAACTATTGGTACAATACGCTCGAAAAATACAGGCCTTGACTGACAACTTAAAACAAGATATCGAGGACTATCGACACTCGCTAAACAGCTTTAAAGTTGGAATAACTACTACACTAGGAGAGTATTTAGTATCCCAAATCTTTGCACCATATTGCAAAGAACATCCTAACGCACGTATAAATATTATCACTAAGGATATAAAAACCATTTATGATATACTTCGATCTTATGAACTTGATTGGGCCATCGTTGAGGGTAATATCGCAAGCAGTGATTTTACAACGCTACTTTTAGATACTGACTATCTATGTCTTGCGGTCTCTCCAAGACATAGATTTGCATCTAGAAAGAGCGTGTCTTTGCATGAGCTAAAAAAAGAAAAACTCATTTTGCGAACAAAAAACACCGGTACACGTACATTATTTGAGAATCATCTTTTACGCCACTTTGAAAACATAAGAAATTTTAACATAATGATCGAAATCGACAATATTACAACGATTAAAGAATTAGTCGCATCGAATGTTGGAGTCACAATTATTGCCCATAGTGCAATTCGAAACGAAGTAGATTCAGGCAGTCTTGTTGTTGTTCCAATTGACAATTTAAATATGATCAGAGAAATAAACATCGTTTATAATAACGACTTTCAACATACCGAAGTTTTAAAAGACATCCGAGATATTTATACCAAAAGTGGAAGAACCTCAAGATTTAGCGAACCTAGTTCGAAATCTCAGATATCCTACACCTAGCAAAACCTTAATCTTCTTAACTATGCCTTAATTGAAGGTGCATACATTAGTATCATAAACGATTTTCGCGTGTACAATTCCCTTTATGCCTTCTCACGGAAAACCGATGGTTACAATTTTCTCATAGTTTACGTGTTTAGCTGACAGATTACCGGTGTAGAAGCTAAGATGGCCAGTGACAGAGGTCTGATTTTCTTCGTCGGTAATGTTCACACCTTCCGCCTGGTCGACGGAAAACTAGATTACAGGTGGAAACAAAAGCCGAACTTGAAAACTGTATCTAAGGAACGCAAAGTCTATGTTGCTCTTCATACTTTGCTAAACCATTCATTAACCAAGAACCTAGAAAAACACCCCACATCAAGATACAGTATTTTCAGGTCTTAGGTTCATTGATTGGTTAGCTTACGGTAAATTAGAAAAATTGAGCAAGGAAGACGATTACGCTGATATGCACTCATAGATCTTGTACACGATCTTCTTGAAAGAACCAGAGGTTTTCGTTAAATGTCTAAACTGCAATCCCAGCGTTGTGGAAAATGGCAAGAAGGCAACAAAGTTGACCGTATACGGTTCATCTTCTGAGAGAGTGCTAGAAAAAGTTAAGTCTAGCCCCAGGAATTGATTGTTCGTTATACACTTGCCGATGACTTCGCGCAGTGAGGAGAACTATCGAGTAAATCTTCATGATTAAAAATAGCAAGGGATCATAATAGAAAGTCATTGCTAGCGCTTCATCTTCGGTCTTCTCTATCAGCGTAGATTTTTCATGTTAGACAAGGATTCGCTCATTTATTGCGCGGGAGGCAAGGGAAAACGAAATACTATCACACGGTATAGAAGGAAGCGATTATGATTTCGTTTAAACGTGTGATGGTTTTTAAGTAAGTTGAAATTACGCAGGCGTGCCTTTTCACTGCTGCAACAATATTTGGAAGCCGAATAAGCATCGTAGCCGTAGGTTGCATAACCATTCTTCTTTTTTTATCAATCGGCCAATTTGCAGAAAAGCGTTTGGTGTCCACATTGTAGAAGTGGAGATATTTTTGGTGGCATACTGATCACTAGAAAACGGCATGAGGTGGGTTTCTATCCACATTGTAAGAAGTGATACAGTTTGACGATTAGATGTAATCAAAAGACACAAACCGATATAGTTTTTGACGGAAGAATAACTTCAAACCTATTTTAAATCCGCTAAAAAGCATCGACATTTCGTGGGATATTTACTGGCAGCTACAAGGAGCATGGGGCGTGATAAACTATTAGGATTATGCTAGGATCCAGTAGTTCTGAAAAAGAACATTACTTTAACTGACGATGCCCTAGGGAAACTCAAATCTCATTGCGATAGACAATAGTAGAAGCGATTTTTATGAGACAAGTCTATAGGGACCCCCGACAGACCGTAGAAAATTCACAAAGAGGTTTCAAAGGCCGTTAAAAGCCGCTGGCCTGCCTGTAGTGAGACTCCACGATCTAAGACATACACATGCAAGTCTGCTTTTATCCCGTGGAATACATCTTAAAATAGTCCAAGAACGTCTAGGACATGCTTCTATAACTATGACCTTAGATTTATACAGCCATTTGGAACCTACGCTAGACAAAGAAGCCGCAAAAAGTCTAGACAATTTAGTGAAGTCCAATTCTAATAAACACCATAAAATTTGACACGGCTATTTATGTTACACCTTATGTATTTCAAACTCCTGCGTTCTTAACCGTGGGAGTTTACTAATTCATCTTGCAAAATTCTTGTAGCAAAAAATCTATTTTTGTGGAGTTTCTATGACTATTTTAGCTTGAAATTAAATAACCCTCTTGCATAGTTCTAGTTTTTTATGTTTTCAATTGCTGTCAAATTGCAGAGAGTTCGTAATAAAAATGATCTTGGTAGTGAAGCAAACCGCCCTTACGCTGGCGTTGAGGTGGTCGGGCTGACAGGATTTGAACCTGCGACCTCTTGAACCCCATTCAAGCGCGCTTCCAAACTGCGCCACAGCCCGACCGATGCAAATATTATTGTAACCTTTTATCAATAATTTGTCTATAAGTCTATAGAATCCAATGATTTAAACCCTTACGCTTGTTGCTTCTCGAAAATCACAAAGATTTTGCTGCGCCTACGCACCTAATCCGAGCCAATCTATAAATATAAATGACAATCGATCTAACATTCTAGAAATATAACCTAGAACAACGTTTCCAAAGGAAGCCCCTAATCCAACCATTATTACACGTCTAGCCCACAGGTCAAGCGTGCGACCGAAATTTGTAGATTCCTTCCACTTCGCAGTTAAGAAAAAATAGGATACTGTTATTATGGTAATTAGAAAATAGAGAATCGTATCTACCGAATCCAATGAGATGAACGTATCGGTGATCTGCGTAAGCAAAGGTCTCGGTGTTAAGGCCAACACATAACCGGCCCCATAACCCACAAACCATGATACTGGATATCGTGCCACCCAATTAATTTTTGGTACATATCTTAAATAAATTAGTGCCCCGAATAAAAGTGGAAGAATGTAATACCATTGACCTTTACCAATAATTTCGTTTTTGACAGTAGGTTTTATAAAGTTATCAAGAGTTACGATCATAGTATGAGCCGCCGCAAGTCCCAAAAGCAGATGTTCTGCAAACCTGAACACTGGATTTTCGCGCCAAATAAGAGTAAGGATACTGAAAGTGAATAAAGCCGCAATGGTGTTTGCAAATGTCATGATTTCCTACCCCCTTGTGAACGGCTTGCTAGATAACCTATGTTCCCCAATAGAAGGAGAATAGTAAAGCTCACAATGCCTAACGACTGAGCGTCCATTTTCGCAGTAGCAATACCAGGATCTTGTAACCAAATTTCATACTGTGCCGAACCCGCCAGGCCAGGAAGTAAACCCAAAATTTGTTTAGAACGGTAGTAAGGCATGTTTTGCATGGTCATGCCCGCAGAGCATGCAACTAATAAAGGTATTCCCAAAGGATCAGTAACATACTCCATATAAGCCCTAGAACCTAAATGGCCACCAATGTCAATACTAACAATCAAATCAACATGGTCTTTATCCAACTTCGGCACCCTTTTCATCAAGGGCAAATCATCCAAAGAATTGCCGTAATGGTCAACATTACCGGATGCTGAACCAATATCCCTTAACATTGCCCTTAAAGCAACAGCTTCCCCAGGATTGTAACCTAGATTAACATAGTCAACGCCATATGTTTTTCCCATCGATTCTGCAATAGGTGGCAGAAGTTTTTCGATTATAGCTGGAGCTTCAACGTAAAGAGTCATAATTATTACATTCAGATCTCTCTCCAGTGCACGTTTGAAAGTAGATACTACGTGGGCGTTAACTTCCGCAGCCGCAGCGGCATGGTAGTCCGGTGCTATCCATACTATTGAGCCTGGGGGGAGCTCGTCTATCACTCCGGCATAATCCTTAACCTCAGGGGTCACAACCATAGGAAGCCCCATCGGCTTGAGCAATGGCACTGTAATAATAATAAGAAAAACAATATGAATCCATCTAACGTCTAATTCACCGAATTTAGTCAAATTCATCATTAACTACCCCCTTCACTCGCCGCCAATATGGGCGCTTTCTAATCCAAATATCACTCTGAAGGCGACTGCAATCGTAGCTAATCTAATACCAATCTGCAAGCCTCTCATAACCGCACTATTCGGAATATGCATGATCCACGTACTAAGATCAGGGATTTTTGTAGATATAGCTTCGCCTATTGATACTTGTCCAACCATGACCAGAACAGCAGCAACAAGCAGAATGCCACTTTCTATATTTCTTATTCTAAACGCTCTATAGGCAGCGGAAACAACATAAATCGCCATAAGCGCAGCTATTGTTGATTGCATGGGTATTACAGCTGCATTGTAAATCGCATTATAAGTTTCGCCTGTAGCTGTATCAAATAAACCCAATATAAAATATCCCCATAACGCAATTAGCAAGACCGCACTGTAGATCCAATCTTTTTTACGTTCAATGATATTGCCAATATGCATCCTAGTTAACCCTATGGATCCTATCATAAACGTCCCAGCAACTATTAGAAGATGCCACTTGTCTGTAATACCGGGGAGATCCAACTTTCGACCAAAACTAAGCATGGTAGATAAAGGTAATAGTAGTCCAGTTGCTAAAGTTATAAGGGCTGGGATTTGACGCTTCATTTAATTCAGTCCTTTCTTATCCAAAACTTAAGCTAACCATTACATTTCAATCAGTAATGAAACAGTTCTACAAGCCAGTCGTGAGAATCAAAGGTAGCTAGTATACTGCCAATTACCATTAAAATTACCAAAGCAACTTTCACTTGATCCAAAGCAGCTATGCTCGCCACCAAAGGCGGATCTTGAGAAACATAGGCACTTGCGGCATGGAATTCCTCAGCTAAAAGCGTATAATCACAAGTAGCAACAAGAAATGGAATTTGTAAAACATTAGTAGTACCGCCAACTTGCATCATTTCTAGCGAAGCCCCTGTTTCACCTATAATTATACTTTCTGCCATATAGTGACCAAACATTAAGTTCGCTGCCGGTAGTTCTCTTCTCATAGTAGCTGCTGTTGCGGCGGCAAATCCATATTGCGAATCTGTGTACCAACGAACATTATCTGGGTTATAAAGATCAGGTTTGTCTGCGCGCAAATATGCTTGCCGTACTACCTCATCAGCAATGCCGTAAACCACAAATTTTGCGTTGACTTGGATGATATCCGTATCGTATGCGGCACACCTCATAGTAACGTGCTCTAACAGCGGCATAGTTGCTAGTGTATCAGGCGCTGTAACATCACCCCGTCCTACACCGTATAAAACCGGTTTACCCATTTCAGTGGCGCGACCTATAGCTTCATCAATAGCGTCAAGCCCCGGCATTCTTCGTATACTAGGAATCTCTAGCCCTTTCCGGGCACGATTGACATAGTTGAACAATAAGAGCCCAAGAACCAGAACCAACAAAAAACTAGCCGCTTCCCCAGGATAAAAAATCCCTAAAACAGATTCCACTGGTTCGCTCCCTGCCAAATAAATAAACATCGTTAATACCTCCTTCGTGTCCCGATCTTAGAATTGTACTTTTTATAAAATATCCAAATAAAACCGATAGTGTAATGAACACTTTTTGGGCAGATATCTTATTTAAAAACCGACCACCCCCTGACGATCGTGACATATCCGATAGGTAAACCCAGAAACTACACCAAAAATCCTCAACTTGAACTTCGTGTATTGGGTTGACGAAATTGCGTTTTAGTTCAGTAGAATCAATGTGAGAATACCGCCTAAATTTGGTGTTTTCCGAAAACTCGGTCTTGTGGTTAACTGTTGCTGTGTAGATGGATTTGTAAAATGCTCGATTATACCAATACTTGTTTCGACGAATCTCTGATTTAATCCTTCTTCAATACGTTGAACAATTGAGGCGTTCTCTGTTAGGCAATTTCAAAATAAAAATGCCTTTTACTCACTTCCTGGAGCAAAAAGGCATTTATATTAACATTAAAATTTTTTCATGCAGTCTGTACAAATTACGCCCTACATAATATTACACTATTGTTTCACTTGCTCAGACGCTTTTTCTCCTGCAACTATTCCGTAAGCCATAGCTGGTACCAGAGTATCTCGTCCGTTTGTGCTGACACCACCAGTAACATCACCAGCAGCATACAAACCTGGGATGGGTTCTCCATTTTGACCTAGCACCCGTGCGTCCGTATCAATTTTAAGGCCACCAACTGTAGGATAAATGCCTACCCGTTGAATCATTCCATAGAATGGACCTTCTTCGATAGCATTAGCGAAAGACTCTCTGCCAAACTCGGGATCGTTTTTTGATTCAACATAAGAATTGTAGTCCCTAACCGTTTTTTCTAAGGCGTCAGACGGAATATCGATTTTCTTTGCCAATTCTGCTATTGAATCCGCTTTTGCCACGTTTTTGCCGGCTTCTATTTCAGCTGCTTCTTTCTGTTCCGTCCATGTAGAACCAATGCTCGGGAAACCTATGTTGTGTAATTCGTCTTTGATAGTTTGGTTAAAAATTACCCATACCAATTTGTCTTGTTGTTCTTGCTCGAACGTAACTTGAGCAACTTCTTCATCATCTAGTACATGTTTACATAGATTCCACCAAATTCACATAAAAGCCTACCCCATGCATATTCACCAAATCCTTGAGTCGATTCAACTCCGTTGCCCCAAAGTGCCACATCTTCCATATTAACTGTTGCAGCCCCAATGGATTGCGCCATTGTAATCCCGTCTCCGGTACTGGATACTGGGCCAAAATTCAAAGCATTCTTGTACTCATCGGGTAGCATTTCTGTATTAGCGCTAAAGTCTCCAGTAGCTATAATCACAGCTTTTGCGTCGATGTTAACTACTTTACCTTTATCATCAGTAGCTTTGACTCCTGTAACAGACCCGTCAGATCCTTTAAGTATTTCCTCAGCTTTGGTGTTTAATAGCACTTCCCCGCCCTTATTTTTGAAAGATTCAAGAGCAAGTTCAACGAACCTAGATTGAAACGGATCTTTCGTCCGATGTCTAAACGGAATAGTTTCAAGTTCCGGAAAAAACTCTACACCGAGATCTTCCATAAAATCTATTGCGGGGCCCGAATATTCCGCATGTATCCTTACAAGTTCTTCATCATATTCATACACCGCTTCATCTTCAAGTTCTTGCATAAATTCCTCTACGGAAGCTTTTATGCCATTCTCTGCTTGAAGCCTAGTGCCTGTTCCAGTAATCGAGCCTGCAGCTAAAGTTGTAGCCCCGCCCGCAAAAGCCATTTTTTCCAGTAAAATTACTTTAGCACCGTTGTCTATTGCAGTATTGGCGGCCGTAAGTCCTGCTCCCCCTGCGCCTATTACAACCACATCTGCCGTCAATTTGGCGGGTCCGCGGCAACCAGTTAGTAATACAATCATCATCGTTAGCGTCAGAAAAAGAGATATATGTTTCTTCATACACTATATCCTCCTAAATTGGAAAATAATTGCTACGTTTTACATTAGCCCTTAGCAACTTGGGCTAATGCCTCATCAATTGCTTTGATAAAACCTTCACTGGTCATTGTTGCACCGGAAACAGTATCAACATCTGAACTTTGGCTATCAATTACTTGATCTGAGATCTTTTCAATAGCCGTATCCCCAATCCCTGGCGTTTCTTCATGTTCTATAGCTTCTACTTTAGTAATTTTGCCTTTTTCTACTGTCACTTCTGCCTTGATAGGACCATTGTGACCGTCCCCCGTCCCGTAAACAACGCCATCATCCCACTTGGAGGAAGATTTACAACCTACGATACATATTGCTAATAATCCTGTTAGAAGTAAAATCAATATTCGTTTCTGCACTTTAAACCTCCCCGATTTAAATGTTTACCTAACGCACCGTGACGGTTGCTGGATAAACAAACCTGGACCATGCTGTCCATGCTTTATAAGTTTTACCAATTTGGAAAAACTCATACGTAGACTATAAGGTGAGTTAATACTAGTGTCAATAAGATTCAATCCAAATTTTCGTTTAAGTGGTAAATTTATCTATGTCCATTCATGTAAAATATTGTTGACTAAAGAAATATGCTTTGACTGTCCATTCCAGCACGACCCTCTACGAAGTTTGACATACAACAGAAAGCCTCCCTATAACCTACTTAGGGAGGCTCCTATTGTCGATTTTTCCTAGACACTAAAGATGTTGTTAGATCTATTCGTTTACAGACTCAGCAGCAATTTTACTATAAACACATGCTGCGCTAAGTGCCTTAGCACCAAAAAGCTTAACATCAGCCATATCTCCAGCCGCATATAAACCAGGAATAATTTGACCGTCAGCATTATAATATTTAATGTAATTGGATATGGTTTCTGCAAGACCTTTGGGTTCTACGCCGATCTTTTCAGCTAACTCTTCAGGAGTATCTCCGGATTCAACATCAGAATATCCTTCAAACATGCCAACAGTATTTGCATCTAAAATTCCATACGCTGTTTTTCCCGGAAGTGCAAGTTCAGCTAATGAAACGGCTGTATAATCTTTCATTTCCGCGGTAAACCGTTTTCCATGTGTTTTGTCGACTAATATACCACCGGCATATCAAATTCCACTATCTAACATGGTGTTACCGTTTGGTTCGGCATAAAATGTCGAATTCAATGTCAGAGATTCCATATTAGAAAGTGCCGCACCAATTCTTTCTGCCATCAGTATACCGTCACCTGTCGTGGCATCAGTGTTAGAGGTAGAAGTGCCTGCCCAAGTCTGATGCGTATCTTGCAAGCAACTCATCAGAAGCGGCAAACCCACCTGAAGTTATAATCACTGCATCAGCTATTCTCCATCAGGTTCTTGAACTTCTGCACCAACTATCTTTACCATCGTCAACCAAAATCTCGTTCCCGCGGTCTCTAAACGCAACTCAACACCCATTTCTTGAACCTTGTCGGTCAGTAAAATAATGGCTTAGATTGTTAATTTTTGGTCAGAACCTTCAGGTGCATATATTTCTTTGTCGTTGATGATTTTACCTATAGGCACCTTTACATCATTGTACAGCCAATCGATGATTTCACCGCCTTTTGAGGTGAAATTTCGTACGAAATCAGCATCAACTTCGTCTGTGACTTGCCCGACTTCATCAAACACATCTTCGTGGCGGTCTTTAGCGCTATAATTCACATCCATCTCGGCATTAAAGTTCGAGTCACCTGCGTCAAACTTTCCTGCAACGATAGAGTTGCCGCCTGTAAATACACGTTTTTCTAACAAAATTACATCATAACCAGCATCTTTGGCCAAATAAGCTGCCATTAGACCGGCACCACCGGCACCGATAATGAGAATATCAGTCTCTATCTCATCTCGACTTTGGGCCCCATCATCGACAGGTTCCTTTACACATGCGGTAAGAATATACTCCAAGAACAAGATGCCAAAGCTTAGAACTGATAGTTTTAAGCCTTGGCATCTTCTACTTAAAGTTATCGTTGTATCTCAGTATCTTTATCAATAGGGAATATGGGACGTCTTATATGTTTAAACTCAAATCTTGAAAGATTGGGACTGCTTAATCCAGGACCGTCTACTTCAATTATTTCTGCCGCAATGGGTTCATAAGATGCTCTATAGTGAACGGCAGACTTTAAAACAACGATCTTTTTGTGCGCCGGATCTATTCCAACGCTTCGCGCTACTTCGGGATCAACAGGCTGGAAACGCCTTTCATTCACTATAATCTCTACGCCCCCGCACTGAATCACTGCAGTTCGACCCATATTAGACTTCATACCGGTGGACATTGGCCCTTTATGTACGAAGGTACCATCTGAAAGAACTTTAACAATGCCTTTGACCCGAACTGGTTCACCGTGCAAATTATCAAATTTTCCACCTACTAAAGCATCGAAAGAACCGCCAACTCCCACTCTAAAAGCTTCATTCACGGCTTCCTGATCTGGAATGGTTATTACTACTGCATTTTGCGCATTTTGTTCGATTAAAGCACGAAGAACTTCCGTACCGTCACCAGATGCCCCTCCACCCGTATTGTCTGCTACATCAGCTAAAACAATTGGACCTTCTTTTTTACCCATAGCATATTTTACGGCATCTTGAGGCTTTTTCATGTCCGCAATAAAAGAGTGTCGTAGTTCCCAGGCCTTATCAGCTAAAATCTCTACGATCTTTTGTGCATTTTCTTTATCTCCGTCTGTAGTAGCTAAAAAAGCGAGCCCAGCATCATGAACGTCTGAATATACAAACCCACCATAGACGCTAACGTTAATTACACCCGACTCTTTTTCAAATTCAAAGGCTTGCTCCATCAGCTCTTTAATTGGCCCCCATCCTGTTCGAGCGGGAACCACGGGCGGAGCGAGCGGCGGTCTTAGAACCACATTTACAGGGTCGATTTCTTTTCGAAGCAATTTCGCTACAAAACGACCAGCCTCTAAACCGCGATCATAACCATCGATATGTGGGTATGTATTGTACCCAAATAATCCATCTGCTTTCTCAACCATGATATCGGTCAGCGTTGCATGAAAGTCTAATGTAGCTGCAATTGGCACGTCGGGTCCGACGACTTCTCTTACGCTAGAAAGGATATCACCTTCAGCATCAGGATAATCTTCTACAACCATCGCTCCGTGAAGGGCTAAAAGCACCCCATCTATTTCACCTGCATTTTTGATTCCCTCTAAAAGTTCATTTTTAAGTTGGAGATACGCATCTTTGGATACAATACCCGACGGAACTGCTCCTGCAGATATGGTAGGATACAGAATCGAGTCAGTCTCACTGGCAAAATCGATAAATCCGCCCATTGGAGTTTTTGTGCCAGTATATGCAGTTAAGACATCTTCGCCTTTAACATAACTCCTATGTTTGAAATGTACTAGTTCTGTTTTAATTGGACTGAAGCAATTAGTTTCATGACTTATTCCGCCTACTGCAAATTTCCAGGCCATTTATGAATCACTCCTTTACCATAACTATACTACGTTTAATTTAATAGACAAATGGTACCTGCAACATAAAATTAGCAACTTTAATTAAACGAGCTTAGATAACCCAAGCCAATCCCTAACTAAAAATAACACTCTTCCTATAAGAAATGATAAAAAGCCCATGCTTGCATTACCAAAAGATGCTCCAAAAGCGATCATCAAAAACCATCGACCTACTTTAGGAATTATCGAAAAATTCCCTTCCAAATGTCGAGTGTACCTTGTGGTCATCAGAAAGTAACTTACACCAGTTAGAAACCCTACAATTAAGATAATATTATCTATCGAATTAAAAGGTAAAAAGGTTGCTTTAATTTGATCTAGAAACTGTGCCTTTACTGCCCCCGCAAGACCTAATCCTGCACCTGTTCCTACGATTATACCGGTAGACATTCTAGATAAATGAGCGTATTTCTCCGAATACCTAAGAAAAAATAATGCTCCAAATACCAAAGGTATGATCAATCGCAACTCACCATTTTGTATGATAGGATTAACGGCCGACTTTCTTATCACGTCAATCGCAGTAACCAAAGTATGACCTATTCCTATTCCAATAAAAGCGTGTTCTCCCACACGATAGATTGGGTTCTCTTTATAAAGCGTTAAGCTAAACATCGCTAAAGTTAACGCAGCGGCTACCCATACATCAAAACTAGTACTCACAATGTCCCCTCCCCTTTATACTCATATTAAGCCTCTTGGCTGTCGATGGTTTTCTTCCGATAGAAGTATCCCAAGTTACCCAATATAATAAGAATTAAAATCACAGCATGAGCCGCAGATTGTGCATCCATCTGAGCAACTGCCATACCTGGCTGCTCTATGAGCATTTCATATTCGGCTGCCGAACGAAGCCCGATCAATAATCCTTTAATTTGTCCTGACTGGTAGTAAGGTTGGGTTTGGGGCCCCATAATAGCTGTTACGCCCATGGCCAAAGGCACACCTTTTGCAACTGCAATCTGTCGAAGCCAAAAATCTGGAGGCCCGTAACCGCCGGGACCAGAGTTTAAAGTAACAACCAAGTCAAAATCTTTAGCACTTTGCACTTCTTTCATCATAGGTAGTTGATCTGACGCGGTGTTTCGTATATCCGTCCTGAATACCGAATGAAAATCGTCTGCCCAAGCGGCCATTCCTGCCTCCCCACCAGCAAAGTAGCCTAGATTAACATAGTCGACCCCGTATTCTTTATCATAATCCTCCAAAACCTTTAAGTATCTTTCGGCAAACATGGGTCCTTCGGGGATGGAAGACATCGCATACACTTTTGCTTCTTTGTCGACTAAATGAATCAGCATTGTTTGGGCAATTGGTCCTAATTCAACATCAGGTCCCGCCGCGTGGTCAATAGATAAAACTATTTTTGCGCCGTGGGGCAGACTATCAATAAGACTGTAAAACTCATGGCTCGCATCCATAACCATCATAGGCAAACCAAAGGGGTTAATGAGAGGGATAGCAACTACAAGCAAAACTACCGCATACATAATCCTGGGATCTATCTTCGCAAAACGTTCGAATAAATTCATTGTTGCACCCCTTTCTATTCACCTGCACCCAAGTGAGCACGGTGTAGGCCAATAATTGTACGAAGGCAAAGGGACATAAAACCGATCCCACTGCAAACCAAAAACGCTCTTTGACCGGCAAGGTTGGGAATATCCATAAGCCATTGGGCTACTAAAGGCATGTGCTGTGAAATGGCCTCACCGATAGGTACTCGTCCCAACATAACGAGGAAAGCTGAAACAAGCAGGAAGCCCGAATCAACGTTACTCGCCCTAAAAGCCCTATATGACGCGGAAGCGATAAAAAAAGCGGTCATACCAGCCATGGTTGACGAACACGGCACAAGCATTTTATTATACAAAAAATCATATAACGAAGAGGTAGTGCCTTGAGACAACCCGATGGTTACGGTAATTACTAATAACAATAAAAACACTCCGCTAAAGTACCGATCATCATTCTTTCGGCTCACCGTTCTGCCATGCACTCCGATGAGATTAAAAGTTCCTGTAATTACTGCAAAACTGACCATGATAGGTGCCCATGCGCGAACTTCTGATGCCAGGGAATGTATTAAAGGAATGTCCAAATAACTATTCAATAGCATTAAAAAACCAGCAACAGCAGTAAAAAGCACTGGGATTGTCCGTTTAAACATTTAGTCACACCCTTTCACTTACTCATTAGAACATACAAAATATCAATCTCTAGCGAAGCAAGTATACAACCGATAACACAAAATCCCATCGCCAATACTTTCGCAAAATCTTGACCGGTTATAGCTCCTAGTTGTGCGTGGTCATCTGACATTTGCGCCCCAGCCGCAAATATTTCTTCTCCGATCAACACATAGTCACATGCAGCAACAAAGAAAGGAATCTGATATTCGTTGGTAGTCCCAGCTATCTGTACACAACCCGATTGGTGGGCTTCTTCTGCGATAAACAAAGCTTCATTTGCGTAATGCCCAATCATAATATTGGTAGCAGCATTTTCACGATTAATGGTACCAACAACACCCCCCGCATACACGTACTGGATTACTGAAAGAAATCGCAGCATGTCAGGTGTATACATTTCAGGCTTTCCGGCGCGTAAATAAGCCGCCCTCATAACTTCGTCGCTTGCGGCATAAACATCACCTTGAGCTACCGTAACTACTAACCCACAATCGTATCTTGCACAGGTTTCCGAAATATAAGAAAGAAAAGAAAGGCTTGCAATAGTCACCGAAGCACCCCGATCGATTAGGTTTCCCACTCCGGCACTAAAATGAACAGGCTGTCCCATTTCTACTGAACGGCCTATATATTCATCAATAGCATCAACAGCCGCTAATTGTCGAATTTGGGGTACTTTCCCGTTACGACTTTCGCGAATTCCCAAAATCATGGCTGCACACAAAACTACTAGTGTAACCACAGAAAATACCGTTCCTTCTATAAGCATTCAATTCACCTCCGAAATTAATTGGAACCAATAATTTATTACCACCTCATCTCTTTACCGTGAAATAGTCGAAGATTGCTTTGCTGAGGATAGCGGGAATTTGCCTTGAATCTTTGCGAGGCTTTTGGTTAGTGAGGATCGCTATAGCATAAGGATTACCGCCTTTTGGCTCGACAATTCCTACATCGTTAACGATTACGTCATTACCCAAAGTGCCGCTTTTAGTCATAGTAATTGTACCCAGAGGTAACAATCCCGGTATTCTGTCGCGAAGTTGCTGCCGTTTCATCACATCTAAACAATTTTCGCATACTTCGCTGGGAAGCTTTTTGGCTTCGTAAAGAATTTGTAGAAGGTTTACCATATCTCTAACCGTGGTCACGTTGTTTTCTTTCACACCTTGAAAAGCTAGCCCATCTAAATCGATCTCACGCACATCGGATCTAAGTTGCTCAAACGTCCGGGCTACTTCTTCTTCAGAAGGCCATGGGTTTTCGATACCCGCGCAATAAGCTAAAAGCCCCTTGCAACCCATGGTGATATAGGAGTTTGTAAGACCAAGTTCTTTCATCGTCACATTTATATCGTCTAGCCCTGCCGCCTTTATACACAAATCCGTAGCAGTATTATCGCTGATGATTATCATGAGTACAGCAAGATCTTTTAAAGTAAGTTGAGCACCGGGAAGCATTTCTTTCAATATACCGGATCCGGGGGATTTATCTCCTTCGGTTAGCTCATGTTTTTGATACAAATCGATATCGCCCAAAGCAGCTTTGCGAAATAATTCAACCAATACAGGCACCTTAAACACGCTAGCTGTAGGCATTAAAACATCGGGATTTATCGAAACTTCCTCTCCGGTTTTAAAATTCCTGGCCATTACTGCAAAAATTCCTTCTCGTCCATCTAATATTTCCGAAAGTGTTTCATAAATAGGTTTCATAGATTTCACTCCTAAATCAGCGCTTTATTAAGTGTGATTGACCAAGCAATTATATTGCGAATATGATGTAGATAAATTATCACCGCCCTTCAGCGATAGTAAAAACAAACGAAGCGAACTAAAATTTGCCTGATTTTAGATGCTACAAACAAATAGTCTGGATATTTTAATGCGGATAGTGCTGCGTAGCTGCGTAGATATATATTCTTTTACTTAAGTCATCCATAACTTACCTTAAGGAAAACGAAATTTCAACTTTGCCAAATATGTTCTTCGCTTCTTGTAGAATAAATTCCTGCCCAAATGCAATTCGTTTTTCGATGTTTATATTAAAACAAATGTAAAAGTGACATGCCTATATGTTGTCAAATAATAAGCTCATTGGGATCAAAATATCTAAAAATCGGACCAAAATCCACATCCGAAACCACGCTATTTGTACCTTGGTAGACATCGTATATAGAGAGTCCGTCCAAAAGATGCTTAGATCTAACTCCATGTTTTATAGAAAGATATGCTTCTGAATATGCAGCAAGATGATCGCAAGCTCTAATCAACGTACCATCTAAAGGCGAATAATGATCAAAATTGTATTGCGCGGTAATCTTCGTTTTAATCTTTTGTCCATTATAGATAATGCGATCGGAAAATTCGTCTTCCACAAAATATTTTATCTCTGGATGCCATTGTTTCGGCAGCAGCGGGTAGAGTTTTTTATTGAACCAAGATGTCTCAATATCTTTAATAATTTGGTCCAGATCGGGAACTGATCTCTTTACCGGCGCAACGATATCTCTGGTTGAAATTTCAGGCAGATCATGGAATAGCCCGCAAAAATAGTTGTTATATATACGTTTTGGGCAAGCTTTCAATTTTAATGATGCGAAGAATACAAGTATGGCGACGATAAGCATATGACCAAGAACGGATGTTTGCGGTATTCTAGGAGAATGTCCCCAACGCTGTTGAAATCTTAGCTGCCCCACAAGGCCCATAAAATTCCGAATGTTTTTATCTAATGCCAGATTTTTTACACCTATAAGCGTTGCATGCTCATTAAGTCTGGCTTCTATATTTTCTTTCTCGTCTTCCAAACCGTATAAACCCGCATTGAGTCTATATATATGTTGAAATTCCCAGTTCGTAGCTAAATAATGTGATGCTTTGAGTATTTGCTTTTCTGATTCACTATACTCAGCCTCAAAAAGATATTTCCCAAAACGAGAGAATATGCCTTTCTCTACGTGGCTTAGGGAATCATGATATTCTTCGAGCACCCACTGGTTGATCTCAGTTCCTTTGTCCTTCATGATTTTATGAAATACAGGAGGTTTGATGTCAGTAAGCCTTATTCTGTGCAAGAATTCAAACAAACCACCTTCTATCAATTTCACCCAATCAAATTCTAGTCCACCGTTCATTTGTTCAAATTTTCCAAGCACATAAGCATACATCATCTTGTGCGCTTGTTTATCTAATTCAGTAAAACCCTGGGCAGGTCTCAAGTAGTCATTCCAACGTTGGATACTTGCGGCCTCATAGAAAAGTTCAAACAGTTGTCCTGAAAGCATAAATACCTCCGGAAAATTTCGATCTATATTTTTAAACGGTCGGCATATGAAAATTTAGATTTACATTTCCATTTTTAAGTTAATAAGCCCTTCTTTTATAATAAAAGTCCTTTGGAATTCAGCATTCCACTTTCGATAAACCATTCTAGCGTATCCCTAATGCTTTTTCTTATTGGACGAGGGGTATAACCTAATTCTTTTTGTGCTTTAGTTGAGGAAATCGTCAAATTATCTCTAAGGGTGCCAATTGAATTTTGATTAATGAGTACTTTTGCCCCAGTCACCATGCTATATGCGGTAAAAATGTGCCCTATTGCAGATATGAGTTTAGCCGGAATCTTCCATCGCGGCAAAGGAACTCCGGTAAGCGCAGAGACTTCTTTCATTATTTCATCCACAGAGATCCAATGTCCAGACAATATATACTTTTCACCTGTACGTCCTTTTTCTGCAGCTAGCATATGTGCTAAGGCAACATCTCGCACATCGACAAAATCATAACCACCTTTTATTCTAACCGAAATCTTACCTGATACGTAATCAATAAGCATTTGTCCTATTTCGGAAGGCTTGAAATCATAAGGACCGATTATACCGGTAGGCATCATTATTACACCATCCAACCCCTTATCTATTACTTTCAAAACTTCAAGTGTACCTTCAGCTTTTGTTTTACTATAAGCCATTGGTATTTGTTTAGGATCACAAGGCATGCGTTCATCCAAAATTCCACCAGAAACCGGTTCAGCCAAAGCATGAATTGAACTCGTATAAATTAATCGTCGAATACCAAGATCCAAGCAAGTTTCTGCAACGTTCATAGCACCGGTAACATTTACTTCCCGCATTAGTTTAATTCCCCTAGGTAGCAAACTGATAACCGACGCCAAATGGTAGACTATTTCGGCATCTTTAAAAGCTCGATAAAGTGAATTAACATCGCGAATATCTCCTTTGACTGTTTCAACATCTAACCCTCGCAAAGGTGTTAAACTTTCCCCTTCTAACACCAAACATCTTATTTTGCGCTTTGATTTTAACAAAGTCCTTACAAGGTTGTTACCTAAATGGCCCGATGCACCAGTTATAACAATCACAACGTTGCCTCCCTTCTAGATGATCTTTTAGTTCAAATAGTTTTTCATAAGAAGTTTACACAACGACGGGCTTTTTTAACGTTTACAATTGAATTGTATTGCAAACACACTAAAATTCCTATTTTATCGATTAGATAACATCAATGGTCTGGGAAAATAAATATAAGGATAAACTTGCCTTAATTAGTTTTACCCGTAAAAATATATCATAAGACCTTATTAAAATTTGGTAACCAAGTTAAATATACAAGGGAGAGAACATTATGAGATCTGCTATCGGTGATTTAGCCTGGGCTTTGAAGGAATCTAGACATACTGTCGTGTTAACCGGGGCAGGAATTTCAACTGAAAGTGGGATTCCGGATTTCAGAAGTTCCAAAGGTTTATGGAGAAATTTAGATACCATGAAACTGCTTAGCACAGACACCCTTTATCACAAACCAGATGTTTTTTATACCAAAGGGTTAGAATTGCTTAACACTATGCGCGGTAAAAAACCTAATGCAGCCCATAAATCTCTTACACATCTTGAAAAAAGTTCTTTAATTAACATCATAATTACACAAAATATAGACGGACTTCACCACCAATCAGGTTCTCATAATATATTGGAAATTCATGGCAACTTACGCACTTGTAGTTGTAATGTTTGCCACACGCAAACCACGTTTGAGTTTTTAACCAAGTCAGTTGAGAAAGGCATAATTCCACCTAAATGCGAATGCGGAGGTGTTTTGAGA
>CAYORX010000027.1:0-18949 GCA_964406505.1 uncultured Eubacteriales bacterium
TTAAAAGCCTCACTTACGGTGAGGCTATATTGTTTTGTAAAGAAATTTATTCGATGAAAATCTCTGGGGATATGTGGAAAACTCTGTGGATAATAATGGAAATATGTCGTAGTATAACTATAGTGAAACAAAACTCTGTTGGCTATCTCAACTGTTCAATTATATGGATTATCGTCATGTTTGGTTATTAAATGACATGTCGGTATACAACCCCATTATTATGTCAGGTGCAGATCATTACATAACATTTTTGGGGATATGTGGAAAACCTTGTGGATAACGCAAGACACTAAATGAAAGGTTTTACCAATTTATTTCCTTTTTTTAAAAATACGATCTTCTTAGCGATTATAAATAGTTAGAATCGTAATGTGATTAACCATTAGTTTAAAAAATTGCTTAAGTGTGCGTTTGATCTACCATAGGCATATCAAGTTTGTATGGTCCCGGATATTTTTACTTGCACGAAGCAGGAGATAATTGATAATATGCCGAAGAGACCTGCGGTAGCCTGGTTGTTAGGAGGAGATTTCGTTGAAGGAGTTTTCCACAGCAAACATTAGAAACGTTGCTTTTATTTCCCACAGTGGTGCTGGCAAAACCAGCATTGGCGATGGATTGTTGTTTGTTACCGGCGGTAATGATCGCTTGGGGAAAGTTGATGATTCAACATCAGCCCTAGACTGTGATCCAGAAGAAATTAGACGTAATACCACGATATCTACGGCGTTAGCTCCGGTTCTATGGGATGATTACAAAATAAATATTTTAGATACGCCTGGATATTTTGACTTTGTAGGTGAAGTTCGCTCAGCTCTTAGGGTCGCCGACGGAGCTTTGGTTGTTATAGATGCCACAGGTGGAATTGAGGTCGGGACAGAGCTAGTATGGCAGTATACTACAGAGTACAAGATTCCTAGATTGCTTGTGGTCAACAAGTTAGATCGGGAGAATACGGATTTTCAAGATACGCTTACTGAACTGACTAACGTTTTTGGACGCCAGGTGCTTCCGCTTTATCTACCTATAGGAAAAGAAGCAGGTTTTAAAGGCGTTGTCGATGTTATTAAAGGAATTGCCTATATCACTTCTTCTGACGGGAAAATTTCGGAAGAATCGGTTCCGACAGATATGGCTGATGCCGTTTCAGATTTAAAAGAAGAGCTAAAAGAAGCGGCATGCGACGGTGACGACAATTTACTGGAAAAATATCTTGAAGAAGGCGACCTTTCCGATGAGGAAATTCTTAAAGGGCTTAGAGCAGCCAGTTTAGCTCAAAAAGTATTTCTAACTGTTCCGATTTCGGCCAACAAGTTAGCTGGGTTTCGATCTTTACTTAATGCTATAGTTGATTATTTGCCAAGTCCGGCGGATGTTCCGCCCGTCAAAGGCGTTATTCCCGGAACCGAGGATGAAACCATTCGATCGGCGGACTGCTTAAAAACTTTCTCGGCCCTTGTATTTAAGACAACTGCCGATCCTTATGTCGGAAAACTTACGTTGTTTAGGGTTTATTCGGGGGAACTCAAGTCGAATAGCAGTTGTTATAACTCTACAAGAGAACGTTCAGAACGTATCGGTCAACTGTATACCATTAAAGGTAAGAACCAGATACCTGTTCCTTCGGTGATTTCTGGCGATATCGGGGCTGTTTCTAAGCTTCAGCAAACTCTTACAGGGGATACTTTATGTGCTCAAGAGGATCCTGTGTTGTTTTCACCGATACCATTTCCTGCGCCTGTTTACTCACTAGCGGTTAATCCTAAAACAAAAGGTGACGAAGAGAAAATTTCATCAGGCTTATCAAGACTTACTGAAGAAGATCCGACCATTACAGTTGAACGTAACGCTGAAACCGGTGAGACCATACTATCGGGTCTTGGGGAAGTACATGTCGATGTAACGACAACGAAACTTAAGAAAAAATTTGGTGTGGATGTTGATGTTACCCTACCTAAAATCCCATATAGGGAAACGATCAAAGGTACCTCAAAAGCGGAAGGTAGGCACAGGAAGCAAACGGGCGGACGCGGCCAATACGGACATGTATGGATTGAGTTTGAACATAACGCTGACGAAGAATTTGAATTCGTTGATAAGATTTTCGGTGGTGCTGTTCCAAGACAATATATTCCTGCAGTAGAAAAAGGACTAAGAGAGGCAATTCAGGAAGGCGTTTTGGCTGGTTATCCTGTGGTAAATATTAAGGCTACTTTGTATGATGGTTCTTATCATACAGTTGACTCGTCTGAAATGGCATTTATTATTGCTGCATCACTAGCTTTCAAAAAGGGATGTACTGAAGCCCAACCTGTTTTGCTCGAACCTATTGTTCGGGTTGAAGTTACAGTTCCAGATCAATTCATGGGCGACATTATGGGCGACTTGAATAAAAAGCGCGGAAAAATTCTTGGCATGGAATCAAAAGGTAATATTCAGGTAATTAAAGCCCTTGCTCCCTTGAGTGAAATGCAAAGATACGCAATTGACTTACGTTCGATGACTCAGGGGCGCGGTTTGTTCACGATGGAATTTGATCATTACGAGGAAGCGCCAGAGCAGATTGCTAATCAAATTATTGAAGAGGCTCAAGCAGAAAGGTAAAAATAATATCGTATAGCTTCGGCATGTATTAGGTGTAGGTCATATCTAACGCATGCCGAAGCGGATAACATTGTGAAGCGTCATTCCCAAACGTTTTGAATTTGTACACCTTTATAATAGTAGTTCACGATGTCGTGAGCAGTTTTTCCCCGTTGAGCTAGTAGCCAAGCACCCCATTGTGACATACCAACTCCGTGACCGAAACCCCGGCCTTTCATGTATACTGAATCAGATTCAAGGCGAACGGTATCTAATAATGTAGAACGCATTGTTTCGTCGCCAATAGCTAAACGGAACTCTGGTGCAGGGACTTGTTTTCCGGCGATGTTTAAAGTTTCTGCTCTGCCCGAGGAACCTTTACGGCCGATATCAATAGAGGTTATTTTGTCTAATTGGGCTCCTACGACCTTAGCAGCCTCGAGGACTTCTTCAATTGAAAAACTACAAGCCCATTCATGACTGGGTTCTTGTTGGACATCTTTAACCGGTTGGGCGTAAGGAGCACTTTCTTTTGTGAAGTTAAGTCCCTCAGCAGCGCTAGCCGTCGTTCCTCCGGAACTCGAATGAAACCAAGCTATTATAGGTTTCCCCTTATATGTGATTATCTGTCCTCGAGTATTGTATGCTGCCTGCCTCACTTTATCATTTATCATTGATGCATCATACGCCTGAAACTCTTTGTGATCAGTGCTAGCTTGAGCATTTCGACCTTTTACGGGACCTTCTTCTAACTTTTTAAGAGTGAAAGTTCGTGCAACTATAGCTTGTGCTTCTAAGGCCGCCAAAGGCCAATCAGGGTCCATTTCGGCGGCAATTACTCCTTCTAAATAAGTTTCTAAAGGCATAGATTTGACTTCACCTGTTTTATGGAAAAACACAGATATTTCAGGTTCCTCAGATACAATCTGGCTATCTGGTGTTGAGAATTGGTTTTTGATAGCCATGAAAACGATCATTAATCCGACTATGCCCAAAATAATCTTTGTTCTGTTTGACCTTAAAAGATCGTCGATATTACTAAATCTGTGTTCCACAAATATTCACCTCGGTAATATATCATTCCAAATGTCAGGCAATGTAAAACAACAAAAATGCTTGAGCCGGCAAGTTTTGCCGTGCTAGCATCAAAGTAGTGTTTTTATGCCCATGATAATGATTAAAGGGGGTTATTTTAGTGAATAAGGACGTTATCATTGCGGGTGGTGGGCCGGCAGGTGCCACCGCTGCAATTTATACTGCTAGAGCAGGGTTTAAGGTTAAACTGTTTGATCCTATGGGCGGAGGTGGGCAAGCAGGAGCAACTGATATGATTTATAACTATCCCGGTTTTCCTAAAGGGGTATCGGGTTTCCAATTGATGGAGCTAATGATTAACCAAGCTAAAGAATTTGGAACCGAAGTTGAATTTGGTGAGATAAGTTCGGTTTCAAAGCAGGGTAAGTTTCTGTCAGTTACAAGTGACGGTGCTAACTACCAAACTAAGGGTGTTATATGGGCGGCAGGTACATCTCCAAGATCTCTTGGAGTACCTGGTGAAGAAGAGTTTATGAGGCGTGGAGTAAGTTTTTGTGCTACCTGTGATGGACCTTTGTTTAAAGATAAAACCGTAGCAGTGGTAGGTGGTGGTGACTCTGCGCTTACTGAAGCCCAATTTTTGACAAGGCATGCGAGCAAAGTAATATTGATACATCGGCGAGACCAGTTCCGTGCGGGGCTTGCCAACGTAAATAGGGTCGTTGAAAATCCGGGTATCATATTGAAACTTAACAGCACTGTAGAGCAAATAAAAGGTGACACTATGTTGAGATCAATTGTCATAAAAGACGTTGAGAGTGGCGGCTTGAAGGAAATAGATGTAAATGGCGTGTTTCTTTATGTAGGTTCATTGCCGAATACAAAACCCTTACATGGACTTGTAGATCTAACCCCAAACGGATATGTAAAAGTAAATAAAGATATGTCTACAAAAACTCAGGGCCTTTTTGCTGCAGGTGATGTAAGAGAAAAAATGCTAAGACAGGTAGCGACTGCAGTTGGAGACGGTGCGATAGCCGCCTGGGCTTTGGAAAAATACATTATAGAAAACTTTTAATAAGGGATGATTTGCGAAATCACAAGTGCAAACAGCGGATTGTGTACGCTTGTGATTTATGGTCAAGTGGTGCGATATTGTTTCCGCTTGTATTTTTCTCACGATGGTGTATTATATATATGGTCAATGATAGTCAAAGTCAAAAGAAAAATTACCTTTGTGGAGGTGATTATGTTGGCTAGTCTTGCTGACCTTATTGAAGCATATATTTTGTCGCTTGTTGAAGAGGGCGGGGGAGTAGCCGAAATGCAAAGGGCTTATCTTGCTGATTATTTTAGATGCGTACCGTCGCAAATTACTTATGTATTGAGTTCACGTTTTCAACCTGAGCGCGGTTATGTTGTAGAGTCTAAACGAGGTAGTGGTGGATACATTAGGGTGGTAAAGATTGAACTTACAGATGGTGCTGAGGATATTATGAAAAACGTGGGCACATATTTGTCACAAGATGAAGCTTATGCGTATATTTCGCGACTTTATGATGAAGATTTAATAGACACAAGAACTTTTAAATTGATGCAAGCTGTTGTGTCTAGGGATACACTTGCCGTAGATTTACCTCATAGAGATTGGTTAAGGGCAAGAATATTTCAGGCTGCTCTAAGTGCTTATTTTTCAGTGGTGGATGATGAGGAGTGAGAAATTATGATGTGTGAAGAGTGTGGTAAAGAAGAGGCCACAGTACACATTGAAAAGGTGGTTAACGGTAGGAAAATTACCATGCATCTTTGCAGAGAATGTGCTAAACGTTCTGGCCTTTTAACTCTGAATGTCTTGTTCCAACCGAGTTTCTCGATTAACAACTTGTTATCGGCGTTTCTGGGGTCGCAAACTGAAATTCCGCCGACTTTAGAGCGTGGCATAGGTGAGCCTAGATGTCCTGTTTGCGGAATGACCTACAAAGACTTTGCTCGTGTTGGGCGCTTGGGATGTTCTAAATGTTATGAAGTTTTTGGGGAGCGGCTAAGGCCTTTGCTCAGGCGGATTCACGGTTTAGACTCACATGTTGGCAAGGTGCCCTCTGCCATGGGTGAAGTCACTCAAATACGAAGGCAGCTAGAACAATTAAGAAGACAATTAACAGAAGCGGTATCAACTGAGGAATATGAGAAGGCTGCGAAACTTAGGGATAGGATAAAACAATTTGAGGCGAAGCTAGGGGGGAGTTAGGTATGCAATATAAAAACACCGGTGCTTTCCAGGATATACTTCGAAATTCGTCTTCGCCTTGGATGGACGGAAGCGGAAGCTTGGGAAATGTTGTAATTTCGTCTAGGGTTCGGCTTGCTAGAAATTTGAAAAATGTTCCTTTTCCGCATCTTCTTTCTGCAAAAGACGCGGACTTAGTTCTCAGGAAGGTGTTTCATATTGCTGACAATGTCGGGGAAAAAGGGTTTGGAGGTTCTATTATTCAAACTGATTTTGCAGATACTTCGCCTTTAGATTGTCAGGTATTGGTGGAAAAGCATTTGATAAGCCCTGAGCACGCAGAGAAAAAAGCTGGAAAAGGACTAATTTTAAGGCAGGATGAATCTGTGGCGATAATGATAAATGAAGAGGATCATTTACGGCTTCAGGTGCTTCATTCTGGATTAGAACTAAATGAAGCATGGGTGTTAATAAACGGTATCGATGATCTTTTTGAGCAAGGACTCGAATATGCTTACGATACTCGCATCGGATATCTTACATCTTGCCCTACTAACGCGGGAACCGGTCTTAGGGCCTCTGTGATGGTCCATCTACCGGCGCTTGGTATCGCAAATGAAATTTCCCGGGTTCTTACGGCAGTTAATAAGGTAGGCCTTGTGGTGAGGGGATTTTATGGGGAAGGAACCAAAGGTCAGGGGAATGTTTTTCAGATATCTAACCAAGTTACTTTAGGGCAAACGGAAAAGGAGATAATTGAGAATTTGTCCTTGGTAGTAAAACAGGTAGTAAGTGAGGAAATTAGAATTCGCCAAAGTGTTCTAAAAAATCATCGTGTTGATGTTGAAGATCGAGTTTTTCGTGCACTGGGTATACTTTCTAATGCGAGAAAAATCACGTCAGATGAATCTTTAAGACTTTGGTCGGATTTAAGGCTTGGGGCTGAATTTAGCATGGTATCAGATCTCAGCATTAGCGATATCAACGAAATACTTGTGTTGTCTCGCCCCAATTATTTACAGAAGATTTTTGGAAGTAACCTTACTGCTAGGGAAAGGGATGTTCATCGGGCAGATTTAATAAGAAAGCACTTAACTTCCCAAGATGTATAGGTAATTCAAACAGTTAAGGGGGTTGAAGAATGAGTGGAAGGCAAAGATATACAGAACGTGCAATGAAAGTTCTTACATGGGCACAAGAAGAAGCTAAAAGCCGTGGTGCCCAAACTATGGATAGTGAGCATATATTGCTGGGGCTGTTGAGGGAACGGGGAAGCGTCGCGCTTTTAGTGTTGGAGAGCGTAGGTATTGAGCCTGCGGAAATTAAAACCGAGATAGAAAAGTCAATCGAGATTAAACCTGCTGTGCCTTCTATTGATGCGGTCACCAAATCGGCAAAGAAAGTCTTGCATTTGTTACCTGAAGAAGCAGATGGTTTGGGCCATTCTTATATAGGCACGGAACATATACTTTTAGGTTTAATACGTGAGGAAGAAGGGTTGGCATCACGCATACTAACTCGTTTGGGTGCAGAATACGACGAGGTTAGAAACGAAATTGTGAA
Source organism: uncultured Eubacteriales bacterium (assembly GCA_964406505.1). Lineage (GTDB taxonomy): Bacteria > Bacillota > Sulfobacillia > Fermentithermobacillales > Fermentithermobacillaceae > DTU015. The sequence continues at coordinate 7,409 of CAYORX010000027.1, forward strand.
ACGTGTTGGCGGAGAAATCGTCAAACAACGTCCGAGTAAGCATGCTAGGGTTAAGCGCACTCAAACGCCAACGCTTGATACGTATGGTCGGGATCTTACCGAGTTAGCTAAAGAAGATAAACTCGATCCGGTAATCGGTAGGGAACGAGAAGTTGAGCGGGTTATTCAAATTCTTTCAAGAAGGACTAAAAACAATCCTGTATTGATCGGAGAGCCGGGTGTTGGCAAGACTGCAATAGCGGAAGGTTTAGCTCAGGACGTAAATGCGGGAATGGTGCCAGAGATGCTTCGCGGTAAGCGTGTCATTACATTAGATTTAGCCGCATTGGTAGCGGGAACGAAATACAGAGGTGAGTTTGAGGAACGTCTCAAAAAAGTGCTTGAAGAAATAAAGCGGTCTGGCGATGTAATTTTATTCATCGATGAAATGCACAATATAATAGGCGCAGGTGCGGCTGAAGGTTCCATAGATGCTTCTAGTATACTTAAACCAATGTTGTCTAGGGGAGAACTACAATGCATAGGGGCTACTACGCTTGATGAATATAGAAAACATGTGGAAAAGGACGCAGCTTTAGAAAGAAGATTCCAACCGGTTTTAGTGTCAGAACCTAGCGTAGATGAAACCATTGAGATATTAAAAGGAATTAAAGATAGGTATGAGTCGCATCATGGAGTACAATACACTGATGAAGCGCTTGAAATAGCGTCTAATTTGTCAGACAGGTATGTTTCCGATAGATTCTTGCCCGATAAAGCAATTGATCTAATAGATGAAGCAGGTTCCAGAGTACGTATGAGAGCGTTTGAAGCCCCTAAAGATTTAAGGGAACTTGAATTAAAATTGGAAGATTTGATTCAAGAAAAGGAAGATGCTGTAGCGACTCAGAAATTTGAAAAAGCTGCGGAACTAAGAGATGAAGAACAACGTTTAAAGCAGCTTATAGATGAAAAGAGAAAAACATGGAAGATCAATGATATTCCTGAAAAGACTACAGTGACGGCTGATGACATAGCTTCGATCGTGGCAGATTGGACCGGTATACCCGTTAGAAGGTTGGCGGCAGGTGAATCTCAAAGGTTACTGAACTTAGAAGATGAACTTCATAAGCGCGTTGTTGGTCAAAACGATGCAGTTGAGGCAGTGTCTAGAGCTGTGCGAAGATCCAGGGCAGGGCTTAAAGATCCTGCACGTCCAATAGGTTCCTTTATTTTTCTAGGGCCTACCGGGGTTGGGAAGACTGAGCTGGCTCGTGCCTTGGCCCAAGTACTTTTTGACGATGAAGATGCCATGATTCGACTAGACATGTCGGAATATCAAGAGCGACATACTGTTTCTAGACTTGTTGGAGCGCCTCCCGGTTATGTAGGCTATGACGAAGGTGGGCAACTTACCGAATCCGTTCGTAGGCGGCCTTATTCGGTAATTTTGCTTGACGAAATAGAAAAAGCACATCCGGATGTTTTCAACGTATTATTACAGGTGCTTGAAGATGGTAGGCTTACCGAGGCACAAGGCCGTACTGTGGATTTCAGAAATTCTGTTATTATCATGACGTCTAATGCAGGTGCTGAAGCTATTCATGGGAAAGCGGTTTTAGGGTTCACCGTGGAAAAGGATACTCGACGCGTGCACGATGAAATGAAATCGCGTGTGATGGACGCAGTCAAAAGGATCTTTAGACCGGAATTTGTGAACAGGGTAGATGAAATCATCGTATTTCATTCGTTGTCTACAGAACATTTAAAGCAAATTGTCAACTTACAATTGAAAGATGTTGAACAAAGGCTATATGAATCGGCGGGTTTAACTATGGAAGTATCTGAACCAGCTAAAGCAAAAATGATCGAAGAAGGAACCGATCCCGATTATGGGGCTAGGCCCTTAAGAAGAGCAATTCAGCGATTGTTAGAAGATCCTCTTTCAGATATGGTTCTGAAAGGTGATCTTAAGAAAGTTGAGAAAGTGCAAGTGGGCTTAGGGGAAGATGGCAAACTTAAGTTCACTCCGTTGACTATCGCGTCTGGTGAATTGGTTAAAGAAACCGTGGAGTAAAACCCTTTAATGAGAAAGGGAAACTCAAAGGCGGCATAGAAATCTTCGTGAGAAAGGTAGTGAAGTAACTATGTCGCCTTCTGGTTTCAGAAATAGATTCGTGTGCTCAAACTGCGGATATCAATCACCGCGATGGTATGGACGATGTCCTGAATGTGGACAATGGAACTCTCTTGAAAAACAAGAAAGCGTTTTAAAGAAACAAGGTCGTAAAGCGCAGTCTAAAGTCGTGAAACCTGTAATTTTATCTAAGTCGGTCCCACAGAATATGCAAAGGTTTTCTAGTGGGTTTGCTGAATTTGATAGAACGATTGGTGGCGGTTTTGTGCCAGGCTCTTTAATGCTGCTCGGCGGTGAACCAGGAATAGGAAAGTCTACGTTCTTATTGTCGGTGGCAAACAAAACGGCCTTATCTGGTGGATGTTCGCTTTATATATCCGGGGAAGAATCACTGAGCCAGGTGAAACTTCGTGCTGATAGATTGGGTGTTAAATGCGAGGATTTGTATTTTGCCAGTGAGAATAACGTCGACGCTATTATCCATATGTGTTTGCAGGTTAAGCCTAAATTTTTAGTTGTAGATTCTATTCAAACCTGTGAAGATCCCTCAATAGACTCGCTACCTGGAAGCCCGGCACAAATCCGATCTTGTGCAGTTAAATTTCAGGAATATGCAAAATCTGAAAACGTTACTACAATTTTAGCTGGACATACAGTAAAGTCAGGAGATCTTGCAGGTCCCAAGCTATTAGAACATCTTGTAGACACAGTGCTGTATTTCGAAGGCCAATTGAGCCATCTATATCGCATCATTAGAGCGCGTAAAAATCGTTTTGGGGCTACTAATGAAGTTGCAGTTTTTCAAATGGGTAAAAGTGGACTTGTAGAGATAGAAAACCCGTCGGAATTCTTTCTTTCTGAAAGGATTGAAGATCGTCCTGGATGTTGTGTGGCTGCATGTATCCAAGGTAACAAGCCTGTTTTGGTCGAAGTACAAGCGCTCGTAACGCCATGCCTGTATGGAACGCCAAGGCGGATAGCAGGCGAAACTGATCGGCAAAAGTTGCTTTTGATTGCAGCGGTAATATCTAAATACGTTGCTTCCCAACTAGACAATATGGATATATTCGTTAAAGTTGCCGGAGGTGCCAGGGTTAGCGAGCCAGGGATCGATCTTGCTTGTGCGATAGCTATTGTATCGAGTTGTTATGATATTCCTGTGCGCCGTGACATTGCTTGCTTTGGTGAGATCGGGCTTTCAGGAGAAATCAGAATGGTTCCGCGTATGGAAGACAGAGTTAAGGAAGCATTGCGCCTAGGCTTTGCGAAAGTGCTTGTACCAGACAGATTTATGAGGGATTGCAAGCTTTCAGAAATAACAGGCGCTTCTACAGTTGAAGAAGGGATACGAAACGCCTTAACAAAAACTAAACCTTAATTATATTACCCTGCTTATGAAAAGTTAAAAATACCTAGGCATGTCACGCGTTCCTGTTCTTTGGACAGTATGTTTAACAAGTTAAGATCGAGTACATTACATAGTGCAGCTAGATAAAATAGGGTTCTTCCAATTTCATCTTCGAGGATTTCAGCACAATATTCACAAAGTTCTCCTTCAACATGATTTTTCATGTATTCACTGATTGAAGTCAATGTATCTATATCAGCGGGGATTGTTTGTTTAGCTGCGTTGATTTGGATGCAGCCGCACGATGTGACTGCCTTTGCTACTGCCCGATTAACCCGGCTGGTAGATTCGTTTAATTTACTCAAAACATCGATGATGCTTTTATGCCGGATTAGATATTTGTCGACAGCTTCTTGAAATCTATCACAAAGCAGATCGTCCACTATATCTCACCTCTTACAAGGTTTCGAAGGAATGTCCTGGTGGACGTGGCGGGATTCGAACCCGCGACTTTTCGGATGCGAACCGAACGCTCTCCCTCTGAGCCACACGCCCACATTAGCCCTTAGTTCGTAAACCAATTTTACTTTAGCCGGAATTAAGAGTCAAGAAAAGCGTCTTATCTAAGAATATCTTCGATTATGTTGTCTGCTTCTTCTTTGTCCCAATCGCTTGCAAGAATAAGCTCAGATAAAAGAATTTCTTTTGCGCTTTCAAGCATTTTCCGCTCGCCTGTAGACAAACCTCGTTCTCTGTTTCTAGCAGCTAGGTTTCTTACGACGCGAGCCACTTCAAATATGTCACCGGTTTTTATTCTTTCAAAATTATTACGATAACGCCTGTTCCAATTAGATGACATAGGTGTGGCTTCTTGTTTTAAAATATTTAGCACTTCATCTATCTGGGGAAATTCTATTATGCTACGAAGTCCGACCTCTTCGGTATTATCAACGGGAATCATGACCTTCATATTTCTAATAGGCAGTTGCAATACGTAGTATTTATGTGTTTTGCTAAGAATCTCCTTTTGCTCGATGCTTTCTATAATTCCGGCACCATGCATTGGATATACTACACGGTCTCCAACCCTAAACATTGTTATACCTCCAGATGCATTTTAGGCTAAAAGATCATACCATTATCTGGGTAACTGGTCAAATTAAAACAGTCTGCATGTTTACCTGTTCAGTATTATAATTCAAGGTATAATCGAATAACTAATTTTGTTTCAAGTTAGCCTTTGACATATAATGATGTCAGCTAGCAGTGTTTTAAGGAGGTGTAGGAACTTGGACAAAGCTAAGAGATATTTCGCCATATTAGGTGCTATTACAGGTGGAATATCTGGTTTTTACCTTCTAATTCCTCTTGGACTATTCTTTAAGCGGGAATTTGCTATCTTTGAATCAAGCGGAATTATTTTGTTTTTGGCCACGATAGTTTCAGTGCTTTTCTTCTTTGTTGGCCCGCCTGTAGCGATAATAGTGAAAAAAAGCGTGAAATGGTTAGAAAACCACATGGTCAAAATGGCACTTCAGGATATTCTGGTTGGGGTTGGCGGACTTATAATTGGCCTTATAATATCTAACTTAATCACGCCATCCTTAAAAGGAATACCGATCGTCGGCAGCATACTTCCTTTCATTGCCATGGTTCTACTTGGATATATTGGCATAGTGGTTGCGCGAAGTAAAAAGGAAGATCTATTTGCTATAAGCCCGCAGGGATTCCGCAATATAACGAAAACTTTGTCGGGGGCAAAGAAGAAAAACCCGGCGGCAGAAGGTGGGTTTTCCACAGGAAAAATCCTCGATACCAGCACTATTATAGATGGTCGAATAGCAGATGTTTGTAGAACAGGGTTTTTGGAAGGGCCTGTAATCATTCCTAATTTCGTTTTAGACGAACTCAGGCACATCGCAGATTCGTCAGATAATTTAAAGCGTAATAGGGGGCGAAGGGGTCTTGATATTTTAAATCAAATGCAAAAAGAAGCTTGTGTTGAGGTATTAATGCAAGATTGGGATGAGGATGCCGATTCTGAAGTAGATTTGCAGCTGTTAAAGATGGCAAAAGCTACAGGAGCCCTTATCATTACAACTGACTTTAACCTTGCGAAAATAGCGGAATTTCAAGAGGTAGGCGTTTTGAACATTAATCGTCTTGCTAATGCTCTTAAGCCTATCGTTTCTGCGGGCGAAGAGCTCGTAATACAGATAATAAAAGAAGGCAAAGAAGCTGGGCAAGGCATAGGGTATTTGGAGGACGGCACAATGGTTGTTGTAGAACAAGCTAAAAAATTCGTGGGTAAGGATATACCCATAGTGGTGACAAATTGCCATACTACGCCTGCAGGACGTATGATATTTGGAAAATTTAACGCAGGCGATTGGGCCGATGAGCATGAGTGACCAACTTTGGGCTGTGATCCCTGCTGCCGGACTAGGTACGCGGTTTGGCGGAAAACGACCGAAGCAATTTGCTAAGATTGGCGGCAAAACCGTGTTAGAATGGACGACTGACAGAGTTTCATCTATGCCCTTTGTAGCAGGTATCGTTATTGCACTACCTTTAGAATACAAGGAACATGAATCAGTAAAACAAATAAAGCGAAAATTAACATCTAGAGATCAGGTCGATTTAGTTATTACAACTGGTGGTGCGACGCGACAAGAAACAGTGCGGTTATCGTTGAAAGATATTCCGTCTTGCGTGAGGTGGGTTATGATTCATGATGCTGCACGTCCGTTTATAACGGAAGCACTTACAACTCGCGTATTTCTTGCAGCGAAAAAATGGTCAGCGGCCATATGTGGAGATTATATTACAGATACAGTGAAATCGGTAGTTTCCTTCCCTGACAAACAGATACTATTTGCACAAAACACTTTGTCTAGGGAAGGTATTATCGCTGTGCAAACTCCACAGATTTTTGATTTGGAACTACTTAGACAATGTCATGAATCTGCAGTGCGCGATGGCTTTGTTGCTACGGATGATAGCCAATTGGTTGAGCATTTGGGGCACAAGGTGGTAATCGTTAAAGGCGAACGCACTAATTTTAAGATCACATTCCGTGAGGAATTTGAGATGGCTTCAGTATTGCTCAATGCGACGAATCTTTGTAAATCGTCAAATGCTAAAATGCCTATGCCGGACAGTCAAACAGAAATACCAACTTTACGGCGTAATCATCCGGTTAAACCGCGCAAACTAAGGCGGCGAAATGAGACACCTGTGCCGGTGGTAGGTTTTGGCTTTGATGTACATCCGTTAATCGTAGGTCGTGATTGTGTGTTGGGTGGCGTACATATTCCATCGTCCAAGGGACTTTTGGGTCATTCGGATGCAGATGTGTTGTGTCACGCGATAACCGACGCTATATTGGGTGCGGTAAATATGGGTGACATAGGGCAATGGTATCCATCCGATAGGCCTGAGTATAAAAACATAAACAGCCTTGAACTTTTAGCTAAAACCTGGGAAACTTTAAGGAAGATTGCAGAGCTTGTTCATCTAGATTGCACTTTAGTTGCCGAAGAACCTAGATTGGCACCGTATATGGAACGAATGAAGCACAATATCGCAAAAGCATTGTTGAGTCCAACTAGCAAGATTTCTATAAAGGCTGCTTCTCCGGAAAGACTTGGTAGCCTAGGAAAAGGAGACGGAATAGCTGTTTTTTGCGCTGCAACGTTAAATAGGAAGGGCGGGGTTTAGTTATGGCGGCACTTACGGTTTTTAATACCCTTTCTAGGAAATATGAAAAGTTTGTTCCCCTTGAAGAGGGTAAAGTCAGTATTTATGTATGCGGTATAACCCCATATGATCATAGTCACATTGGCCATGCCAGGCCTGCAGTGTTTTGGGATGTGGTAAGAAGATATCTTACCTATAAAGGATACAATGTAACTTTTGTGACCAACTTTACCGATATTGATGACAAACTCATTAATAAGAGTAAGCAAACAGGTATTCCCATCGCAAATATTGCCGAAAAGTACGCGCAAGAATATTTGGAATCTGTCGAAAAACTAGGGGTCCAAAAGGCAAATATATATCCCAAAGCTAGCCAAGTAATACCGGAAATTATAAATGCTGTAAAGGTACTTATTGACAAAGGATTTGCTTATGAATCTTCAGGCGACGTCTATTTTAGGGCAGAGGAATTTAAAGATTACGGCAAACTTTCCGGTCGAAAACCTCAAGATCTGATGCCTGGAGCAAGGGTAGCCATTTCGGAACTTAAAGAATCACCATTAGATTGGGCTTTATGGAAATCATCCTCTGCAGACGAACCAGGATGGCACAGTCCTTGGGGTAGGGGTCGGCCAGGCTGGCATATAGAATGTTCTGTCATGGTTGACAAATATCTGGGATCAAATATTGATATGCATGGTGGTGGTTCTGATCTAATTTTTCCCCATCATGAGAATGAAATAGCTCAAGCGGAGGCATTTTCCGGCTCGGTGCCTTATGTGAAGTATTGGCTACATAGCGAGATGCTTAATATAGAGGGAGATAAAATGTCAAAATCTGTTGGCAACATCATTTCCCTTTCTGAAATTATTACGACTTACATTCCAATGGCAGTAAGATTGTATTTGTTGTCAGGCCACAGGCGTAAGTCTCTCGAGTTTTCTGACGATATCCTTCGGTCTGCAGAAAAAGGATGGGAACGCATACAGATAGGTTATAACAATGCGTTAAACTTTCTCATAAACCCTTTACCTCGTGGATTAAGCGATGCTTCTAAATTGGCACAGGTCGCTAAGCAGTGCCGGGAGGCATTTTTTGAAGCGATGGATAACGATTTTAATACCCCTAAGGCTTTAGCCGCGGTGTTCGATTTAATAAATACGATCAATGCACAAATAGCCTCGCAAGAAGATGTAACCTCTGATGGTAAAGCAAGGCAAGTAGTTGCTGAGAGTTTCGCACTGCTTGTTCAATTTCTCGGTATTCTTGGGTTAAGTCCGAAGATGTCAAGCCCAAAGAAGCTGGGTGAAAATGGTATTACGCAAAACCTAATTGACATTTTGATTGATATAAGAAACGATGCACGTAATCGCAAAGACTATGAAATTGCGGACTATATTCGGGATAGGGTATCGCATCTTGGAATAACTCTCGAGGATACCGCTACTGGAACGAATATTCGGATGTAGTTTTAATTATCTGCCAGCGACTTTTTATTTAGGGCATTCAAACAATTTACTATTTTTAGAAGGGGTGATATTCTTGGCCGGTCGATCTAAAAACAGCATGCCTTCTACTTTAAAGGTGAAAGTTTTGCATTATCCTTTTATGGGGACGGATCTGAATACTGAAAGACTAATCATGTTAGGCCGTTTGTGTTATTCGCCCATGAATACAGATGAATTAGAATCTTTTTTAATTGGAGACAAGCCTTCCGCTGAAGAAGTTGGACGTTTTGTAAGGGGTTTAATTAAATCAGGTCATCTTGGGGTTTTGGAACATTGGTATACTACCTTTGCAGTTGAAGGTTATTCTCGGATATCTAGCCAACAGAACGACAGGCATCGATTGATGAAAATGTTTAAAGATTCAGGTGTAATATATATCAATGAACCTGTGCAAGCATCTGTTGATTTATCGCAGCTTCAGCAATCGCAAAGATACGTTAAAGAAGACAATTTTAGATATATTACACCCCCTAGTTTTTCGAAACATCCAAAGTTTTTACAGCGATATGAGGAATTGCAAGAAGAGGTTCTAGATATGCAGAGGCAAGGCTTAAGTTTAGGACTTCCGGCCGAAGATGTCCGATTTGCGCTTACAAACGCCACAGAGACTAGGTTTGTGATAACTACGAACGCAAGACAATTAAGACATATGTTTAACCTTAGGTGTTGTGACAGGGCGCAGTGGGAGATCCGAAATATGTTCAACATGCTTTTGAAAGAATACAAGAAAATCGCTCCGAACATTTTCTACAAAGCCGGACCGTCATGTGTGGAATTTGGCTATTGTCCTGAAGGTGAGATGTCATGCGGTAAAGCGCCTACCCTTGAAGAGTTGCGTGAAGCCTATGAAATTAACAAATAATAGAAAAACCAAAGCTGTTTCGTTCAAACATGTGGGAAAAAGCAGGTGTAAATGAACTATTGACAAGAAACACCGGTAAAATCGAAGTTTATGGAAAACAACCTGTTAGAGAAGCTGTGGATAGCAATTGGCCTGTATTTGAGATTATTGTACGCGGTGATTCATCAGATCCAGTCATTAAACCTATTCTTGAAACGGCCCGTGCCAGGGGCATAAAGACAACTGTGTTAAGATCTTCTCAATTTGATTTTAGATATCCGAAAGCAGCTCAAGGGATAGCTGCTCAAACACGTGGGTTATCATTCAAACAGCTCGATGAGATTTTTGAAGAAATTCCACGCAGCCAATTACCTTTATTTATAGCGCTAGATGGTATTCAAGATCCGCAAAACTTGGGTTCTATTTGTAGGACATGTCACGCAATGGGAGTACATGGTCTTGTGGTACCTCGCAGACGGTCGGCTTCCTTTGGAACCGGTGCTCTAAAATCTTCATCGGGAGCAATTTTCTATCAATCAATTAGCCAGGTGCCAAACATACATCGATTTGTGCAGTGGTGCAAAAGGAATGGGATATGGGTATATGGGTTGGATGCTTCGGCGTCGACTAGTTTATGGAACATGGATTTCACCCTACCTGTGGCGCTGATTGTGGGGAGTGAGGACAGAGGCTTATCCCGGTTAGTGAGGGAACGATGTGATAAATTAGCTAGCGTTCCGATGTTCGGTCAAATAGATAGCCTTAATGCAGGCGTTGCGTGCGCTATGGCACTTTATGAGGTGCAAAGACAAAGAAATTTGCCAAAGTGACAAGGTAGTCGTAGTGGTGAATTGATAAAAAGTTGATTTTTTCTTAGTAAGATGCGTATAATGGGGTTGTCCAGATCCTTCAAAACCCGATCGGGAGAGGCTGCAAATATTGGTTAACAATACCAGGGAGGGGTGCTGTTTGCCTATTGACCCTCAGAATCATTTCTACACAATATTTGATGACATGCAGGATGATGAGATTGTTGATGTAGCAAGATCAGGTTCAACGGAGGCACAAGAATACCTCATCAAAAAGTACAAAAGTTTTGTAAGAGCAAAAGCAAGGTCTTATTTTCTGATAGGAGCAGATCGTGAGGATATCATACAAGAAGGTATGATAGGACTGTATAAAGCAATAAGAGATTTTCGGGCTGAAAGATTGGCTTCATTTAAAGCTTTCGCGGAGTTGTGCATAACCAGGCAAATAATAACGGCAATAAAGACCGCTACAAGGCAGAAACACATTCCGCTTAATTCATATGTTTCACTTAATAGGCCCATATACGACGAAGATTCAGACAGAACTCTTTTGGATATTATGCCAGGAAATAGGGTGCTTGATCCTGAGGAAGTGGTAATTAGTTCCGAGGAAGTTGGGAACATGGAAGACAAGATTATCGAGATTTTGAGTGAACTTGAATGGCAAGTGCTTAATTCCTATCTAGATGGTAAGTCGTACCTAGAAATTGCAGAAGAGCTTGAGCGACATGTAAAATCGGTTGATAATGCACTTCAAAGAGTTAAAAGAAAACTTGAACGATATCTTCATTCGAAAGACGCTTACGAAGAATACGTATTTTTAAGGTGATAATAGGTACAAGCTTGTAGTAAATAGTTATAAGATAGTAGTATTGACATTGCGATTGTAAGCGGATAACATTATGCTTGGCATTTTTGTTGAGCCAGCGTAGCTCAGTTGGCAGAGCAACTGATTTGTAATCAGTAGGTCATCGGTTCGAATCCGGTCGCTGGCTCCACGCTTTTGGCGATGTTTAGCGGACAGGTGTGGTTCTTAAGGGTTTGCATTGTTATTGATAGCGGTATATAATCGGGAGTACCTTCTGGAGCCATTGAAAGTTTGTTAACGCAAATCCTGATGGGGAATCGATTACATGGCTATCAGAAATTTGGAAAATTGAAACGGCTTGTTTAACAGTTGCGTAACTCGTCAAAAAATAGTAAGATGTATCTCGCGTGGA
>CAYORX010000028.1:0-18400 GCA_964406505.1 uncultured Eubacteriales bacterium
AAATGGAATTAGACATGACGGAAAACCTATTCATGTCAAAATTACTGGAGAAAATCACCAAATAGCGGTAGCATAGTATATGGAATTGCTAACTCAAAATGCAAAGGTAAAGTGCGAGGGAGGTATGATGTAGTGTCTCAAACTGATGATCTTTCTTCTTTAGACATTTTGTGGACAAAAATGCGTAATGAATTGCAAAACTTGTGTGAGTCTTCTAAAGGTGTTTTAGGATATTCACTCATGGATTTGCAAAGCGAAAAAAGGGCAAGTTTTAATGAAGATATTTTGATACCTACAGCGAGCTCTATCAAGATTCCAGTTTTATTGGCATTGGCCCTCAAAGTACATAACGGGGAATTGCAATGGGAAACCCCCATTGTGGTAAAAGATGAAGAAAAAGTTGGCGGTAGCGGTATACTTACTCATCTCAAATATTCAGTTAACCTATCGGTATGGGATCATGCGTCTTTAATGATCGCTTTGTCTGATAATACATCTACTAATATTTGCATAAAACTTGCAGGTATGGATTTTATAAATCAAATGCTGAACGATCTTGGTCTCAGGAACACTAAAATTCGAAGGATTATGATGGATTACGAAGCGGCCCAACGAGGAGAAGAAAACGTTTCCACTCCAGGCGAACTAATGGAACTAGTAAGGCAAATCGAACAACGTGATGGTATAAAAAATGCGGTTGCTGAAGATGTACTTAAGATTTTGGAATTACCAAAGGGTGGACCTTTTCGAGACGGCTTACCAGAGAAAGTAAAGCGTGCCAACAAAACTGGCGGGTTAGGTAACTTGTCGGTGGATGCTGGGCTCATTTATCTCACGAAGAAAACTTTTGCTCTTGCTGTTATGGGAGCATTTTTGGAAGGACGCCCCGCTTATTGGACCACTTCTATCGTTAAAGCAGCTTATACATACATGAATCTATTAGATAAATGCACTGACTTAGGGCGATCATGATTTTTTAACGAAAGTATTTACAAAGATGAGCTGAAAAAAGTGGCTTTTGCCTTTTCGTCCAGCTCATTTTTATTTGGATGACTTTAATTAATGAATTATATAAAGTGGTATTTTCGCCTCCAAAACATGCAAAGGGACCATTATCGATTTCGTTACAATTGGTTTTGAAAATTTAATATGTTGCATAATTCCCCATTGGCATGTATACTTATACGTCAAGAAGTATCAAACCCGATATTTACGGTATCGAGAACCGCTTTACTACAGATCAAAACATAAAGTAGATTTACACGAAAGAGAGGCGTTATTGGTGTCACATCTTAAAGGACGCGATTTTCTAGCATTAACTGATTACACATCGGAAGAACTCTCAGAACTGTTGCAGATCGCTACATTCTTGAAGCAAAAGCACAAAAACGGCGAATCCCCAAAAATTTTAGCAGGCAAAACCCTAGGAATGCTTTTTGAGAAGCATTCTACCAGGACGAGGGTATCTTTTGCTGTTGCTATGACGCAAATGGGGGGGCAAACCTTACCCTTATTGCCTGAAGAATTGCAAATAAGCCGTGGCGAAACTTTGTCTGACACAGGCAAAGTATTGTCGAGATATCTGGATGCTTTACTTATACGTACTTATGAACATGTAAAAGTGGAATTATGGGCTTCCGAATGCTCAATCCCGATTATTAACGGTTTAACCGACCTTGCCCACCCTACTCAAGCACTAGCAGATTTTTTAACACTGCAAGAAATATACGGTGAATTAAAAGGGTTAAAGTTGGCATATGTTGGGGATGGCAATAATATGTTGCAATCTTTGCTCATAGGGTCAGCTAAACTTGGTATCCATCTATATGCGGCGTGTCCCCCGGAATACCAACCATCGCCTGATGTATTAAAATTGGCACAAAAGGCTGCATCTTTAACAGGAGCCGACATAATAGTTACCACAGATCCCTACAAGGCGACAACAAACGCTGATGCGATATATACCGATGTATGGACTAGCATGGGGCAAGAGTCCGAAAATGCAGTGAGAGAATCGGTTTTAAAACCTTATCAGGTTAATCAACGATTATTATCTGCCGCAAAATCCGGTGCAGTATTTTTACATTGTCTCCCTTGTAATAGAGGACAAGAGGTGACGGCAGAAGTGGTTGACGGATCATCATCGGTGGTATTTGATCAGGCCGAAAATCGGCTTCACGCTCACAAAGCTATTCTTGCAGCCGTTGTAGCGGGTTTTTCTAAAGAATCTTTACAAGTTGATTCGATCAGTTCGCAATATCGAAGCGCGGTAGCTGGTTTCGACAATTGAAATGGATCGTATATAGAACTAAATAACATCTCTCTTTCATAGTAGGCTGCAAAGTTTCGTATGCCTTGCAGCCTGTTCTTATTTGTAAGAGCAAGTTCCAATTTCATGCTGATCGCTGGAATTTACTTTTACAAGTAAGGAACAATGAACATTACTCCTTTTTTGTTGAGCAATATAGCAGTGGGTGTTATTCTTTTGTTCCGTCCTATCATTTCGACCACTATTTATGTGATTTCTTACATAGCTTATTATTATTCCATAGCGATCGTTGTAGCTGAATCTGAAATGCTACTTTCCTACAAGGTTAATGGCACTACTGTTGTTGGAATAAGTTTTCTGGTAAGTGCGATGATTTGGCACTATCAGTATCTAAATTTGTCTAAAAGCATCGTGTTGATGCTTAGCAAAAGCAGTTGACTTATCTAGTCTATCATGATTCTTTATCGGGTATATATGAAAGAAATTTTTTATTCCGGAGGTTAGAAGAAGAACTGCTTTTCATCAAACGCTACGGACATGAAGTTGCTATTATAATTTTTGATATAAATGATTTCAAAAAAGTTAATGATATTCATGGATATTTAGCAGAGGACGAAGTATTCAATCAAATCGCCCAAATTGAAAAAAGTTGTACGATTATCCGACATCTTTGCACGAGTTGGCGGGGAAGGATTAGGTATTTTGGCATCAAGACTTTCGTTGGAAGAAGGGTTTGAATATGCCGAAAAGATTAGAAAGCTGATCGCCCAAAATCCACTTAAAATTAGCGCAGAGAAACTTTATGTTAGCGCAAGTTTTAGTGTTTCTATACCGCAAGGTGATGAAGTGCAGCAAACCTGAAAATATTTTTCATTAGCCGATAAGGCACTTCATCTGGCCGTAGCGCGGGGCAAAACAGGGTTGAGAAATTGGGATAAAGTACGTGCCGGTGATATTGATGAAGCAAAGGTGCGGTACCCCATGGTTGAAAAAGGAATTCTTTGATAAGTCTCGAACTCTCTGAAGAACAGGGTTCTTAATTTTCCTGTTTGCATAAACTCAAATCCTATGTTAAATTGCTCAGGATTTTAAATCAAAGGATCGGGAGGCCAATTATGAATTTTGTTGCTATCGATGTTGAGACGGCTAATTCTGACGTAGCATCTATTTGTCAAATCGGTGTAGTAGTATATGAAAACGGCAATTTGCACCGTGAATGGAAAACATATGTAAATCCGGAAGATACATTTAACCCGTCAAATGTACGCATCCACGGAATTGATCGCTCGGTCGTGGAAAACGCTCCAACATTTCCTGAGGTTGTTGATACCTTACGATGGTATCTTGATGATAATATAGTCGTTTGTCATACCCATTTCGATCGCGTAGCCTTAGACAAGGCTATTAAACGGTATAATCTTGGCAAACTCAATTGTATTTGGCTTGACTCAGCCAAAGTGGTTCGTAGAACGTGGAAACAATATTCACGTAAAGGGTATGGACTCAAGAAGGTGTGTGATTTTTTAAACTATGAATTCAAACATCATGATGCTTTAGAAGATGCTAAGGCTGCGGCGTACATTCTTGTAACGGCATCTAAAGAACTAAGGCTAGATGTAAAAGGGTGGTTAAAGCGTGTAAGTGAACCGATTAATCCTAAGGTTAAACAAATTAGCCAAGCCATAAAAACTAAAACGAACGTTATTGAAGCGCTGCATGGTGCGAGAGTAGTTTTTACAGGTAATTTTGGTATGTCATCGGGGCAAGTGAATGAAATAGTTACTAAAGTGGGCTGCCAAGTAGCAAACAAAGTCACAGATAATACTACACTATTGGTGATAGGAGATAAAGGTTCGGAAAATCTAGCAAAGAATGAAAAGAGTTTTAAGTATAGGAAAGCTGAGCAATTTATCAAACAAGGTGTTCCGATAAAAATTATCGCGGAAAAGGATTTCAAAAAACTACTAGAAACGGCCGATGCTTGATTATTACAATTAAGATAGAGGGATTAGGGTGAAAAGAAATGACCTCGTTGCTCCTGTTGTTAAGTGGGTGGGTGGGAAACGCCAAATATTAGAGCATATTTTGCCTCTTGTTCCCAAACAGTTCAATACCTATTATGAACCTTTTTTGGGTGGCGGTGCGGTATTGTTTTGGCTCCAACCTAACAAGGCTGTTATAAACGATATTAATTATGAGTTGATAAACGTTTATAAAGTGATAAAAGATGAGGTGGATGATCTTATTCTAACCCTTAAGCAGCATGATGAAGTATACAAACAAAAGGATTTTGCTAAAGACTATTTCTACAAAGTACGGAAACTGGATAGGCAAAGGCAGATTTACAACCAACTCACACGAGTAGAAAAGGCTGCCCGGGTAATCTTCTTGAATAAAACCTGTTTCAACGGATTGTATAGGGTTAATAGGTCAGGTCAATTTAATGCACCTTTCGGATATTACCAGAATCCTAATATAGTCAATGCCCAAACTTTAAGGGCCGTATCGGCTTATTTAAACGGTGCTAATGTTGAGATCCGCTGTGATGATTTTGAAACAGTGTTAAAAAAAGCAGAGAAAGGTGACTTTGCGTATCTGGATCCACCCTATCACCCAGTTTCAGATACGGCTAGTTTCACAAGTTACGATAGGGAAGGGTTCAACAAAGAAGATCAAATAAGGCTCAGCATGGTTTGCCGCTATTTAGATGCAAAAGGGGTTAAGTTTTTACTATCAAACTCTGCTACTGATTTAATAATAGATTTATATGAAGATTATGAGATTGACATAGTTCGGGCAAAAAGGGTGGTAAATGTTAGAGCAGATGGGCGCGGTGAAGTTAATGAGGTATTGGTAAGAAATTTTAAACAATAACGGTGTAAGGAGATATACATATGAGGTATCGGGATTCAGATAGTACATATGAAGCGCTGTTTTGTATAACAAGGTGTTTGAGTTTGATGATAATATTTTGCATAGTTTTGTCGGGGTGTTTCAGGGCTTCTTCTGATTCGCCTCCTTCATCGCCATCCGCAGGAGAACTACATGAACCAACCGAAACTTCTGTGTCACCGATCACTGGTATGCCCTCTAAGGGAGAAGGTAGTCCCGTAGCAATTTGCATAGGGAATAATCAGTCAGCACGTATGCAAAGCGGACTTAGCCAAGCGGATATAATCTATGAAGTGCTTACTGAAGGGGGCATCACTAGGTATTTCGCTATCTTTCATGACCAAGCTCCTGAGGTAGTGGGTCCTGTTCGAAGTGCTAGGCCTTATTTTGTACTTCTTGCCAAGGAATGGGGTGCTATTTTCGGTCATTGCGGCGGAGATCCCAAAGACATAAAGCCCATTAAAGAGTGGGATGTTGCCGATGCCGATGAGTTTGCTTTTGGCAATTTGTATTGGCGGGATAATAGTCGGATTCCCCCAGATAATTTATATACCAGTGTCGAAAATTTGCGAAAAACCGTGTCGATACCTCTTCCTTCACCGTCGCAAAGATATCAGTTTCAGGCTTGGGAAG
The DNA here is from genome assembly GCA_964406505.1 of uncultured Eubacteriales bacterium. Classification (GTDB taxonomy): domain Bacteria; phylum Bacillota; class Sulfobacillia; order Fermentithermobacillales; family Fermentithermobacillaceae; genus DTU015. Next base: position 5,795 of record CAYORX010000028.1, read on the forward strand.
ATAAGCCGAAGCCAACTTTGAAAATAGAGTATGGTTGGAATTATGTGGTCGAATACAGATACTTTTCCGAAAACGATAACGAGCAAGGTTATGAAAGATTTGTCATCGATAGAGGTAGTGAACGTCAACAAAAAGATCGCGACAGCGAACAACCAGTCGTAGTTTCTAACGTGATAATTCAGTTTGCACGTTCAGAGGTGGCATATGCAGATGGTGGGCTTAAAATTGATCTTATAGGCGAAGGCAAAGCGATGTATCTACTTGGTGGTCGTTGGGAAAAAGGAACGTGGGTTAAAACCAGCGTTGAAGAAGCAACACTGTTTTTAGATGAAAACGAAGAGCCTGTTACGCTTACCCCTGGCCAAACATGGGTTCAAATCGTACCTATGAATGCCAAGGTGAATGTGATGGAACGGTAATATCCATAGCTGTGACCAAAAGGTGGAAGCGGGGCTAAGGTATCGAAAGTTTGTTTTTGAACGTGTTTAGACTATCATGTCCGTCTATTCGAACTCTTTTTAGTGTGTAAGAATTGATATCTGCGTTTGCTATATTTGCTATTCCGTATTCGGTGGTAACTGCTCCTAGAAATCCTGCGGTTCTTACGGCGTCAATTACTTCATCATTATATGCACCGGCAGGATAACAAAACGAGAGTATTTCCTGATCTGTGGCCTCTACAAGTATTTTCCGTGATGTATTAATTTCGTTGTGTAAGCTATCTAAGGATGCATGGCGAAGATCCGGATGAGAGTGTGTGTGGCAACCTATTGTGTATCCTAAATCAGCAAGTTCCGTTATTTGTTCCCACGAAAGATACCCCTTATCACCTACCATACTTGTAATCACAAATATAGTAGAGGTAAAGTCCCGTTCCATCAAAATAGGGTGGGCATTTCGATAAAAGCAGTCATAGCCGTCGTCGAAAGTGAGCGCGATAGGTTTGTCGGGTAAAGTCACAGATTCATCGGTCATCGCCTTTAATACCAAATCCATGCTTATAGCTGTGTAGTTTGCGTCTAACAATGCATCCATTTGATCACGGAAATCATCAGGGGTAACGGTTAGCCCTCGAACTGGCGCATCGATCTGATGATACATCAATATAGGGACAGAGCAAGATGTTCCATGCTGCGATACAGGTTGCTGAATTGGCTCAGATCGCGGTTCTATTGGATCAAGTAGTGTTATGGAACCAGTTTCGTTTTTCGCTACATGTCGGTCCGCGGTTTTGTTGTTGTCATCTTGGACGTTTTTAGCTAGCTGAGAACGACTTGTATAAATTCCAATACTCACACCTATGATTAAGCAAAATAACATAAGAATTTTTACACCATATGGTAGTCTCATGTTAAACATGGTCCATTCCTCGTTAGATGTATTTTAATGTAGATCGGAAGTTGCCAATCAAACGATGTTTCCTCGAAATTGTTCCTTTACAAAATGACGTAGCATTCTTAGTTTTGTTCCATATTAAACTTTGCTGCATCATGGAAACGATATGGCCTATCTTATGTGTTTGATCGATATAATCGATCTGTCTAGCCACTTTCTGAAATTGTTTCTTTTATCACAGGATAGAGGCAAGCTGGCTTTTTGAGCTATTTCTTTTACAACATCATCAACGCTTTTACCATCAGTTATTATCTTTATTTCTGTAATGTCATGATCGTAGCAGTAGATACATCTTTCGATTTGGGATTTAGCCCATGAATTACCCCATTCAAGTCTTTTATGAAGTCGTTTGCATATCGTTTCTTTATCTGCATAAAGGATAAGATGCATTACTTCGATATCTTTCCGCAAAAGGCGCCCAATGATCTCATCGTAGTATTGGGGATTAACGAGTGTCATAGGAACTAAAATAATGCCGCTATAAGCTTCGGACAGATATTTTAATATTTCATAATTGAACAAACGCCATTTTCTATAATTCTGAAAGTTAGATTTGCGCATATTTTGGGGGAAATTTTTGTTTATAAAATATCCGATATTCTCTGGATCGTATACAAAAGAATCAGGCAGCCTCTTGTTTAATTCATAAGCACATGTAGTTTTTCCGACACCAAATGCCCCATTTATCCAAATGATCATTGCTAATTCCCACCTCCAGATTTTTGCATCGATTCTTTGTAGTATCTTTCGATATAATTGAATGCTGCCATTCAATAGATTATCTTTTGCGTTTTGGTGCAAATTGATGTTGCAACTAAAGTTACATAAATGTATCCCAAAACAAGAGTTTAAGTGATACCATTGGCAGGAATAGTATGGTAATTAAGAATAATTACTGGGTCGGAGGTAATCGATATTACTGGAATTGCGTTGGGATTAATTCTAATTGCGGCGTTCGCACATGCAACATGGAACTTTTTAGCTAAAAAGGCTGGCGGAGGACCCGCGTTTATATGGCTGTTTACTGCAATGTCGGTCGTTATATGGGCTCCACTGGCATTATGGATAATCGTAGCGCAAAAACCCGCAATTGGATGGCTTCATATAGGATTTGTGGTTTTGTCTGCCCTGCTACAGTCGTTTTATTTCGGGTTGCTTGATAAAGGCTACCAGGTAGGTGATATGTCCGTGGTTTATCCGATTTCAAGAGGTACGGGCCCTTTGCTCGCTGCTGTTGCAGGCATAGCTTTTTTGGGAGAACGGCCTACACTGCTAGGTGGTTTTGGCATAGGATTAATGGCTATGGGCGTAATTGTGCTTACAGGTAATCCAAAGGATATACTTAAATCGGATTCAAAATCTGGCATTGTCTATGCTTTACTTTCAGGTGTTGCGATTGCGGCTTATACCATGAGTGACAAAGTTGCTGTTAGTCGTATCATGATTCCGCCGCCCCTTATGGAATGGGGTACGAATCTAGCGCGGTTGGTTATGTATATTCCTTATGTTTTATCACACCGCGAAGAAATTAAGAAACAAGTCAAACACAATTTTAAAAAAGCAGCCGGCATTGGAGTTCTCAGTCCTTTAGCTTATACGCTAGTGCTTACTGCTATGGTTTTAAGTCCGGTAAGCTATATTGCTCCTGCTAGGGAAATCAGTATCTTAATAGGTTCTGTTATGGGCACTAGGCTACTTGCCGAAAAACGTTCTGTTGTAAAACTTATTGGAAGCGGAGTGATGTTAATCGGGCTTTTAATGCTGTCATTTTCCCATTAATGTTCTATACATAATTGCTAGTAGTGTGTAGTTACAATCCCTCTTGTAATACAAACGGGTTTTATTTACTTAAACATTTTCCGGGACTCATGAATTAAGAACTTTTTCAAATTGTTCAATATCTGTAATCGGAGCGCTGCAGGTGCGTCTTTGGCAAACTACAAGGGCGGGTTCCTGAAGCATTTTTGTTGATACATCTGATGTCACGTGTTCAATGTCTTCCGCATCTATCAAACGAAACCTTTGGAACAGCTCCCCCCAATCAGAATTGATTATCGCTTTTGCTTCTTTTCTATCTTGAGGATAGATAACTTGAGCGCCGGGGAAATATTCTTTTCGAATGTGGTTTATCATCGTTTTCATTTTGGCATCATTTTTAGGCGCTAGTACTTGAATGTCTTGCGCGCTATTGTGAGCATAGTCTATAGCACATAACATAAACCCATAACCTCTTGGATATTCCTTTATTGATTCAAGCAGTCCATTTATAGTGTAGAGCGCTTTATGTTCTAGTTCCGGTTCTTCTAAAATGTGAGATAGCCTTAACAAAACCATTGTCGCTACAGAATTACCTGCAGGTACTGCGCCATCGTAGGTTTCTTTTGGTCTAAAGATTAATTGTGGCTGATTTTGATGATTTTGATTGGATGTCATAAAAAACCCTATACCGTTCTTATCCCAAAACTTGTCAATCATCTTGTGACCAAACCAAACTGCTAGTTTAAGGTAGATGCTTTTAAAAGTAGCTTGATAAAGATCTAATAGTGCCCAAGTGAAAAAGGCATAGTCATCTAAATATCCTGGAAATGCTACGTGTCCATCCCTATAGCGTGCGTAAATCTGGCCGTTAACAACTAGATTTTCAAATATGAATTGTGCTGATTTTTCAGCTAATGACAAATATTTCGGTTCAGCTAAAGCAAGGTACGCTTTTGCTAAGGCGGAAATCATAAGAGCGTTCCATGATGTAAGCACTTTATCATCAACCGCTGGATGCACTCTCTTTCTTCTCGCCTCAAACATTTTTATTCGCAGTTTTTCCCTAGTTATTCGTTCGCCGCTCACTATTTGATCATCAGCATAATCATCATCAAATTCACCGTTCCATCCCAAATGCGGAATAGACTTTCCGTGAAACTCTCCTTGAGCGCGAATATTAAACGCTTTGCAATACACCTTAGTATTTTTTTCTCCCAGAACTTTAATCACTTGTTCTGGTGTCCAAACGTAGAACTTACCTTCCTTACCTTCTGACTCGGCGTCTATAGCAGAATAAAAACCTCCTTGGGGTGAGGTCATGTCACGTTGGACAAACTTTACTACTTGAGAAACCATGCGTTCATATGTCGGGTTTTTAGTAGACCGGTACAACTCGACTATGGTCATAAGCATCATTGCGTTATCGTAAAGCATTTTTTCAAAGTGGGGGACAAGCCATTTTGCATCTGTAGAATATCGAAAAAAGCCAAAACCGATGTGATCGAATATTCCGCCCGAATAAATAGATTTTACCGTTTGTTCTACCATGCGAAGGGCTAGTTTTTCTTTTGTTCTCTTCCAATATCTTAAAAGAAACATTAAGTTATGGGGTGTTGGAAATTTAGGGGCCGTTCCAAATCCACCATAACGCTTATCATAAACTCGCGATAGCTGATTAAAAGCGTAATCTAGAATTTCTCCATAAGCATAGAATTTTGATTGAGCACCTAAAGTACCGTTTCCTAAAATCGACTCATGTTTTTGAGAATCAGAAGCACCCTTTTTAACGGTTTCGCCTGGTATTTTTTGTATGGTTTTATCTTGGCCTAAACTTTGATTGTTTGAATGGCTAGGAGATACCGCTTTAATTATTTGATCCGCCCTGTCGATTAAAACTTGCCTATCGTTTGACCATTTTTGGCTTACAATTTTTAAAATATCTAAAAGACCTAAGCTTCCCAGTACATTGCGTTTAGGGAAATAAGTGCCCACAAAAAAAGGTTTTCCTTCAGGTGTAGCTATAACCGTCAGGGGCCAACCGCCACTGCCTGTCATCATTTGGCATACGGTCATGTAAATGTGGTCAACATCGGGGCGTTCTTCCCTGTCTATTTTAATAGACACATAATTTTTATTAAGTTCTTCTGCGACTTCATGATCATCGAATGACTCCCTAGCCATTACATGGCACCAGTGGCAGGTGCTGTATCCTATGCTTATAAAAATAGGCTTGTTTTGTTCTTGTGCTTTCTTAAAAGCTAATTCATTCCAAGGGTACCAATCTACAGGATTATAGGCGTGTTGCAGTAAGTAGGGAGATTTTTCAGCAGCTAAGCGATTAATCATTATTCTCGGTATGATCATCAACTCCTTTTCGTTGCTCAATTTAGTTTGCCTTTTTTCATGGCAAATGTTGCAACAAACCACTTATAATTAAAACGTTAGGAGCGTTACCATGGATTGGGCACGCTACTTATTAAAAATGCATTAGGAGGATTTAAATGGTTAATTGGGACGCAGCGACAACCATGGAAATTGCTAAATTGTTCATGCCAACGATTCGCACTACCCGTTGCAAATTCGCTATAGATACGGCTCATCAAGGTGTAGCAAATGACGGCGATTATATCTACACCACAACTAACGATGCGCTATATAAATATACGTTAGAGGGTGCATTAGTGGGTTCGTTACCGCTTCGTATCAATGAATTTTACTGTGAAGATTTTTGTGTAGTCGATAACTTAGCTTATGTACCTCTAACTAATTATAACAAGACCGCTCCCCGGGCGGGTAAAATACAAGTGGTTGATGTGGGACAAATGTCTCTTTTGCGAACTATTGATTTGGCAGAAAATGTTCATCCTGCGTCTTTAGCCCATAAGGATGGGTCTTTTTGGCTAACGGTTACAGAAGACGCGTCAATATATATGTACGATAAGAATTTTAATTTTAAAAAAAGATATACATTTCCGGTTATAGGTGAAGATGCTTCTTTTGGTGAGCTGGGTGCTGGGTGCTCGGGGTTTGAGTGGATCGGTAACTACGTGCTTGGTAACAAACATGGCGGTTCTTTAAGGGAGTTGGATGTAGCTCTTTTTTATCCTTTGCAAGATAGATTTCTACCTGTCGCTGCTCTTAGTTACGCTAGTTTTGGTACTGACCAAGGAGTTAGTTTAGACAGAAAAAACCAGAAGTTGTACTGGGCTGCTCGAGGCCACGGGGATCAAGTGTGGGAATCCACATTAAATATCCCATTTTTAGTATAGATGGTTTAGTGAGAAAACCTGTTCGTTCAGATAAAAAAGGCGATATGAATCTTAATGTCATTATCACATACATTGTGCCTTAAGAAACTTTAGGAGGGTGGAGTTTGTGAAAGGTAAATGGAGAAAACTTGTAGGCCCTGTAATAACTACAGCATTTCTCTTAGCTTACTTGGCGTATTTTACCATTTGTTCAACTCTTCTGTTTCAAGGAGGATTTGAACGATTTATAGCGATAGCACTTCCGTTAGGATTGATGGGTGTAAGCGTATCTGTGTTGATAGAACGAATTTTAGAAATCAGGAGTGGAGAAGAAGATGATCTTAGTAAATACTGATTATATTTCTGGTAAAAAGCTCAAAACACTTGGTTTGGTCAAGGGTAGTACGATTCAAACGAAGCATTTAGGCAAAGACATTGGTCAAATGTTTAAGCATATGGTTGGTGGTGAGTTGAAGGCTTATACTGATATGATGAACGATGCAAGAGCGCTTGCCACAAAACGTATGGTAGATGAAGCGAGGCAGATGGGCGCGGATGCTGTGGTAAACGTGCGGTATGCGTCGGCGTCGATTATGTCTGGGGCGGCAGAAATTTTGGCATATGGAACTGCTGTAAAGTTTAAACAAGATCGGGCCGAATGAAGTTTTAAAATTGGTGCCTATGAAGGTTTCAGTTTGACCCGAATTGCGATGTTTGAATAAGAACATAATTTCATTTGTTAAGTATTCTTTAGCATATTTATTTACGCTATCTCCAAAGTATCTCAGCAATATTGTAAAGGGCATGGTTTGAAAGGATGAATATTAGATGGGGATATGTTCGCGGGCTAAATCTGACGCTTTTAAAAGGTTTTATTGGGGATTTCTATTTGTCCTAATAGATTTTAGGTTTGCGGGAATAGATGTGCTGCCAGATATAATCGGTTATTTTCATTTTGGTAAGGGTCTGGAAGTTCTAGCATCTGAAAACGAATTTTTCGCAAAAACTAATAAGATAAATTTACCTCTTTTGCTTCTATCGGTTTTCCAAATTTACGAGACCCAAGGTCATCTGCCCGAGCCTGGCGGAGTCAGGGTGACTTTTTTAACACAGCCGCCTTTGTTGTTAGTTTTAGGGATTGCTACTTTAATTATTAGCCTGTTTCATGTTCACGGAATATTTATGGGCATAAAGCAAGCCGCGGTTGAAACAGAGAAAACACAAATATCACAAACTGCACAGTTGAAATGGGGCCAATACTTTGCAGTTAGGATAGCTTCCCTTATTGGTATTGTGTTGGCAGGTTTTCCCGGTATCGGGATGTTTTATGCTGTTGGTATTCTTATAGCTAATGGGGTATTGACTTTTAGTATAATGAAATTCATGGAAGAATGTGAACGTATCACGATATGAGTTTTGTATATATTTAAGGCCCTAAGCAGAGCAAATTTGCGTAGGGCCGTTTTTTCTGATTGCAGTTTACGATTGCCCGCAGGCCACTTTGAATTCGGTCCAGGCCTTTGCATGAGCTTCTTCAGCCTCAGCCCCGACACTTTGGATCATTTCCATATCTCCACCAAAGTCATCAGGCAAGGTAAGCATATCTTTGAAGTCAGGGTTGATAAAAGCATCAGCTGATTTGTTGGTGCAATAATATCCCAAATATTCATAGCATTCGGCTGATATTTCAGGTTGCAAGATGAAGTCGATAAACTTGTGAGCAGCTTCAGAATTCGGTGCATTGACAGGAATAAAGTTTGCCATAATTCCAAAACCGATTCCTTCTTCGGGAAAGACGATTTTCAAATCAGGATTTGCTAGTACCGCAGTAGTTACTTGAGATGTGTACATGACTGCTACATCAATTTCTCCTGATAAAAGATCATCTTGAATATTATCATCTTTGATTATGCGGATGTTTGGCGCTAATTCGAGCAGTTTTTTACCTGCGGCTTTGATGGTATCTAAATCTTCGGTATTGTAACTTTCGCCTAAAACCTTAAGTGCCATACCATTTATCACGCGATGATTCGCGATTATACCTACATTATCGTTTAGTGACTCATGCCAAAGATCCTCATAACCTGTAATTTCTATTTCGACTTGGCTCGGATCGTATACGATGGTTTGGACACCTGCACCATAGGGTACAGTGTATTCATCTTGTGGATCGTAGAATTGCTTCTGGTATACCGGATTAATATGATCGAAATTTGTAAGTTTTGAGCGATCGAGTTTTTGAGCTAGGTTACGTTCTATAATCGTTTGCAAAATGTAATCATCAGCGATTATTAAGTCGTAATCTCCGCCCTTGGCAGCCTCGAGTTTTGCCAACATTGTTTCATTAAAGTCAAAATTGTTGTAGTTAATTGAAATACCTGTTTGCTCGGTGAATTTCTTTAGTATCTCCTGAGGAAACATACCTTCCCAGGTAAACAAATTCAATTTTACGTCTTTGTCTTTTCCTCCGCTAGGAGTACAGCCAGCAAAAATGCTAATCGACAGAACTAATACTAAAGTGACTTTCCAAATTTTGTTCATGGTTTTTCCTCCTGATATAAGTTTTTTGATCTTTTCTGCCAAGCTGAGAGGCAAGCAAAATCACAAATAGTGTTGCGCCGAACATAAGCGTGCAAAGTGCGTTGATTTTTGGCGTAACCCCGGTTTTAAGTTGAGTATATATTTTAAGCGGAAGCGTATTTGTGCCAACGCCGGTAACAAACACGCTTATCACTACGTCATCTAAGCTCATAGCGAAAGAAAGCAACATTCCCGATAAAATAGCAGGCATTATGAGCGGCAATGTAATATCAAAAAACACGTTCCATTCAGTAGCCCCAAGATCTTTTGCGGCTTCGACATAACTTTTGTCAAGCCCTATCAAGCGTGCTTTCACTAACATATAAATGTAAGGGATGCAAAAGGACGTATGTGCTATGGCAAGGGTAATCATTCCAAAGGGTAATTTGAGTAAAGAATAAAACGTCAAGAAAACCATACCTAAAATGATTTCCGGAATCATAATCGGGAGCATAGAAATATGTTCAATCATGTTTTTACCCACGAGTTTAGTTTTTGGCATGCCAATTGCCGCTAAAGTACCTATTGTAGCGGCTGACACACTACTTACTGTAGCTAAGATAAGACTATTAATTGTAGCATCGAGCAGCTCTTGGTCCCTAAACAATTCTTTGTACCATTTAAAAGAAAATCCGGCCCATATAGAACTGATTTTACTTTGATTAAAAGAATAAATGATCACGAGCAAAATGGGAACGTACATCAAGGTGATTATTATACCCAGATAAATGTGTGAAAATTTTGTTTTATATCTTAATGTACGCATTGCCAAGTTCATACCAAACCTTCCAATTGCTTGACTCCAGAAATTTTTCTATATAAAGCGATCATTAAACTTGTAAGCACCATTAATACAACTGAAAGTGCTGCCGCAAACGGCCAGTTGCGTGCTTTCATGAGCTGCTCGTGAATGAGATTGCCTACAAGCACTACTTTGTTACCACCAAGGATGTCTGCTATGAAGAAGAGCCCCATGGATGGAATGAATGTGAGTACGATGCCGGATAAAAGTCCAGGTAAAGTGAGCTTAAATGATACGGTCCAAAAAGCTTGAAACGATGTAGCACCTAGATCACGCGCTGCTTCTACCAATCGCCAGTCAAGTTTTTCGGCGCTTGAATATACTGAAAATATCATAAAAGGAACCAAAGCATAAACCATTCCAACTACTACCGCCGAATAAGTGTACAGTAATTTTAGGGGGGCATTGGTGATGCCAAGTCCCATAAGTGCCCAGTCCAATGTGCCGTTAGCCCTAAAAATAATGATCCAACCGTATAGGCGAATAAGAGAACTCGTCCAAAACGGTATCATAAGTAATAGCATCATCTGTTGCTTCCACTTGGCTGAAAGTCTTGCCATGAAATAACCGAAAGGATAACCCACAAATACTGACAATAAAGTAGTAAGCCCAGCAAGTTTAAAAGACTCCCAAAATGTTTTTAGATAAACAGGATCTAAAATATTGTCATAATTCTCCAAAGTAAATTCGTGAACGATTCCCCAGATTTCCGCCCGCTTCAAAAAACTAAGAACCACCATATAAACAAGGGGACCTGCGACGAAAAGCAAGGTGAAAACATATAAAGGTGTCACAGTTAAGAAGGCCCAATTCATTTTTCTGCCAATAGGAAAGGTTTTGCTTTGTCTCATACTATTTTCTCCAAATCAACCAAAACCGCATTTTGAGGTTGCCACGTTGCTATAACGTTGTCACCGGGTCTTAAAGGTAAATCGATCCCATGGGATTTAGACACGATTTCGTTGCCATCTGCAAGCGTTGTAATTATTTGAAGCACGCCTCCTGCAAAACGTTTTTCTTTTACGATGCCCTGAAATCCTAGTTGTTTTCCGTGATTAGACTCGCAAGGTATGAGTTTAATCATTTCTCCCCGAACAGCGATCGTAATCGGTTTTCCTGTAATTACCTGAATGCCGTGGGTATCAACCAAAACTCTTCCGTTTTGGTTCTCAAACTCAATTGTTTGGTGACTAATGCTTTTAATCTTGCCGCGAAACACATTAGAAGATCCAACAAAACGAGCAACATAACTTGTTTTTGGATGGTCGTAGACTTTGGATGGCGTGTCTATTTGTTCAAACCTACCGTTGCGCATGACGGCAATGCGGTCCGACATATTTAGGGCTTCTTCTTGATCGTGGGTGATATATATGAAAGTTATACCTAGACGCTTTTGAAGTCGCTTAAGTTCCATTTACATCTGACGTCTAAGCTGAAGATCCAAGGCACCGAGAGGTTCGTCCAGTAGTAAAAGTGCCGGCTCATTGACGATAGCTCTTGCAATTGCCACACGTTGTTGCTGTCCTCCTGACAATTCGCTTGGCATACGTTTTTCGAAGTTTGTTAACTGTACAAGTTCTAAAGCATCTTTAACGGTTTTGTTGATTGTATCTTTGCTTATACGTCGTAGACGTAAACCATAACCAATATTTTGTGCGACGTTCATATGTGGGAACAAAGCGTAATTTTGGAACACCATATTGACATTTCGCTTATTGGGTTCTTTATCAGTTACATCTTCTTTTTCAATGAAAACGCGTCCGGCATCGGGAGTTTCTAGACCTGCGATTATGCGTAGCGTGGTAGTTTTGCCACAACCGGAAGGACCTAGTAATGTAATAAATTCCCCTTTACGTACACTTAGGTTGATTCCATTAAGCACTTTTGTTTCGCTGAAACTCTTTTCAATTCCGATTAGCTGCAAAATGGTATCTGGCATTTTCGCCCTCGCTTTCATTGAATATATCAGTAAAATAATGTAAGTTTTGGGATTGTTGATGACTAGTATGCCTGTGATTTACAATAATACGACCGATCATCTAAATAACTGCAATAATTATACTTGTTTCGGTGTCGAAGTAAAGCTTGGTTAGTTTTAAAACACTATTGGACAGTAATATCGGTGTATTCCGTATCGTAAGACCAGTATTGCATCAAAAAGTTTTGGCATACCGAAAAACGATTTTTATAGGCATATCTTAATTGTGCTTTTGTTATACGCTAGGTTAAAATCTGTGCATAAGTTTCTCTAACGAACAAATTAGTGGATATAGATGTAATTTGAAAATCGGATTATAATTATGGAAATTCAACATTGCATGGATTATTTGCTTACAACAACTTTGATATAGAACAGTCAATTCAAATATTTTAATTCCAAATAGTCAGGTGTAAATTTTAATTGGGTTCTTGCGGAAGTGATACCATTCAAAAAACATATTAACGCTATCTTACTAGTTGGCTTAAACATTTTCATGTATATCTTAGCTCGTACCAATTACCTATTTTTTCACGCGATAGTTGAAGGATTTGCCATCATAGTAGCGCTTTTAATTTATGTGCTTGCTAGTCGCACATACCAATATTCCCGAAATGATACGTTTCTTTTATTGGGGATCTCTTATCTATATGTTGCATTCCTTGATTTTTTCCATACGCTTACTTATAAAGGAATGAACATATTTCCGGAATTCGGTAGTGATACCCCTACACAGTTGTGGATCGCAGGACGCATGATGGAAGCGCTCTCGCTTTTAATTGTGCTGTTTTTGCATCGTAAGAAGATCGAACGTAAATTTACGCACGCAGTTTATCTGTTCATAA
>CAYORX010000029.1:0-15937 GCA_964406505.1 uncultured Eubacteriales bacterium
GTTCATAACTGCAGGTATATTGTTAAGCATTATGGTTTTTCGAAATTTTCCCATCTGTTTTGTAGAAGGTGAAGGGTTAACATTTTTCAAGGTGTTATGTGAATATATAATTATCGTGATCTTGCTTGCTAGTTCATACATTATACATATGCGTAAAGACTGTTTTGATCCGACAATTTTCAGAACCGTAAAATTTGCTATGATAATTACTGCAGTATCTGAATTTAGTTTTACGTTATACACTGATGTTTATGGTGTTGCAAATATGTTAGGACATTTAATAAAAATATTTTCCTATTATGTAATTTATCGAGGTGTAGTGGCTCAGGGTATTGATGAACCATTTAGATTGATAGCTGAGGAACTCAAAGAAAAAGCTTTAAGGGATGGGCTTACAGGGCTTTACAATCATCAAGGCATACTTGAATTAATTGAAAATGAGTTAGAAAAGGGATCCGAATTAGGTCTGCTCATGATAGATTTAGATAACTTCAAACTTGTCAATGATAATTACGGACACATGCAAGGTGATTTGATTTTAAAACAATTTGGTTCACTTTTGAAGAAAAACATCGGCGAGCAAGATGCGGCGTGTCGGTTTGGTAGCGATGAATTTGTTGTACTTGTAAGCGATGCCCTGCCAAACAGGCTTGAAATGGTAAAACAGAATATTCAGGCCGCTACAGAGTCGTGGATAAATCAAACTCCTATGCTTAAAGGAGTCGGAATCAGTATTGGTATGTCGCTATCCCAAAAAGCGCAATTCCAGGGTATCGACTCGTTACTTAAATCTGCTGACAAAAGTATGTATGATGTTAAACGCGATAAGAAATTTTGTGTTAATCCCGCACTAAACGTGTAATATATTTTCACAGAATGCATATTGATGTTTCAAGAAATAGGCACCACGTATTAAAAAACCACATCGTTCTCTTGTAGCTTGACTAAACGCGGCATATAATACGGTGACGGGAAGATACAGTCATACAGTCGAGTGTTCTGTTTTTATCTTGGTTCCCCAAAACATTTTAAGCCGCTAGGAGGGTGTAATGACTCGCCGCCAGATTGCAATATATTTGATCGTAATGATCTTTATCGCTCTCGCAGGATTTGTGTTTGGTAGGGTACTTTTTAAACATGTGATTTTAAAAATCGTTAATACGAAAACTAATTCTTCATTAGTTTTCTTTCGAAGTTTATCAAGTACATCATAAAACCCCTTAAATTATGTATGGGAATATAAGCATAGTATGTCAAGACTCACAATTGACAACAGTCTGTTATTATGTTTATTGTATGATGTGATTAAGATTGAGCAGCCATTTTCTGTTTGGGAGCAATAGTGGGTTACAAGGAGTGTGTAATAGTGAGCGATATTGCAATAGTAACAGATAGTACCAGCGATATTCCTAAAAATATTGCAAAGCAGTATGGAATTAAGGTGGTTCCACTTTCAGTTATACATAACGGAGTTGTATATCTTGACGGGGTAAATATTACTTCCGAACAGTTTTATCCCATGCTTGAAAAATCCAAAAACCTTCCTACTAGCTCTCAGCCTTCACCAAAAGAATTTATAGAAGTTTTTAAGCCTTTGCTGGATTCCGGTAAACAAATTCTATCTCTTCATCTTTCTAAGGTATTAAGTAGTACTGTCGATTCTGCTAAAGTTGCTGCAGAACAGTTATCTTCCAGTCGCATTCATATCATCGATACAGAATCGATTAGTTATGGAATAGCTGTACAGGCCATTGAGGCCGCGCGTTTAGCTCTAGACGGACATGCTGTGCCTAAAATTTTAGAGTGTTTATCCCGGCTAAGAAAAAGATCTGAAGTTTTGTTTAGCTTAGATACCCTTCATTATCTTCATAAAGGCGGAAGAATCGGTAGAGTTTCTTCACTTCTTGGCAATCTGCTTAATATAAAACCTATAGTACACGTGGACAGGGGGCTTTATGTACCTATTGGAAAAGTCAGGAGCGTTAAGCAAGCTATCGTTGGTATGGTTGATTTCCTATTGGAGAAATTTGGTGACAGCGAGGTTTATGTAGGTATTGGACATGGTCAAGGACTGGATTATGCCAAAAGCCTTGTTAAAGAGGTTACTTCACGAATGAATGTAGTTAAAAAACCGGTAATGTTTGAAGTTGGACCTGTGATAGGAGTACATACAGGACCGGGCACTGTTGGTATAAATGTACGCGCTAAAGCGTATTAAACTTACTAGTTTTAACGCACATAAATTATTTAGATCGGGTTAAGGTCCGCAAATAACCGTAAAATGAATAATTGTTGCCGCTAAGTTACGTTGTGTTAAACCACTCATTTTAGGTAGACACAGTCTAAGTTATATTTTGTTAGCAACTCTTAAATGCCAATAATCTAACATCGTGCTTGTTTCGTTGTAATTGCTATGGGAAAACGATCCTTATTCTATAAGGAATTTTGTGTTAGGAGCGTGTGATTGTGAGTAATATTGCGGTGGTAGTTGATAGTACTAGTGACATTCCCAAAAGTTTGGCAGAACGGTTAGCGATCAAAGTAATTCCCCTTTCAGTAATACATAAAGGGATTGTTTATAAAGATGGAGTTGATCTTACCCCAGGAGAGTTTTACCCGATGCTTGAAAAAGCAACTGTGCTTCCAACGAGTTCGCAACCTTCCCCCAAAGAATTCGTTGATATTTTTGAGCCTCTTTTAGAATCTGGTAAGCATGTTTTGTCGTTTCACCTTTCTAAAGTCTTGAGCAGCACTGTTGACTCCGCGAAAATTGCAGCCGAGCAGTTAGAACCAAAATGTATTCATATCGTTGACACCGGTTCCATAAGCTATGGTGTAGCTGTTCAAGCCATAGAAGCTGCGCGTTTGGCGGAAAAAGGGAAGACGGCTTCTGCGATTCTTAAATCTATAGCCCGTTTAAGAAAACGGTCAGAAATTTTGTTTAGCCTAGATACCATGCATTACTTAGCCAAAGGCGGTAGGATAGGTAAGGTTTCGTCTTTACTTGGCAATCTCTTGAATATTAAGCCGATAGTACATGTGGATAATGGAGTTTATACACCTGTTGGGAAAGTAAGAAGCATGCGACAGGCACTTTCAGGGATGTTGGACTTTTTGGAGAAGAAATTCGGAAAAAGCAAGGTTTCAATAGCAGTTGGCCATGGTCAAGGGCTTAATTATGCTAAAAATCTTATGAAACTTGCTGTATCTAGACTTAATGTCGCTGAAGAACCGGTGCTATACGAAGTAGGTCCTGTAATTGGCGTACATACAGGTCCAGGCACTGTAGGAATCACGGTTAGGGCACTTGAGTATTAAGCCGTAACACCGATCATATCTACTAAACCTTGCCGCAATAACAAAAGTAGAAGGTTTTAACATCGTAATTATGGAAGAAGTTTATTATTAGTTTATTCGGTAAGGATAGACTGCATATATCGATTTGAATCTAAAGTATAGGTTAACATGTCTGCGTTACGCTAACGATTTTCAGAAAATTGCATGACTAAACAAAGATGCCAGATCTTAAGTTTAAGGAGACAAGAACCTGAAAGCTGTTCGCTTAAAGGAGGACGCATATATGGTTAAAAGTGAAAGATGCAGTAATAAACGCTTAATCACCCATACGGATATATGGCGATTCAAGTTCGTAGGTGACCCTCAAATATCGTCAGATGGTTCAAAGATTGTTTGGGTTGAAACAATTACTAATGAAGATAAAAATACCTATGAATCAGCGATTTGGATGTCAAATAGAATTTCTCATAACCATTTCAGTAAACCTGCAAGGATTACATACGGCAAAGCCGGCTCAAAACGTGGAATTCTTGATAGAACCCCCAGATTTTCGCCTGATGGTAGAAATCTTGCCTTTATTTCTAACCGTAGTGGTAAAAGTCATATATGGATACTTGATTTGCAAGATGCTGGCGAAGCAAGGCAGATTACGTGCGGTGCAGAGGGGGTATCTAACATAACTTGGTCGCCAGATGGAAAACATATAGCATTTATCTCTAGAGTGCCCGAACAAAAGGCGAAACAGATTGAAAAAGATAAACGCAGTAAAGATGTAACTGTTGTAACGAAACTTATATATAAAATGAATGGGGTTCCCAACGTAATAGATTCGCGTCCCAAGCAGATTTTTATGATTAATATAAAAAGTCGCGAAACGAAACAGCTAACTTTTGGCCAACACAGCTGTTCTTTTCCTTCATTTTCTCCTGATGGCTCTGCCATTGCGTTTGTATCATACCGAGAAGATATCTGCGAAGTAGAGATGGTTCCAGATCTTTGGATCCTTATATTAAATAATCTTGAAATTAAAAGGTTAACATACAGTCAAGGTTCCGTCGCCGAACCGACCTATTCTCCATGTGGCCAACATATAGCGTTTTTCGGTAATCTACGTAAAAACGAAGCTGCTGCTAAAACGGAAGTGTTGGTGATTCCTGCCAAGGGCGGGGAAGTGAAAGCGTTGACTTCGGATTTCGATAGAAGTATAGGCTGCTCGGTGTCAACTGACTGCAGAATGGATTCGGGCAGATATGGTCCTTATTGGTCGCACGACGGTAAATTCATTTATTTCACTGCTACAGACAGGGGATATACTAAAATTTTCAGGGTGTCTTTCGATAATTGTGAAGTTCATGAAATAGGCGTTGATGAAACCCGGACGCAAAACGACATAGGCTTTCAGTATCCCACTGTGATTACATCTTTCGCCTACAAAGACTTTTCCACGCCATTTGACACAAACCATAACTCAAAGTTGGATTCTAGTATCGACAAACCTTCGGATGAAATGTTTGCTATTATTGGAGGTTCGCCTCTTAACCCTGCAGATGTTTACGTAGCGTTTGGTGTGTCAAAACAGTGCGTTTTGCTATCGCCTAAAGCAGAAAAAGTTGCCCATTGGCAGTATCAGGTGGTATCAAAAAAACATAATTTTAGCTATTGCTACCGACTTACGCAAGTAAATCACAAGGTATTGTCACAACTGCATGTTTTAAAACCCGAACGCCTGCTTATTGAGTCTTCGGATGGGGTAGAGATAGAGGGCTGGATGATCAAACCTATCGATTTTGAATTAGGCAAAAAGTATCCGGCTGTAGTAGAAATCCATGGTGGCCCACATTCTACCTACGGGTTGGCGTTCTTCCACGAATTCCAATTGTTAGCTGCTAACGGGTACGGTGTTTTTTATTGTAATCCGAGAGGGAGTCTTGGTTATGGTGAGTGGTTCGCACAGCAGGTAATCGGCGATCAAGGCGGCATGGATTATCAAGATATTATGTCGCTTAGAAAGTATGTTGATGACGTCGAGTGGGTCGATTCAGATAGAATTGGCGTTACCGGGGGCAGTTATGGCGGCTTTATGACTAATTGGATCGTAGGTCATACCCACGATTTTCGTGCCGCAGTTACTCAAAGGTGCATAAGCAACTGGTATACAAAATATGGTACTAGCGATATTGGTTTTTACGGTAATAGAAAAGGCATGGGCATGAGGGACCTTTGGGATAGCGAAAATTTTCTCATGGAAAGATCGCCTATAAGATATGCTCCAAATGTAAAGACCCCTATCTTGATAATCCATTCAGAGCAAGACTATAGGTGCCCTATGGAACAGGCTGAACAGTGGTATATTGCGCTCAAACGACTCGGTAAAACAGTGGAATTTGTGAGATTCGCCGATGAAAATCATAATCTATCCAGAACAGGTAAACCGTGGAACCGAAAATACCGTTTGGTTCATATCTTAAGGTGGTTCGAAGAGCATCTTAAGTAATAAGATAGCCCAATTTAATTGGTCTTTCCTAAAAGGAAGAGGCTGCCCATTTTTACGCAGCCTCTTCCTTGTGGTTTGCCTATTTTGCTGAGGGCAATTTACTTTTTAAATTTTGGTTTGGAATTCAATTTATGTCGATCCTATGACCCCGTTTTGTTCGTTCGGTTTTTGGCAGTGTGATCGTTAACACACCGTTTTTGAATGAAGCTTCGACTCTAGAAGGATCTACCGTAGTGTCAAGGGAGACTGTCCGAACCATCTTTCCAAAAGATGATTCCCGTCTAACCCATGAATCTTCTTTGATTTCATGTTTTTCAGATTTTTCAGTTGCGATGCTTAATAGATCTTCTGTACACTGAAGTTCAATCTCGTCTTTTTCAACTCCTGGTAGTTCAGCTCTAACTACAAAGTTTTCACCCTCATCTAACACATCAATGGGAAAGCCCCCGAATTGGGATCCCACTGGAACTTGTGAACCGAAGTTTCTCCATAAGTCGTTAAACAATGAGCCAAAGTTCCTTTCAAGGCGAGAAAGCTCATTAAATGGATGCCACGGTCTTATCATAATCTTTCTCCTTTCCAATTAAGAGCGTAATTTCTTCATAAGGTTATAGTTCCCATTAACTGAATTGCATATACTATAACATTAAGGTCAAGAAAAGTCAAAGTCAAATTAATTTTGTGAAATATAGATTATGGAGATTTGTGTTGCTCAGATTTGATCGTGAAACAAGTATCATGACGGTTTTTAATTATGTCAGCATTCCTAGGCTTTTTATCGGCTGATTTTGAACTTAGCCCTACAACCATAACAAGCATAAATAATAAAGCCAGCGATTCGTTCAAACAATTCCCTCCTTTTAATATTTGCACAGAATTTCTAATATATGTTACGCGCTTTCAAATAGGGATGTGTATTTGGTTGTTCGTTTGACAAGCAATCTGTAAATCTTCCAATGAATTGGATGTAATTATATTTTTGATCAATTTTACTACGTAGGCACAACACTGATCCGGACGTTGAAAGGTCGAAGTTCCTGTCTTTTATATATCGTATTTTGTGATTGTTTCAAAAATATGGTATTATATGGTATAAGCTGGTAAAACATATTTCGAAAGTTTCCTTTTCTCTACATAATAATGGAGGTGAAAAATCTGAGCTCGTACCAATTACACGATGTTTTAATGTTTGTATTAGGTTTATGGATGGGCAGACTGACTTATAGCATTGCGTTAAGTTTTGAAAGTCAAACATCATTTGATCTTAGTTCTGTCTGTTTTAGTCAACGCGCCCAAACGTTTAACAGTCTATCTGTTTTCGGCTGCTGTCCGCAAACAAAGAGATTTGGATTTCACGAAAACAAAATCGTATGGATTTCTATGCTAGTAGAAAGCATCAATGCAATAACATTTTTAGTTCTACAGAGGCATACGGGTTTTGGATTGATGGGTTTTCTGCATATGATAATCGTGTTTTATTTGTGTGTTTTGACGTGGGCTGACATTATATATAAGCTATTACCTAACAAGATCCTAATCTTACAATTAGGGCTTGCCATTATACTTAAACTGATCGATTTCTATCGTTACAAGAATTTGAGGCTGTTGGTATCAGGTGCTATAGGATCTATTATAAGCTTCGGGTTTTTGTATGCGTCTGCAATTATAAAACCTGGGGCCATAGGCTGGGGAGATGTCAAATTAGCGGGTGTCATGGGGTTTTACCTCGGCTACCCAGCAGCAGTAACGGCGCTGGGTCTCGGACTTTTTACGGCAGCCATTTTTTGCGCTGTTTCGGCCTTACTAGGGTACTTAAAAATGTCAGATACTGTTCCGCTTGGTGCATTTTTATCTTTAGGCACGGTTTGTACCATCGTTTTGCGATATTTTAATGAAAATTTGTGGGTTAAACTGTAATTATAATTCAAAAAGGTTTGAAAACCGGTTGGTAATGTGCCGGAATAGATTGGAAGGTAGTTAAGCCCAAAGCTAGAAAGGGGTTCGTTAAAATGGGCGAAGGCGTTATTTATTCTATATCTACAAGTCCCCAGAAAAAACAGCTCAAAACACAAGTCGTGCATGCTAATGTAATCGCCGGCCACGGACTCGAGAACGATGCCCACGCCGGGCCTTGGGGGAGACAAGTTACCTGTCTTGACTTAAAAAGCGTTCAGGAAACCAATCGAAGATATGGATTGAAGATTGGGCCGGGCGATTTTGCAGAAAATATTTTGATTGACGGCTTAGATTTATCTAAAATGAGCAAAGGAAGTAGGCTTAAACTCGGCAAAGATGTAATTTTAGAAGTGACTCAGGTTGGCAAAGAAGAAGATCCTAACGATCCTAGCATAGTTCAAAAAACTTTTGGGATAAGTCTTTTGCCCAAGGAAGGTTTGTTTTGCAAAGTGCTCGCAGGAGGCAAAATAAAAAAAGGTGATATTGTTGTTCCCGTAAGCTAGAATAAGCAGGAATAGTTTCAACTTTTATTGAATAAGTTCAGCAACCGGCAGTGTCGAACAACCTATTATACATTTAACGACGGTGATATGTGAGCTAATGTCCGTTGCGTGCATCAGTAAATTTATTGCATTTATGCGAAGTTTTTAGCCCAAATCATAGATATGCCGATTGCCAAGGCAATTTTCTCAAAATTTGATTAATGTCCATGCAGGGGTGAATAAATTGACCAAACGCAGATTAGATATTCTAAGTACAGGGGGCACCATAGCTTCCAGAACAGCAGATCCTATGGTATCCGGAGAAGAGTTGGCAGAACAGGTGAAACAATTTTTTCCCGATGTTGATTTCAAAGTTCGTGAAATTTGTCGGACAGGTTCAAGCCAAATAACTACAGATCTACTGTGGGAAATTGGAACACAGGTGAAGAACTCTTTTGGCGATGGAGCTAGCGGTGTCGTAGTTACTCATGGGACAGATACCCTGGAAGAAACCGCATATTTTTTGGATCTAGCGGTGGGCTCTTTGGGACCCACCGTGATTACAGGTGCGATGCGTGGGTTTGACGCTGTATCGCCTGACGGGTTAGCTAATTTGGTTGATTCTTGCCGTGTAGCCCTAGAACTCGACTCTTCGGAATATGGAGTTTTAGCTGTATTGAACGACAAAATCCACCTTGCACGAGAGGTTGCAAAAATACATTCGTGGCTTGTAAATGCTTTTGATTCTCCCGGTGCGGGCCCTGTAGGATATATAGGGAAACAAGATGTAAGATTTACTAGGAAACCGTTAGACAGGGAAAGTGTGGAATATACAGCTTTGGTTCCGCCGGTAGATTTAATAAAATCCGGACTAGACTCAGGTGCAAGATCCATTCGGGCTTTGATTGACGCGGGAAGCAGAGGTTTTGTGGTGGAAAGTCTAGGATACGGACATCTTCCACCGGGGCTTACGCAGTCTTTGATATCTGCTGTAGGAAGTAATGTACCTGTTGTTCTCACGACAAGATGTCTTTCAGGCGGAGTTCCCATGCCGGGTATTTTGGATGAATCAGGGTTTGTAACATCTGATCTAACAGGTATAAAAGCGCGAATTAAATTGATGCTAGCCTTATCTGTCACTAATGAACCCAAGGAAATAGCTGAGTTATTTGCAATGTACCCATGATCACCATGTATCAGACTCTTGTATCACCGGTTATATTTAAATTTGCAAATGATTTTTAATAGGACGAGTGCATGTAAAGACGCATAGGCTTTCTTTTTCGACGATAAGTCACCTGGATAAGACTATGCGTCTATTCAATATTGCCCCCAAGTCTGAAAGGATTTTAGTAGAGGTTCCTTTCAGGAGTGGCATTTAATGAGTCAGAATTTGCATAAACTTGGGGATACCCTCCGTGATTTAAGAAGACAACGGGGTTTTACCCAAGAACAGTTAGCTGAATTGGCGAATTTACATTCTACATATATTGCAAAGATCGAAACCGGACAAAGGTTGCCAAGTCTTTCGACCCTTGCTTCCATAGCTAACGCTTTAGAGGTTCGCGTGGCAGTACTGATCGACGGACCTGAAAGCGAAGCAAAAGATTCGATCTTTCATGATGCTATGTCTGAACCTCTACCTCAAGATCTTGAGCGGGTTAAACGAGAAATTTCCTACATGCTGCAAGGTCTAAATCTTAAACAAACCCTTCTCTTAAAGGATATTATTCGCGCGATAAAAACGTATGCGGATAATGAAATTTTATAATCTGCTATGTACCCGTGCTTTTCAAAAACTGTGATTAAGAACTTGGACAAATAAGGTCATTTAAGAAGGAACAGACTATACGTCCGTCGAATAGACAAATA
The DNA here is from genome assembly GCA_964406505.1 of uncultured Eubacteriales bacterium. Taxonomy (GTDB): domain Bacteria; phylum Bacillota; class Sulfobacillia; order Fermentithermobacillales; family Fermentithermobacillaceae; genus DTU015. The sequence continues at coordinate 10,102 of CAYORX010000029.1, forward strand.
GTCATATATCGCAGTGATGTTAGCGATACAATATTCAAATGCCGTTTATCCTTGGGGTGCTTATGATGTGTTCCAAACGCAAAACCAGAGAGTTTTCATGGCATCAACAATGATTGCCACAGCCCAACTGCCAAACTGGGACGAAATTGAAAATTTTCGTCTCGGGTTGTACAAGTGATGTTGTTACCATTAAGCCCTCCCGAGCACCCCAACCTTTTATACTACCCATAATTATATTTTTCGTTTGCAAAGGGAAGTTTCTTGTAGATGCCGAACTAATTAAATGTAGCTAATATTGTTTTAGGGTGTATTAGTTGTGGCGTGTGTAAAAACCCAAATATGATGCTTAACTGAAAGAGTTAAAGTTACAATTTATGTACATGTGAAAGGAGAACAGAACATGGATCTTTCTGGTTATAAACGACTTAATCTGTTCGACAGACCTACTCCTTTGCACGAGTTACCGCGGCTACAAAAGGCAATTGGGTGTAGTCCTCGTGTTTTTGTAAAGCGAGACGACCTGACTCAATCAGGACTTGGTGGCAACAAAAATCGCAAACTAGATTTTACACTACCTGAAGCTGTTGCTCAAGGGGCAGATGTAATTATTACTTGGGCGGGAGTACAGTCAAATCACTGTCGGCAAACTTTGGCAGCCGCAAAAAAACTTGGCCTCGAATGCCATTTGGTTTTGACAGGGCAGGAACCTGAGGTAAAGCAGGGAAATCTTTTGTATTTCAGTCTGCTTAAGGCAAAACTGCATTTTATTTCCGATGGCGAACCTAGCAAGGTAGCTCAAGAAATCGCAGAAGATCTTGCTAAAAAAGGGCGTAAACCATATATAGTTCCCATTGGCGCTTCGACTCCTTTAGGTGCTTTGGGATATGTGGAAAGTACTAAAGAAGTGTTGGAACAAGCTCAGCAATTCGGCGTGAAATTTGGCCATGCTTTTCTAGCTACGGGGTCCGCCGGCACCCAAGCTGGCATTGAAGTGGAAACTCGAATTAAATGCCCATCTATGAAAGTCCATGGTGTATCGGTTAGTCGAGATGCAGCATCTCAGAAAAAATCTGTGGCAAGGGTTGCCAATGGTACTTTCGATTTTCTCGGAGTAGACAAGCATGTGGCTCCTGACGATATTATTGTGCATGACCAATATTATGGTGGTCAATATGCAGTGCCGACAAAGGCGGGTAATGATGCTATACGTTTGGTCGCTGAAACAGAAGGCATTTTGCTTGATCCTGTTTATACTGGCAAGGCTATGTCGGGTATGATCGATATGCTTCGTAAGGCACAGTTGGACGATGCTGAAGCAGTTTTGTTCTTTCATACCGGTGGATATCCTGCTATATTCGCCTTTGCTGAATATTTCCAAGAATAATTTTTGGCGCTAAAAGATGCTTTGAGATACCGTGATCTTACATACGGTATCTCAAAGTGACTTAATGTTAAAACAGGTAAGTTTGTATAAAAATTCAAATGCTGCAGTTTTCCCCCGACGTTAATTCGCTATATTATTCGGGCAACAAACCACTGCATCTGTGTCCATAATGCAGGAAAACAGATGTAGTTCGTCGAACTTATCTACGATCCGTCGCAGGTTTTCAAGCCTAAGCTGCAATGTGTTTACCATATCTTAGATTCTACAATTAGCCGGCAATTAATGCTTAAATCTGCAATTTAATTAAATTCCATTGTGTTATGAGGTGAAGTAACTTGGCCCGTCGCGTATATATTTTAACTACTGGAACAATGCCATTTCAACGCGAGAATTTTTCTACAAATGGCAAAGGCGTGGTTGGCCGCTTGGCAAAAGCTATGCGAGGCCGATTTCCAAAGGTAGAGTTTGTTGTCCGTGATATTTGTCGCTGTGATGCAGGTGAAATGACAACTGATACCCTTTGGGATATAGGAATTGCCGTTAACAAAGCTTTTCAAGATGGTGCTACAGGAGTTGTGGTGACACACAACGCCGATACTCTCGAAGAGACCGCCTATTTTTTAGATCTAATTGGAGAATTTCCTGCTACAGAAATATTTCAAGTTAACGCTTTTGAACAAAAATCAAAAAAGACTCAAGAAAAAAATGTTCAAGAGAACCATTCTGAAAATAAAATGCAAAGCAAAGAGCATATAGAAGATGAATATTCTAAATTCGTAGGTTTAGCGTATCCATCCGCAAAGATATCGGCAGGCATTAGCATGGAAAGTTCATTTGGCCGGGCTAAAGGGCGGATATCTGGAACAGGTTCGAAGGCTGCAAATGGTCCAACGATTATCACAGCTTCTGTTTTGAATTCTGATTTAACCGATGTACGAAGATTTGATGATTTAGTTTCATCGTGCGAGGTCGGGTTAACTTCTGATTCGGTGAATTATGGAGTTTTAGCGGTGGTTAACGGTGAAATACATCTTGCCAGAGAAATTGTGAAAGTGAATTCATGGGGCTTTGATGCTTTCAAGTCTCCTTTTTGCGGACCTGTAGGTTTTGTTAATAGCCACGGGGTAAATTTTGTCGCTAAACCGGTTACTAGAACTCATACTGAATATACCGCTTTAGTTCCTCCAGTCGATTTAGTTACTACTGCTATTGGTTCTGGTGATAGATCAATAAAATCTTTGATAAACGTCAGTTGCCGAGGTTTGATTGTTGAATCTTTAGGTTATGGGAATTTGCCCAACAATATGCAGCGCGATTTGCAGGCTGCTCTTGAGGCTAAGATCCCCGTAGTGGTTACTTCTAGGTGTCTTTCAGGCGGGGTTCCTAGTCCCGGGACTGTAAATGAATTAGGGTTCGTTACCACCGATTTACACAGTTCAAAAGCTCGGATAAAACTCATGTTAGCGCTTTCTGTTACAAATGATCCTGAAGAGATAGCGCGGATATTTGCACGATATCCATAACGATTGGTGCTTTGCAAAATGAAGAAGTAGTTATTCTGCGGAAATAAGTGAAAACCTATTACTTCAATCGTGAGAGTATGTCAAAATAATAGGAACGGATAAGATTTGATAGGAGGTTTCATTCGTGGATCACAAACTTGAGTTTTTAAAAGAAATAACTGACATCCCCGGTGTATCTGGCTTTGAAGACGAAGTAAGGATTTTTATAGAGCAAAAAATGCAAGGTTTGGCTGAAGTAAGTAAAGACAACCTGGGCAGTTGCATCTGTAAAAAATCTGGTTTGTCACAAACGCCTAAAATTATGATGGCAGGTCACATGGACGAAATAGGTATGATGGTTACATATATAACCGAGGATGGATTTTTGAAATTTCAAACGCTTGGCGGCTGGTGGGAACAGGTGATGTTGGCACAACGTGTGGTCGTCAAAACTTCTTCAGGTGACATAGTCGGGCTTATCGGTTCGAAACCTCCTCATATATTGAAGTCAGAGGAAAGAAAAAAAGTAATGCGGAAAGATCAAATGTTTATCGATATCGGTGCATCAAGTAGGGAAGATGCGAAACACATGGGCGTTTTGCCAGGAGACCCTGTAGTGCCGGTATCATCCTTTCAGCAGATGAAAAACCCTAAATATTTGATGGCAAAAGCTTGGGATAACCGTATAGGCTGTGCTATTTTTATGGAAACTATCAAGCAACTTCAGGATATCGAGCATCCTAATACTGTGTACGGTGTAGGCACTGTTCAAGAAGAAGTTGGCCTTAGAGGTGCAGTCACTAGTGTGGAAGCCGTAGATCCGGATATCGGAATCGCGCTAGAGGTAGATATTGCAGGCGATATGCCAGGAGTTAAAGAATACGAAGCTCAATCAAAATTGGGACAGGGCCCCAGTATGCTTATTTACGATCGTTCAATGATTCCTCATAGGCGACTGAGAGATTTTGTTGTGGAAACCGCAAAAGATGCTGACATCCCTCTTCAATTTAATACGATGTCTGGGGGATCTACCGATGCTGGTCGTATCCACTTACATAAAATAGGAGTGCCTAGCGTAGTGATCTGCGTACCTACACGATATATTCACAGTCATGCTGGAATTATTCATCTGGACGATTTTGACGGTGCAGTTGCTCTCATGGTAGAACTTGCGAAAAGACTTGACGCTCAAACAGTCGCACAAATCAAAGGTAATTGAATTTACGTTTTAACCGGGGTCTAAGGTCAAATGGTGACTCCGGTTTATTTTATAAGAAAGCTGAGACTTAGCTATGAAGCAAAACCTGGGGTTAAGCGGTAGCACGTTAAAAATTATTGCGGCAATATCTATGCTTATAGATCATATATATATAGCTGTATTCGATAATGTGTATATAGATAAAAAGATACATGTAGTAGGTCTTTATTTGGTAAATGGTTCACCAAACTACAAGCATTGGATGTTTACTTTGGGTAAGGTGATGCGTGGAATTATAGGTCGGATAGCGTTTCCGGTTTTTTGTTTTCTGCTGGTTCAGGGCTTTGTTCACACTTCTAACAAACATAGATACAAATTAAGGTTATTAATTTTCGCACTTCTATCCGAAATACCGTATAACCTTGTGGTTCAGCAGAAGTTTAGTTTTGGTATATCTAACGTGCTATTTACGCTGCTTTTAGGTCTGATTGCATTAGAACTTATACAGACAGATTGGCATCCAATACTGCGTTTTGTAGCAGTCACAGGAGTTGCGATAGTGTCTAGCGTATTGAAATGTGACTATGGAGTAGCAGGAGTGTTATTAATAATCATGCTTTATTTTGCAAAAGATAATAAAATCTTTATCGCTTCAGTAGGAGTTATCGCTGTTTTGGCGTTACCGCCATTTGGTTTTATGAGTTTGTTGGCATACGTGCTCATAATTTTTTACAACGGTAAAAAAGGTTTGAATTTAAAATATATATTTTACGTGTTTTATCCTGCACACCTAATGGTTTTGCATTATATTAGCCGGATAATAGTTAGAAGTTCATAAAAATTGCACAACAGATATTTAATTCTTTAATGGAGTGTTTAATTTGAAATTTTTCCGAATCAAAGATCCCGTAAGCGCGTTAACCCACTTCATTACGTTGCTAGCGTCTGCCGTGGGATTTGGATTTTTATTGTGGACTACATGGGGTCATTTAGGACACATGCTTGTTGCATGTATTTATGGCTGCAGTTTGTTAGTTTTATATACTGCGAGCACGCTATATCATTGGATAAAGACAACCGCCAAAAAAGAAGCGTTATTAAGAAAGTTTGATCATCTCGCTATTAACATTTTAATTGCGGGAACAGCTACCCCGATTTTATACCATGGGCTTAAAGGCTTATGGAGGAATTCAATGCTTGCGGGAATTTGGATTCTCACTGTAGTTGCCTGTTGCGTACAGGTGTTTCTGATTAAAGGGCCGAGGTGGCTTTATACCTTATTATACGTGCTACTAGCCCTATTAACGTTAATTCCTGTGGTGCAACTTGCGAAAAACCTCCCTTGGCAAGCTATATTTCTGTTTATAGCTGGCGGGGGAGTATATTTGGCGGGTTCCATAATATATGCACTTAAAAAGCCTGATTTTTTCCCAGGTGTGTTCGGTTTCCATGAATTGTTTCATGTGCTGGTCACGACCGCCACGGTGCTTCATTTCATTGGGATATTCAAGTATGTGTTGCCGTGATTTTTAAACCATGAATCCGTATCTCTATCGCTTTTCAATCTACACATTGCATAACCGTAGCAAAGTTTTAAGAAGAACATTAGCTCCATTTATGCAATCTTTTCGTTCAGTCCATTCGTCTGGGCTATGGCTTATCCCGTTTTTGCTTGGTACGAAAATCATAGCCGTGGGTAAGTATTTAGCAAATATCGCTGCATCATGAGATGCCCCAGATGGCATAAATCTG
>CAYORX010000029.1:15947-17243 GCA_964406505.1 uncultured Eubacteriales bacterium
TTTAAGTCCTAGACTATCGGCTGCATCACGAATTGTTATTTGGAGTCCGTCGTTCATTTGAGCAGACGGGTTTCTGGAAACCGATGAAAAATCTACTTTTAGATTTTGTGAGTCAGCTATCTTATGTGCTTTAAGTTTTATTATATCGAGTACTTTGTCAGCGACGGCTGGTTTAAGATCTCTCACCTCAATTCCTACTTCTACAACCCCAGGGATCACGTTCCGAGCGTTCGGTTCTACTTTGATCATTCCGCAGGTACCTACCGTTGCGGATGAACCGTGGTCCTTTACAATTTTCGGTGTTTCCAAAATGAGTGCGGCAGCTCCTAAAAGCGCATCATTACGCTGAACCATCGGGGTAGTACCCGCGTGATTGGAGATTCCCTTAAATATTACATCTATGTTGTGTATGCATACGATTCCTTCTACAATTCCAATATGTTGCTTGGTGTTATCCAAAACTCCGCCTTGTTCGATGTGAAGTTCCAGGTAGCACATATACTCAGATGGGTTGAACTTTTTAAAAGTTTGTGCTTCAAATCCAGATAACCCTGCCTTTTTTAAAACAGGTTCCAGCAATTTTTGTTCGTCTTCACTGATGCCCTCAGCAAAACAACGGCTGCCAAAAAGGCCCCTACCCTCTTGGGTACCTTCTTCGTTAGAAAATGCTGCGATCTGAATACCATGTTTAATGTTAATGCCGTTTTCTTTTATGGTTTGAGCACATTCGAGGGCAGCTATGACACCCAAAGCACCATCAAACATGCCGCCGTTAGGCACAGTATCAAGATGTGAGCCCACCAGTAGTTTTTTGGAGTGTGGTAACGATATATCCCCGAACACATTCCCGACTCCATCTATGTGGGTTTCTAGACCAGCATTTTCCATCTTAGATTTGAACCAATATCTGCCTTCCATGTCGGCTTGACTAAACGAAACTCTAGATACGCCGTCATTGCCACCGATCTTACCAAGCTCCATTAAGTTATTCCAAAACCTGTTTTCATTTATTCTCAATTCTGAGCGAGTCAATTAATGCACCTCCCAAATTGCAGTTTCCCAAATTTTGATTTCAAATGCAACCGTTACAGATATTTGAAGGCAGTTCAGCAAGATTTTCCCGTGGTTATCCCATTGGTGGTACCGCTATTAGACGAAGAACTGGGTCAAGGGGAATTCAGGCATATTGATGTACACTTGTTTAAGATGGCTTTTACGATTATGGGGGCGGGTGTGTTCAAATGTATGAGTAAAGTTTTAGTGGGTATTTAGGAGTAAAAAAAGGACGAGAAGCCT
>CAYORX010000030.1:0-14162 GCA_964406505.1 uncultured Eubacteriales bacterium
GCGTAATGCTGCTTTAATCTCTTTTTCAGTGATTAATCTCGTATGCTCTAGCGGCTTCCCTGTAAGATACCACTGTTTTACTGCATCGGAAGTAAGAGAAATATATTGGTCGCGAAGTTTCCGATAATACATAGATTGTGGATCTACTTCTGCTTCCATCGCTGCCCTTAGGTGTGCTCTTTCTACACCTGGACTCGAACGTTTTTTGGCCCAATCTATCAACTGTTGAGCCGCTTCCTTACATAAAGAACCAATTTCGCTATCTTGAAACTTATATGAAAAACCAGCCGAAAGATCAACTTTTGTCTGATTTCTAACACCCGTTGACACGTCAATTTCTTTTCCTTCAACATAGGCAACGGCGGCTTCTACAGGAGTATCAGGACCGAAACCTGCATCATATCCAAGTTCTTGTGCGATTTCAGGTTTCATACTTAAACCGCCTGCTACAAGTTTAGCTTTATCTCTTAGGCCGGCAGCATCACACAAATCTGCAAACCTAGCAAGAAGTTCAGCTGTACCATAGCTAAGCGCGCGACTAATCATTATGTAATCGGGTTTAGCCTCTTTAGCCCGAGATATAATTTCTTCGAGCGATAGATCGGGGGGAAGTAATTTTACAGCGTGCCCTTTTTCAATGAGTTTCCTGCGAATTAATTTAAGACCCACATCGTGTACCGGATCTAGCGGAGCCAAAAGGACTTTACGAGACCCAGTTGTGTTGTTTTTCTTACGCTTCACCTTGTTTCACCTCTGTAGAGAACCATTGGTAATCCGCTGAAGGACGATAGATATAACCTCTCAGTCTGATCCTCACTCCTGGGCCTCCCATTTCGCAAAACACAATATCAGCATCTTCAAATCCCAATTCCGCCATAAACCGCAATCCTAATGTCTTACCTTCATCAAGGTCGTCACACAAAATAAAAGTCTCAATGTCGCATGCATCGAGGATCCGGTGCCTTACCGACATTTATTAGTCCCCCTCGTATACTTTAATCTATTTCTGCCCAATATTTGTCGACGTCTTCGATGACACCATCGATATGCTGCACCATAGCTGCTCTGGCACCTTTTTTATTTTTCCGAACCACCTGGACTAAAATGCGTTTGTGACCTTCAACCATCTTGGAGCCCATTTTAGACCGAATACTCTCAAGCACTCGGCTTACTTGTGGATTATAATGGATTACATCGAGAGCGCTGAGAAGCACTTTATTTTTGCTAGCTCGGGCTAAGGTCCGATGAAATTCAACATCTTTACCTGCCCCCGATACACCTGCGTTGAGTAGTTTTTCGTGTTTCTTAATTATATTTCGTAGTTTATTAATATCTTCTTCAGAAGCATTTTCTGCCGCTAGGTAAGCCGTCTCACTTTCAATTGCTTTACGAGCGATTAATGCATCTAGCAGATGTTTGCGACCGCGAATGGTCAAACTTTCTTCAAAAGCTGTATGAGATTGTTTTCTTATCCTTGCTTCAGCCCATTCTTTTAGCACCACTTGTCCTTCAGGCGTGATAACTCTCCCAATATTACCCTCTGAACGCACATAACCTTTATCCTCGAGTAATCTTAAAAGCCTGCCCGCTGTTGCCTTGGAAATATCGAAGTTCTTATATTGTAAAAGCCGACGAAGCTTCCAAGCCCCAATAGGTTTTGATGATTCGCTAACAGCTTTTAGGGTCATAAAATGAATTTGTTCAAATCCCACGCTCAGAAACATCACCCTTTACGCACGACAAAATAAACCAATGCTTTAAACCTACGTGGTTTAAACTATCCCTTCACCAATGCAATAGCTTCCACTTCGACGGCACAATCAAGGGGCAACGATGATACGCCAATGGCTGCTCTGGCATGTCTGCCTTTTTCGCCAAACACCTTGCCAAATAGATCGGAGGCTCCATTTATCACTTTTGGTGCATCTGTAAAGTCAGGAGTCGATGCAACAAATCCGGTAACTTTAACAATACGTTCTATATTGTCTAAAGAGCCAGCCATACTTTTCAGCACTGCCATTATGTTTAGGGCACATTGCTTAGCTTCTTCGTACGCTTCTTCCAAAGTAACCTCTTTACCGACTTTGCCTTTTACGTTAAGTTTACCATCCCTAAGCGGAGTTTGACCTGATACATAAATCCATCTATCTTCTTTTACACCGGGAACATATGATGCAACAGGAGCCGGTACTTCGGGAAGTGACAATCCTAATTCTGCAAGTTTTTGTTCGATCTTCATAATATGTACCTCCTTAATTAACTTTGAAACATCGTAGATATAAACTACCTCACCGTTGACTAGGTGATCATCACGATAATATCATCCAAATATTTTACATACAATCCTAAGTTTACGAAATCAACCTGCGTATACCATGAGTTTCCACACGATAAATCCAGTTATAAAACCGAATAAATCACCAATTAGGCAAGCTGGCAAAGCATGCTTGGTTTTTTGTATCCCTACTGATCCAAAATAAAGAGTTACTACATAGAAGGTAGTGTCAGTTGCACCTTGTAAAATCGAAGCGAGTAGTCCCATAGATGTGTCAGGTCCGTGAATACGCAATATGTCGCTAGTTACAGCTAAAGCACCACTCCCGCTTATCGGTCTGGTTATTACTAAAGGAAAAATATCCGCCGGTATTCCCAACGGTTTGAGAAACCAACTTAAAAATTTTGAGATGATCTCCAAAGCACCCGACCCACGAAAACACGAAATACCTATAAAAATTGCGACCAAGTAAGGAAGAGTACCTGTGACTGCTTTCAAACCCTCCTCCGCTCCTTGTACAAACGTCTCATAAACTCGAATACCTTTAATCCACGCGTACAAAGGTACTCCAACAAGGATAGCCGGGAAAACATATAGTCCTAAGTTAGCAAGAAAAAACATCATTTAGGTCCACCTCTTCGGTAGCGGTGTTTCATTAAAAAAATTTTATGGGCGGTAAGTCCTGCGCAAGTAGCAATCAGCCCAGCAATAGCGGTTGGACCAGTAACGATAGCAGGATTGTGTGAACCCAAAGCAGCCCGAAGCGCGATAACTCCCGATGGAAAGATACAAAACCCCGCAGCACTTATCACAACCAAAGTAGTCATTGACTCAATACCTTGTGTACTTTCACCGTAAACTTGCTTTATTTCTGACATAGCTTTGAGACCTAAAGGTGTCTGGGAGCTCAGTCCCAGAACATTTGATATTATTGTAGCTGATATCGCCCCCATGACTTGCCGTTCGTCTTTTACATGTGGAAACAAAGGTCCTAAAATAGGTCGACTAATCTTCGCTAACATATCAATAACACCTGATTCGTTCGCTAATTTTTCTATCCCTACCCAAAGGCAGAATATCCCGGCAAAGCTAATTGCCAATTGAACAGCATCTTGCGCTCCTTCCAAAACAGAAGTGATCATTACATCTAAATTTCCAGTGATTATTGCTACTATAGAGCCAGATATGATCAGGAAAAGCCAAACAACATTCAAATTTTTGACCTCCTTAAAGAAAGTATAAAACGACTCTTTGTTAAGATATGTATTAAAAGAACGCTGAATGAAAACACGAGGTATGGAAAATATATTGGGGCAACAACCCGGCAGGGCAGTATTTAGAACAGCTAGGCCAACGGGCTTTTGCCCCTGTTTTACTACCGCTGATGATTTTCTGCCATGTGAGTTTCGGCAAACTCGATCATTCGTTTGACCATTTGGCCACCTAACCGACCTCCAAGCCGACCACCAATTTGGCCGCACTCCCTTGAGGTCATGTTTGCCCATCCTACGGTACGAATTTTTTCGGCCAAACCTAGCTCTTCTGCAATTTCGTACTTCAAAACATCTAGGTTGGCCCTAAGTTCTTGTTCACCTCCACCCTGAATCAGTCCTAGTTCTTGGGCGACTTCGTATTTTAGCCTATCTAATTCTCTTGTAGCTTCGGGATAGATAGGTCGTTTCGAATGGCGTCTTCCCAGAACCATCCCTCCTTCAGGCGGTAGTTCACATAGTGTCCCCCCGAAAAAGGTTTTGTAAACTATATTTATCTGTATTTCATCGTGAAAATAATTCCAAGATCAAATTCGCGATATCGATGAATTCTAGTGCCTCGATCCATGAATTATGACATCTTCTTTTATACATGTTTTACGTTCCATTAACTCTGCCAATTTATCCAAAAGATCGGGTGCAGACTCTAGCAAACGATCATAAATTGCTCTTGAGTCTACCGGTAGAAATCTAACTTTCGCTTTCCCGACCACAAGAAACCCGACGGGTTTTACTGATACGCCTGCACCGCTGCCTCCAGTGAAAGAAAGTTTAATCTTTTCGGCTGATTCGTCTTGTGAACCTTGTTCTTTTGACATACCGTATCCCTCTTCACCTAATGATTCATCGCCACCCCCGGCTACAAACCCAAACGTAACTTTGGAAACCGGAACTATTACCATTCCATCTTTAGTTTCTATCGTATTTCCCACAACGGTATTTACATCTACCATGGTGTTAAGGCTATCCATTGTAGTCCTCATTAAATCTTCGATGGGATGATTCATAATAAAATACCTCCTACAGATCAACCTTTAATTTCCGAATCCTTACTTATCACCGCGTTCGTTAACAACATTTCTTAAAAATAACATAATGCTTATAACATTTAACAAGCTTACTCTAACCACCAGCTCGGTTTTCAATGCAAAATAAAATCGGTGATATACGGGTTCGAACTTGATGTACCATAGACGATGTTTCTCAAATGAACTGCATAATATCGATCCAAGAGCAGTCAATCCACCACAAAATAAAGCAGTGTTACACGCATCTTGTAAACCTATTTTGCCCTTTATAGAAAATGCATCCAAATCGATAGTTTTCTCGAATTTATCAATTATTTTTCCGTAAAACTCCGAATCCGGTGATAAAGGTGAGGAAGGTTTCGCTTCACCTTGCAATAATGTCAAAAAATGTTCATAAAAAAGAGTTTCGAATTTTTTGAAAGGTTCTTTCCAATTCTTATCAAATATGGTTGTAAAATTTTTAAAAAACACCGGCTTTACAGAAATGAGCATATTAATATGTGTTGCAGCAACATGAACGATTATTTTAATCTTTGATGGCAAAATTACCAATAGAGATGTGCCTAACAAGACAAACAGGCCGAAGATATACAACAAAACATATGCTGGGAAATTCAAATTCGCGAATATTCCTTTCGCTAAATAATGTTGAGAATAACATGAAATACAAATCATCGTTCTTCAATAGCATGTACTATTTGGAAGCAATTTATCGAAACGTGAATCATTAATGCTTAGTCTTCTAATTCAGCCTGTTTCGGTTTTAAAGGGAGCGATTTAATTTGGGGTAAGTCAGAAAGGGAATTAAGCGAGGTTTTCTTTAAAAATTCGGCGGTTGTACCATACAGTATAGGTCTACCTAAACTATCTTTACGCCCTAATTCCTGTACAAGTCCTTTTTCTATTAATGTGTTAAGGCTTGCTTCAGGATTTACATTTCTTATAGATTGAATGTCGCGCCTGGTAACAGGTTGGCAATATGCAATGATGGCGAGAGTTTCTATAGCCCCCTTGGATAATGTTACAGGGATCTTTTTTGCAAAGGCCCGTTCAATTACTTTTCCATACTCTGGTTTAGTAGCTAAACACAAACCACCGGCAACCCGTTGAATATAAATACCCCGCTCTTCATAAAATTTGTCCAATAGATAAATAGCTTCACTTATTTGCTCGCGAGTAACGTCAAGTACCTGCATAAGCTTTGAAATTAGCACCGGCTCGTCAGTGCAGAATAATATTGCTTCAACTAAATATTCTAGTTTCAACCATGCCACATCCTATATAAAACATAACGCTATTGAGCCCTATTTTATAATTTAGATAAGGGTTTTCGTTTTGTCGAAAATATGATATCACCGAAGATATCCGGCTGTTTTGCAAACAGTCTTCTGCGTTTAACAAGTTCAAGCAAAACCAGAAAGTTCAAAACTGAATCCTGAGCGCTGCTACTCACGAAAAGAGAAAACCGAAGCACAACATATTCCGATGCCAGGCGTGTAACTTCCTTCCAAAACCACTTTAGGTGTTCTGAAAAGTTCCGCTTTAAAACCACGACTGATCGCTTCCGGGGAACCATTCGATCTATCAGCAAACTCATTGTGCACGCTAGCTCCTGCGTTTCGATAGCGGTGACCTCTGTACATGTTTGCATTTGCAAAAACGATTTACATCCTCGGCGATATGATAATGCGGAATTGTGAACTAAATCACCGATTACACTTACAGTTGTAGCAAATTCAAATTCGTCTAATAAGGCTATTTCTTTTTCAAGCAGCTCGCCTGTCTTCATTTGGTTTTCTTCTTTTGTCTCATCTTCCACGGTTTCGTGCACAGGTAATAAATATTGCACTTTTGTCAATACCAAAAAAGAAGCATCTACCATAAGGGGTATTGAGTCATCGAGTGGTATTTGCTTTCGCTGGATTTGTTGTCTCAGGTTTTTGCACAATGGGGCTAATTGTAGCATTCTCACTGAAATCACGCCTTGTCAAAACCTGCGTAGTATTATTGATGACAAACTTAGGCCTACTTTTTGCACAAATCCAATATATCCAGTTACAAAAGGTTGCATAATTGCCGATACAATACCTAACATCAAGAGCGCCACTAAAATTATAAACCCATGACGTTTAAATTCCTCCCACAAGTGGCGGGCTTGGTAAGGTATATAAAATTCCAAAATTCGAGAACCATCTAAAGGCGGTATGGGAATTAAATTAAATATACCAAGTCCCGCATTAATCCGTGCACCGACACTTAAGACTATAGGTATATACGACCAAATACCTTCAAATTTATATATGGTAAATAATAGTATTGCGACAACTTCCAAAACGAACGCCATCACGAAATTTGCAACAGGTCCTGCCACAGCAATCATAGCCATATCACGTTGAGGATTCCTTAATCTGTATGGATCAACAGGAACCGGTTTGGCCCATCCAAATCCGGCAATTAAAAGCATTAATGCACCGACCACATCAAAATGCGCCCAAGGTTCTAACGTCATACGTCCGGCCAAATCTGCGGTATCGTCTCCCAAATGGTAAGCCATTCTAGCGTGGGCATATTCATGAATGCTTATCGCTAATAAAAAACCAGGAACCCTTAAAATTAAAGTGATAAGACTATTGGGCATTGATGCACCTCCTAAATCTATATCAAGACTGTAATATAAACAAAGATGAAAAATAACTGATTTAACAATTCACCTGGAAATCAGCCCACATGTCAATCGCCAAAGTCCATTATAGCATCTCATAATACTCCTGGTTAGGGAAAACTGTAGGATGAATAGCTACTGTTTCTCTCCTTAGCCCTTGGGATTAAACAATACCGCCATTAGATATCCAAATAGTATCGCTGTGAGCAATCCAGGTGAGGCAGCCCTGAAGCCACCGGTAAGAATACCAAATATCCCAGACTGCGAAACATCTTCTAACATCCCTGTCACCATCATGTGCCCAAAACCGGGTAGCGGTATAGTAGCACCGGCACCACCAATTCTAATAAGAGGAGCATATAATCCTAGGCCCGATAACACAGCGCCCACAGTCACGGCCGACACCATAATAATAGCTGGATTCACTTTAGTAACATCCATAACTGCTTGCGCAATCGCGCAAAGTATTCCGCCTACTAGAAAAGCTTTTACATAATCCAAATAGAACCCCCCTGCTCATTTACACGCAGAAATAGATACTGCATGTGCGACTGAGGGTATTGATTCACCTTGCTGACACGAAACGGGACTGTGCAGTGCCCCGGTAGCTACAAAAAGCACCCTGCTATATTCTCCTTTTTGGAGCTTAGGCCAAAGCTTCGCTGAAAATACACTTGCAGCACAACCGCAACCCGAACCTCCTGCGCCTACCTCCGGGAGTTGCTCATAAATCAATATCCCAGCATCTTGATAAACTGCACTGATATCTATTCCTTTCATTTTTAAAAGTTGTTTAGCAACTGCAGCGCCGATTCTACCAAGATCCCCAGAAACGATAAGGTCATAGTCTTGCGGCTCACGTGACATATCCGACAAGTGCCTCCAAACTGTATCGACAAATGCCGGCGCCATTGCCGAACCCATGTCATTTGGATCTTGTACTCCCAAATCCCGGACCCGGCCCACGGTTACAGCCTCAATACGTGGACCTTTACCCTCCAAACCAATTATTACCGCTCCTGAAGCGGTCGCAGTCCATTGACCCGTCGGTGGCCGTTGGTGACCAAATTCGGTAGGATATCTAAATTGACGTTCTGCCGCATCGTGATGACTTGAAGATGCAACTAAAACATGGCGAGCATAGCGACTTGAAGTTAAAACAGAACCTAATATCAGGCCTTCTGATAACGTAGCACAAGCACCATAAATCCCCAAAAAAGGGATGTCGTATTCTCTAGCCATATATGTCGACGATATTATTTGATTTAGTAAGTCACCTGCAATAAGAAAATCGATCTGCGACGGGTTAAGATCAGCCTTTGCTAACGCTATATCCACAGCTTGCCTTAACATCTTTGACTCTGCTTTTTCCCAAGAACTTTCTCCTAAAAGGGTAGTGCTGTAGATCATATCAAAAAGCTTGCCTAATGGGCCTCGCCCTTCCTTGGGTCCCACTACAGATGCGGCTGAAATCACAACCGGCATCGGTTCAAACACACAGGTAGACGCGCCCTTACGACAAAACTGCAAAAGCAATGCCCCCTTATGTTCTGTTTAGTGTAGTTTTTTGATTACACGAAAATATAAATCTTGAGTAATGCTACAACTGTAGCAGCTAAAGAAGCGTACACGATCACCGGTCCAGCGACTTGAAACATTTTAGATGCAACACCTGTAACAAATCCTTCTCGCTTATGTTCCATAGCCGGTGACACAATTGAATTAGCGAAACCAGTAATAGGCAATGCACTTCCCATACCAGCTATATGCCCTAATTTATCATAAATCCCAATTCCAGTGAGAAAAGCACCCGCACATATCATGATCGATGATGTAATGGCATAGGCCTTCTGAATAGGTACATCCATAGATAATATGCGGTTAAGCACAATTTGCCCTACGGTGCAAATTAGTCCGCCGACCATGAAAGCTAACATGACGTTACGGGCAATGGGACGCTTTGGACGATAGTCTTCTAAAAACTTCAAGTAGGCCTGCTTTTGGCGAACATTGGATTTGCTCACCTTTCCTCACCCAAATATGCTACTTTAACGTTAACCTTGTAGCTCGTAATTTGACCATCCTTAACAGCTGCAGTCCAATTTATTACCTCAATGCCTGTAATCCCAGACTTTTTGTCTACCATATGCTTAAGAACGCTGTTTACTGCATCATCCCAACTGTGTTTCGACTCACTGACAAGTTCTAAAATATTTGCTACAGTCATCTCAACATTCCTTTCAATTTCGGAACAGAAATATTTTTGTTTGCGATCTGTAGTATTCCCCCCGCTTTAAAAATGAATCACGACTTTTTTAGGTGAAGAACTTGCCTTAAAATCAAAAGAGCCTTTTTTTCCAATCTAGAAATATGAGCTTGGGAAAAATTCAATTCGTTAGCAATTTCGCGTTGGGTTTTGCCGTGAAAAAATCGACCAATTACTATAAATTTTAAAGTTTCGTCGAGAGTAGAAACGGCATCTTTTAAATCAAGAGATTCTGTAAAAGTTTGTTTACTCGAACTTCTAATATGCAATGAATTACTTACTGCATTTGGAGTGTAAGATAAATCTTCGAAATAAAGCATCGGTTGAGTTGCTTCTAGCGCGCGACAAAGCAAATCCACATCTATTTCCAATCGTTCAGCCAATTCTTTAACCGACGGTTCTTTACCCGTTTGAACCTTCATCTTAGCAGAAAAACGTCTTGCCGCTAATGAAATCTCTTTTAGCCGCCGACTAACTTTAATAGCTCCGTTGTCCCGCAAATACCTTCTAATTTCCCCTAAAATCAAAGGTACTGCATATGTAGAGAACACCGTACCGTAATCTGCATCAAATCTATCGATGGCTTTTATGAGCCCTATTGAGCCAATTTGAAACAGATCCTCCCGTTCAAGCAGACCAATATATCTTTTCACGCAAGACCATATGAGCCCAACATTGGCCTTAAACACCTGTGCCTTCGCTTTTGGATTACCTTCTTTCGCTTTTTTTAAGACCTCCAAACTTACAAACATATTTTCTTTATCATCCTCACCATCGTTCCGCTCCCCAATTTTGAATCAACGCATAAACTATCCATAAATGATTCCATAAAAGTAAACCCCAAACCCATATGATCGGGAATTGTCGTAAAGCCAGGCTGCTTTGCTTGATTCACATCTTCTATTCCTTTGCCTTTATCTGTAACTATGATTTCTATACAATTGTTTTGATTACCGACCACAACTTCTACTAACCCTGTAGACTCGGGATATGCATGAAGAATAGCGTTGGATACTGCTTCTGAAACAGCAACCTTGATTTCTTCAATATCAGATATAGAGAATTCCATAAATGATGCAAATGTTGCTACAGCTATGCGGGCCACAGAAACATTGGAATCTACATTGGGGAATTGAAGGCAAATATGATTATTCATACAATACCGCCTCCCCTGCAATCTTCATGTGAACTTTGTCGCTTGATTAAATTGATAGCATCTTCCTCTGTCCTTGCAGTTTCAAGCACTAAAAGCAGACCGGCCATTTCAAGCATGGATATTATCTTTGGGGGAATGTTTGTAAGAATGAATTTGCCGCCCCAGGATGTTATGATCCTGTGACGGCCCAGAAGTACACCAAGTCCTGTAGAATCGATAAAAGTCAGTTCTTTAAGATTTACGACAACATTAGGAATTGCGGATTTCTTTAGTCTTTTGTCAAACAAACCGCGAAATTTAGTTGCAGAGGATAAATCGAGTTCTCCTGATACCCTAGCAATAGCACATAAGGGCGCTTCATGAAAATCAACCTTCACGCACTCGCACCGCCTTTGCTAAAATTTTCCTTTTAGTTAATCAAACTATTCGACGATGCGAAGGTAATTCCTTTTTTAACGCCCGATCATAAACGATTTAAGATACTTTTTAATATAATCAAATAAATTCGCTCGTTCTACTTTGCTCTTTGATACAAGCGGCAGCGATACGACGATCTCACCGCCTATTTCAACAGCCATTTCGCCAATAAGATCTCCCGCGTTTACAGGAGCAGACACTTTTTCTATATTTATAATTCTTTTGACTTCGTCGGACTCTTTTTTTGATATAGTCATGGCGTATGGTTTTTCAGTAACCACTTCAATAACTTCATACTTGCCCTTATGGACTTTTGCCTGGCAGATCGATTCGTTATCTTTGACTACATGTACCGTTTTAAAATTAGCAAAGCACCAATCTAATAACCTCCATGCATCATCTTGGCGATGTTCAGGCGTTTCAGCTCCCATTATCACAACGATAAATCGTGAATCACTGCGCTTTGCGGTGACTGACAAACAATAACCGGATTTACTTGTCATTCCAGTTTTTAGACCGTCTGCGCCATTGTAAAGATAAACTAGTTTATTGAAGTTGGTTAGCTCATTTTTCCCGCCTCGAAAAGGCGTTTGATATATCTTAGTGTAATTGAGCAAATGGGGTACAGTAGTAGCGTGCTTCGACAGCAGGGCTAAATCCATGGCAGTAGTATAATGTGATTCTGCATCAAGCCCGTGGGCATTTTGAAAATTAGTGTTGATCATGCCTAACTGTTGAGCTCGCTCGTTCATACGTAAAGCAAACTCTTGCTCTGTGCCCGATATAAATTCAGCTATTATTACCGCACCATCATTAGCAGAGCCAACTGCGACTGCCTTTAACCATTCATCCAATGACATGGACTCTCCTATTTCGGCCCAAACTTCTGTGCCGCCCATCTCCCAAGCGTTTTTTGAGGCTATCGCCTCGTCAGTTAGGTTAACTATTCCTGACGCTACATCCTCAAGCGCTAATACCATGGTCATAATCTTTGTTAGACTTGCAGGGGTTCGCTTGCTGTGGGCATCTTTTTCAAAAAGCACTGTTCCAGACGATGCATCTAAAACTACACAAGACGGTGAGTTCACCCGGGGAGGTGAAGCGGAGGCGCTGTAAGTAAGTGAAGACGCCCAAACCGAGCGCAGATCTTTTAGTGAAATAAGTTGGCAAAAGACAAAGGTAATAATTATGCAAAAGAATATTTTAAAGCAGTGTTTACGTTTATACGACGTCATATCCATCCCTCCAAAATTGTGTATCCATACTTTAGGATACCTGTTTACACAGATGGTTATGAACGGCGCATCTCAAGCCCTTGGATGGCTTTTAGCATAAACATCTTTCAGCCGATCCCTGGTCACATGTGTGTAAATTTGCGTAGTCGAAATGTCGGCGTGGCCAAGCATTTCTTGAACTGCCCTAATATCTGCACCGTTTTCCAACAAGTGTGTAGCAAATGAATGCCTTAAGGTATGTGGGGTAATCTCTTTTCTGATTTTAAGTTGCGCAGCGTATTTCTTGACAATCTTCCAAAAGCCTTGCCTAGTTAACCTTCTACCATGATGATTCAAAAACAAACCTGCTTTTGTGTTTTTGGATACCAGTTTCGGCCTACCTTTTGATAAATAAAGTTCTAATGATCTTATTGCCATTTCCCCCATAGGAACCACTCGCTCTTTTGATCCTTTTCCAATACAGCGTATGAAACCTTCTTGAAAATCAAGATCATCTAAATTAAGATTGATCAATTCTGACACTCTTATACCCGTTGCATAAAGCACCTCGAGCATCGCTTTGTCTCGTATTCCCCCTGGGGTTGAAATATCGGGTTGTTCTAACAATTTTTCAACTTCCGCAACGGTTAAAATTTTGGGGAGCCTGCGCTCAAGTTTCGGTGATGACAAATTATCCGTAGGGTTTTTGGTTACATAATTTCCTTCGATCATGAATTGATAAAATGCTTTTAAAGCCGCAAGACGCCTAGCTATAGTTGCCGTTGCTTTACCCTGTTTGCGAAGCAACATGAGGTACGCCACAATTGTAGCTTGCGAAGCCGTTTCAGCTGTATAGGATGTGTCTTCTGAAAGGAAACCACAATATTGCTTCAAGTCCCTTCCGTACGATTCCAACGTATTTGCTGCTAACCCTCTTTCATGCCCTAAATAATCCATAAATTCTTGTATCAGGCCTTCCATATAACATTCCCCCTCTCAATAGCGACCAAGCCCTTTTTTGCCCGCTATGTTCGATCGTATCCAAACTTTTTTGTAGGTTTCCCTAAATTCGGTCAAATATCCTACTAATAGAATAACCTTTATTTATAGTATTATGTCAGTAAGTCATAGACTATTCGAAACAATAATACGGTTATAGATAATCTGTTGCAGCCTTGAGAAGCAAAGGCGTAAGATAAGCCTCCGTCAATGAGGCAATTACCAACAAAAGGCTTACTGCCGCAAAACGTAAAGTATACGTCAAAGCGAGTTTTATCAAGTTTCCGTGAATCCAAGGACGCTGTTTAAGCAACATTATAGAAAACGAAATAGAAATCGAGGACGAAATTACCAAGACAGGGAGAATGATCAAGTTGTGAGGTAAGATACCTGATGCAAAGACTAAAAAGCCTCCAGATACAATCTCTCTAGTTACAAGCGTTGAGCTAAAGCCTAGAACAAACCCGCGAATAAAAATCATGACACAGGTAAGAGGTACCCCAATTATGGCTAAGCCAAACGCCCATATCATCACCATATTCTTAAGATTGTGAACTAGGGACAACTTAAAAATCAATGATGGTTCAAGACCCGGATTAGAAAGGCCTCTCATAAACACCTCTAGATAAGAGATCAGCTCGGCCTTTTCATCTGGAGTAAGAGTTCCAAGACCGAGCATCCCCACGATTATTCCTGAAATTAATAGTAGCGAGCAAAACACAATAGGAGATGTGATAGTTCGAATACCCATGCCCTACCTCCTAAAAGTGTTTCAAATGAAATAAGCCTCGAAAGAAACTTATGAAGCAAGGCTAGCAATATATTCAACAATCATCACAATTTAATCATTTATCTTCTAGTTTTAAGTAGAATC
>CAYORX010000031.1:0-13408 GCA_964406505.1 uncultured Eubacteriales bacterium
TTAGGTTTGGTGGCCGCTTATGGCTCATAACAATCCTCTGCTTAATGTATAAAAACGGCCCACCCTGGTCCGCACTAGGAAACTGCGTGGTGGGCTCTGTTATCTTCATTATAACGGCAAATTATGGCTAAATCAAATAATACTAACCCTTTAGAACCGTGTTCATCTCGCAGTATATAGACACCTCTAGATATTTAGGGCTCCCGGGAGAAACACACGAAAAGCCGCATGCTGCAAATGGGCTGCGATTCACTTTGAACTTGACTTTTTCTGCAACTATCATCTTTTGACTAGACGTATGTCTTTTGCAAACCAATTTCCCCAGTTTCTGCAGACTAACCTTTGCACTAAGCCCCCAGGGAATTTTAAGTTTGGTTTTTCAATTATGCTTTGGATCAACTCTTCGTCGGGTACGTTATTCCCTTTAAGTAAAGCAGTCTTTTTGGTTTCGTATTCATTGATATATTTCCTAATGGTTTTACGACTGATCCCCGTTTCCTTCTGAATTTCTCGCTGTGATTTGCCATCGTGAAAATACTTCAAAATGATCTTCTGTTTATCTAGCAAAGTAATCATCTCTTCGGCCCCCTATAAGCCTTATTACACAGGAAAGCCTATTCTAAGGTGGGGAAGTTTTCAATTATTACCCTGGGTACTTTTAGATTAATACATACACCTGCCATAAACAGGACCTTCACTCAGGCACAGATATGGGTATAAAAGATCGTAAAATGCCCAAAACCACTATCTCCCCTGTCCTGTAAATCGTAAATATGCGATAGTTTCGATCGGTGGTCATAACCTCAATCACGGGACTTGCCAAAGTAGCTATAAGCACCCGCGGTGCCATATGACCTTCCGCAACTCTCAGAGCGCTCTCCTTCATCCATTGAATATATTCGGGTCTGGTGGGATTTGTAGCAACCAAAACTAAGAGCACCAGCAGGATACCTATAATCCTCTTATTGCGCCTACTTATGAAAATCTCCCCCTATTCAGGCTGCCCCCGACAACAGAGGGATATGCCCTTGAACATTGGATGGCGGGTCTCAAATACGCGGGTATAACTGATTGCCTTGTATGGCGAAAAGTCGAATAAAGGAAACCAAACTCTCTGGAAAGGCAGGTGATCACAGAGTGATGGGCATTTTACGACAGATAGTAAGCCTCACTGGCTACAAAAAACCACAAATGGAGTTGCGACAGTCTTGCCCCAAGACAAAGAGAAAACACAACCCTATGTAGAAACCGAAGTATATAACCTGCAATTTAAGGAAGTTGTACTGCGCAGGTGCAGTTATCGGCTCAGTTGTGTAGTAAAGCCATAGGGGTAATCAAAGTTTCCCAGTTCACCATTGTTCAAAAACACGTTTCTACTGCCCGAAATTGATTTTTTTAGCAATTACAAAGACAGACTTCTAACAGACAAGGCCAGACTTTTCTAAACACCCATTAGGTAACAACCACCAATTTCCCTTCGTAATACTGATTAAGCTGCTAAAGCGAACCCGGGCAACCTAAAGATTTATCAACGGACATTTTCATTTACCCCTTTGGGGGGTTAATATGTCCGCGTATAGTTGACACACTCTACCTAATATTTGCTTCTGATGCATCCAAGCCTTTAGTGCTTGTTCTTTTTCGCCCGGCCAACTGCGATGGAATCTCCCATAAAGATCAATACTACTACACTACATTGTGAATCCTGATCTTGCCAACTGAGAAGGGTTTTGTGCACGGTAAAAAGAACAGTGGTTTGAGGCTACCAACAGCATCTATATCATTACGATATCGCTACTCCTAAATAGACATTGTAAAAAGTAGATGCTTTGATGCAGCCTTGCAACAATGGCTAAGACAGAAAATCGATTAGGAATTGTGTGAACCAATCTAACATTGTCTGGGACACAGCCAATAAACAGAAAGGATGATGGTATTGAAACGCGTAAAAAACGCATTGAAGGTGCTATGCATCTTGATAGCGGTGGCATTCATTTTATCGATAGCACCGACAACCATCTGGTCCCAAAGTGTGGCTAACGCAGGTTCTAGTGATGCAAAAGACGACTCTCCCCACAACAACACTGAGTTTATCGATCGAACCGGCGGAACGAAAAGTAGCAAAACGGCAGTCGAAAGACTTGTGAAAATTGCCTCCCTAGCCGAAGGGATAGACAGGGATTTCGTTTTCCCTTTTTGCTATGAAAATAACACAGAACAGTTTAATGAAATAGAAGGGCGATTAGAAACCGTAGAAAATGGGCTCGATACGCTTAGATTTGATATAGAAAATTTGAAGATGAATAAGATCCCAATTTTACCTGGTAATATCGTATCCATTCCCGAGCCTACATCGCTCATGTACATAAACTTTGAAACCCACGGTCAGGAATTACCTACGGACAAGAAAACAACCATATACGGCACTTTACAGATCGTGTCTGATGGTGCCTTTTTTGAATGCTGGTCAAGACTAAAGGTGCAGGGTGGCTCATCCGCAAAACGGGATAAGAAGAACTGGACTTTTGAGTGCTATAAGGACAGCACAAAGGCCGAGCGCATTTACCTTAAGACAGGTAATTGGGCTGTCTCCAATGATAAATCTGTTTCCAAGGCTGAGTGGAATGACTGTTCGTTCATACGAAACACAATCCTTGGGCTGATTTGGGGCGATATGGTTAATTCAAGATCTGGGTGGCCGAAAAATGAAGTGGAAACCCCTTTGGTGGGAAATCATGATACATCGGGATGGTTTTCTGGGGCTACAGGCCATACTGAAGGTTTCCCAGCAGTTCAGTTTATAGATGGCGAATTTTACGGACTTTCGACTTGGTACAGATGGAAAGATACAGCTAACTATAATCTTGACCCGTTAAACCCCAAACACTATCAGTTAGACACTTCGAACCATACTCCGTGGTGGGAGATAACCACGGAAGATTTTAAGACTAGATCGCCTGAGGTTTGGGGTCCAGAGCATGAAGAGGATTTAAACAGATTCAAAAAATATGCAGGGAAAACCGGTTGGGCTTTCCGGCAAACTTTTGAAGAGGCTTTCGACACACAAAACGCCATAGACTATTTCATCTTCCTGCAATTTTGTCACCTAACGGATAATAGGGAAAAGAACACACAGATTATTTCATATGACGGGCAAAAGTGGTTTTTCCTTCCTTACGATCTTGACGCTTCGCTGGGAATCTCATGGGACGGAAAAGGGGAAATACGCTCACCCAAGTCCATTCTAATCAGCAAAACATCGGATAGATTCTGGGGTAAAGTGTATCGTGCCTTCCCAAAAGATATTGAAAATCGATATGCTGAGCTTCGCGACAAAAATATCTTAAGCATTGATAACATTTACAAGCATGTAACTGAACGAGCCAGTCGGTTTACTCCGAGGCTCCTTGCGGCTGAATACGAAAAATGGCCCGACAAACCTAATAACGTAAGTCATGCACAAACTCTTGCATGGATACGCGACCATATTCCCTATCTTGACACCTGGTTTAATTACAATCCTGATAACTAGGCAGTTTTTTGGGAGGGGTAAGTTGAACCACAGTTTATTAGGTCGCCGAAGTAGTGTAGAACGAATATTTCGGCGATCTTCTTTCCCGAACTCTTTATCGCATTATCAAAGGTGAACTAAAGTTGCTAGATTGGCGGAGCAAAATGTCGATCAGATAGATACTAGAATAAGCATTTTTTCAAATCAAGTCTCTAGAACACAAATTGGGAGCCGCTATCAATTAAGGTTACATACTCAGGTGTTCTTTACCTTTTCACATTAGCGAAATTGCCGCATGCCCCAAGCATTCCGCTTTAAGTGCGCCACGCAAGTCAATGTACATATATGAGTTTTCGGGCACTACGTTGTGTCTCTTCGATAACGATACCAATTTACTGTAGACCGCAGTCCATCATGAAGACTTACAGAAGGTTGAAATCCCAAGACTTTCTGAATCCTTTGGATGTCAGCAGAAGAATGTTTGATATCCCCTTCCCTTTCAGGTTCGTGCTCAGCCGGGAGATTAGATCCCATTATGCGGTTGAGCGTACTCACTAGCTCGTTCAGTGTGACACTTTCGCCGGTAGCAACATTGAACACCTGACCCGCATCGTGATTACCGGTGGCTGCTAGTATATTGGCTGCTACCACATCATCCACATGGACAAAATCCCGCGACTGCTTACCATCACCGTATATAGTCGGACTTTTACCTTCCAACATTCTATTTATAAATGCGGGGATAACCGCTGCATATTGGGAATTGGGATTTTGATAGGGCCCGTACACATTAAAATATCTTAAACAGGTTGTATGTAGGCCTTTCATTGCCGCATAAAATCGTGCATACATTTCACCGGTGTATTTCGCTATAGCATAAGGTGACACCGGTGCTACAGACTGTCCTTCCGATTTTGGCTGTTCTGGGAGTTTCCCATATACGGCTGATGAACTGGCGATCACGACTCTTTTAACCCCTGACTGCACTGCGGCTTCCAAAATGTTAAGGGTACCTGTTACGTTTATTTCATTGCAACGCGAAGGATTTTCCACTGACTCGGGTACTGATGTCAACGCGGCCTGATGAAATACTACATCGGCCCCAACAAAAAATGTTCGGAGATAATCCAAATTCCCTATTTTCTTTTCGACAAATTCTAACCGTCCCTCTACACCATCCAAGTTTTCCAGGCTACCTGACGAAAGGTCGTCTATAATTTTTACGTGGGTACCTTTCCCCACCAAAGCTTTCACTAGGTGCGAACCAATAAACCCAGCACCACCTGTCACGACACATGAGCGAATAGTCATGGGATCGGGCCCCTTACTGAATCTCTTATTCATGAGAAGTTTCTTTGGATTTCTTTAAGTCAACGTTTTCTTTGTCTAGTACGGAAGTCAATGTGGTTACTGCTTGTCGAAGAGCCTCATGTTCAAGCCTAGAAAGATTATGCTCACCCGCATTGTCATAAAGTCGTTGTAAAAAAAAGATGGTACTCTTTAAATCCATACTTCATCCCTCCGTTTACTGACCAGGCAGGTTTATACGGCCGCTTAATGCCTCAGTCTGCTTGGTAACTCCCCTTGCTGATTGGGGCTTAAATGGGATCCTCAATGTCTGAAGCAGTATCTGAAAATCAAGCCACGGTGAATAGTTTTTAATGTAATACAGATCATACCTTAGCTTGTCCTCAGGCAAGGTATCATAGCACCCCATTATTTGCGCTAGCCCGGTTATCCCAGGTTTAACTTTCAATCTGTATTCGTAGGCAGGGATTTCATCAGCAAATTGCTGAACAAAATAAGGTCTCTCTGGCCTTGGTCCAACAAGACTCATTTCACCTTTTAGCACATTTATAAGTTGGGGGAATTCATCTAACCTGGTTTTCCTAAGCCATTTACCCACTTTAGTTATACGGGGGTCGTCACCTGCCGCGAAAACAGGACCTGTTACCTTTTCTGCATCTTTAACCATAGTCCTAAATTTGATTACCTTGAATTTTGTTCCGCCCTGTCCCACCCTTGGCTGTTTGTAGAATACGGGACCCGGCGAATTTAGAGGTATTACGACGGCCAAAAAAATAAACAAGGGAGAAAGAACAATTAACCCTATTAAGGAGGCCGCAAAGTCAAAACACCTTTTTAGCAGTCGAAAGATGGGTTGAATCTCCAAAGGTTCTATCCTAAACACAGCCACATCATCCACGCTGTCCATGGTAACTTTGTGCATCATAATCTCATATATGCTAGGGATAAGTATGACTTCTTTGTCTTGTTCAAGGCTGAGTGCCACAATTCGTTCTTTGAGGGACTGAGAAACCGATCCGTTGATACAAATTACCGTAGACGTTTTAATCGCCTTTTCTACTTCATCAAAACTTTCTCCTGAAACAACATCTTTAATTTCATGCTTCTTCCCTAACAATGAATAGAGGCCGTTGGAAAATACGTCATCGAGTTTACTATTGGCACCGATGATGGCAACAGTTTTCTTGGGTTCTGATTGTTCAAACATGTACTGCAAAAAACACCGCCAAACTGACAAAAGTCCCAGCTGCATGAATCCCCCCAGCACTAAAACATACCTTGGGAAACTAAACCCCCGAAGAAAAAAAGTCATGGCAGCAGTAAAGACGTTTAAAATAAGGACAGACAGGCTAATATTGTAAATGATTTCACTGTAATGTCTGGTGCGGCGGGTATAAAGTCCAAAGGACCAAAAAAGCCCCACAAGAACTATGCTCATAAAAGGAATTAGTCGAACAAAAGGTTCAAAGTTGGAAGCGGGAATATTTCCTCCAAACCTAAGGTGAAAAACAATATATACGGCAGCATTAGCCAAGGCTACATCTAATACTGAAGCACCTATAAACCCCCGCCTAGATGAATTCACCAATACTCACCCCGGATGTATATTCAAGGCCAAATCTGAAGATCCTGCAAACCTCAAAACATACCGCTAACAAGTTTCCAACTCTCATCAACGTTACCTCAAACGTTTTCATAACTTATTACATAATGTTACAGTCTATTGACTCAGTTACGTTGTTAAAATCAAGCCGTAGATTTCAAAATTCTGCCGCAATCATGTTTAAAGCCCCTATTGTTTCCTGCACTAATTATGGGAAACACTGGGCACTGTTGGACAAAGATACATAAGGGCAAAAACAATCAATTAACGCAATCCCATAACATCTAAAATTACGCTGTTGACTTTCCGAACATCATATTTTTCTACGGCTAGTTTACGACTTTCCCTTCCCATCATAGGGATAAGATCGGGTTGTAAAATGAATGTTTCCATGGCTTCCGCAAGAGCATTAGCATCTTTTACAGGTACCAAAAAACCATTTTTTCCGTGGATTACTGTTTCGCGGCAGCCGGGAGCATCAGTGGTGATAATAGGTCTCCCCATAGACATGGCTTCGAGAACTGTTCTTGGTGTTCCCTCACGGTATGAAGGCAAAACATAAACACTCGATTTTTCAATAAAAGGGCGAACATCCTGTGTTTCACCCAGATAATTTATGATTCCTTCGTTATGCCATTCTTTTACTTGCGTTTCGTCTATTGCCGATGGATTACTATCTAACGGGCCTAAAAGGTAGAAATCAGCCTCTAATTTTTTCTTTTGTATAAGCCTCGCAGCCTCGACATATTCTATAATCCCTTTGTCCTTAATCAACCGAGCAATAAGAAGAAATACCGTCTTTTTCATAACCAATGGCACTTCACAAAAATAGGTGGTATCAACACCTGAACCATTAACTAGAACGCACTGCGTTTTATTCGATACTAAGCCCAGGCTTTCAAACAGATATTGGTCATCAGGATTCTGAAAAAATATTTTACTGTTGTTACGCAAGGCCGCACGATACAGTGGTAAAATTAAAGACCTTATTAGTCTTCGTTTAATCGAAAAATCAGTGAACAAGTAGCCTGCGCCCGAAATCATAGAATAGATTTTAGGTACTCCGGCAACTTTGGCAGCCAAAGAACCGTACACTACCGGCTTAATATTATAAAGGAAAACTACATCAGGTTGGTAACAACTGAAAACGCGTCTTAGGTCTAAAAACGCTTTTAGATCAGCTATCATACTCGTTCCCGTTCTCTCCATAAAAACAGAAGCATGCTCCACGCCAAGGGATTCCAGTTGTTCCGATACATGGGCGGGCATACCGGGCGCACAAGCAATTACCTTGTGGCCACAATTTACCATTTCATGTAGCATATAACCCCGAAAATTCGTAAGGGATGGGGCATAACTGCTAAGCACCATAATTTTCACTAACGATAATTCTCACTTTCGCTCTTTGTTGAGCCGGATGCCAGATGTTCTGTAAACAACATCTTGAATACACTACAATTTTATTGTTTCTAATTCTTTGCTCATTGAATTAGGGCGCCGTTATTGCGCCTTGTCTTGGAACCACCTAACCGTTTTCTCAAGACCTTCCTCAAAAGATACAGGAGGGTTGTAGCCTAACATGTTTTTGGCCTTGTCTATGGAAGCCATAGAATGACGTACATCACCAGGTCTAGGTGATGCATATTCTGGCTCTAACGATGTTCCTAACAACCTGTTCAATACTTTAACTAATCGATTAAGTGTATAACGCTCACCGCACCCAACATTAAATACCTCACCAGAAACATTAGGGGCATTCGCAGCCAATACATTGGCTTCCACAGCATTGTCAATATATGTAAAATCCCTTGACTGTTCACCGTCACCGTAGATGACCGGTCTTTTACCTTCAGACATCAAAGTAATAAACTTTGGGATTACAGCAGCATACTCAGATGCTGGATCTTGATAAGGACCGTATACATTAAAATACCTAAGACACACAGTCTCAAGACCATAAAGTTTCGGAAAAATCTTTGCGTATACCTCACCTACATATTTAGTTACCGCGTAAGGTGATAAGGGATTTGGTTCCATGCTTTCTTCTTTAGGAAGAACTTCCGTATCCCCATAAACAGAGGAAGAGGCAGCAATCACTACTCGCCTTACGCCAGTATCTTTGGCGGCCACCAGTACGTTTAAAGTACCATCAATATTACTAGCGTTACTGGCAATAGGGTCTGCAACAGATCTAGGTACTGACGGCAAAGCAGCCTGATGAAACACAACCTCTGCATCTTGGAATTTCGATTTGAGAAGGGCTAGATCTCTTACATCACCTTCAACGAAATCAACATGCTTCATTACGTCGGATAAGTTCTCAGCATAACCTGTGGATAAATTATCTATAACAGTGACTTTGTGCCCTTCACTGAGCAAGCGGCGCACTAAATTAGAACCGATAAATCCCGCTCCCCCGGTGACCACATAATGACCCAAGGCTATTCCCCCAATACCTTTTTTTACCTAGTCTTATTTTCTAATCCCACTAATTGTCCTTTTCAGCGGCTGCTACCTCTTTATAGCCCTCGGTTTCTTTAAAGGCTTTCATGTTGGCACCAAACTCATTAGGAGTGAGAAGCCCTCCACCTATCTGAAAAATATTAGGCTGCTTTATGTCTTTGAAAGCATTTCTCGTATCCAGAATTATCCTAGCATGCCTGGCGACAAATTCATAATCAAAATCCTTATGATCGGTTAGGAGCACAACGCAATCATTGGATTTTAAAAGATTTTCGGTGATAGTCACGCTTGTGCACCCAAGACCATCTTCTTTGATGCTAGGGACATAAGGATCGCTATATTCTACATAAGCACCGCTTTGTTTCAGTAATTTCATTACCTCAAGACCAGGGGATTCCCGGGTATCGCTCACGTTTTTCTTGTAAGCAACGCCAAGGCATAAGATCTTCGATGTAGATAGGGCCTTACCCTGAAGGTTGAGGATTTCTGATACCTTGTGCACTACATGATAAGGCATATTGCCGTTAATATCTGTTGCAAGCTCAATAAATCGGTTGTAGAATCCATGCTGTTTTGCTTTCCACGAAAGATAAACGGGATCTAAGGGTAAACAGTGGCCCCCTATGCCAGGCCCCGGATAAAATGGCATAAAACCAAAAGGTTTCGTGGCAGCAGCATCTATGACCTCCCATATGTTTATATCCATGCGATCGCACATCAAGGCCATCTCATTAACAAGAGCTATATTTACAGCCCGGAAGGTGTTTTCCAGGAGTTTGACCATTTCCGCTGTTCGGGCACACTTAACAGGAATCACTGAATCCATCACCTGGCTGTACCAAAAAGCACCCATTTCAGTACATGCAGGTGTGATGCCCCCTATAACTTTGGGAATGTTTTTAGTTACGTATTTGCGGTTACCTGGGTCTACCCTTTCCGGAGAAAAACAAAGAAAGATATCCTTCCCTACTTCAAATCCAGCCTTCTCTATTTCTGTTTGTACTATCTCTTCTGTTGTCCCAGGATATGTGGTGCTTTCAAGCACTATTACCATACCTGGATGTAACCTTTTTTTTAATTCACTAACCGCAGAGACTATGTACGATAGGTCTGGATCCTTGGACTTTCGCAATGGTGTGGGTACGCAAATACTAACTGCATCTACTTCAGAAAGCAAATCATAGTCACTGGAAGGAACAAAGCTGCCGCTTTCTAAAGCCTCCAAAATTTCCTGATCGCTAACATCAGAAACATACGATTTTCCACTTCTCAGCATTTCAACTTTAGAATAGTCTATATCTATACCAATAACATCAAAACCTGCCCTAGTGAACTCTAGGCTTAATGGGAGCCCTACATAACCTAGTCCGATTACTGCTACTTTAATAGTTTTCCCCGCAATTCTATCTTTTAGATCCAATGAACGAACCTTCTTTCTCAACACATGGATTCCTTAAGCAATTGATTAGTTCAAAATTGGTCATTAAGATTCCTGCCAAATAGGATAGACGTCAAATATATAACACTCGACACTCTCAATCAATAGATGCCCGAAGGTTCTAACATTTCGGTACTAAGGACCTATAAGTTTGACCAAAGGTCATTGTAAGCCTTTACCATAACTTGAATATCGAAATTTTCCCGAATGCGTTCACGCGCGGCTATCTGTCTTCTTCTCCATGCACATTGATTCTTTCGTTCATCAAGTGCAGCAATGATAGCCTCCGCTAACGCTTCGGAATTGGTTGGTGGCACAACCCAACCAGTATCCCCTACAATGCTCGCCGCATCTCCTACATTCGTCGTTACACATGGTGTACCGCAAGCCATGGCCTCCGCAATAACATTGGGAAACCCTTCGGTAGCACTAGATAACACGTGAATGTCAAGAGCATTCATGACTGCAGGAATATCATTACGTTGGCCGAGCAGAGCCAATGGGCCCATTATATTTTTGTGTGTTTATGGTATTGCCCTCTGATTAAGGTGACTAGTTTTTATGAGTTCATTGGCCTATCTAGATTAAAAACTAAAACATGGACCTCAACATTTGTGGCGCTCCTTCATATCCAGCACTTTTCTTTCACATCAATAAAATATTCACGTCTATATACAAGCCCACAAACATTTATTACCTTTATTATTCCTATCAAAAATCCATTGCTTCGCCTACTGGATAAAATATAACCTGCATTGTTCGCTCCCGTTATAGCGATCAATCGCTTAATATCGGTCTGGGTTTTATAATATTGTTTTAATTCATTCAATAAGGACTTATTTAAACCTAGCCCTCTATATTTTTGCTCGACATATGAGTAGCATATATATCCAACATCAGGTTCAAAGGTTATGATTCGCTTCGATGACAAACACCGCCCGCTAAATTGGGGTATATTTACTTTTCCAAATAATACCCAGGTAGCTCCAATTATTTTATCGCCCAACTTGATAACCCAACAATCATTTCCGGCGTGGAAAAACTCCGATATTTTTGAGTAACTTAGACTACTTCGGCCATGTTTTTTGTAAAAGTAGAAAATTTCGCTTGCACTAAAACATTTCTTAATTATCGGTCTTATTCCATCAAATTTCGCCATTTCATTACAGACACTTGAATCTGAGGCCTTAAACGCAATTATTATTCCAAGATGCTTTTTGAAGATAGCGTCTCTTATTAAATAAGGCTTCCTTATTGCTTGCGTTATGTAATAACTGACAGTTTTATCCGCCATTTTATCCCCCTTTAGCAACCTTTTAGCCTACATAATGCCCATAAATTGATAAGTTTACTTGATGGCAACTCTATAAAAAAAAGGTTTTAAGTCGGAAAAAGTGAAGAGCAAATGGGTATCGGCCCTAAAAAGCTGGGCGAGCCAAGTTGCCAGTCTGACCTTCCCTTTCAAGACGTGTCTAAAGTCCGAAACTTCATTTATAAAAGTTGTTTCACCTTTAACAGATAAACGCATATTCGAAATATCATTCCCGCTGTTTGACAGACTCCAAAGAACGGGAATGTTTACACCCGCCTTTGTAAAAGCATAACCATAAGCACCATTTCTGAAGTTCATCTCAATGAAATAAACATCGTTTCCGCGAAACATAAATTCGATGTCAAAAATACCGACATAGCCCAACTTTTTAATGAAAGACTTTATCTTTCTGCTATCAATTAAAGGATGTTTCTGAGTAAGTTTTCCATATGTCGTACTCCCTTTCGCCACGATGGCCTGTCTTAATTTTGTTATTACACCGGGTATTATGACCTCTCCTTGAGGTGTTGAGAAGCCCTGTACACCCAATTCTCCTTCCTTGAAAACAAACTCCTGGATTAAGACCTCATCATTGTACCTTTCTAATCTTTTTAAAGTACTTGATAAGGCTCCAACAGTGTGGCAAACTGCCATATCGGCTTTGGACCCATCTATACTTTTGAGGGGTTTTATAATGCATGGTAAGTTTACGGGCATGGATTTGATGAGTTGTTCCACCGCAATCTCACCAAATCTATAATTAATGCTATCGGGTACGACAAATCCATGTTTTTTAGCTAGTTCATTCAATGCATTTTTATCCATCATTCGAGAAATAGTATTTTCCCGCTCGTCAATGTTAGGTAAGATGAAATTTTGGGCTAAAAGATTGTAGTGGCGATCCAATATACTTGTGGACTTATCACTGGCTGGGATAAGTATAGGCTTTTTCTGCTCATGATTAAATCTGGTCATAAGGATATCTATAACACTCATGTCATCGTCTGCGACCCAATATTTTTCAATATATCGACTTTTTGTCGAAAATCCAGCTTTTCCTAGATGGTCAATATAAAAAACGCGACAGCCAAACTCTCCTAAACTTCTAATGATCCCAAGAGAATTAATATGACTTGGTCCAATCACAATAATCTTATTTCTTAGTGATTGCATTCTATAATCCCTCATTTTTGGCGGCAATCATTTAATAAAAGCGCGTATTTTTCTGAAATAAAAATATGCCGAGCTCAGCATGCGATCGAATAAGCCTAGCTTTTTCTTCTCAAACGATAACTCCTGGAAAGTACAAAATTCACTTTTGTTCTTCTGGAGGAATTTTTCCAAATGCTTAAAATCGGAGCCGCTCATTGTATTGGGATGATAACAAAAGGTAACCACTCTGAAGGGCAATTTCCTTGCCCTTCCACATTGTTGCGGTATAAAATAGAAACCGTTCTTGAAATACACGTCGTTGGCTACAGTATCGCTTATGATTCTTATGTCGCTTTCAAGCCTTAGTGCTTCAAGAGTATGCCTGTCAAATGTGTGTGCAGGAGCAAAAAAACAACTAGGCTTGACACCGTTTGTCCGAAAGAATTCAAGACTTTTCCTTATTTTCTCCCTTTGCCGTGATAAGGGAACTCCCGCAAATTCCGAATAATTATTGACAGGGTTAATGCCTCCGCAGTTTGTTTCGTAGACATGGTTGTATCCGTGCATAGCAATAGCCCAATCTTTAGCTCGCCAAGTTCGAACCAAATCCCAAAAATCGGC
>CAYORX010000032.1:0-11585 GCA_964406505.1 uncultured Eubacteriales bacterium
CTATTACTGATACTGGTGTTGCCGTTACTACTGTTCAGAAGGCTGACCCTGTTCAGGTTGAGACTATCGTTTCTATGATTTGTCTGCCTTCCTTCGAAGCTGCTGACCAAGTTTACATTCTTGATACTGTGCAGGAAGAAGAAGAAGAATAAAAAGGGAGGTAAACAAAGATGGTAAAGATTACGAATGGAATCAACGTCTTTGAGGTTACCAAAGGTGCCTTCGACGGGATTTATTCTCGTCAAGGCTACCGCCTCATGGACGACGAGAAACCTATTGCTGAAGATGTAAATAGGGAGCCTGAAAAAACAAAAGATGAATTGTTTATCGAAGGTATTCTAGAGAAACCAATTTCCCAGTGGAATAAAGACGAAGTTAAGAAGTTTACTGAGTTAAAGGAAATTGACATTACCGGTACGAAGAATGTCGGTGAAGCGAAAGAACGTATTAAGGAGTTTTTGGACGCTCAAGGCCAGGAATAAGGGGGTGCTCGCGATGACGGATATTGATAGAGTCAAAAAGGAAGTGCGTGAAGACCAAGCACCGTTCTTTGAAGAGGATGATTTTCAGTATTATCTTAACAAAAATCAGGGTAATGTGAATGCAACTATCTATGAAATGCTTATCATAAAGTCTGAAGATTCTACAATATCTGTAAGTGGTCTTTCCACCCAAGATACTTCGGGCTACTTTAGGCGTTTGGCTTCAAGATACAAACAGTTTAATTCAGGCCTCCTGAAAGGGGGTTAAGTATGGCTGTTAACAAGAAACTCGAAGCATATAAAATTAAAAGAGAGTTAAAAAGGAGCGGTATTGAATATGAGATTATCCGAGCGGGGACTAACCCGTTCGGAGAACCCGATGCTAGTTATCAGGAGACTATAGGTGTGATTAATGGGTTGTATCATGAAGAAAGCGTTAACATTCAAGTTGTGACAGGCGACACAACCCAAGTTCGCACCAAGAAATCTCCAATGATTCTTTGCACATACGAAGACGCCGCCTACATTGATTTAAAAATTAATGATTTGATAGTCATTAATGAAAAGACTTTCAAGATTGTCGGCTTTAAAAACATTCAGGAATGGAATTTGCTTGCCGATATTTCTTTGGAGGTGTTAGACGATGGCGTTCACACTGGATTATAATTCAAGTGATTTAAGCAAAAATATCAGTGGTTTAAACGCAAAGATTAAACCGGCCGTACTGATGTATGCTACAACAAAAGCAACTTCGCTACAGGCAATAATGAAGACCAAAAGGCCATGGACCGATAGGACCGGGATGGCAAAGGCTTTGCTAAATGCTAAAGTTTCTGAACCGAGCGAAACTATAACCAGGATAACGTTATCGCACGGGGTGGCATATGGCATTTGGTTAGAGCTTGCTAATGAAAAGAATTATGCAATTATTGTTCCGACCATAAACTCGGAAGGGCCGAAGATTGTTAAAGACCTGGCCGGTTTGTTCAATAAACTCAAATGACGGAGGTGTAAATTATGACTAAAAGCAGATGGCAAGACATATTCTTGCACCTCAAATATGAAGGCTTCGACGTGTATTCTCCAGGAACAAAGGTTGGGGATTGCTTAAGCAAATATATAGTTGTTAAAAACGATGGGTCTTTTCAGCACATAAGTTTCAGCACCGATGTAGACATATATGCGATTATGTGTTATGTTCCGCGAGACAACTACAGCGAATTGGAAGCGCTTGTTCAAGACGTTAAAGCGTCAATGAAGAAGTTAAAGCCAATGATTCTCCCCAACGGTTCCCAGACCCCGAGCTATTACGATGATAGCTTTAAAGCGCATATGGTTAGCATACAATATAAAAATTATAAGAAGCTATAATTTACAATAACGAAAGGAGTCAATATAATGCCTGTTAATAAATCTAAAGCAGAAATCGCCACAATCGATTGTGAGTTAATCACAATAGAGACGACGACTCAAGGCGAAGACGAAAATCCGGTGACGACAGAGTTTGGTTTTACCACGGCAAACAAGATTCAGGTTGAGCCGCAAATAGAGGAGCAAGAGGCGGTAAAGCTTATCATAAAAGGGGCACTGCTTGCACAAAAGCCTAAAAAGGCCGTTATAACCGGGAATCAAATAACGCTCACAGATAACGTCTTCAATCCGGAACTTGTTGTCATTTTGCAAGGTGGTACCATCGAATACGACTCAACAGAACCGACAAAGGTTATCGGGTACGACCCACCCACTGCAGGGTCTGCGGATGAAGGAGAGACATTCACCTTAAATGCGTATTCGGCCCAATATGACGCCAGCGGCCAAATCGTTCAGTATGAAAAAATATCATATCCTAACTGTCGGGGGATTCCGGTTGCGTTTAGCTCGGAAGACGGCGCGTTCAGGGTTCCGGAATACATAATAGATTCCGCCCCTAAAAAAGGTGAGCACCCCTACAGGCTTTCATACGTGGAAACTCTCCCGGCTCTTACTTAAATAAAATTAAATAGAAGAGAGGATTAATAAAGTGTCTAATACAAAAAAAGAGATTCCGGTTGACTATGCTAAAACATTAAACGTAACGTCGCTCGGGGATTTGCAGTCATATGCGAAAGGAACGGTTGTCAGGCTTCCAGACTTTGCAGAAGGACAACCATTCGTTGCAAGAGTGAAACGCCCAAGTTTGTTGGCTTTGGCGAAACAAGGAAAGATTCCGAACCAATTGCTTTCAGCGGCGGCAGATTTGTTCTCCAAGGGAAGTTCGGGTCTCGACACAAAAGCCTATGGTGGTGAAAATATGTTAGGCGACATGTACGATATTTGTCGTCCTATCTGCGAGGCTTGTTTGGTTGCGCCGACCCTTGAAGAAATTGAAGAAGCAGGACTTACGCTTTCCGATGACCAAATTATGGCCATATTCAGCTATACACAAGTAGGGATAAAGGCCCTCGAGCCGTTTCGTACGAAGTAAAAAAATATTAGACATGCTTGGGCTGGCAGAGAGCTATCAATGCCGGCCAAGTTTGCTATTTGATATAACGGACCCATACACGGCATATTGCTTCGATGAAGTTTGTGCATACATAAAGGCAAACATCAAAGAGGGGAAAACGCCAATATTTGTAGAAAAATATACGAGTTTCAAACAATTATATTCAAAATATGAAAGCTGATAAGGAGGTGTAAGCATTGGCAATTGATGTTGGCTCAGCGGTAGGTTATTTGGACCTTGATATTTCTGGGTTTTCAGCAGGTTTAAAGTCAGCGAATAGCGAAGCAACAAAAGAGATTAATAATCTATCGACTAATATAGGCAAAGGTTTTGAAGCTGTTGGTTCTAAACTCACATCAGCAGGCAAAACCCTCGTCAAGAATGTTACACTTCCAATTGTTGGTCTTGGGACTTTGGCAATAAAGACAAGTGCAGAATTTGAGTCTGCAATGAGTAAAGTTTCTGCTATTTCTGGTGCAACAGGCAATGATTTAGATATGTTAAATAAAAAGGCCCAAGAGATGGGAGCTAAAACAAAATTTAGTGCAACAGAATCAGCTGAAGCTTTTACATATATGGCAATGGCCGGTTGGAAAACAGAAGATATGCTTGATGGTATTAGCGGCATTATGTCACTTGCAGCAGCTGATGGTCTCGATTTAGCAACAACATCAGATATTGTGACAGATGCCCTTACAGCATTTGGTTTAGGAGCAAAAGATTCTGGGCATTTCGCAGATGTGTTGGCGAAAGCGAGTTCAAGTGCAAACACTAATGTTAGTTTGTTAGGCGAATCTTTTAAATATGTTGCACCAGTTGCAGGGGCTTTGGGTATGTCAGCAGAAGATGTAGGCATTGCATTGGGTTTAATGGGCAATGCGGGAATAAAAGGTTCACAAGCAGGTACGGCATTAAGAGCATCTTTAACAAGGTTAATTAAACCCACAGATACAGCTGCAGACTTAATGGAGCAATATAACCTATCAATGACAAACTCAGATGGAACTATGAAGTCGTTAAGTGAAGTAATGAATACGCTTAGAAAGAACTTGGGTGGTTTAACTGAAGCAGAACAGGCACAGGTTGCTGCAACAATATTTGGGCAAGAATCAATGTCAGGAATGTTGTCAATAATCAATGCATCTGAAAAAGACTATAACAGTTTGACAAAATCGATTTATGATGCAGAAGGTGCAGCTCAACAAATGGCAGATACTATGTTAGATAACTTAAGTGGACAAATTGTATTATTAAAATCAGCCTTGGAAGGGTTAGCTATACAATTTGGTGAAATCTTAATGCCATATATAAAAAGGTTTACAGAATGGCTACAAAATTTAATAACTAAGTTTCAAGAAATGACGCCGGAACAACAAAACCAAGTTGTACAATTTGCAGCAATAGCGGCTGCTATTGGGCCTGTTCTATTAATATTTGGAAAGTTAATAACTAGTGTAGGAAATATACTCACAACATTTGGTAAAATCCCAGGAGCCATTACGAAACTAAGTACAGCCCTAGCAGGGATAACAGCACCAATTGCAGCAATTATAGCAGCAGTGGCAGTCTTAGTGGCAGCATTCGTAACCCTATGGAAAAATAACGAAGAGTTCAGGGATAAAATGACGGGAATCTGGGAAGAAATCAAAGGCAAATTCGAAGGATTCATACAGGGGGTCGTAGATAGGGTCAATGAGCTTGGGTTTGATTTTGAAAGCATAGTTGAAATTATTAAAGAAATCTGGAACGGATTTTGTGAGTTTTTCGCCCCAGCGTTTGAAAGCGGCTTTCAGGCATTATCAAATGTTCTGGATGTAGTTTTTGATGTGTTGCTTGGACTTCTGGATATTTTCGTTGGTTTGTTCACCGGTGACTGGGAGAAGGCCTGGGAAGGCGTAAAGGGAATTTTTGTCGGACTTTGGGACTTCCTTCAAGACACATTAACAAATGCGCTGGATTATCTTTTTAAGTCTTCAAATACTTTCTTGGGACTTTTCGGAACGAGTTGGGAAGAACTTTGGGATAATGTTTCTACTTTCTTTGAGGAAGCCTGGCGAGGAATCTCTGACTTTTTTGAAAACACGTGGAATGGAATTACCGAGTTCTTCACCAAAAAGATTCCAGAATTTATTGCCCAAGCAAAGGAAGCAGGGAGTGGATTCCTCGATAAAATTGTTGAGTTCTTTACAGACCTCCCGTATAAAATTGGTTTCTTTATTGGGGAATCATTTGTAAAGGTAGGTAAGTGGGCTCTGGAAATGGAAGACAAAGCGAAAGAGACGGCAAAAAACTTTCTTGAATCTATCGTTAAGTTTTTCAAAGAGCTCCCAGGGAAAGTTGCGGACCACCTCACGACGTCTTACAAAAAAGCCAAGGAATGGAGCGACAATATGCGAGACAAGGCAATAGAAACTGGGAAAAACTTCCTTGAATCAATTGTCTCGTTCTTCAAAGAGCTTCCGGGAAAACTTTGGAATTATTTTAATGAGTCGAATGACAAAGCAAAGCAATGGGTTCTTGATATGGGGAATCGAGGTTTGGAAGCTATCCGTTCTCTGATTAATAATGTGGTTGATGGGGCAATGGAAATACCACAAAAGATGGCTGATATAGGCCGGTCTATAGTGACAGGCGTTTGGGACGGTATATCTGGTGCAGCAAAGTGGTTAACAGACCAAGTAAGCAGTTTCTTTACCGGGATTGTGAATGGGGTAAAATCGGGCTTAGGAATAGGATCCCCTTCAAAGGTGTTTGCAGAAAAGGTTGGTAAATGGCTTCCTGCGGGAGTTGCCGTCGGCTTTAAGTCCGCTTTACCGGATGCAATGAAAAGCATGCAAACCGACTTGGACAAATCCACAATATCGTTAAATACAGATTTTTATACTGGTGTTAAGAGGATGGGTTACTCGGATGATAGTTTGGCATTTGGCCAAGCCAAAGCCTTGATGCAATCTGGGCAATCTGCTTCACACTCAAAGAACGATATAAAAATTGATATAAGTGTCAATGCCAATGTGGCAAATGACTATGATGTTCGCAATTTGGCGAATGAACTGGGAGTGTCGGTTGAAAGGGAATTACGCTCGAGAGGGGTGGCTGCTATATGACGACAGGTTCATTCCAATACGTAGGAAAAAACAGCGTGGATGATTTTGGAATTTATGTTAGGCAATACACGCCGGTGGTCCCGCAAAAACGGTTGAGGAAAGTTAATATCCCTTATCGGCACGGAACATATAATTATGGTGTAAAAGCTTATGATGAGATTGAGGTTACCTTGGATTGCTTTTGTGAAAAAGATTACGAACGAGACGATTTTAGGGAGGTTTCTCTTTGGTTGTCTAAGGCTGGGAATCTAACATTCTGGGATGAGGATGATAAGTTTTACAAAGGTGAATTTGAGAGTTTTCCATCATATAACGAGTTTACGCTATTACGAATGGAGCCATTTCAAATAACCTTTATGGCTCACCCTTTCATATTCGGTCAAAGAAAAGTGAGCGATATCTTTAGCGGTACCAATCATCCGGTCTACAAAGGAACAGTAGAACAACCGGCTTTTCTGAAGTTAGTAAACACATCAAATCAAATAGTCAACGGGGTTCAAATCTCGTTAGTATATAAGGAGGATTGACATGAGCTGTGCAACAAATCACTTAGAAGAAACAATTTTAAACGTATTTCGCGGCGTTTCTGCAACAGCGTTT
This sequence comes from uncultured Eubacteriales bacterium, assembly GCA_964406505.1. Lineage (GTDB taxonomy): Bacteria > Bacillota > Sulfobacillia > Fermentithermobacillales > Fermentithermobacillaceae > DTU015. The sequence goes on from CAYORX010000032.1 coordinate 6,675, forward strand.
TCTACGCTTTGGCTGGAGCTTCTTACATCCGAGCCTGCCGAAGATGGTACAGGAGGAGTGCCTCCAACGTATGCAGGATATGGACGAAAGCAAATAGCGTTTACTCCGCCGGCCCCTTTGTCGGGTAGCATAGGCTTTATGAATGACGCAGAAATAGAGTTTGCAAGAGCAGAGGAGGACGGGGCGAGCATTACGCACGTCGCAATTTACAATAGCCAAACAGGAGGCGTAATGCTTCTTAAATCGGCCTTGAACTCCGAGAAACAAATTAAAGCAGGTGCAGCCCCCGTAATCAGAATTAATGAGGCAAAGTTTTGGTTAACAGGCGATTTTTCAACATACTGCAAGCAGAAGATATTAGGCCTCTTTAGGAGTCAAAACTTTGCTGGAGTAACCCCTTACGTCACATTGTTTAACGGTGACCCGGAGGCTGGAGGGGCAGAGTTGGCAGGAGGAAATTACTCAAGGCAAGCAGTTACATTCTCAGCACCATCTGAGTTGCCGAACGGGCAAAAGATAATTTCAAACTCAGAGGACGTAAGCTTTCCGGCCGCTACGGTTCTTCTGGGTCCGTATAATTATGACTGTATTTTTGACGGAGCGGCTTCCCCCAATCTGTTGGCTAAAAAGGTAGGCACATCGGACACATACGGAATTGGGGATATAACGAGGTATTATGCAGGGAGCCTGTCGATCACTATTAACTAACTTAGAGAGGAGGCTTGCACGTGAGTTATACAAGATTTGATTTATCAAAATTTGATTTAGGTAGCACAAGCGGACATGCTAAAGAACGTACCGTTGTATTTAGTAATATCTGTTTTATGAGCGTTGGCGTGGGCCGCACGGTGGCGAGAGGTGATAAATTCACCAACAGCGTGCAAGCCGAAATAGGCCTACATGGCCTGCGCAAACGAAGCGGTGCTATATTATCGAGTTTAATGTTATGCGATGTAGGTTTATTTTATAATGCCATACGGAGCGTAAGTGTCGGTGATTCATGCGGCGCAGCTGTGGTACTAAACAAAGTAAGACGTAATATCATTTCTTTTAATCAAGAAACAAAATCAAGCATTCTTTTGTCTAAACAAATAAGTAGAAAAAATACTTTAATATTTTCTGCTCTGGCATTTGTTTTGTTAAGTAAAGGCAGGGCAAGGTTGTTTGAGATAAACGAGGTTTTTGATTCATTTGTAGACTCTAAAAACTTTCGTGAAATACATATGACAATCGATATTAAAATTTTGCCGGGCGATGAGCTAATCATAGATTCGGAATACGCCAACGTTTCACTTAATGGTGTTAGCATAGCCGATAAATATGCCGGGGATGAGTTTATTTACTTGACCAAGGATGTTGCGGCGGTAAAGATTACTCCGTTAGGTGGGGGTACACTCGAAGGAATAATTGCGTATAACGAGGGGTGGTTATAATGTTAGAAGTCTATGATAAAAACTTAAAACGAATCGCTTTCTTACAAAATGCATATAACATAAAAAGGACGTCAGTCTTGGATGGTATCGGCAGCCTAAGTTTTAAGTTACCAAAGGACGACCCCAAAGTCGAGTTTTGCGAATATATGAATTTTGTGAAATATGTAGTTAAGGTAAACGGTGAAAACAAACGCACGGATTATTATCGCATAGCCGAAAAACCAAGTGACGTTGATGATGGTAAGCCGACGATTGATTTTTATTGTGAGCATGGAATCATTACTTTAATTGACAAGCTTCTTTTTGGTTCGTATACAATTGGCGGTTTGGGATATTATACAGCTCAGGCCCTGGAGTGGATATTAAACAAACAAGACCCGGTCTTCTGGCAACTTGGTGATTGTGATTTTGCAAGGCAGTTTCAGTATAACTGGAGTCAAGAAAACTTACTCACAGCATTGTTTAGTATTCCTAATCGTTTCAGCGAAGACTATATATTTGAGTATAATATGGAAACATTCCCATGGACCGTAAGCCTTAAAAGGCTTGATGTGGATGCTCCCCCAAAGTATTTTATACGGAAACGCCTTAATCAGCTTCACATAAAAAAGGCAGGGGACGCTAAGCAACTGGCCACAAGGATTTATCCGCTGGGATATGGCGAGGGAGTTAATCAGTTGACCATAAGGGATGTTAACGGTGGCGTCCCATATCTACAGGCACCGAAGCACATTACCGATAAATATGGGATTATTGAAAGGCCTTTTATCGATAGGAGGTTTACGAATGCAGAAAACCTTAAAGCCCGGGCTCAGGTTTTGTTGGATGGTTATTCTCAGCCATACGAGGAATATGAGTTATCGGTTTCTGACTTGTTTACGTCAACCAGCTTAGTCGATCCCCTGCCAAACGCAGGCGACATTGTTAGTATTCCTTCGAACGACATAAAAACATTTATAACCGCTGTAACGAATACGCTTGACAACCCGGGAGAGGTAACCTTATCAATTGCCAATAGGCCGAGGGATATCGCTTCGTCGATAAGTAACTTGGCCGATAGGCAAAGAATTGAGCAGATATATTCTCAAGGAGCAACAAATATATTTTCCTATACGTTTAGGGATAATGCAGATGAAAATAATCCTTTAAAAGAAAGTTTTCTAATCCCGCAGGAGGCTGTTAAAATCAATAGCGTAATGCTCAAGTTTGAATTAAGAAACTTTAGGGCATATGAAAAAGGGGCGTCTGCCGGAGCTGCACAAAGTAGTACAAGTTCAGCCGGTGGAGGTCAAAGCAGTACGAGTTCGGATGGCGGGGCGCAAAGCAGTACAAGCTCAGCAGGCGGAGGTCAACAAAGTTCCACAAATGCAGGGGGCTTAACGGCAACGACAACGACAAGTGGAGGCGGCGGCGTCACCTCTTCTGATGCCAAGGTTCTTGATGCTCAGTCAACGTACGACGCAGGTCCCGGAGGTCCCGGGCACGCCAATCATAACCATGGTATAATTGCTGGGACTTGGTTGCAAATCGCCGGTACTCCCGGGGGTGCCGTACAGTGGACGCCATCTGGTGGTCACAGTCATTCCGCGCATACGCATAACGTAATGCTTGAGAACCATTCACATAGCGTAACCATAGATTCACATACTCACTCATTTAGTGTAAGTCCGCATTCCCATTCGTTCTCCATTGGCTCACACTCTCATAGTTTTTCTATATCGGACCATACTCATACATTTGAAGTAAGAGAGCATACACATGAGTTAATCTATGGAATATTTGAGGCAGGTAGAGCCGATAGCGTTGTTTTGCGGGTGGATGGGGCTTTGGTTCCGATAGGACCCGACGTGAGGGAAATTGATATCGCCCCTTATTTGTCGACAGACGGGGGCGGAAAGATTTTAAGGGGTGCATATCACAGTATAGAGTTATTGCCCAATAAACTAACAGGAATACTTGGTTCTATTACGGTTCAATTGTTTATACAATCGCAAGGTGGAGGGGATTATTAATGAGTCTTGAAACAATGTACAGGGGTAAAGCATTTTCCCCGAGTACTTTATTAACACAAGCAATAAACGTTTCGGCGACAAGAATTTATGTTGCTGATGTATCTGTCTTCCCGGACGCGCCAAATCTGGCCGTCATAGGGACTGAGGGGATAGGCGAGGTAATTAAATATTCTTCCAAAGGAACAGATTTTTTGGATGGTGTCCAACGAGGCGTAGACGGGATTGCCCAAGACTGGAATGCTGGAGAGAGCATTTCCAGAAACTTTACAAAGATGGATTATGAAGCTTTGAGGCAAAACATTATAGACATCGACGAAAGGCTTGGCAATATTGATGTTGCTGGTTCTGAGATTGCTTCGACGCAAGCGGCTTCACGAGAGAATATCGTCGATAATGATACGCCTTCAATAGCCTTTGGAAAGCTCAGAAAGTGGTATGCAGATTTAAAAGCCTTGGCATGGAAAACTACGGTTGCTACAGTGGATATTGACAACTCCTCGGTTACTAACGCGAAGTTAGCAAACGTCGCAGCAAAAACCGTTAAAGGCAACCTCGGTACCGCTGCCGCCGCTCCATCTGATGTGACAATGTTGGATGTGACCGAGTATGGTTTGAGTAGGGGAACAGTCTCAACGACCGTAGGGGACGCCGAAAGTATTCCGGTTTCTGTTTCTGAAACTTCTTTAAAGAAAGTCACGTGGGCAAATATTAAAGCGGCGCTTAAAACTTACTTTGATACGTTATACAACAAGTATACGCACCCGTCGTTTGATACCAAGACTGCTGGTTTGTATAAGATTGCAGTGAATGACGAAGGGCACGTATCGAATGCGTTGGCTGTCACAAAAGAGGATATTACCGCATTAGGGGTACCTGGGCAAGACACAACGTATGGTGTAGCCACAACGGTTGTGGAAGGTTTGATGAGCGCCTCTGACAAAGCAAAGCTAAACAACATTGCGGCGAACGCAGATGTCAGCGTTAATTCTGACTGGAATGCTTCAAGTGGTAAAGCTCAAATACTAAACAAGCCGTCTATTCCGACTGTCGCTGGTGATGTAGGTTTGGGCAATGTAGATAACGTAAAGCAAATGCCTATAAGTGGTGGAGTACTAGAAAATTACAGAGAGAAACTTGTTACTTTATCAGGCACATATACTACTATAAATTTATCATTAGGTAATGTATTTACTCATACCTTGACAGGCAACACAACATATTCAATCACAAATGCAGTAAATTCACAAGCACATTCATTTACCTTAATAATAAATATGGGTAGTCTTGTTAGAACATTAACTTTCCCAGCAAGTGTAAAATGGCAAGGTGGAGATATACCTGATATGTCAACTGCTAATAAGACTTATATATTAACCTTTGTGACAATTAACGGAGGCACAACTTGGCTAGGTATGTTCGGGGGTGAGTTCTAATGTTAGCTGATAGAGTTAGAATTGGTAGAAAGA
>CAYORX010000033.1:0-11000 GCA_964406505.1 uncultured Eubacteriales bacterium
TGAAAAAGAGATTAAAGAGATCAAATCTTTGTCAAGCAAGCACCGCAAACAAGTATTTCCTGTATCGCAAGACGTGTTGAACCGTCGAAACATATTTGTTCAATATGGAACAGGATGTCCAGTTATGGATGCTTACCATATTAATTTAAGCATAGCTTGGGGTGCTAAAGGCGTTATTCACTTTGATCCATCTTGGGGAGCAAGAAACGAGGGTTTGCTTGAGCGAGCATGGGGTCATGAACATGACGGAACAGTACTTACTCTAGATAATTTGAGATTGATACGGCACGGTATTATCCCTGGCACTATATGGCAAGTAAGGGCACACAGGGGACTTAACACTCCAGAAACGGTAGAACTTGCTCATCTTGTGGGGGCAGATCTTACGAAAATTAATATTGTGTATGGTAGTTTGGGAGCAGGCACTGATCCCGAACGGTTAGCAGTAGATGGTGTGGAATCCATGAAGCTTGCTGCTAAATATAATTTACCCTACGATGTTGTGACCAACGAGGAATTGTGCGGTGTTCCCGCGGCCAAAGCTTTTGCAGGTATGTTAATAGTTGCGACTGCCGGGGTGCTGTTAGGGGGACGCCCTTTATTACAACCTTTGTTTGCTAATTCGCCGGAAGCCATGATCACAGGAGCTACTGAAGATAATTTCGTTGATTTTAACATTGCAAAAATGAAAGTGCTCACTTCAATAATCCATGCACCCATTTGGCCAGGTGCACCCGTGGGCTTTTTGACTCAAACCCAAGACAGATGTCAGTCTTCAGTAATGACGGCACTTCATGCTGCGCTAGCTCTAGATTCTGGTGCGGTTGCTGTAACCATAGCGTCATCAGATGAGGCTTATGCGGGAGGTCCGATCACTGCTCCGGCACGTATTGACACTTTAAAGGCTACTGGGGCTGCCTTAAGATTTTTCGGGAAAGGTGGTATCGTTGCGACACCAAAGGCAGAGAGCATGGCTAACGAACTTCGGGATTCCATCGCTGCTGTACTGAAGCAAGTCGTTGAGCAAGAAAATTTTGTGGCTTCTCTTTACGATGGAATTTTAGGAGATAAAAAAGATGGTGCTTATCCTGGCAGGTCAGGTAGGCGCACTGTGACATTAAAATAATTAAGCACTTGTTTGTAAGATGGTGGATGACGCTATGAAAATTATCGGAATTGCAGGTACAGCGAAAAACACAGGGAAAACGACTACTTTGGTAGAAGCGATACGATTTTTCCATAATCATCGCAAAGATCTTTTCATCACAGGTATCGGTTTTGACGGAGAAGATTTCGATAATATAACCGGGTTACCGAAACCACGAGTGTTTATTCCCGAGGGAACTATAGTGGCAACGGCGCTTCCCCTTTTACATTCTTCTCCGGCACAGTTTGAAGTTTTGAAAGATACTGGGATAAGGTGCGCTTTAGGTCGTATTTTTCTAGGCAGGGCAACTGTGTCGGAGAGAGTAGTATTAGCAGGCCCAGCTAGCACTAAGGATTTATCTTCGGTGGTAGCTTTAGCTGCCGAAAATTCAGTTGTATTGTTAGACGGAGCCTTTTCACGAATTTCACCTATGGTAGTTGCGGATTCATTAATTTTGGCAACCGGGGCTGCCAAAACTCGCGATTCGCACGAGATTGCTTCTCAATTAAATATAATTGGTTCGATTATGTATTTACCGGTGGTGGGTGACAAATTCGGAAACGCAAGTTACGACAATAGGCTTATTGTTTCAGGAGGATTATTTCTTCCCGGGCAAGGGCAAGAACTAGCCTGGCGAATTAATGGAAATGGAAAAATCGATATAACTTATGTTTCCGGTATCATAAATCCATCGATTGTGCTTGAAACTTTTAAAGAGATGAAAGTAGACAAAAATAGCGGTTGGCCCAATGATAAACCTTTTACGATTGTGTTCGAACATCCTATAATGTTGTTGCTTTCGGGTGATTTGCCCAAGTGGAAAGAAGTTTTTCAAACCGCCTCGAAATTGGGACTAAACGTTAAAGTAGGCAAATCGGCTTCGCTACTAGGCGCTACCATCAATCCTTATACTCCGATTCGTTCGGAAAAAGGTAAATATATAGCTACATATGTTCCGCCTGAAAGTTTTCTTGAAGACATCAGCAGGCTATCTACAATTCCGTGCACAGATATAGTTTTCGAAGGCCCCGAAAAACTACATTCTTGGTTAAAGGGGTTTTTGTAGCCCGGGAAATGTTTTCAAGGAGTTGGGTGTTTTGAGAATATCAAAGTATCTTGCAAGAGCCGGTGTAGCTTCTAGGCGCAACGCTGATCGCCTTATTGAAATGGGGAAAGTGTTTATAAATGGAAAACCAGCCGTTTTGGGGCAACGAATAATTCCTGAAAAAGATGAAGTGCGTGTAAACGGTAAACTCGTAATGCAAAAAGAAAAAAAGGTCTATATAATGCTTCACAAGCCCCAAGGATATTTATCTACTTGCTCCGATCCATTCGGAAGACCCATTGTGTTAGACTTGCTCTCTTCCATCCCTCAAAGGGTTTTTCCCGTAGGGCGTTTAGATCAAGATTCTGAGGGTATGCTCATCCTTACCAATGATGGAGATTTAACTTATCTTCTGACTCATCCAAAACATCAAGTAATCAAAGAGTATATTGTAGAAACATCGGGCAAAAAAGATCAAAATAAGATTGTCCAACTTTTATCAGGCGTAATCATAGACGGTAAAAGGGTAGACGTAGATTACGCAAAGTTTTTGAAAACCTTAAACACCAATTTGCGAATTCTTATAGGTGTCCATGAAGGCCAAAAACATTTGGTGAAACGGCTTTGTAATGCGGTAGGATATAATGTAAAAAGGTTAGTAAGAACGAAAACGGGGTCGCTCACCCTTTCGGGGTTAGATAAAGGCAAGTGGCGCCATTTGTCAAAAAAAGAGGTTGAAGAACTTTACGAAGCCGCTCGGCTGGGATTGGAAGGAGATTACAATGTCACAAAATAGCAATATAATGTTTCGTACAGATGAAGATGTAAAGGGGTTCGCTCCTAGCCACAACAGGTTGTATTCAGCTACACACGAAGAAATAGTCTCAGGTGCTACGGCAGATGTTTATTATGTCAGAACACTCGAAATTTTGACTCGCGAAGGCAAATCAAAGACTAGTGTAACAGCTGAAATTTTTCCAAGTCGCCCCGGAATACTAGCTGGTGTACCTGAATGCCTGTATTTATTTAAAGGATTACCCATAAAAATCTGGGGGCTCGAAGAGGGGCAAGCTTTTAACACGAAAGAACCTATTATGAGGATTACAGGTTCATATTCCCTCTTTGGTCCGTACGAAACAGCCTTGCTAGGTATTCTCGCCAGTTCGTCGGCGTGGGCTACAAGTGCGTACGAATGCAGACAAGCAGCAGGCAATTGTCCTTTTTTTAGTTTTGGAGCGAGACATATTCATCCCGCGGTTGCCCCGGTTATGGAACGAGCTGCCGTGATAGGCGGTGCTAACGGTGCCGCGTGCATACTAGGGGCTAAACTCGCCGGATTTGAGCCCGTGGGGACCATCCCCCATTCTCTTGTGTTGCTTATGGGTGATACCGTTAGAGCTGCCGTGGCTTATAACACGCATATGCCCAAAGATGCACCTCGGACTATTTTAATAGACACTTTCAAAGATGAGTGTGAAGAAGCACTCAGGGTATCTGCTGTTTTAAAGCGAGATATGGGAGGTATCCGTCTAGATACGCCTGCTGAGCGCGGAGGAGTAACTACTGAACTTGTTAAAGAAGCAAGGGCTCGCTTGGATATGTCCGGTTTCGATTACGTAAAAATTTTTGTGTCCGGCGGGTTAAATCCTGACAAGATAACGCACCTAGCAGCCGCGGGTGCCGACGCCTTTGGTGTGGGGAGTTACATATCTGCTGCTCGTCCGATAAATATGACTATGGATATAAAGAGCATTGAGGGAAAGCCAATTGCTAAGCGGGGGCGAATTCCTGGCGTTACGCCAAATCCTAAATTTAAGCGGTTGATGTAACAGGGAAGTACCAATATGCCTGCTAGAGTCGTGGTGTTCCTGAACCGGGCGGCCAAGTTACAACTCCATATAGTCCTACGCCCATTGAAACTAGGGATATATATCTAATTAGTTTAAGGGTGTTACATAAAAATTGTCTGTCAAAACTAGTGTTCGCAAGATTTATTGGGTGAGGTAATTTGCTGTTCGGAAATTGAAAGATAGTACTGGTGAATGAAGAGAGTATGAGCAGCGGAAAATATTATTATCCAGCCAAGATCTTTGTCTTTTTGAAATGGCAATTGGCGATGGCCCCCTAGGGTAATTACTAAAATTCAGTATTTCCAATTGCTCATGTCTTCAATTCTGAGTAATTTTAGGATACAATTAAGGTAGTTTTTACAAGAACGAAATAAAATCTAAAATGGTTAATTAGTCACACTTAGGTGCCCGGCACGGGAGAATAGGGAAGCCGGTGAATCGTTGACAGCGCAAATCCGGCGCGGTGCCGCCACTGTGATTGGGAAGCAACCTGCATAAACCACTGAAAATGTAATTTTCGGGAAGGTGCAGATGCTATGACCCATAAGCCAGGAGACCTGCCTGAGTGTATACGTTACCTGACTTCGAGCGAAAGGAGGGGCGTTTTTCTATACGGGAAACTTGCCCGGCCTACCGCCGGGATATTTTTTTATACGCAAGGGGGTAAACGAATTTTGTTGAATTACAACATGGGTGGATCGCAAAATTGTTCGAAAGATCGAAGGAAAACAGCAAGTATCGGTTTAATCCTAATCTTTACCTTGGCAATGTTTATAGGGAGTTGTTCTCATAAAGCGCAGACATTTTTAGATGGTATTGGAAGGACTATTGAACTAAAGCATACTCCTGAAAGGTTAGTTTCCCTTTCGCCTGCGCATACGGAAATTCTTTTTGCGCTAGGGTTAGGTGATAAAGTGGTTGGAGTGAGCAATTGGTGCAACAAACCGCAGGGAGCCCTTGAAAAGGAAAAAGTAGGAGACGCATTTAACTTGAACAAAGAGATATTAGTGAGCCTTAATCCGGATATAGTGTTCATTCCGGGAGACGAAGACTCACAAATGGTGAAGGAAATTGAAGAACTAGATATTGTAACGTATGTATCTAATCCAGAAACTGTTGATGATGTGTTCGACGATATTACGAAGGTCGCAGAGGTGACCGGTACAAATCTAAAGGGTGAGCAGCTTGTTGTTCAATTAAAGCAGGAATTAAAACAACTGGCCCAAGTTATTGAAACCCACGTGGCTGTCAAACCAGAAGTTTTAGTCGTGATAGATCAAGAGCTTTGGACCGTTGGACCCGGGTCGTTTATAAATGAGGTGCTTGCCCTCGCAGGGGGCAACAACATTATAAAAGATAAGAACATGGCTTATCTGCAGATAAGCATGGAAGATGTTTTGATCAAAAACCCGGATGTAATATTAATAACCATACCAGAAGAACTCGTGGAGGATCTTGTGTCCCGTCCGGGATGGGGCGAGTTAAGTGCTGTGAAAGAAGAAAAAGTTTATTTTGTAGATGATGATTTAATTAGTAGGCCGGGTCCTTCAATTATAGACGGGGTAAAACATATTGTACGGCACCTTTATCCTGATTTGGAGGAATAACCCAACCACTTGGCAGGTTCTATAAAATGTTTTATAACTTGGGAAGGATGTACTGGAGTGCGGGGTATTCGAAAAACAGACAAACAAAGATATGGATTACTGTTTTTTGTTGGTCTGGGGGTTATGTTTATCTTAAGTATTTTATTAGGCTTAGGTTTAGGTAGCGTCTCGATACCCTTCAAATCAATTGTTAATGCGCTAATGTCGGGTCCTGGTGCGGATGATGCCGAGGCTTACCATACAATTTTTTGGACTTTGAGATTTCCGAGGGTGCTATTATCTTTTGTTGAGGGAGCTTCCCTTGGGGTTGCAGGTTCCGCAATGCAAGGATTGTTTCGAAATCCCATGGCAGATCCGTATGTGCTCGGCGTTTCCTCCGGGGCATCTTTGGGCGCCGTTTTAGGTATTGTTTTAGGTATCGGGAGAGTGTTAGGCCTTTGGGCTCTTCCGATACTAGCTTTTTGTGGTGCCCTTATCTCCACAGTAGCGGTTTATCTTTTAGCTACAAAAGGTGGACGGACTGACACGTGGACTTTACTTTTGTCAGGAATTGCTGTATCAAGTCTGGTTTCCGCGATAATTGCTTTCTTAATGGTTTTCTTCAGGCAAAGGCTAGAAGAAATAGTTTTTTGGACCATGGGAGGATTATCTAGAGCTTCTTGGAAATCACTTGGGTTTTCTATTCCATATGCAATTATAGGTATGCGGACTTTATACTTTCAATCAAAAGCGCTCAATGCGTTTTCGTTTGGAGAAGAGGCGGCATTTCATATGGGCGTATCAGTTGAAAAGATCAAACGGCGTATTTTGTGGGCAAGTTCCCTGGCAACGGCCAGCTGCGTTGCCTTTACTGGTCCTATCGGATTTGTAGGACTCATTGTTCCCCACGTCGTGCGTATATTGATCGGGCCCGATCATCGGCATCTCATACCTTTATCGGCAATTGCCGGCGGCAATGTTTTAATATTAGCAGATCTTTTGGCACGTATTTTGGTACCCCCTTTAGAAATACCTGTTGGGGTCATAACTTCGTTATTTGGTGCCCCGTTTTTTCTATATCTTCTTGCCAAAGCACGTAGGAGGCAAATTTAAGTTGTGTGCAACTCCAGCAATTAAAGTTACTGATGTATCTTTTTCTTATGGAAAAAGAGTAGTGCTTAACGATATTAGTTTAGAAATTCCCAAAGGAACTTTTGCCGCGTTGTTGGGCCCTAATGGTGTAGGAAAAAGCACTTTATTGAAAACTATTTCTGGATACCTAAAACCAGACAAGGGTAAGGTTTTAGTCTGTAATCAATTGGTGCATTTTCTGGAAGATAAACAGCGAAGCCGGTTGGCGGCTTATTTGGCACCTGATACTCGTTCAGCATATGAATTTACTGTGGAAGAGGTAGTAATGATGGGTAGGCTGTCATATTCAGATTCAATATTGAGCGTATCAGCATCTGATGTAAAGAAGTCTGAGAGTGCTATGATAGCTACGCAAATAATGGAATTGCGTCATCGTTCTATTACATCTCTTTCCTCCGGTGAACAGCAAAGGGTGCAGATAGCTAGAATAATATGTCAAGATCCAAAAGTGTTTTTATTAGACGAGCCTACATCGCATCTTGATATCAAGTACGAACTCGAAATCATGGGACTGGTGAAAGAGTTAACCTCGGAAGGTCGAACAGTGCTTGCCGTGTTTCACGATGTCAATCTAGCTCTGCGATATGCATCTTTACTCATTTTTATGAAAGCGGGTAATATTGTTCATCTAGCTAAATCCAATCAATTAAATTTTGACATTATTAAGGAGGTTTACGAAGTTAAATCACGCTTTCTTAAGGATGACGCTTCTAGCATTCGGTTTATCGTACCGTACTCCGACAATAAGTATTAATTACTATGTAAAACCTCATGATAGAACAAAAGCATAAATGGGGACGTTGCGATGAATCATATGCGCAGCAGGCAAGCTCGTAGGAAACGCGAAAAGTCTGAAGCGTTTGAACTTGTCTTTTTTAAGGTTTTGGTGATTTTCGTATGTTTGGTTATAGGCATCCAAATAATTATGCGTTTTGAATCAGTGCGTGTTGTTTTGAACGAATCTATAGAATTAGAAGGAAAACCGTTAGCTAAAACATTACCTGAAACTGGGCAATCGTTTTATCCCTGGTTGGAATCAGTTTTACTAGATGAGTGTAAACACCCATCAAAAATCGGATTCATTTATTTCAGATTCATAGACGAACCCAAAAATGATGTATGGATATTGCTCAACGGAAAGACCGCCAAAAGAATTACACCTGAGGACTGTATGATAATAGGCAAGCATGGTGATCTCATAGAGATCACCGCAGTAAAAGGCACTTACAACATTGTAGTGTCAGGTATAAGCAGCAACATTCTCTATCCACATGTAGGAACTTGGGTCAAAGGGGAAGGGATTCTACCAATTGGTACAGTAATATTTACGGAACACTGATATAATCGTGTTTCGGAAGGTGTTGGATAATGGGAAAATACCCGTCTTGTGACAGTTTAAAACCAACCAAGATAAAAATCGCTATCGATGGACCTGCCGGAGCAGGGAAAAGTACGGTTGCACGTAAAGTAGCAGCAACACTTGGCTTCATTTATCTTGATACTGGTGCTATGTATCGTGCATTAGCGGCAGTGGCATTGAAACGTGGTATACCTTTTGATAATCCCCGAGCGTTAGGAGATATGGCTTCGTCAGCACAAATGAAAGTGTGCGAAGATAATGGGGTATTTCGAGTCTGGGTCGATGGGCAAGAATATACCCACCTTTTGAGAACGCCGCAAATCGAAAAAGCGGTGAAGCCTATATCGATGATTAAACCCGTTAGGCAAGTTTTGGTGAAAAAACAACGTGCGATCGCAAACAACGGAAATGTGGTTGTTGAAGGTAGAGACATAACTAGCGTCGTTATACCTGATGCCGAAATCAAGGTGTTTTTGACAGCCCAAATTGAGGAAAGAGCTAGACGTCGATGGGCCGAATTAAAGAACAAAGGTATTAGTATGTCTTTCGACGAAGTGTTACGAGAGGTACAAGCCCGCGATGCAAAAGACCTTGAGAGGGATTGGGGCAAACTAGTCAAGGTTGAAGATGCGGTGTTGATCGATAGTACCGAAATGAGTATCGAAGAGGTTTGTAGTAGTATAATCAAACTTTGCGAGGCGAACAAGCGTGCTTTATAGGTTAGCTAAATGGATAGCGCGTATAGTTATGAAATTATTGTTCAATGTTGATGTAGAAGGTGTTGAGAAGATTCCAACAGAAGGGTCTTTGATCGTATGTGCCAACCATATTTCTGGGTGGGATCCTTTGCTTATAGCATGCATTATGCCACGGCCAGTTTCTTTTATGGCTAAGAAGGAGTTATTTAAAAGCCGTATTCTGGCGTTTCTATTTACCAAACTCTATGCTTTTCCGGTGAACAGAGAGAAACCAGATTTAGGTGCTATACGTAAAGGGTTAGCAGTGCTTAAAGATGAAAATGTGTTGGGGATTTTCCCCGAAGGCACAAGGCAAAAAACATTTGATAAATTGGGCGTGGGGCATGGGGGTGCAGCACTTTTTGCGATAAAAACGGGTGCACCAATATTACCTGTAGCCATAAGGGGAAGGTATAATTTTAAGAAAACCGTTAAAATTGCGTGTGGCGATCCCATTACTATAGCGCCCTCTACTGAAAAATTGTCCAAAGATGTACAGGCAGGATCGGTTAAAGTAATGGAAGCAATAAAACAGTTATGGGAGAACTTAGAATCCGGTAAAGTAGCATGATAAAAGTTAAATTAGCAAAGCATAAAGGTTACTGTTTTGGCGTAAAACGTGCTGTTGATTTGGTCATAAGAGCACTCGATGAAGCCCCACTTCCGGTATGGACGTTAGGCCCAATTATTCATAACCCTACGGTAATTGACGAGCTTAGTCGAATGGGAGTAAAAATTGCTGATGATATCTCCGAGGTATGTTCTGGCACTCTTGTTCTAAGGGCCCATGGGACTCCCATAGATGAATACAAAAGAGCTTGTAAAACCATCGACCACGTTATTGATGCAACTTGTCCATTTGTTGCAAAAGCCCAGAAAAAGGCATGTGAATATGCGTCGGCGGGGGTCAAGGTTGTTATAGTAGGTGATAAAAGTCACCCAGAAGTCAAAGCAATTCGTTCGTACTCCGGATTTGGCACCGTTTGCGTAAAGAATGCTGCTGAAGTTGAACTGATATCACCGGAGCAATTAGGAGCACGTGTTGGCTTAATAGCTCAGACAACGTCAAAAAAAGAAGATGTTGAGCAAGTATTAAAAAAATTGAAGAAAAAAGGTATTTCTGTTGATCTATCGAATACTATCTGCACAGCTACTGAAAAAAGGCAGCGGGCTACTAAGGAGTTAGCTCAGCAATGTGATGTTGTCTTAGTTGTAGGTGGCAAATCAAGCGCTAACACGGCGCAGCTCTTAAGAATAGCCAAAGAGTGTAGTGCGGAAGCTTATTTAGTGGAGTCGGCGGCAGATGTACTTCCTCAATGGATCAAAGGTAATCACATTGTAGGCGTTACGGCAGGTGCGTCTACCCCCGACAAGGTAATAAAGGAGGTTGTAGGCAAGGTGGAAGATTTGGAAAAGACCAACTTGAACCAAGAATTAGAGAACGTAGAGGAAGAACATAGACAGGAGCAGGATGATGTTTCTCACTCTGAGGCTCCGGAAGAAATTTCTTCTGAAGAACAAGTACTGTCTGCAGAAGAGGAGACCGTAGAACAACTATATGACGAAACCTTTAAGACCCTTCGCGAGGGTGATATCGTAGAGGGAAAGGTAATGTCTGTAGACGAAGACGGAGCGTTAGTTGATGTAGGTTATAAATCCGAAGGGGTTATTTCGGCCCACGAATTTCAGAGCCGAGGAGTTATAGGTTCTGAAGAAATAGTTGTTGGGGACGAAATCCTAGTCTATGTCCTTAGCGTAGATACTGATGAAGGAAGCCTACGACTCTCCAAGAGGAAAGCTGATGAGGAAGTAGCATGGAAAGAGCTTGAACAAGCATACCGTGAACAGGACATAGTTGAAGCGCCGGTTGCCCAGGAAGTGAAGGGCGGGCTAGTTGTTGACGTAGGTGTTAGGGGTTTTGTGCCAGCTTCACAAGTTGAGCGTGGTTATGTAAATGACTTATCAAAATACGTTAACGAACCCTTAAGAATGAAAGTTCTTGAGTTAGATCGGTCAAAAAACCGGGTAATCTTGTCTCAAAGAGTTGTTCTTGAGGAAGAACACGAAAAACTTTGTAAGGAAACTTGGGAAACAATTGCCGAGGGGCAGGTAAGAACAGGTAT
>CAYORX010000034.1:0-4351 GCA_964406505.1 uncultured Eubacteriales bacterium
TTTCCCAATACCAAAAGGCCGGTGCATCTTTGTAGGGCTTCGCAAGGTCAGGAACCGCCATTCCAACAAGATGCATATCACCTGGCAGATCGGTAAAAGAATCAGAGTCGATTTCCAAAGGAACCAATGCTTTCAAACGGCCTTTAGTACCCCCAGCGAATTCAGGTCCAAATAACAAAGCATCTCTAGGAGCAGATACTAGAAAGCTTTCTATTTCCTTGGTTTTTTCATCTAACTCTACAAGTAAGGGTCCCCGGATGCCTATGGTTTGAACATGGGGAATCATGTTTTTTTGAAATTTTCCTCGGCCATCTTGACCTTCACGAGTTCGCACCGCCCCCGCGATGGTGGAAGGGAAGGGAAAAGGCAAAGATATTGCCCTCGCTCCGGGAACGGGATCAAAAGAGCGGCCGTCTCGAAAAATCAGAGGATCCTTCGGCTCCACTACCCAAAGAGTCATAGTTATTTCCCTCCTTCAAAAGTCATATGAGGCAGGGCTTTTCCCGCTAGTTGGTAGGCCAAGGCAAATTCCCGTGCGGTAATCAGCTCATTTGATAATTGGCTAACGGACAAGCCACCTTCCACAACATAAGAAAGCAAACGTTCCTTAACGCTGTCTTTCACTGGTTGGCTGCCGTCTTTTACCTTTTTTCGGCCTAAAACTCGCTTCACTTCTGCAGAAAGCAAATCCCGGCCCACAGCCTTTGTCTCAATCCCCCATAAACTCAGAGCGATGTTTCTCAGTTCATAAGCTAATTCAGTGGGAATTTCCTCCTGGAGATAAAACGTTATGAAATGTCTAAGTCTTTCGTCGATTAAAACCCAAGTATCTCCCACTGTTTGTTCAGAACCTGCTCGTTTGCACAGGGTAACTGCCAATGCATTTTTGCCTTCTACGGCTTTTGCAGCAGCTTCTGCTTCGCGGACCAGTTCCAAGGCGTAAGACAAGGGTTCTAAGTGATGAACTATCGCCATGCCTGCAGATAGTTTAGGCTGATTTAGTTGTCCGTCCTCATCCTTAAAAGTAAACTCCGACATTTTCTCGCAAAAAGCGTCCTTAAGGTAGGAAGCACACTCGAGGGCAGTGTGAAGGGGCAGCATTGCCAAAACATCATCTCCGCCGGCATAAATTAAAGAACCTTTATGTGCCTCCAAAATATTTTCTACGCTACCGGCAAACGCACTAGCAGAGCGCGAAAGTGCCCTGTGCTGCTCTATAGACCTTTGTGCGCTAATCGCTTTTCCCATGTGATCTCCATCAGCGTGGAGCAATGCGTAGTAGGGACTTGGTCTGTTTTTGCCAAAAACGTCCCTGAGAAACTTGTCTAAAGCTCTTTGAGCAGCCTTGAGAGATTCGCCTTCAAAAAACTCATTTAAGCGTTCCGGAAACAATAAATGTCCATCTGTACAGCCAAAAACGGGGTGGGGCTTAAACACCGTGTTTAACTCCCCGGGGCTCATTCCCAGCCCTTTCAATTTTTCTTTATACTTTATTACAAACGGTCTATCTTTTTCAGTAAGCCTACCTAGTATGGATTGGGCTGCCACGTGTGAGGTGCTAAAAAAACCGTCACCGTCACCGCGTTTTCCGTGGCGTTTCATTAAGCCCACACCGCAAAGTTTTTCACCGCGGCGAACACCGTAGGCTCTTCGAAGGGCGTCTACTTTCATTTCTTTGTAAGCCCTTAGGGGAATAACCGATTCACGTCTGCCGTCTAAAGAAGACTTGTCAACAGCACCCCCCCAGGTCGAAGGTCCAAATTCACGCGTCACCTTCCTGGCAGCCATAAGTGCTTCCGCCCTAAAACGTGCTTTTTCATAATCGCCACTCAAAGGACAGGAAACCCAAAACAATTCCAGCACATCATCAATTTGTCTCTGCGCAGCCTCTTTGTTAAAAGGCCAATTTCCCATCTGGGCAAATGCATCATCTCTCAGAGCGCGCAGCCGACTTAAGACCTTCGTGCGTACGGCTTCGCCAACCCTGGCCGGATCTTTTCTGGTTCGGGCTACTATTCTGTTGGCAACATTCAGTCTTTCGCTGCGCAGTTCCAACAATGAATCAGGCGCTGGAAAAATCAAACTCCACTGCACGTCGCCCTCATTTTGTTCTACGATCTCCAGGGCAGCAGCCCTACTAAGTTCGCTAAGCAGCCACGATCCAAACCAAAGGTCCCGGCTCCGCCTAGCAGATGCGATAAATTCTTGAACTGGACCAATATGGAACACCAAAAGATGCACTTCGTCCATTTAAAATTCCTCCTTTCTGCACATACAGGTTTTTAAAACTGTGAAACCTGCCTTTTGGAAACAACCACACGACCTTGGGGAACAACCTATCGGTAAATTCTGTTGCATCGCGGAAATATAATTCGGTAGACCTTTCTAACCGTTTCGCTGCTATACGACAAATTCCTGCCAACGGCCTCTAATTTCCGTAATATTCGCAAAACACGGCAGCGATCCTTTTTCTTCTTGACCAAAGTAAAGGATTAATCATTCTAGCGTCGAAAGACACCACAGATCTTCTTATGGAGGTGCCTTGACATGAGGACAATATTAACAACTGTTGGTACTTCCCTATTGGGAAACACGCGTTACACTCTGGGAAAAGAGATTCCAAGCAATCACGATTTGTCTGCATACCTTCGAAATACCACAGCAGAGAAGGCATGTGCTGAAACCAATTCTTTATCCCGACTCTTGGAACCCGATGATCACATCATTTTGCTTCATTCTGATACTCCTGAGGGTTTGCAATGTGCATCAGTTTTGCAAAACCATTTTCAGTATTCGAGATCCCCCTGCAGTTCCAATAAAATTCCACATCTTACATATCGGGAGTCGAAATTTAAAATGAAAGGACTGCGAAGTTTAGTCAGCACACTAGTCGAACTCATACTTCAAGAGCAGGGAAAAGGTCGAAAGGTGTTGATTAACGCTACGGGTGGGTTCAAGGCAGAGGCCGCCTACGCAACTTTAGTGGGTCTCGTATTCGATGTTCCTGTATATTACATGCATGAAGCCTTCAAAGACATAATTGAGATGCCCGCCATGCCCATCAGCTGGGACTATTCTTTGATAGAGGAGTGCATAGATTTCTTAACCTGGCTTGATAAAGAACTTAGGTCAACCAAGCGCGTTGATTCAAAACTGCTTAAACTACCGCAAAATATCCGGATGCTGTTGGTAGAAAGTGAGGGTTATACCTATTTATCCCCAGCGGGCGAAGTACTGTATATGGCATATCGAGCAGAACTTTCCTCCGCCGCTACCATCAAGTTCTCAAAAAAGGCCCATCAAACTTACCAGGCCGCCCCACCGAATACAAAGCTCAGTTTTGATAACCTAATAGCCAAATTGAGACTGGGGACCCACAGAAAAAGCGGCTCTGGCCGGGTCCATAATTCCGACTGTCTAGTATATCCAAGGGACAACCGGGCAGAACGCATTTTTTATTACATGGAAGATAACACAGTGCACATATGTGAACTGGCTCAACATGGCAGCACCTACGAAAGGCTCCTCGATGAAGGCGTGCACAAGGTAAATTATGGGGAATTCACGCCGTTTAGCATTACTTCACCCCAAACATCGAGATAGGTGAGCAAGCCGCGTTCGGCTTCGCATGTATTAGAGCCTGCAACACATATGGGACCTGGGAGATGATTACCTTGTTAGATAAACAGAGGATAATTTTTAAGTATTTTCACGATGGGAAATCACAGCGAGAAATTCAGAAGGAAACGGAGATCAGCCGCAAAACCATTAGGAAATATATCAATGAATACGAAACCAAGAAGGCTACTTTAACTAGAGGGAAAAACGCACCCGATGAAGAGTTGATCCGAAGCGTAGTCCAAAGCGTAGTCCAAAGCGTAGTCCAAAGCGTAGTCCAAAGCTGACTTATGACTGCAGCAACCGGAAAAAAGAAAAGTTACCGACGAACTCATTGAAAGGGTTAAATACTACTTGAAATAAGCAGAAGATCAAGGCATGTTTAGAAGGGTACAAAGTACTTTTTACCACTGTACCTTTGCTCATTAACCAGCTTAAAGAGCCTAGATCCGCCCGGCTTCTAAGAAACTTCGAAAACCAGTTTCAAAAGTATGATCTCGTTATTGCTGATGAACTAGGTTATATTTCTTTTGACAAAGAGGGGTCAGAACTCTTGTTTACCTACCTATCCCTACGGGCTGGCCGAAAATCAACCATTATCACTACAAACCTATCTTTCGAAAGGTGGGATGAAATATTCCAAGATCCAGTGATGACAGCCGCCATGATCGATCGCCTTACCCATAAGTCATACATTGTGAACATGAACGGGAATTCATATCGGCTAAAAGAA
>CAYORX010000034.1:4451-10806 GCA_964406505.1 uncultured Eubacteriales bacterium
TACCCATAAGTCATACATTGTGAACATGAACGGGAATTCATATCGGCTAAAAGAACAAGAATAACAGCAGATTCCAACTTTTGGTGGGGGACATTTCAATTAAAATGTGGGGGACTTATCAATTGACAAATACAGGAAGTATAGGCACAAAATACGGGACAGTCAAACAGGTCACATCCGAATATAATCCACCTTACTTGTAAAGGTGCATACCGATACTTGGCATAAAACGGGGAGTTGCCCTTAAACACACCTTACTCATGCTAACGTACCGGATCTCGCATCTCACCTTTAAGAGGTCCTCGTTCTCAGAGCGGTTCCCGTCTTTAGACTTTAGCACCATGATTCTTTAGTAATTCACAAAATATAAAATAGGTGACATTTTCCCTACCCTAACGCTCAAAAACCTATTATTCATACCCAAGTATGAGGTGTTTTTCATTTTTTTCGTTCTTTAGGACGATGCTAAAACCCTTTTGTACATAGAGAATAAGAAAGAAAACAAAAGTTCCAAGGAAGGTGAAATTGTTGCGAAAAACAATCATCTCTTTAATTCTAACGATAACTATACTTTCCAACACATTGATGATGTCTGCTTGCAGCAACGAAAAACCGTTTGCATCCGCCAATCTGCCCCAGGAAATTCAAGGTCATTTGTCGGAAGATGAATTATCAGTCTCGGAAAGCGGGGTCTCTGTAACCGTTGAAGAAGGATCCTTGGGGAAAGATGCCCAGGTTACCATAACCAAAAATACAGACCTGCCGCCTATATCCGTTGAAGATGAAGACGTCAACATGATAGCCTACGATTTCAAAATTACGGGTGACAACCCTGTAGGTGTTATTCAGCTCGAAATACCGTGCAGCGCCTCCCCGGAAGAAGTGTTCGCCGCCTATTTTAATAAGGAAACTGAAGAATGGGAACCTGTAGAATTCACGTACGATACCACCAAAAAATGTGCAGTTATCTCCACAACTCACCTTTCGTCCTACGCTGTGTTTACCATTAAAAACCCCAACAAGCGAACAGCTATGTTGGCATTCAGCAATAATCTTGACGTGGGCGGCCTTGATCTCGATAGGGCAATCACCATGCTGGAAAATGCCGCTTATTCCCGCGACCAATTCTATGAAGATAGTTTCGATCTTGTTTCCGAATGCGTAACTTTAACCGAAGATTTGGCAGCCAATTTCCTCGAAGTCGCTAACGGCTTAACCGAGTCCTACGTGCCCAAACTGAGCGAAAGATTCACAACCAGCATGGGCTACCTTGGTTACGCGCTGTCAGGAATTGAGATAATAGGGGCTCTAATCGAAGATGAAACTCAAACAGCAGTCTGGAAAACCGTTGAAACCATGTCCGATTATGTGTTAGGTGAAATCTCCGCTTTGGCCGGCTCCACGGCCATGGCCGCAGGACTTTTTACAAGCGGTGTGATTAAATACGCACTTGATAGGTTCATAACAACTGCGCTTGAAGGCAGGGCCGACATCTATGAAAAAGCCTATAACTTATATTACAAAGAAAACGGACGGTCCACCGCAGACTGGGTAAACCTCATCCGCAGTACCGTCGAAAAAGGTAAAGATCCCGAAACTACCAGCCAAACCATAGCCGATGAAATCGAAGGCTACGTAAACGAATTCTGGCAAGACGACACAACCATCGGGGTATACGGTAAGGACGCAAACCCCGGTGCATGGTCCACCGGCTCTTTGGGAGGTCTTAACGACAAGATCAAAAAAGAGATCAGCGACTACAACCAGATGACCATCCAAAAGATCGTAAGCAACATTTTAAGGCGGATTCAAACAGAGCAAAAACTAGAACTGCAAACCGGCATGCGTAAAGCATTGGCAGATTTCCAAAAACAGATGAACAGCGTTGTGAACATATCCGTGAAAGACACTAAGGCAGGAGACGAACCTTCCTACTTTGCAGGAACGACGTTGCGATTCGTAGAACTACCCGACAGCATTGAAGACCGCAAGGATTGGGAGACCACCATCGCATCAGACGGCACAGCTAAATTAAGATTCCGCGTGTTGGCACATCTTTTGGCCGGAAGCCCCCGTAAAATGGAACTGGTCAAGAAAAAAGATAACAAACAAACTACATTGGTTAGGTTTTGGGCCAAATTTAACGTACCCAATTCTACTCTCGATTTAGCCGAGCTTTATCCTGAGCAATTCCCCGAGAACATAGGCGGCACCTACGACATAACCATGCACAACACGATTAAGGACGAAATTGTCGAGGACTTAACTCTCACGGTTAAAATCACGAAAGAAGAGGTCGATGGCTGTTACGCAGACTTTTATCTTGCACACGAAGACTCTGTCTACGTCAACGGCAATTATTTCTACCGCTACTCTACAGGAAAAGTAAACTACGCTATGGGTGACATGGGTTTTCATTTCGTGGGAACGAGCGGAGTAGAGTTCAGGTTGGACGCTCAAGATCACCAACAAAAGGTGTGGGCATCTTTCACCGGGCAAAAATAGCCCAAGGCAACAAGGCAGCTGCCCTTCCCCAAGCTGCCTTGTTGTACATTCAACTTTGAACGCATAGAATCCATATCTACTCACAAACAGAAAATCCCCGTTTTATGGTAAACTGTCTTCAAGATCAATTAAAGATGGGGGAAGCCTTATGAACTCAGATGTAAGTGATATTATCAACAGAAAACTGAGGGAATTGGAAGATAATGTGCTTGCTTTAAAACAGATCAGTCTTTACGTTAACGAAGATAATCTGAGGGAGGACACCATCCGCTATTGGGGCATCGAAAGGGGCATCCAAATCTGCATTCAATGCATCTTGGATATTGGCAATATCCTGATTTCCCATGCGGGTCAGCATAAACCTTCCACCTACAGGGAAACCATGCTCAGCCTAGCGCAAATCAACGTGGTTTCCAAGGAGTTTGCCTCAAAACTCGCCTTAATGGCTGGCTTTAGAACTGTACTGGTGCACGATTATACAAAGATTGATGAAAAGATAATTCTTAATGTGCTTAAGAGCGGACTTGATGATTTCATAGAATTCATGGAATGCACAAATCTGTGGCTGAAAGACAATTTCAATTGAAAAGGATGAGTGAGTGAAAACGACATGCAGCAAATAGAAAGCACCTTAAAGAACCACCAAAAGAGTCTGATAGAAGAGTACGAAATCAAACTCATTTACGTATTTGGATCCTATGCCAAGGGTGAAAGCGGGCCTCAAAGCGATCTAGATATAGGGGTATATTTGGGCCGCAAAGAAAACGGCTTTCTCAAACTCGCACTTCTAGACCGATTAGTAGATATATTCCACAGGGAAGATATTGATCTAGTGATTCTAGATACTGCTGATGAAGTCCTCAAGTTCCAAGTGATAAAGTACGGGAAACCCGTCTATGAGGAAAGCGTGTCTACAAGGGTCTTGTTTGAAGCCGATACCTTGAGCAGATACATGGATACCGCCTACTTTAGAAAAATGCAGAACAAGTACAGCCGGCTTGGTTTTTTAAAGTCTCTGGAGAAATTCTGAAAAACCCACGCTCCAGCGTAAAAACCAGTCCCAACTACAACATACCGCCCTACCCGCCGCACCACAATCATTCTACTCCCCGTCGAGGTAGATAGGCTTGACACAAAACAGCAGCCGCTGGAAAACCCTTGCTTTTAAGACCCCGGACGGCTGCATGCTTGTGGTCACTGCGGGCGATGCCCGAGTAGATAACAAGAAATTCAGGGCCAAATTCAAAATGAAAGCAAGGATGCTGCCTAAAGAAGACCTACTGCCGATGGTAGGCTATCCGGTTGGAGGCGTCTGCCCTTTTGGTATCAACAAAGGAGTACCTGAATATTTAGATATATCCATGAAGCGTTTCGAGACAGTATTCCCGGCTGTAGGTAGCCCCAGCAGCGCCATTGAACTGACCTGCGATGAACTATTCAAGTACTCTGCAGCGGTAGATTGGGTGGATGTATGTCCCTAGGCTGCAGGATATCTGTGCAGGAAAAATCCCGTGCGCATCCACCGTTGCTTGGTTCCCTTCCCTTGCACTATGCTTAACAAAACCGATGACAAGCCAAAAGCTTGCGCCAAAAAGGAAACTGCCGCGAGATCCGTTCATATTTCCCGTCTTTATAGGTGAACAGGAAAAAAGGTGGGACGACTTTCATGGATGAACGAACCATAGTAGATCTGTTTTGGCAGCGGTCCGAAGATGCTTTGACCCAGTGCGCGCGCCGGTATGGGGCCTACTGCCTGACGGTGACCTACAACATCCTAAGAAGTCGCCCAGACGCGGAAGAATGTGTCAATGAGACCTGGCTGAGGGCATGGCAGAGCATCCCCCCGGCAAGGCCTCGGTCTCTCAAAACCTATTTGGGCAGAATATCTCGGAACCTGGCCTTAGACAGATACGAGAAAAGCCGGGCTCAAAAGCGCGGCGGCGGCGAAATCGATGTGGCCCTGGAGGAACTGACCCTCGTGGCGGCTCCCGAGTCCGCATCCGACGAAGAGATCGCCCACATCATCAGTTCCTTCCTCTGCCGAGAATCGACCGAGCACGCCGACATATTCGTCAAGCGGTACTGGTACCTCATGACCGTAAAGGAGATCTCCCGCCAGTACGGTTACAGCGTAAGCAAAACCGCCTCAATTCTGTTTCGAATGAGACGAAGACTCAAATCGAATCTTGAAAGCGAGGGTCTTATTTGAAAAACACCAAGCTCCTTAGGGCTATGAGTGGTTTGGATGATGAACTCATCCTACGTGCCGCGGAACGACCGGCTCGGACAATGCACCCTGTCTTAAGACTTAAGTGGGTCAAACCTTTAGTAGCTTGCCTGCTGCTGGCAATCATCATTGGTGTACCCTACGGCGTAAAACAGGCCGGATACAACCGCCCCCGAACGCAGATGGTCGCGGTAGTCCATCCTGTTACCGAGGAAACGGGCACTTACACTCTGTCTTTCACCAAAGCCCAAGGCGAAGCCGCCGGTATAAATCTGCCCATGATGTTCGGAAAGGACTTGACGAATGACCAGATTGCGACTCTTTTTCCCCATCTAGCGAGCACGCACACCGCACAGGCGTGGGCCAGTTTCTTCTATGCTGATGGCACCTTGCACAGCATCCGAGCGCGTTTCACTTCCAGCGGGGGTCTCACAACCGAGGTTCATGCGGCAGTCGGTCAGATATCTTTGGATTACGTCTTGTCCGAAAGCTCAACAGTCTCAAACATAATGGGCATACCGGTCTCTGCCGGTTTCTTCATCACCAAACCGAACAGCCGGGGAGAACGAAACATCATCTACTTTGCCAGTTTTGAGATGGATGGCACAGGATACTACGCAGACCTGGGAGGCCCTCTTTCTGAAGACGATACTCTACGGAGGGAGTTTTCGGAGGTTTTAGCAGCCCTGATAATAGACGGTCCCCGGGACATAGGGGCAGGGATTCCCTCTCAAAGCCCTAGATAAAGCAGGCGCAAAAGAGCAAAAAGCACAGTGGGATGACTACTTTAAGCGGGTCATCCCACGACCACTCGTAAAAAGGCTTCGCAGGCGCTAGAAAGGAGAGCACATCTTGAAGATCCGATACATATTTCACAGCGGTTTCCTGTTGGAATGGCCGGCCTGCTATTGGCTTATAGACTACTGGCAAGGTGACGTACCATCGCTCGATCCCAACAAGGGGCTCCTTATATTTGCAAGCCATAGCCATATGGATCACTACAACCCCAAGAACTTCGACATGGGGAAGAACGCTGAGTATATTCTATCCTCAGACATTGAACCTGCAAAAACTGAGAACATCCTGTCTGTCAACCCTAACAAAAACTATCGCCTATCTGACGGAAAAGGCGGCACCATAGAGCCCACCACTTTGGCATCTACTAAGTCAATGATCTTGAATCTGGCACCCTGACAATCCTCAAAACAGTCTTTAGTATTTCGTTTCACTTATCGAACAACAATTCCTACAGATAAACTCTGTTTAAGAGCAAAAACAAGTACAGTGCTTCTTGATATTGCAAGAAATGTTTCCGGACCATTGTATTCAAAAAGCCTCCAATATCCCTAACAACAATTGGACCATAGCAGTCACAGGTCAATATTTCATTTCAAGAAATCTTCTTTGCTAATTGTACCGGGCTCGTGCCTAACCCCGCTTTACCGCCATTACTTGAATAATTAGACAAGCATCCTCCCCACCAAGCAATCGGTTCGCGTGGGTCAAGGCTTCTGCAAATACAACGTTTGCTTTTGATAGTCAAGCTCAACCCTAAAGTGCTTAAGAAAGTTTCCCCCTAAGGCTCCTATTATATAAAAAGGCCGAAGGATTGGATCCCCTGTC
>CAYORX010000035.1:0-10626 GCA_964406505.1 uncultured Eubacteriales bacterium
AGTTTTACCGACCTACTCAATGGGTACTGAAGTCCTCTTTAACTGCAACTTTGGCGTTGTCAAATATCCCGCGGCGAGGAACCCCGCCGAAAAACACAAAACCCAAAACATGTGCTTCGAGGAAACTTTCCTCGTTTGGATGGAAAAATGCCATGCAAAAAATATCTGCGCTGTAGCATTCACGCATATACAGGATATGCACAGTGATTTTTACCTCGGGAAAATAGATGGTGGGGCCTATCCCCAATCTACCTGAACTGCTCCACCTGGTCCAAAAGAAAGGGAATATACACTTTGGAAGGTTGACTCTTCAAGGCGGTCACTACTTTGCGGATAGTAGATTCTCCACCCGTGAAACCTTTTTCAGCTACCAGGCGGTCATAAATACGCTTTGCTGTATGGGTCTGTTTTTTGATGTTTTCTTTGGCGTCTTCTTCAAGACACGTTGCGATAAATCGCTAGACTGAATCAGCTACTATATATCGCTGCCTACCGCTTTTGCCCGGACGTTCCCGGGGAACGTGGTTTCCTCGGCAGTATTTTTTCATAGTGTTACGGGATATTCCCAATGCTTTGGCAATGGCTCTTTGTGATTGCCCTTCTTGCTCATATATATATACCGAATTTTTTGATACATATCCGCTTCTATCGTCAATCTTTTTCCCTCCGCATAGTCAGTTTTGTGTTCATTTGACTATACAGATTTTTATTCGAAGCAGATCACTTTTATCTTAGCGTTTATTGAGATTACATGCGATCTTTTTAATGCAACTGCAAGTTTACTCGGACCGGGGTTTGTTTAGCCTGTTTAATTTATATATATCTATCTAGACGAAGTTCGTATGATTGCGCCCGCCTTTTTGAGTAAGTAACATAGTGATCGTTTGAACTGTCAGTTAAGGGTTATCAAAATGATTGATTTGGTTGTACAATGTCGTTGGCTAAGTCTTCTTTTTAGAATTTTTTCTGCTAAACACATAATATTTCAGCAAATCCACCTTTTACGATATCTTCTTTAACCGCCCAAATTGTTGTTAACGATACTTTAGTCGATCTGGATTTTGTTTATCGATACAAATTTTAACGTAATTGCCAGCAGTACCGAGGATTTTGCAAACTTTATTTTTATTCAAGAAGGTGTACGCAAACATTTCATGTTGTAAGAACCCTAAGGAAGGGAAAAGGGCATCTTTCGAATTTTGCACGCTAAAACCGATGCAATTATCGCTTTCACGAAATCGCCTGGAAGAAACGGTATCGTCCCAATTGCAGCAGCCTGGGAAAATGTTATGTCTACGGATTTAGCCAAGTGCAACATACCAAAAATGTGAACTACTACAATGCTTCCAACTACGCACGAAATTAAATACAAGATAAATCGTTTAGATGAAGTAGCATTTGGTTTCAAGCACTTAAGTCCTAATTGCGATAGTGTTCCGGTGACCCATGCCCCGGGTAGGAATCCAAGGATATAGCCACCCGTAGCACCTACAAGAGGTGCTACTCCAGCACTTCCACCAGCAAAAACGGGTATTCCGATGAAACCTAAGGTTAGGTACAAAAAGACAGAGCATGCCCCCAATGTTGGTCCAAGTATCAATCCGGCAATCATGATACCTAAGCTTTGTAAGGTGATCGGAACTGGGCTAAAAGGTAGAGGAATAGTTATATAAGCAAAAACTGCTGTTATCCCACTAACCAACGATGCTTTTATAAGCCCGGACAGTTGAACGTTAGTAGCTTGCCTTGTTTTTGTTTGCATATCTTACGTGTCCTTTCGGGTGTATTGAATGATCTTCGATGTATACCCACGTAAAACCATAGGTTAACTTGATGTGTATGTCAATGAATTTTAACGACTAATTGAAAATCCTTACTTGTAAAAGTAAGTTCCAGTGATCGGCATGAAAGTGGAAGTTACTCTTACAAACATATTAGGGTAGAATTTAGTTGCTCAAAACCGGTTTAGCTCTAAATAGATTAAATCGGAGGGAAAAATGATGCAAGATGCGCCGATCCTTGAAAATAGAAAACACAAACACTCAACTCTTAGCGACCGTTGTATCATACAGGAAAGTTTGATTAAAGGATGCACTTTCAAGGAAATTGGAGAGCGCTTCGGTAAAGATCTGAGCACTATTTCAAAAGAGATTCGGCTGCATTTAAGCCGCACATGGCCAAAAGTATTTGGCAAACCGAAAAACATGTGCATTCCAATCATTGTCTTTTCGCTAGGCATCCCTTCAAACAGGCGTATTCGTTCCCACTACTGTATCTGCAAAACAACACCCGCTTTATTTTCACTGTTGGTGAAATCGGGACAAACAAGGCTGTATCCGAAGTAGGCATGGGACTTTAGCCTTATTTTTCAATACTCTGTTTACGTTATATCTCATTTAACGATTAAACACTTAGGAACAATTCTTAAACCCATGTAGCAAAATTTTCGGCCGCAAGGGAAAACGTTTGCAAGGATGCAGACAGGATTATACAAGGAGGTAAGAAGATGAGAATCAATACTAACATTTCCGCGCTAAATGCATGGAAAAACCTGTCAGTAACCGGCGATTTGATGTCTAAATCGTTGGAAAAACTTTCCTCGGGTTATCGAATCAATAGGGCCGCGGATGATGCAGCCGGTTTAGCGATTTCAGAAAAAATGAGAGCCCAAACTTCAGGACTAAGGCAAGCGGGTAGAAACGCGCAAGACGGTATCTCGCTTATACAAACTGCCGAAGGCGCATTGAATGAAACACATGCTATTTTGCAGCGTATGAGAGAACTTATGATTCAGGCTGGGAATGAGACCAACACATCAGAAGACCTAAATCAAATCCAAGCAGAAATGAAGCAGCTCATTGACGAAATAGGCGGAATCGCCGATAGAACAGAATTTAATACACAAAAGCTCTTGGCACCTGAAGATGATGAGGGAGAGGGATCACCAGGAGAAGAGCCAGGCATTGCAATAACTCTTCAAATTGGTGCTAACAAGGGGCAATCTCTAGACATCGAGATCAACTCTATGACTGCCAAAGCACTAGGTTTACTCGACGAAACCGAGGGAAAGTACGAAATCGATGTGACCAAATTAGGTGAAGATGTGGAAGTAACCGACGGTGAAGGCGGCTCAGAAATGATAGATGGTTTTACATACCAATTAGGGTTAATTGACAAAGCCATCGAAGATGTTTCCGAACAACGTGCAAACCTAGGTGCTTATCAAAACCGTTTAGAACATACTATCAATAACTTACAGGCAGCTGAGGAAAACTTAACAGCCGCCGAATCAAGAATTCGCGATGTAGATATGGCACTTGAGATGGCAAGTTTTATAAGGCATCAGATCTTGCAACAAGCAGGTACAGCTATGCTAGCACAAGCTAATATGACGCCGCAGTCAGTGCTCAATTTGTTGGGATAACACCCCATAATGTTAATGAAACAAAATCCGTAAACTTTTATGTAAAATATCGTCTACAAGGAATGCAGGAAGAAATAACAAGGAGGCATGAACGTGCGTATCAACACCAACATTTCCGCGCTAAACGCGTGGAAGAACCTTTCGGTTACGGGCGACTTGATGGCCAAATCGCTAGAGAAGCTTTCTTCTGGTTATCGAATCAACAGAGCCGCTGACGATGCCGCAGGTTTAGCAATTTCAGAAAAAATGAGAGCCCAGACTTCAGGCCTTAAACAAGCGGCTAGGAACGCCCAAGATGGTATTTCCCTTATTCAAACGGCAGAAGGTGCTTTAAACGAGACACATGCAATTTTACAGCGTATGAGAGAACTCATGGTGCAGGCCGGGAATGAAACTAATACTGATGAAGATCTTGAACAAATCCAATCAGAAATGAAGCAGCTTATAGATGAGATAGATGGCATCTCTGAACGAACAGAATTTAATACCCGTGAGCTCTTAGGCGGGAATCTAGCGGTGAAAATAGTGGATGAGGAAGAAACCGGTGGTCTTATTCTTCAAATAGGTGCGAACGCAGAACAGACTCTTCGAATAAATATAGCCCAAATTGACTCTGATAATCTTGGAACATATGACGAAGATAATCCGTCTGAGTTGGCCCAGTCTATAAAAAATATTGATGTCACTCTATTTAATGGAAAGGAAGTTGAAGAAGGAAATGATAAGGAGCCTATTTCTTTCGACGTTCAGCTTCAGGCTATAGATGATGCAATAGAAACTGTATCAACGCAAAGGGCTAACTTAGGTGCTTATCAAAACCGTTTAGAACATACTATCAATAACTTACAGGCAGCTGAGGAAAACTTAACAGCCGCCGAATCAAGAATTCGCGATGTAGATATGGCACTTGAGATGGCAAGTTTTATAAGGCATCAGATCTTGCAGCAGGCTGGCACAGCAATGCTTGCTCAGGCGAATATGACGCCACAATCGGTATTAAAACTTCTTGGCTAAAGCATATTAAAGTATCTAAAGGGCTTGGGCTCCCCAGGCCCTTTTTCAGTTACTACAATCTCTATTCTGAATGAAAATTTTATCTTACACGATTCTCCTGCATATCTGTCCGTTTACTCATGGAAAAGGAATTGAGCAATGAAGGAATTTTGCAATAACAAACCGAAAACACGGTCTCCAAGGCTATTTTAGACGATTATCTGTTGGGAAGGTTTTTGTTTTAAGGTGTTTGATGCAACTTCAGAGCGTAACGCATATATTTTACGAATTCTTCGTAGCCTCTGTTCAAAAACATCTTTTCTCAAGGCTGTTCTTATCCAAACTAGCCGAATCGGAGAAGCGGGAACAATATTTTACATGCGCAAAAATATGTGATGTTTAAAAAGACTCAAGATAAAATTTAAGAGCAGGAAGCTTTGAACGGCATGGATCGGAAATGTTACTCATAGGGGTTAAATGTCTCACGAGATCTTATCAAAAGTCTACCTCCAAAAGCTCAAAATCCGCGATTTGCCCCTAGAATGCCCGTGGAGCGTTTTTATAGTAATTAAGGACTTAAGTATCGTATGAATAGACAATGCAGACATATTAAATTGATTTTTGCCGACAAAACAGGGAAGAAACACTTTGATTGGCATTATGTTGACTTTAAAACTGATATTATTAACATAATTTTAGGAAAATTCGATAGCTAAACAAAGCTTTACGAACTGGGTTCAGCTACTTTTCATTTTGGGAGTGAGATGCAATAAATACAAAAAGTTCCGGCGTAGTTTTATGTATATCTACTGTGGCTATCGTTGCTTTAACCCTTAGCGGCATGGTAAACGGGAGTACTGTTGCTAAGCCAGAAGAAAAACATATTAAACGTTCGAAAATAGAACCATCGCGTGAAAAATTATCATATTTGATTTTCCGTGGCAATGTAATGCAGGTTATTGCCACTGCATATACGAATAACGATCCTGGAATGGATGGATGCGGAATAACTGCATCTGGAGTTAAGACCAAAGAATTTCATACAATTGCAGTGGACCCCAAAGTTATACCTCTGGGTACCTGGGTTTATATATCTATTTTCAAGGATGCGCCCAATTGTGGTTGGTTTAAAGCCGAAGACACTGGAGGTGTCATCAAGGGGAACAAGATAGACATTTATATGAAGGAACGCGATAGGGCCCTAAAATTCGGAATAAAGACGCTGAACATTGTTGTTATGTCGCAGGAAAAATAGTTATCCATTCTTCTTCTACTATTTGCCGTGATTTCTTTTAAAAGTGTGAATGATTATATAAGAACAATCTGCAAAATGGAAAACAGCCCAATTTGCAACGAAACGAATTAATGAAAAGAACTCTGCAAGTTGTTATCGATGGTGAATCTCAGTAACATGTTAGTTTCGACGCGCTAGCACCACTTACCGCTTCGTACAGGTATAAGTTATTTTAATTCATCCTTTATGATATCTTCTTTAAGCTGTATAATCTTGCGGTACATGATTTTCAGCGTAATTAATTCGCCGAACTAAATATATAAGGAGAACTTACATGAAAAAATTCATTACAGTATTATTTGTGCTATCTATGGCAGTTAGCCTAACAGCTTGTAACACAGAAACAACTAGCTATACCTTTCTCGCTGACAAAGGACTTAATTTAATCACTGAAGTTGAGAAACTTGCACAATGCAAAGAATACATCACTTTATTTAGTTCAAACGAAGAAATTGCAAGTATTTTGGAAAACATTGCAGAAAATGACTATTCTGAGCCGAACGCTATTTTTGCAATTGAAGACCTAGATACAATGATGTTTAAGAGCATGTTGCCTGAATCTCAACTACCTACCGATATTTTAGCGATGGTTAAAGGTAGATTTGCTGGGGCACTACCTGCACAGATAAATGCCATGAATGGTGCAATGAACTTGGCAGTGACTTCGATTTTAAACCATAGTGGTAGTTTTAATTATAAGGGTTTAACAGACGCTATTACTAATCTATATACTTATGATAATGGTTATGGATTCATGGTGACTTTCACGCCGGCCGATGAAAACATTGTTAATGCTAGCGCATCGATAGTAATTAACGATGAATTGTCGAAATGTGCCACAAAAGAAGATGTTGTTCGCTTTTTTGGCGAGGTATTAAGCCTTGAAAATATATCGGTATCTGTTGTTATGGAAGAGAAATAAAAAATGTCCGAAAGGGCGGCGATAAATAAGGAGATTGCTCTGCTTTTTCCTTAAAAACAAACAACATTTTCTTTAACTAAGGTATTTGTGGTTTGCTCTTGGGCCCAACTTCAATAAGTATACTAGTGGGTTCCACTTATGTGTGGTTTTAGTAATGCATAAATACCTTTGTTAACCTCAAATCGTATTCGATAAGCCTTCAATATTCAATTGACACCGCTGTTGATGATTAGAATAACTCTTTCCCTTCCTTTTCTAGGCCTTTAGTCTTATTTTTCAATTCTATGTTTACTTTACATCTCGGTTACCGATTAAACATATAGGAATAACCCTTAATCCCATATAGCGAGATCTTCTCCAGATGGGAGAACGTCCGCAAGGATGTGGACATCATTCTACAAGGAGGTAAATAGATGAGAATCAACACAAACATTTCTGCGTTAAATGCGTGGAAAAACCTTTCAGTTACCGGTAACCTTATGGCAAAGTCTTTGGAAAAACTTTCTTCGGGTTACCGCATAAACAGAGCGGCAGACGATGCTGCTGGTTTAGCTATCTCAGAAAAGATGAGGGCTCAAACTTCAGGTTTACGGCAAGCTGGCAGAAACGCTCAAGACGGTATCTCCCTTATTCAAACCGCAGAAGGTGCACTCAACGAAACCCACGCAATTCTTCAGCGTATGAGAGAACTTATGATTCAAGCTGGCAATGAGACCAATACATCAGAAGATCTTAAGCAAATCCAATCAGAAATGGAACAGCTCATTGACGAGATAGGCGGGATTGCTGATAGAACGGAATTTAACACGCAAAAATTGTTGGGACCGGAAGAAGATTATGTAGAACCGGATAATCCGTCAGAAGATGACCCAGACATTGCAATAACTCTTCAAATTGGGGCTAACAAAGGGCAGACTTTAGACATTGAGATCAATTTTATGACGGCGGATAAACTGGGATTGTTTACACCAGAAGAAGATGGGGAAGGAACTCCTTCCGATGCAGTTTATCTCGTCGACGTAACTAAATTTAAAGATGTGGTCTTTGATTCTGATTTCGATAACCAATTAGGAATTATCGACAAGGCTATTGAAGACGTTTCCGAGCAAAGGGCAAATCTTGGTGCTTATCAAAACCGTCTTGAGCATACCATTAACAACCTTCAAGCGGCTGAAGAAAACCTAACGGCTGCTGAATCACGAATTAGGGACGTTGACATGGCCCTTGAAATGGCAAGTTTCATTCGACATCAGATCTTGCAACAAGCGGGTACAGCAATGCTAGCACAAGCTAATATGACGCCACAGTCAGTGTTGAACTTATTGGGTTAAATAGATAAACCGCAATGGACGCGGCTAATATAAACAAGGAGGTTGCAATATGAGGATAAACACGAACATTTCTGCACTAAACGCGTGGAAAAACCTGTCGGTTACAGGCGATTTGATGGCCAAATCGCTAGAGAAGCTTTCTTCTGGTTATCGCATTAACAGAGCAGCCGATGATGCCGCGGGTTTAGCTATCTCGGAAAAAATGAGGGCTCAAACTTCAGGTCTTAAACAAGCAGCCCGAAACGCTCAAGACGGCATATCTCTCATTCAAACTGCTGAAGGTGCATTAAACGAGACTCATGCAATTTTGCAGCGTATGAGAGAACTTATGGTGCAGGCTGGAAATGAAACCAACACCCAAGAAGATCTCAAGCAAATCCAATCAGAGATGAGCCAGCTTATTGGTGAGATAGATGGCATTTCTGAACGTACGGAATTTAACACCCGGGGGCTCTTAAGCGGAAAGCTAAAGGTGGAAATAGATGAAGAGGAAGAAACCGGCGGACTTGTCCTGCAAATCGGTGCGAATGCAGGCCAGACCCTTCGTTTAGATATCGCCAAAATTGACTCTACGAGTCTTGGCACGTATGTGAATGATGCTGATACAGATCCCGAATTAGCCATTAAAGATATCAATGTCACAGTATTCAAAGAAGGCGGCGGAGTTGTAGCAGATGATGTGATTACATTTGACGCCCAACTCAAAGCTATAGATGATGCCATAGAAACCGTATCCACGCAACGTGCAAACCTAGGTGCTTATCAAAATCGTTTAGAACATACTATCAACAACCTACAGGCAGCTGAAGAGAACTTAACGGCAGCAGAATCAAGAATTCGTGACGTAGACATGGCTCTTGAAATGGCCAGTTTCATTCGTCACCAGATTCTTCAACAGGCAGGTACAGCCATGTTAGCGCAAGCTAACATGACGCCGCAATCGGTATTAAAGCTTCTAGGCTAAACCATATCAACAATTCCAAAGGGCTTGGGGTTTCCCAGGCCCTTTCCTACTAAACAAAATTTCACACTGTGATTTTCCACTCCACTTAGTCTTACATTATAGTACCCATAGTGCCAACCCGATCACAATTTATTGAGTTAAAAGAGCTTGATCGTGGGAAAATTCGCTACCTTGAACCTCACGGAACATTTTGAGCAGTTTAGGGACGGTAAGGCAAGCTTTGCGGATGCGATTTATATCTAGGATTATTTTACCTTCGTGGAGCATAATTAGTCTGTTGCCCATTTGGATAGCGTTTTCCATGTTATGAGTGACCATGATGGTGGTTATGCCATGATTATCTATAATTTTTCGGCTCAAGTTGTTAATTTTCACTGCTGTGTTGGGATCTAGGGCTGCGGCATGTTCATCCAGCAAAAGTAATTTCGGTCGCGTCAAAGTGGCCATAAGCAAAGTTAATGCCTGACGTTGACCGCCAGATAGAAATTTGATTTTGGTATCTAACCTAACCTCCAACCCTAATTGCAGATCCGCCAGAGCAGTGCGGAAATGACTCCGTAACTGTGGGTTCAGTCCCCAGGCCATAGATATGTTATGAGAACGATTGTATGCCAGGGATAGGTTTTCTTCAATGGTCATGTTAGGTGACGTCCCCAAAAGAGGATCTTGAAATACCCGCCCGATAAATTGAGCACGCTGGTGTTCCGATAAAGGCGTAACATCGCGGCCATCGATAATGACTTTACCATCATCGGGCATTAGGGCTCCGGCGATGATGTTCAACAAAGTTGATTTGCCGGCACCATTGCTACCGATGATGGTGACAAACTCCTCCCGGCGGATAGATAAGTCCAAGTGGGAAAACATTCGTTTTTCATTGACTGTGTTTCGATTAAAAGCTTTGCTAATATTATCTAGTACAAGCACATGGTTTACCACCTTATTCGCTAATTGGAGTTATAAAAACAAATCTTTTGATACTGGGTGCGGAAAGGGCAACAATTACCAAAATGGCCGTCATCAATTTTAGATCAGACGCGGCAAAGCCATACCTTAAAGCCATTGATATGCACAAACGATAAATAACAGATCCTGCGGCAACACTTACTACTGCCCAGCCGATTCCCTTATCGCCGACCAGCATCTCTCCGATGATTACAGAAGCCAATCCTGCCACAACAGTTCCAATTCCCATACCTACATCGGCAAATCCCATATACTGCGCAGCTAATGCTCCGGAAAGACTAACGATAGCATTTGAGATGACCAATCCCAAAAGCTTCATGTTATCTGTGTTTACCCCCAGGCTACGAACCATCTGAGGATTATCCCCAGAGGCTCGTAATGCAAATCCCACTCGGGTGCGCAAAAACCAATATAGTAGAAGCATTACACCCAAGAGCGTTAGTCCAAGCAACAAAAATGGTACCGCTGGGGAGCCGTTCCAAGCGCTAACCGCTATATCAAATAAAGTGTGCTGCTGAAGTAAGGGAATGTTAGAGCGCCCCATGATTCGCAAATTAATCGAATAAAGGGATGACATTGTTAAGATTCCCGATAACAGCCCAGTGATCTTCAGTTTAGTGTTCAAAAAACCAGTTAGCGCCCCGGCAATCCCCCCAGCTATGATGGCGACCAACACGGAAACGATAGGGTTCACTCCTGCAACGATCAGCCGCGCACTGACCGCCGCCCCTA
>CAYORX010000036.1:0-7730 GCA_964406505.1 uncultured Eubacteriales bacterium
CCGGCGATCCGGATGTAATTATATCCATTGTCGATGCTAGCAATATAGAAAGAAACTTATATCTAACCACACTATTACTTGAAATGGGAAAAAAACTGGTTGTCGCACTCAACATGGTTGATGAGGCAGAGAAGAAGAAAATTAGGTTTAACATTGATTTGCTGTCAAAGAACCTTGGAGTGCCAGTGATACCTACTGTAGCGACTAAGGGAGTGGGAATCCAAGAGGTTATAGAGGCTGCGGTCAGCATAATAGATACTGGGATTCCTCAGGAAAATCCTGTTGAATATAACGAACCTGTAAAACATCACATAGAACACATCGAAGAATTGTTGAAGGGCAAACAACTACCCTATCCAACAAAATGGGCTGCACTTAAAATTGTAGAAGGCGATCAAGAAATACTTAAAACGATTCAAGAATCTTACTGTGCTGGGGACTTAGCCAAGCATATCAAGGACTTTTACAAATATCACGATGAGGAAAACTTCGAACTCGAAATCATCGATTCTAGATACGCTTTCATACATAAATCTACGAAAAATGCCGTTATAAGACCTGAAAAAGAAGTTGTCACCCTTACTGACAAGATAGATAAAATCTTTACAAATAAGTATTTAGGCATACCAATATTCGTAGCAATCATGCTAGTTGTATTCCAACTCACCTTCCAAGTCGGCGAAGAACTATTGGGAGAAATCGCTGTTGGTTTGGTAGACGGTTTAGGCAGTTTGCTAGGAACATTCTTAGAATTCATCGGCGCCGCTGACTGGTTAACATCTTTCGTGATCGACGGAATTGTAGAGGGTGTTGGCGCAGTTGTAGAATTTGTACCCTTAATTGCTGTCTTATATCTTCTGCTCGGTTTCCTAGAAGACAGTGGATATATGGCAAGAGCAGCTTATGTTTGGGATGAGTTAATGAGAAAACTTGGTTTGCAAGGCAAAGCATTCATATCTTTGATAATAGGGTTCGGCTGCAATGTACCAGGCATAATGTCAGCCAGAACGCTAGATAACAAAAAAGACAGAATGATTACTACTTTAATAAATCCTTTTATGTCCTGCGGGGCCAAATTGCCGATTTACTCAGTATTTGTTGCAGCATTTTTCCCAAAACACGGTGCGTTGATATTATCATCGCTTTACGCGTTAGGCATTATACTGGGACTTTTAGTAGCTAAAATTTTGAGCAAAACATTATTTAAGGGTGAATCCTCCTACTTTATCATGGAGCTCCCTCCCTACAGAATGCCTACTTTCAGAAACGTGATAAGAAATATGTGGGATAACGTCTCTGGGTTCTTGAAAAGGGCCGGAACCCTGATACTCGTTGTAATTACTTTCATGTGGGTGCTTGCAGTGCTGCCGGCATCTGCCGAACCTTATAGCCAGTCAAGCATCTTGGGCAAAATCGGTGCACTTATAGCGCCAATTTTCAAACCTGCCGGATTCGGCACATGGCAAGAATCCGTAGCTTTATTCGCAGGTATTCCTGCTAAAGAAGCCGTCGTAGGCACATTAGGGATGCTTTACGCCGGGCAATATGTAGAAGAAGGAGCTATGTTAGTCAACGCTATTCAGATGCATTTTACTCCATTAACTGCCTTGTCTTACATGATTATGACCTTGTTATACACACCTTGCATAGCAACACTGAGTACAGTTGCAAAAGAAACAAATTCGGTTAAGTGGCCCATTTTTATGGCCCTGTATACCTTTGCCATAGGTTGGGTGTCATCTGTCATTGTGTTTCAAGTAGGAACTTTGTTGGGATTCAGTTAGTTTTAAGGGGTAATTTCCATGATTAAAGAAATTTTAAGAATTATCGATAGAGACGGATATATTTCAAAAACCCAGATAGCTAACGAATTGGGCACTTCCAGCGGAATGGTTGACGCTATAATCAGCCAATTGCTGGAAACGGGGTATCTTCTTTATGAAAGTACAGGTGAGAATTGCTCGACTATCTGCGCAAAATGCCCCTTTGCACAAAACTGCAGCAAAGAAATTATTAAAATATTTAAAATGTCTGACAAGGGAAAACGATACCTGAGTAATTAGCGTTTAGATCTTTTTATTTTTGGAATTTAATTAACAAAATTAACCGTAGAATTTTCAAGGTCAAGATGAAATATCATAACCGACGTGTTTATAACGTGTTTATACTATCGAAGTAGCAGGAAGGAAGCCCGAGGCACAGTGCCGGATCGGCAAGACAGAACCGATGCATAGCGCCAATTCGGCAGGATACAGCGTATCTATACTGCCAAATCAGCCGAATAGCCTGAACGTATGCTGCCGAATCGGCAAGTTAAAACCGATGCATAGCGCCAATTCGGCAGGATACTTTCTTAGTACCCTGCCGAGTTACGAACACCTTCATCTGTTTTCGTTTTTCCCACAATCTTGTGTCATTTTCTTTTCGTTTAATCCGGAAATCAGACTATTTACTTCTCTTTTGTTTCGAAATTTTCCACCACATCGTCTACAATCTTATCATCCGCTACGTAAGGCAGCGTAATATGACCTCTACCGGCATACTGACGATTAAATTCTGCACCTGTTTCCATAGAATTTTTATTCCGTGCCCATGCTCTTCTTGCAACTCCGCCGATAACATCCCACAAAAGAGCAGATTTAATAATGTCATCTACCCTTTGGCTACCATCCAACACTAAACCAAACCCACCATTTATAGCTTTTCCGATGCCAACTCCGCCTCCATTATGGAGTGCGACCATTGACATTCCGCGGGCAGCATCTCCGATAATACAGTGAGTTGCCATATCCGCCATTACGTTACTTCCATCACGAATATTAGCGGTTTCCCTAAAAGGCGAATCTGCACCGCTAGTATCATGATGGTCTCGTCCAAGCATGACGGGACCGATCTCACCGCGGCGCACCATATCGTTAAATCTCAACGCAATTTTAATGCGCCCTTCGACATCCTGATATAAGATCCGAGCTTGTGTGCCAACCACAAGATTGTTTTTCTGAGCGTCACGGATCCAAATGTAATTATCACGATCCTGACCTCTCCTATCTGGATCTATACAATCCATGGCTGCCCTATCGGTCTTCACGAGGTCCTCGGGATCTCCGCTTAAGCAAACCCAACGAAACGGTCCGTATCCAAAATCAAACAACATGGGTCCCATAATATCTTCTACATAGGATGGAAAAATAAACCCATCTTTAGTATCTACACCGTTTTTAGCTATTTCCTTGACGCCAGCATCGTACACAGCCTTTAGAAACGAGTTGCCGTAATCAAAGAAATAAGTCCCGCGTTCAACCAGAGTTTTAATAAGGCGAAAATGAAGTTTTAAGGTTTCATCAACTTTTTCCCGGAAAAGAGCCCTGTTTTCTGCCAACAGCCTAGTCCTGTCATCAAAAGATAACCCTTGAGGACAGTAGCCACCATCATAGGCCGCATGACAAGAGGTCTGGTCAGAAAGAAGGTCGATGTGAATCCGATTATTTACCGCATATTCTAATAAATCTACAATGTTACCGTGATAGGCAATAGAGACAGGCTCTTTTTTATCCAAGTGTTCTTGAGCAATTCCAAACACTTCTTGAAGATCAGAAGATACACGGCTTACCCAACCTTGATCATAGCGCGTATTAATGCGCGAATAATCCACCTCTGCAATTATTCCTACGGCATTCGCAATTTCCGCCGCTTTGGGCTGAGCACCGCTCATACCGCCAAGGCCCGACGACACAAATACTTTGCCGCGCAGATCTTCTTCCTGGGAAATTCCTAACTTAGAACGCCCCGCGTTTAACAAGGTGTTGAAAGTACCGTGGACTATACCTTGGGGACCTATGTACATCCAACCACCCGCAGTCATCTGTCCGTAACTAGCCACACCCATCTGGGCTGCTACATCCCAGTCCTCTTGATTGTCAAACATACCAACCATAAGACCATTCGTCAGAACCACTCTAGGCGCTTCGGGTTTCGAGGGAAACAAACCGACAGGATGCCCCGACGCTACTACTAAAGTCTGGTCTTCGGTCATAACTTCTAGGTACTTTTTGATAAGTCTATATTGAAGCCAGTTTTGACATACGCTCCCCGTTTCGCCATAGGTAATCAGCTCATAGGGATAAAGGGCGACATCGTAATCTAAGTTATTGTCGATCATCACCTGTATAGATTTGCCTGCTAAGCATTTGCCTTTATACTCATGCACTGGGCGTCCATAAATACGACCCTGCGGTCTGTAGCGATACGCATAAATGCGCCCCCTCGTCTTCAATTCCTCCAAAAATTCCGGGGCTAGTTTTTCGTGCAGATTTTCAGGAACGTAACGAAGAACGTTTTTTAGGGCAATTTTGGTTTGTTCTTTGGTCAACCGAAATCCACGATCAGGAGCCCTTCTTATGCCCTCTTCGAAAGAGGGCTTTGGGGGAAGTTCTGCCGACAGTTTAATAGTCATTGCCGAATAAACATCTCGATTATCTAGCATTTGGGAACCCTCCTTGTCTTTATATGATTATCTTTTTGCTAGTTTTAAAATTAAAATAATTAAAGTTCCGTACCTTTAGATTATCAGAAATACGCTTGGTTTGTAGCTCTAGTGATATCCTTTTAAGTGCTTTGCATCAGCAAGCCTTGCCCTAAGCGCTGTTTTGACACTAAGAAGATCCAATAAACGTAACCCATGTCAAAAAATATACCCTTAAACACCCACCTACGCTCAATAAAAACCAAATGGAAATAAATACCACTAATTCATTGGCTGAAATCTTTTTTAAAGAATAATTTTCCCCGCAAATATAGCAATTTTTTAAATGATACAAAATATTGTTTTTGTATCAGGAATTTCCGTCATCCTCAATCTCTGAAAAGCAGGAATTTTCAAATTAATGTTGAAATAAAAGATACAAATATAATTTCAATTACGATGCATTTCGCGTCACATTATTATTGTTTTTGCTACTTAATCAACAGTTAAAAGACTCCGAGCTGTAACACCTACAGGAACCAACCGTTCCCATGGATTGCAGCCGCTGGGTGTAAATCGGGAAACTGATACGCCTCCCGTGTTTGGAAAGGAGTTTCGTTGAGACATTTTCCTATGGGGGGTGGTACACTGAGTCTTTTTGTCTTCTTTTAACACCAATAATAATTAAGGAGGGAACTTTTCTATGGCAAAATTTATTCGGGTAAACATGACTGACATGACGGTTAGCACCTCCACTATTCCCAATAAATATAGCAAAATGGGCGGACGAGGGTTAACATCGAATATAATTTTTAACGAAATCGACCCGGGATGTCATCCTTTAGGACCAAATAATAAATTAATCTTTGCTCCTGGAATTGTCACCGGAACCACTGCCCCATCTTCGGGACGCATTTCCGTAGGTTCTAAATCGCCCCTTACCGGCGGCATTAAAGAATCTAATTCTGGAACACCCTTTTCTCAAAGTCTTGCAAGGCTGGGGTACAAAGCGATCGTCATTGAGGGGCAACCGGAAAACAAAACAGATCGTTATTTGCTGAAAGTGACGCAAAATGGTGCAGAACTAATCGACGCCCAAGAACTAAAGCACAAAGGCGCTGCTAAAACAATTGACGTTCTTCATAAGGAACACGAAAACTCGGACATCTGCTGCATCGGCCCAGCCGGTGAAATGAAAATGACTATGGCCGGCATCTGCTTTAACGATCCTGAATATCGAGCCAGCCGTTATTCCGGCCGTGGTGGGCTAGGCGCAGTAATGGGAAGCAAAGGTCTAAAAGCTATCGTCATGGAAAAAGGCGGAGATCTGGTAACCCCTGTAAACGAAGATCTTTTTAGAGCGGGCCGTAAAAAGCTTGTAGAAGGACTGCGCACCCACGATGTTACCAAACCTGGAGGCGCACTAAACACTTTGGGAACTGCTGTATTAATCAATGCACTCAACCAAGTTGGTGGCTTACCAACCCGAAACTTCCGGGAAGGCGTTTTCGAACTCGCGGAACAAATCTCTGGTGAACATCTCGCTGAAACTATACAAAATCGAGGTGGTGCTGGCATGACGGGGCACGCTTGCCATCCAGGGTGCGTCATTCGATGTTCAAATGTTTATCCCCGACCAGATGGCAGCGACCATGTTTCTTGCGTTGAGTATGAATCCGCGTGGTCTTTGGGGGCTAACCTAGGCATCGGCGACCTAGATCAAATCGCAGAAATGATAAGAATCTGCAATGATATAGGTATCGACACTATTGAAGCAGGAGTCACTTTAGGCGTAGCCATGGAAGCAGGTCTTGCAGAGTTTGGCGATAGCGAAACAGCTATAAAACTCTTGAAAGAAATCGGCGAAGGCACGCCCATGGGTCGTATTTTAGGCAACGGAGCAGGAATCACCGGCAAAGTGTTCGGAGTTACCCGGGTACCAATTGTCAAAAATCAAGCTTTGCCGGCTTACGAACCAAGAGCTGTTAAAGGGATCGGCATTACCTACTTCACAAGCCCAATGGGAGCCGATCACACCGCCGGCTACACCATTGCACCTGAAATCCTAGGCGTTGGCGGAAAATTAGATCCCTTGGATGCTAAGGATAAGTCGGAACTATCCCGCATTTTCCAAGCGGTAACCGCCTTCGTAGACTCCATCGGATACTGCCTTTTCATCACATTTGCCACAACCGACATTCCTACCGCTACAGAAGGTATGGTAGAAACCGTCAATGCTGTTTTAGGTACTGAATTTACGACCGATGATATTGTCACAGAGGGGTTAAAGATTCTCCGGTTGGAAAGAACATTCAATGAACGAGCAGGATTTACAAGCGAAGACGACCGGCCACCTGAATTCATGCGCTATGAAAAACTTCCACCGCACAACCA
Organism: uncultured Eubacteriales bacterium; assembly: GCA_964406505.1. Taxonomy (GTDB): domain Bacteria; phylum Bacillota; class Sulfobacillia; order Fermentithermobacillales; family Fermentithermobacillaceae; genus DTU015. The sequence goes on from CAYORX010000036.1 coordinate 6,857, forward strand.
TGTCTACGATGTGCCGAACGAAGAAATTGACAAAGTTTGGAAATTCTAAAACATCATTAAAACAGGGGTCGTATCTTCAATGGTGCGGCTCTTGTTTGCTATTACATGTAAAGATAAAGATTATCTGATGACTTTGTTTTCAGGCAGGATCCAGCTCGGGAGTGTTGCCGCAAGAACCTTGTTATTTACGCTATAGACAGTGAAACGAAGAAAGCCCGTGAACAAATAACCGGAACCCCATATCTAGATGGCGTTTTTTTGGGACACCGCACTTAACCTTGCTTACTAGCTGCCCACTGTTCTTGCTATCAAATCATCTGCTTTAAACACATTATTTTAAAGGCGTACACTTAAACTGAAAGTTTGTATGTTCTATTTCCCTAGTTGGCGTTTATTCTAACAGCAACACAAGGCTTTCGGAGAGCATGGTTTGGCAGTTTAAACCCCGCCCGCATTAGATGCTGCTGAACCTAAGCTAAAAAGCGTACCATACATGACTTCGGAACTGTACAGCTGCGGAAACAAGTTCAAAAATGACATAACAACATCGAGTGCGGCGTCCGCACCTGCTTTTCCAACGAAATTGCCCGGAAACATAGCTTCCCATAAAAATAAATTCGGACTAGGATCGATGAATTGTCGCCACTCAAACGTCGGCTTACAATACCCTTCCCAAATCTTTAAGTTGCTTAAATACCCACGCCATAATACCCATGCCGTATCAATTAAGTCTACCCCTTCAACCAGGCAGGAATCATGAGTGCTATCTTGAACATATGATGCCTGTTTTGCTGCATTAAAAATATCTTCAGCTGCGTTAACGTTAGTGCGCTTGATATCAACATCTTTCGGTGCTAATGCATCTTTCAGTGCT
>CAYORX010000036.1:7830-10624 GCA_964406505.1 uncultured Eubacteriales bacterium
CAGTGCTGATGCATCTTTCAGTGCTAATGCATCTTTCAGTGCTGATGCATCTTTCGGTGCTAATGCATCTTTCAGTGCTAATGCATCTTTCGGTGCTAATTGTTGAATAGGCAAGCGCTTCGATTCTAGCGGAGCATATTCACACAATCGGCTTTGTAAACCAACGAATACCTTGTGCTCCTAAAAAAATCCTGAGTAAGACCGTCGCCAAATTCGTCTGTTCCATCTCCAATATCTGTTATCGAATTATTAAGCGCGTCAACCCTATACCAAAGAAGTTTTGTATCACGGCGGGAAACCCATACAGATACCTCGCTGCCCGAACGTTTTCGCGCAAACGTTTCTTTGATTTATCTCCATTTACTGTAGATTTGGCGAAACAACATATTTTTATAAGGGGACGAAAAAAACTAACAGGCCGAGTCAGTCAAAGTGACTCCTGGGGCACTATGCATGAAGAATTTAAGTGATGATACTGTGCCATCAACATTGTGAAATCTGTCAGAAACATTGCGGGTTGCGGTGTTCTCAATTCTTGCAATAACTTGACCTTCGGTTAAGTTGCCTGGTTAAAATCCCGAAATAGCTTGTTCAACGTGAGTATTTTTAGTTGGATCGGATAGTTGCGGCATGTTATCGCGAAGTCTTTTTAGATAAATATCGAAAAAAATCGGCCAATTCCCTTTTGTTTATGTGAGGCGTTCCGCATTTAACCATCTTACCGAAAGCAACTGCAAGAGCCATTTTGTATGTAAAAATTGTCCGGACGCGTTCGATTATGGTCTGCCACCACTTCAAACTTTCTGAAACTGCAGGCACCAACTCCCCCGTCTCGTTATAAATGTGGTGCCTGTGTTTGATCCGGCGAATGCAAAACACTATTTAATTTTCCATTTAATGTTCCCATCCCATCTTTTATCCTTTTCGACACAAATTGAAGCAAAAATATTCGCAAAACGTTCGTCTGAACTGACATCAATATATCTTTTTGATAGGGATTGCGCCTCAAGCCCTACCCTTTGGATTTTCAATATCACATAAGTACCTAGGTATTAGGTGTACATGAAGGTGAAATATAGTCTGGCCGGCGACCTCCCCGTGGTTAATTTCAATATTGTACCCATCAGGCGCGAATTCTTCATCCAAATAAGATTTGCACTGTTCAATAATTTCATATATATCCTTTCTTTCCTCGGAAGTTGTGCTAAATAAATCTGCAACGTGGCGTCTCGGGATAATTAGCATATGTCCTTTGGAAACCGGAAATTTATCATACATGGCATAAGCCGAAAAATTGCTGACAACTATATTAGTTGGATGACAAAAAGGGCAAGACAATTTACATCACCAATTTTATTTTAGCCCTACACTGGGCTTTCTTTTACAGTAACATAATCTTCAATATTGCAAACTATTGTTCCTGTTTTATAATAGTACGTTTTTTATGAAAAGTTTACGACGAATCCATAAACTAGGGTTTTATTTCGTGGAATACAATATTCGCAAGCCAGACCACGTTAAAGTACAATGAAACAAAATAAAACAAAAAGATTTAAAAAACAGAAGAGATTTGTGTCTTCTAATACTCCTTTTTTGCTATCTAACCGAACTTTGAAAACAATTGGACTTACATTAATTAAAAACATTATTTTGTTTTAGTTCTATTTTCGTACTGTTTCCACAAATATTATCGGATTCCGTAACTTTTTGCTGACTCGAAATACATTTTATGGTAGAATGGATCATGTTGATACATAAAATTCCAAATTATCTCCGGAGGTGCATGCATGAACAGCATTGGAAAAAGTGTATGGTATTATGAATTCCCTATCGGAAGACTAGGTATTGTACAGGAAAACGGCTTTTTGGTTAGTATTCTATTTGCGGATACAAATAAAGCACATCTTGATGATTTAAAAGAAGAAAAAACCCCTATAATAGAGGAAACAGCACTGCAACTCGATACATATTTTTCCCTAAGACGCAAGAAATTCAATCTGCCTATACATTTACGTGGCACCGATTTTCAACGCGCTTGTTGGAACGCTATAAAAGCAATACCCTGGGGGGAAACGAAAACGTACAAAGATATCGCCGAATCTTTGGGTAGACCCAAGGCAGTGCGTGCAGTAGGTTTTGCCAACAGCCGCAATCCTCTTCCCATCGTTGTCCCTTGTCACCGAGTGATAGGAAGCGACGGCAGTTTAACTGGTTATGGCGGCGGGCTTCCCGTTAAACGATACCTGCTTGATCTAGAAAAAGGTAAAATACCTAGCCTTCTTTGACTACAGTGTAATTTATAGTCAAATAGTGAACCTAATTGGATTCTCAAGGTCAAACTACCTATCCGTAACCTAAACTGCCGGTGACAAATAAATTTCATATTCAAAACGGTGTTTCAAGTTATGTAGGAAAACTTTGAGGGAAGGCGTTTGGAAAAACGTTTGGGAAAATGTTTGGGATGAAGTCAGGGAATATACTTGACGATGCTTGAAATAATTCGTGTTTGCTGTAATGTTTGTAATGTTATTAATAACTATCGATAATTACTGACATTTCTTAGAGATGTTTCCAATTGTTCAGGCTCCTGATTGCCTCGGTCTGCGGAATAGCAGGATAGGACTGAGATATCATGTCGAAACGACGGGATGGAACCGCGGCATGGTGTCGAAACTGCGGGATAGAACGACGGCATGATGCCGAAACTGCGGGATGGAACCGCGGCATGATGTCGAAACGGCGGGATGGAACCGCGGCATGATGTCGAAACGGCGGGATGGAACCGCGGCATGAT
>CAYORX010000037.1:0-10521 GCA_964406505.1 uncultured Eubacteriales bacterium
GTCAGTTGAGAAAGGCATAATTCCACCTAAATGCGAATGCGGAGGTGTTTTGAGACCGGATGTAGTGTTTTTTGGCGATCCGATGCCTGAATGTTTCGGCCAGGCAATTTTGGAGGCTCATAATGCCGATTTAATGCTTGTCGTAGGCTCAAGTTTACAAGTAGCCCCCGTGGCCCATTTACCATCCCTTGCACGACAAATGGCGATTATTAATCTGGAATCAACACCATATGATAGCCATGCTTTGACCGTCGTTCATGACAAAGCAGGAACTGTTCTTACAAAGCTTTGGGAATATATCAAGGCACATTTCTAAAATTATGTTTTGTACCTACCCTTGGCGTAATGCAGTTACCGCAGTCTCTATACGTTGAAGCCCTTCTTCAAGTATTCGCCTTGGACATCCTACATTCAGCCTCATAAACCCCTCACCTTCAGGCCCAAAAGTAGCCCCGTCATTTAAACCAACTTTAGCCTTTTCAACAAAAAAGTCTTTCAATTGTCCGCTTTTCAATCCTAAGTTACGGCAATCCAACCACAAAAGATACGTGGATTCGGGCCTCATCGGCTTAATTTCGGGAATTTTATTCGAAAAGTAATTCATTGCATAATCTACATTCCCTTTAATGTATTGTAACAATTGAGTTAACCACTCATCACCTTTCGTGAAAGCTGCTTCCATAGCAATAAGACCAAAAATACCCGGGGAACCCATGATCCTACCCCGTGTCCGATTAAATTTTTGTCTCAATTCTTCATTGGGAATAATAGCTATCGAAGTACGCAATCCTGGGATATTAAATGTTTTACTAGGTGCCATACACGTAACCGAGCTCATAGCAAACTTTTCTGATATCGAGGCAAAAGGGGTATGCGAGTACCCTTGCAACACTAATTCGCAGTGGATCTCATCGGAAATCACAACCCCGCCTGAATCGATAACGATGTCGCCGAGAAGTTTAAGTTCTTGCTTTGTCCACACACGGCCTCCCGGATTGTGTGGACTACATAGCACTATCATTTTCGCACCCTTTTTGAATTTACATGAAAGATCTTCAAAATCCATTCCGTACATATGATTAGACAGTTTCAATTTATTTACAGATAATTTTCGGTTGTTGTCGGATACCGCTGACCAAAACGGCGGATATACGGGACTTTGCACAACCACACTATCTTCTGGCTGCGTAAAGGCAAGTACAGATGTGTGAACTGAGGGCATAACTCCCGGGGTAATGACTATCCATTCCTTGTCAATTTCCCATCCATATTTTGAGTCTAGGCGTTTTGCTATGGCATCGTAAAGTTCAGGATTGACCCGTGTATACCCGAATATAGGATGTTCCATCCTATGCTTCATTGCATCTACAACCGGTTGGGGTACGCAAAAATCCATATCCGCAATCCACATGGGTAGCACATCATCCCGTCCAAAAACTTCCCGCACACTCCATTTGCTACTTAAAGTACTAGTCCTATCGTAAATTCTATCGAAATCGTAAAACATAATCAGCGCTCCTTTGTTTATATACACAACATGGATCTTACACTTAAACGCTTCGACAGCTACCTGCCTAATATCCTTCTTAAGAAAGATCATCCATTTACATGTAAAAGGCGGAAGCAATTTCGCCTCCGCGCTTTCTACTCATACCTATCCTAGTATAAAATGTTTAAAGAATTATGCAGATAAGACCTCCCGAGCCTTCGTTTAAAATTCTCGTAACCGTTTCCTGCATTTTGCTCTTAACGTTTTGAGGCATTCTGTCGATCTTGCCAGACACATTATCTACAACAATATCCTGCAATGCTTTGCCAAACAAATCAGTAGCCCATATTTTTTTGGGGTCGTCCTCGAATTTTTCCATTAAATAAGCTACCAATTCCAACCCTTGCTCCTCAGATCCAATCATCGGACTTACCTGGGCTTCTATCTCAGTTTTGATAAGGTGGATCGCTGTACCAGTTGCCGATAACCTCACTCCGTAGTTTCTGCCCTGTTTTACCATCTCCGGTTCTTCAAATCGCATGTCGTTCAAACTAGGTTCTACAATTCCATATCCTGTTTCCTCAAGTTCACGCAATGCTAATGCAAATTTGTCGTACATTTTCTTTGCCGTTGCTAGATCTCCTATGAGGCCCAAAAGATCTGCATTGTCAAAAACCTTAACGCCAACCCGTTCACTAAGTACTTTGTAGAATGCTTCATCTGTAGTTTCAAGTCTAACTTTGGCGATTCCAGTACTCATGTCAACTTGCTCAACATCAACGCGATTCACATAATCCGATACACCTAAAGACATTACACAAGAATCAATGTCGCGGATTCTTTTTACCACGTTTACAGCTTCGTTTATATTAGTTTCAATAACATTCTTTAACCAATGAGCGGCACTTAACATTTGGACCCACCGGGGAATTCTTACAGTCATTTCTGTAACAGGAAATTCATACAATACTTGTTCAATTATTAAAATGATATCGTCCTGGGTAAGTTCTAGACAATTTGCTGGAATTACAGGTACACCATATTCTTCTTCCATTTCCGTAGCAAGATCTGATACTCTTTTAGAGTATGGATCTATAGAATTTAAAATAATTACAAATGGCTTTCCAATTTCTTGTAGTTTAGCAACCACAGTTCTTTCAGGCTGTATATAGTTTGCTCGGGGTATATCAACGATACTTCCATCCGTTGTCACTACTATGCCAATGGTTGAATGATCCGATATAACTTTTTGTGTACCAATTTCAGCAGCCTCGGTAAACGCAATAGCTTCTTCATACCACATGGTCCTGACCATTCGCATCTCTTCATCTTCTAAATAGCCCTGTGCACCTTCTACCGGATATCCGGTACAATCTATGACCCTGACATTCAGGGAGAGATTCTCCTTAAGGTCTATAGGCACCGCTTCCTCAGGCACAAATTTGGGTTCCACCGTCATCACGGTTTTACCGGTACCTGCTTGAGGAACAGCGTCTATGGCTCGCTGTCTGTCGTAGGAATCGGTAATGTTTGGAACCACAAACAGTTCCATGAACCGACGGATGAAGGTGGACTTCCCTACGCGCATAGGGCCGACTACGCCAATATAAATATCGCCGTCTGTACGTTCTGCAATATCCCGGAAGATGTCGAATTTCTCCACCTGACTCTCCCTCCTTGAGAGGACGCTCAAGATAACTATATGCCAAGCCACCCTTTAACTTGTTTCCGAATTTCGGCAGAAGTTAGAGCAACAAATTAGGCAATTCATAAATGGGTATGAGCAATAAGATTAAATTAGAACTTAACTTGGGGATAAAGAAAGGTTTAGAGAGCCGAAATATTCTTCAGGTTCGGGTTTTCGTTCTCTAGTCATTACTTCAAAAAGCCCTTCACGGACAGGAAGGCCCTGGTAAAGAACTTTGTACACCACATGGGTTATGGGCATTTGGACATCATATACATTTGATAATTCCATTGCAGTTTTGACTGTTTCCATTCCTTCAACAGTATAACTCGTCCTATTTAGAAAGGATTCAATAGGTTCACCCTTTCCCACAGCTATACCAGCTTGCCGATTTCTGGAAAGATTCCCTGTGCACGTCAACACTAAATCGCCTATACCTGAGAGTCCTGCGAAAGTAAGAGGTTGAGCACCCAAACATACACCTAACCTAGTTATCTCTGCTATACCTCGCGAAACTATCGCTGCCTGAGCGTTATAACCTATTCCCATACCTTCAGCCATTCCACAAGCGAGAGCTATTACATTTTTTAAGGCGCCACCCGTTTCTACGCCCACCACATCGGTGTGAGTATATACTCTAAAATAATCTGTCATAAAAGCATGCTGAACTGCTAATGCCGTGCGGTTTTCTGAGGACGCTACAACGGTCGCCGCAGGAAGTTTATTAACTATTTCCGACGCAAAATTTGGACCTGAAATAACACACATTCTATTTTTAATTGATGGGTTAGCATTAACCCATACCTGAGACGGTGTTTTTAAAGTCTTAAAATCGAAACCCTTCGTTGCGGTAACAATAAGAGAGTTTTTATGGAATTTAGGCGCAATGTGTTTTGACACTGCACCGACTGCAGAAGAGGGGATAGCTAACACTACCAAAAATGCATTTGCTAACGCCCTATCTACATTGTTGGTTATAGTTATACCTTCCGGCAAGGTAATACCGGGCAACCTTGGTACACTTCTATTGGACTTAAAATATTGGATGGTAGACTCACTTCTAGCCCACAAAGTTACTTGATACCCGTTATTAGCTAGTATGGCACCTAGTCCTGAGCCCCAGGCGCCTGCACCGATCACACATGCTTTTTTAGCAACCTTGTTTAATTTCAACGCTTTTCTCCTTTCTGACCCAATTTGAGCTCAGTGCCAGATAAAAGTCTGCGAATATTACTTCTATGAGTGTAAGTAACAGCTACAGCCAGAACCAAGACTGTCCATTTGTCAATAATGGTAAAATCGGGAAGTAGGGAATAGGCGAACCCAGCCCAAACAGCAGTTATACTACCTAACGAAACGTATTTAGATATACCCACCACTATTACAAACACTACGAAACTCATAATTATTATTTTCGGAAATACTATTAAGGCTACACCTGCCGTAGTTGCTACCCCCTTGCCTCCCTTAAAATTCAAGAATGCCGACCAGTTATGCCCCATTATTGCGCACGCCCCTACTATGAATGGTCCAGCTAAACCAATATTCATATACTTGAGCGCGAAATATACAGGTAAAGCTCCTTTGGCCATATCCAAAACTAATACCACCGCTGCATATTTAGGTCCAAGCACTCTTAATACGTTGGTTGTTCCTGTATTGCCACTGCCATAAGATGTAATATCATCTATGCCCGCTAGTTTGGAAATCAACACTCCTGATGGTAACGAACCAAGTAAATATCCTGTCAAGCAAGTGATTAGCAATAATGGCCAGTTGGTGATCATATTTACCTCTCTTTCCGCCGATGTGGACGAAACTCCATTTCGATTGGTACTCCAGCAAAGCCAAGTCGCCTTCTGATTTCGGACTCCAAATATCTCGTGTACGATTCGGGCATTTTAGAAGGATCTTTAACGAAAAACACCATAGTTGGCGGTTTGACGCTTACTTGTGTACAATAAAACAATCTTGCTTCCCAAGGTGGAGGACTAAAATCAACAATTTGTCGTACAACTTGATTTAAAAGAGAAGTGCCAATACGTTTGTTATATTTTTGATATACTTGTATTATTTCGGGTAAAACCATATCAATACCTTCCCCAGTAACACATGATGTAAAAAGCACTTTAGAGTATCTGATTGGCCTACACCAATGCAAAATCATTGTAGCAAATGCATCCCGATCTAACTGGTCAAAAAGCCCGAGATCTGTTTTGTTTACAATCACAATAGACGCTTTTAAATTACGGCGAATATAACCTGCTATCCTTCGATCTTGTGCCGAGGGAAGCGTCGTTCCATCGAGTATTAATACAGCGATGTCTGAACGTTTGACTGCTCGCAACGCTCTTCTGACAGCTAATTCTTCAAGCTTTTCATCAATTCTGCCCGGCCGCCTTAACCCTGCTGTATCTACAAAAACGAAATCCATATCGTTACAGGTAAATTTTATATCTACAGCATCAACTGTAGTTCCTGGCATTGACGAAACAGTCATTCTAGGCTGCCCTAAGAGTTTATTAACTATTGAAGATTTACCTACATTAGGTTTACCAACGACCGCGACTTTGACTACCTGATCTTCCCTTAGTTCAATATCGGGTTTGTTTTCATCTAATTCAAATTGCATCTGTTCTTTTTCTTGTATTACTCTGTCCAGCAAATCGCCAATTCCCAAGCCATGAGCAGCAGAAATTGGGAAAACCTCTGGAAAGCCGAGTGAATAAAACTCAAGTCCTTTTTGCGCATGTCCCGGAACATCACACTTGTTAGACGCAATTAAAACAGGTTTTTGGGTTTTTCTTAGTATTTCTGCTATTTCTTCATCTTCAGGCGTAATTCCTGTTCTTGCATCTGTAACGAAAATAAGTAAATCTGCTTCTTCAATAGCTTGTTCAATCTGAACCCGAATAGATTTAGCTAATTCGTCAGAGGAAAACAAGTCAAACCCACCCGTATCAAGAATCGTAAGATCATGTCCATCCCATGTAAATTGCGTATAAAGCCTGTCGCGAGTCACACCACTTTGTTTATGCACGATAGATGCACCACTGCCGCCTATTCTATTGAAGAGGGCTGATTTACCCACGTTAGGCCTTCCGACAATCGCTACTACATAATCCACATTCAACCCTCCTCAAATTTTAGTGCCGCGTTTAAGAAACTGTCAGGAGAAGGCGTCACCGCTTTAACCGGCAGTTTTAAAAGTTCGCTTAGTTGTTTTACGGTCATATCATCTAAAAATTTGCCTTGAGACACGCAAAATGATGGAATCAACACCGCTTTATACTTTTGTATATCTGCAATATTCAATAAAGACGACAAAATATCTTGACCAGTTAATAAACCTGCACACGTGACCGTATTCCCGAAAAAGATGTTTTTTATCTTTGCAACGTGAATGCAGTTATCCAACCGCAGAGATTCAATACTGTTTTTGACTTCCGAATAAGCCATAAATCCGGTAACAGCTAAAATTTTAGATTCACAAGTTGACTTCAATGGCAAAAATGGTTGAACCTCTTGAACGGCATCCCGAAAACTAACTACCATGCCTATGCCATTTTCGTATTGCGGAAAATCATCGTAAAAATCAGATTTCGGATATACACGTCCAGAAACAAAATAAAATTCATCTGCCCCATAAACCCAGTGTGCACCATTTTTTTTATACATCCGATGCGCATAATCCTCAATTATCTTTAAAGTATCGTCGGCCCACTGAGGATCGATATTATCAGACGGAAATGTCTTTCGATGTCTTGTATACACAGCGGGCACTACTCCGACTGATAAAACGGTATCACCTAAGAGTTTAAGATCATCTAATGTGGAGATCAAACGTTTACCATCATTTACGCCTTTTAAAAGGACTATTTGTATATGTGTACGAATACCTTTTCGTTTGAACCATTTTAGATTGTCCATTACATTAGCAGCATCAGGGTTATTCATTAAATTCGCTCTCAAGTTAGGATCTGAAGTATGGAGAGACACCCGAAGGGGGGTAAGCCGTTGTTCGTCAATTCGCGCCCAATCTTCTGATGTTAAATTGGTTAGGGAGATAAAATTTCCAAACAAAAATGACAACCTATAGTCATCATCGCGTAAGTATAAGGATTTGCGCAATTTCGGCGGCAACTGAGAAATAAAGCAAAAAGAACAGTTGTTATTGCAAGTTTTTATCGAATCAAAAATCGGATTGTCAAAAGATATTCCCATTAAATCATCGGGCTCTTTTTCGATCTGATATTTTTGCTTTTCACCGTTTTTCTTCACTATATCAAGTAAAATATTCTCAGAAGTACTGTAAAAACGAAAATCAATTTCATCGCGGAGGATATGTCCGTTAATTGATAAAACATAGTCTCCAGGGTTTAACCCCAGATGTTCTCCTAAACTTCCTGGTTCGATTTTTTGAATTAATCCACCTTGGCTTTCAACCGTCAAGTCAAATAACCTCCCAGTGAGTGTGATTATCATTATCCTTCCACTTCGAAGAGAGGTCAAGACAATACAAAAACACCTTTGACATTTTTCCAAGTTTCCATCAAGTAGCTAACGATATTATATTTAAATTAATCAACTTTCTTGCCAGAACCTGACATGTCAGTTCCTGACTCTTCTCCTACATTATCAGCATCCGTACCACCTACTTTTATCCCTACCCCACTAAACCATGCAAGTAATTTTGCTTTCATTTCTTCCCAACTACCTGTAGCAACCCATAAGTATACGAAAGTTCCTACTACAACTGCGCCAATGAGCCAACCAATGGTTCTACCGGCTGCACGACCCTGGGGTGCCGAACCAGGACCCGAAACGGGCAATATGTTAGTTAAAACACTTCCGATCAGACTCGCTCCTCGCATTGCAGCTTCCTTGCTGGTCTCCTCTGTTCCGATTTCCAAAAGCAAAGCTTTATCAAAAAGATCTTGATTGAAATCTGCATTACCCATAAAAATTCCTTTAACAAGCCCGGTGAACTGGCTATTAACCTCATCCTTCAGACGTCTTGCAAATTCCAAATTTGATTCCATTTTTGGATTTTGGCGCCCGATCACAATCATACACTTCGTAACTTCTTCACCGTTTACTTCTTGAAGATAAGACTCAGCAGGACCCGCATCGCGATGAACATCGAATAATGCAAGCGGAGTTTGTTTCTTCAAAAGGTCGACAGCCGTTCTACGCGACCGATCATATGCTCTTGCGTCGTTTGGATCATGTGAGGTTGTATCATGAATCGCAGTAATGCCTGAATTATTAAGTTTATTGGCAAGAGCTGAGCCTACTTTCACTATGCCTCCCTTTCCAGGAATGGAATCAGTGTGATCAGAAGGTATGTATGATTCTGAAGAATGAGTATGATAAATACCTACGGCACCATTTGATGCTGCGACTTCCAAGATCTGTTGAAGTGCTAACTCGGACAAACCTTCCATACGACCTTCTGAACGTACTGTGGCTGTATTGCCAACCACGCTGATCACTATATATCTCGTATCGTCTTCATCTATATACTCATCACCTATAGCAACTGTGTGACCAGTAGTAAAAATAATTTCACCTGTTTCATCAACCACGGTAAAATAATCATGCTCAAGTTCAAAATGGCCCACCGCCGTGTCGGATGCAGTAGGTCTTATGGAACGATAAAGATGAAGTATCCCCGTAAAAGATGCAATAATAATTATAAATATCCAGGGCCATATTTTTCTGCTAGTCTTCATGTTGTTCACCCTCCCTTTGAGTTTTGACTGCCTTTTCTCTTGCCTCCCCAATAACTTCCACTATGCCCACGGCCAAAATTGCACTGATCACTGAACTATCAAAAGCTCCAGCCCCGCCGAAAAATACCGTACCAGGAATTTTGCCAATTGTAATTTCTATCCAATGAAATATATCCGCAACAAGAATACCCCCTAGCCCACCGATAAATGCTGAGCGACGGGATCTACTCGCCAACGCCGCTATTATACCTGCGGTTATTCCATAAACTAGCATAGGCGACACACGCATAAATTGCTCATCGGGGCTTAGCATTTTTGATAAACCCCAAATCACTGCACCGGTAATCAGAGCACCTAAAATACTTCTGGTTTTTTCCTCTACTTCATCTGCAGTAACAATCAACCAAATGATCACACCCAATGGGATTGCACCGCCACCTATATTCATTTTTACTAGCACAGGCGCATTGATTAGGGTGATGTCGAAAAAAGTTCCTGCAGCCATGGCTACAATAATTGCTAACGCAGTTCTGTCAGTCATTCGCATCCTGTCTAACACTCTGTGTAAAACCCCGAAAAGAATTAAAATCGATACCATAACCAAAAGAATCACACCTATAGGGAGTGCCACTTTAATCCTCCTTGTCATTATTGGAAACTCTTCAATTTCGTTTTAATCACTGATAGCTAAGTTTTCCAGAAATTTTCCCCGATTATTCTTTAAAACAAAATAAAGTCTATAATTGAAAATACAAACCGGTAGGTTGTACAAATTGCACTTCCTACCGGTTTGTATTAATTTAGATACAGTTAAACCATGTACTTATGCAAAAAACAAAATCAAATCTTATTAAAACTTAGTTAGTTTAGTTCTTCAGGTTCTACGTCGCCCTCTTCTTCAACAGGGTGTTCGGTCTTTTCTACCTCTAAATCTTCTTCGGCTTTCGCTTCCTCAGACTCTTTAGAAAGTTCGTCTTCCTTTTCATCTTCCTCTTCGAAATCTTCGACTTCTTCAAACTGTTCTTCAGTATCTTTAGGCTCATCTACTTCATGATCTGACGGTTCATATTCTGTTGCTTCTGGAATAATTTCAGTACTGTCACTGTCTTCATCTGTAGTTACTCTCTCCAAGAGCATTTGATCTGCTTGCCTTATACTAAGGCTGATCTTACGTTCGTCAGGCCTAGTTCTAAGAACCGTTACCATAACTATATCGCCAGAATTAACGACGTCTTCAGGTTTGGCGATATGCTGTTGAGAAATTTCTGATATGTGAACAAGTCCTTCCACACCGGGTTCAATTTGAACAAAGGCACCAAACGGCGCAGTACGAGTTACTTCACCTTTAATAACTGCACCTACAGGATACTTCTCGTCTACATTGTCCCAAGGATCAGGAAGAACTTGCTTTCGTCCTAAAGAGATCCTGCCTCTTTCTCTGTCAACTTTTAGCACTTTTACTTCTAGTTCTTGGCCTTCATGAGCTACTTCTGATGGATGATTAACTCTACCCCAAGAGAGCTCTGATATATGCAATAGGCCATCAACTCCGCCCAAGTCGACAAATACTCCAAAATCGGTTATTCCCTTTACAACACCTGTTCTTACCT
>CAYORX010000038.1:0-10143 GCA_964406505.1 uncultured Eubacteriales bacterium
TGGCTCAGGAACTAGGGTTTCAGTGGGGGGAACCGATGGAGTCACAAGGAGCACGGTAAGCGTCAAACAATGGCTACCTTGCATTGTGAAGTCAGAATCTGGACTGCCGGTTCAGTCGGTTTTAGGGGAAAGACGGCATGAATCGGGTATGGTCGGGGACCAAGGCATCAGATCCTCTAAGTTACCGTCTTTTAGATTAGGCATCTTCTCAAAAAGATACTGCAGGTAATTGAAAGGTATCAGCCCATTTTCTTTGGCTGTTTCAACTATGCTATACACGATTGCACTTGCTTGGACACACGGGGATGTGTTTGAAAACATCCAGTTCTTCCTGTCCACCACGAAGGGCCTGATGGAACGTTCACTTCTGTAGTTGTGCATCTCCAGTCTTCCATCCAAAAAAAGTTGTTAAGTTTCTTCCACTGGTTTTGGCAGTACCTTACCGCCTTACCCAATAAGCCTTTGGGAAGAACTTCTCGTGATTGCCTCTCGAGCCAAAGAGCAAACTCATCTAGGATCGGTTTGCTCTTTTCAAAACGTACCCTGTAAATCGTCCTGTGATAGTGTAATGTGTATTGGGTGACTGGTCTTCCTCCTGGCTTTTGTTTTTTTATGCTAAAACTTAGTCTATCAGAAGGCAGTGGCCCTCTCGGCCCCCTATAGGCACCGATTTTTACATCACTATATTGACTCTACTCCAACGTTCAAGGGCATATCCTTCTGTTGTCGAGGGCAGTCTGAATAGGGAGGTGTTTCTTATAAGTAGGCACAATAAGTGGATGATAGGTATCCTACTGGTGTTCTTAGTTTTGGTTGCTACAAATCCCACCAGACCCGAATATATTCAATGGATGAAGGAGAGCGCTCTGAGAGTTGCGGAAGGTCATATGGCACCGCGGGTGCTTATAGCTACTTTGGCAAGTCCCGTGATTGAGGTTATGACCACCGATCGAAACTATCGCATATTTACGATTTACAGGACAGGGGAGATAGTGGTTTTGGGCATTTTACGTTCCTTTATACCCATATCTGTGCCTGAGTGAAGGCCCTATTTATCGCAGGCGGCGGGAAATCTAAATTCTGCCCATAGGGATTACGTGAAGGTAATATCTATGACAGTATCTTCGTATTTCATATATCCAAGGGCGAGTCCTCTAAAAAATTTCTTGCCTTGGCTATAGACATCTACTTTAAAGATAATCGGTAAAGTAGCAGGGTTCATCACGCACTTTCATAGCGCGCGCCCCTTTTATTCTCAAAAGATTCGCTGTTCTTTGATTTGGCTTAACAGTTAACAGCTATACTCTTTTCTACAGTATTTTCGAATAAGTTAGTCTATATATTCTACCCATGTTCGTCGAATACGCTACAAATTCGCTATAGTCTACTTTGCAGTAGCTAACAGCAAAACGGCGAAAACTCTTACACTGGTATGCATGGATTACATAATTACTGTAGAATAATCATGAACATAAAGGGAGATATAGGCTAAATCGTTTAGTTATAAAACAGCAGCTATATTTTAGTCCCTCTAAAGAATCGCAGCACACAACGTAATTGTGCGTCTTGAAATTTTCTCCACAACGTTTTGCGTTCAAACTAGTTTTTGTCACTGAAAAACGTCAACTTGACCTTTGGGTAACGTAGAGTCATCTGATTGGCCTGGTGTTTTCCGGCAGCTCATCGTTTAAAAAGACGCGTTAAATCTTTATTGCATGATGTTTTTTTAGAAGTAACTTATAAATGTGCTTTTAGGGCAGTTCACAGTCGGAGATGTGGCTTCCTTTTCAGATATGCAGTTGGCCATTGTTGGTGTTTTGACTTTGCTAGGTTGTAAGACAGCCTTGCCGTTAACAAAGACCAGCGAATGGGGGGATATATAAAGTGATACTCACTGAACTGAAGATCGAAAACTTTAGAATGTTTGGTGAAGGTGAAGACGCTTTCATTATGCCTGTTCGACCGGGGCTAACTGCTCTTATTGGAGAAAATGACTCGGGGAAGACTGCTGTGATAGATGCCTTGAGACTTGCCCTCGGAACAAGGGATCAAGAGTTTTTGAGAGTAAGCGAAAGTGATTTCCACCAAAAAGGCAGTTTGCGGGCGTCGGAAATACGTATTCGCTGCAAGTTTGAGCACCTCACGAAAGACAACTGTCGTGATTTCCTTGAATATTTGACATATGAAACCAAAAATGAAGAAACGATACCCGTGTTATATCTAAATTGGAAGGCTACTGACAGAACATCTAGGGGAGGCAGGCAACGTATTGCCTACGACGTTCGATCGGGTTCAGCCCAAGATGGTATTCCCATTGATATGGAACGACGCGAGTTGCTATTTGCAACATACCTGCGGCCTTTAAGGGATGCGGAGCGGGCACTGGCATCGGGGCGGAGATCGCGCCTTTCCCAGATTCTTTTGAACATAGACGAGATCCAAAATCTCGGCATAGACTACGAGCCGGGGCTTGCGCCGGAAAAACAGTCCCAGCTAAGCATTTTGGGTATTGGTTCACTTGCAGATGATCTATTGCGTAATCACAAGGCCATCAAGAACGTGCTGAAAAGATTAAATGAAGACTACTTGGACAGGCTTTTCTTTATCGATGCGCCCTTAACGGGTCACATATCCGTTAGTTCTAAAGGAACAGAGGACGATCACCGGCTGCGACAATTACTGGAGAAATTTGAATTGGAATTGGGAGGCAAAGATGCAGCTAGCATTCCACCAACCCCCGGGCTAGGTTCAAACAATCTATTATTCATAGCATGTGAGCTATTGCTTGCAGGACCAAATGGTGAAGGGCTATCGCTGTTGTTAATTGAAGAACCTGAGGCTCACTTACACCCCCAGCGACAACTTCGGCTAATGCAATTTTTGCAGGATCAGGCAGACGCCCGTTCTGGCGACGGGCACGGCATACAGATAATTGTAACCACACATAGCCCTAATCTTGCCTCAGTGATAAATCTGGACAACATGGTTTTGTTGCACCATAGGCAAGCCTATTCGCTTGCCTATGGTAACACGAGGCTGACCCAATCTGACTATAGGTTTTTACAGCGGTTCTTAGATGTCACTAAAGCAAATCTGTTTTTTGCCCGCGGCGTTATGATAGTGGAAGGGGATTCAGAAAACATACTGCTGCCAACCCTTGCAGCCCTTCTTGATAGAAACTTCACGAATTACGGCGTAGCTATAGTTAATGTTGGGGGCAGAGGATTGCGGCGCTATGCCCGTATTTTTCTCCGGGATAGGCCGGGCGAAGAAAAAAAGGCAATCGGTGCCGATGATAATACAGCATTCAAGCATAGGGATAACAGTTTAAAAGAATTGAAGATTCCTGTTGCATGTGTTGCGGATTTAGATGTAATGCCGGATTGTGCACCAGAAATTCTCGGAAAGGTGGAATGTGGGGGCAAAGAATTGTGGCCTAAAAACAGGCGGTGGAAGGTTGAAAGTGACTTTAATAGCGATGGATTGGAAGAACTACGAAAGGGTATTCGCGATAAGGCCCATGCTCAGCATGTTAAAACCTTTGTATCAGATAAATGGACCTTCGAATATGATCTTGCTTATTTCGGACTTGCTAAAGAAGTGTGGATTGCGGCACAGCTTGCCAAAGCAGACGATAGGCTTAACAGGGGCTCAGTCAAATATGAATGCATTTACGATTGTGCGATTAACTCTTTTGAAGAGCTCAAAGATAGTGATTTGAATAAAGAGCAAATTGCAACAAAGATTTATGCCTCCTTTGTGACGGGTACCAAGGTATCTAAACCAATTACATGTCAGTATCTGGCACAGAACCTGCATGAAAAGGATAAAAGACAGCAAATGACGCCCGAGGACTGGGAAAAGATACTGCCACCTTATTTGGTCAATGCTATTAAGTATGTTACGGGCGGCCAAAATCACTTGCCGGGCAAAAAAGAGGGGGCAGGGACCCATGAATAACTCGACTTTTGCCCTGCTTCCAAGTATCCATTTTGATGATGTGAGATGGGCTGCCGAAGTCATGGGGTTTTCTCCTGATGCTTTTGTTGGCCAAGACGGACTCGATCAAAGGGCAGAAATTCTATGCTGTAACGAGAGCCTGGATATTGAGGCCTGTCCTGGTAGTGGAAAAACTACTTTACTTGTCGCTAAACTGGCGATTTTAGCGAAGAAATGGAACGACCCCCACAGAGGCATATGTGTAATATCCCATACCAATACCGCTAGACGCGAGATTGAAAAACGTTTGGGGGGAATTGCAGAAGGAAGTAGATTACTGACTTATCCTCACTATGTGGACACTATCCATGGGTTTGCGAACAGTTTTTTAGCCCTGCCGTGGATTCGCTCTAAGCCTTGGCCTATCAAAGTAATAGATGACGAAGTGACTTTAGAACGTAGATGGAACAAATTGTCTCACGTGGCGAGGAACTATCTTAATCACGCACATCGGCATAGGGGCAAAAATGCTCTGTTTGTTAAAAATTCTAATTTTGATTTTGCTGAAACTCTAAGAATAAGTGAGGATAGTTGCTCATGCCAAAATATCAAGAAGGTGTGTAAAACAAGCACTTTGGAAGGGTATTTCTGCTATGATGAGATGTTTGTTTGGGCGAATGAACTTCTTGATAAGTTCCCTCAAATTGTAAAGGTTATTAGGAGCCGTTTCCCTATCCTTTTTATAGATGAGGTTCAAGACAATAACAGTCTTCAATCTTCATTTTTATTTAAGGTGTTTACGAAAGGTCTACCTCCTGTTGTGCGCCAGCGATTTGGGGATTCCAATCAAAGAATTTTCGATGATAGGCAAGACACTGCGGCTACCGAGGATGACTCATTTCCGGATAAGGCGATACGCAAGATTATTCCTGATAGTTATCGGTTTGGCCAGGAGATTGCCAACTTGGCCGCACCATTGGCGTTGGACTGCCGGAGGCTTGTGGGCAATGGCCCGAAAGACAAACGTATTTCGGCCGACACCGCGGGGAAACATGCACTGTTCCTTTTTGATGAAGAAACAGTTACCCGTGTTTTGCCGGCCTACGCATCTTATTTAATGGAGGTGTTTTCATGTGAGGAACTACGGCAAGGTAACTTTGCAGCGGTAGGTTCAGTGCACAAATTAAGTGAAGGGAAAATGATTCCTTACTCAGTTTGCGATTATTGGCCTGAATATGTACCAGGTTTATCCTCTGTGAGGTCAAATCATGATAAATTAATTCCGTATGTGACACACGGTCTCACTCTTTTTGCCGAAAGTGGTGAAACACATCACGTTGTGAATAAGATAGCCGAAGGAGTACTGGAATTTATACGAATTTGCGATTTTGAAACGAAGCCCAAACGAACAAGCTATGCCCATA
Source organism: uncultured Eubacteriales bacterium (assembly GCA_964406505.1). GTDB lineage: Bacteria > Bacillota > Sulfobacillia > Fermentithermobacillales > Fermentithermobacillaceae > DTU015. The sequence continues at coordinate 5,364 of CAYORX010000038.1, forward strand.
TACAATTAATTGAATTGTTAGATAATGCCCCTGATATTAGGGCTGAATATATAAAATTTGTGACAGACTTAATTTGTGAACCACGAAGCCTAAAGGATAGCACGTGGAAGAAACGATGGGTACCGCTTTTTGAACGTTTGGCTATGGAGGTAGGTGATATTAAAAAGTTACCGGCCGGGGCCAGGATAAAAAGTTTTCTGAAATGGGGGGCTCCTGTTCAGTTTGAAAAGCAAGGGGCCTTACAGCAAAAAGACAATATTTATCGTTACCCAGTTGAAAAGCCGAAGGTAAAAATTCAGGTCGGTTCCATACATTCAATTAAAGGTCAAACCCATACTGCTACGCTGGTGATGGAAACGTTTTACAGGAAGTTAAACCTTCAATCGATTTTAGACTGGATAATTGGTAAAAGGAGGGGTGGGCGGGAGTGTAAAGACGATGATGTGCAAAGATTGAAGCGACACTACGTGGCTATGACTCGGCCCACGCACCTTTTGTGTTTGGCTATGAAAGAAAGGAGTCTTAGCGAGAATAAAATACAAAAGCTTCAGTCCCGGTGGCGTGTGGGTAGAGTCACTAGCACGGGTATGTTGTGGCTTAAATCCAATGTACAAACAAAAGTTTGGCATCAGCCGCGATTGATTCAAGAGTAGGAACAGATCACCCTTGCCTGATGAAAAACAAATTGGGTGGTACCGTATACCGTAGTACGCTAGCGTTGCTTTTAGCGTAACTAAAGGGCGGAAATTCCATAAGATCATTACAGAGATATTTCTTTAAAATCAAAAGCGAGGGAATATCTGTATCGAAGGTTAATAGGCCGCAAAAGAGGTGATTGTATTTGTCAGTTGTAAGTCCCCAACGGGGGCGCGGACATTTTCCTAGACCAAATCATACATAACCAATACTTCACCTGTATTCCATAGGGCTCGTGGCACCCAACGACATCTTGATGCGATCCTTGTTGTACCAGTGTAGGTAACGGTTAAGTTGATTAATGAACTCTGCGATACTAACTCCGGTCCAGGACCTCCCATAAAACATTTCATTTTTAATACGCCCGAAAAACCCTTCGCAGGCGGCATTACGAGCGGCACAGCCCTTTTTGGACCTTGAACGTATAAGGCACCCACCTTTCATTCTTGCGATCTAGCCTGGCCAACGATAGTGGCTTCCCCTATCGCTGTGCACAACCGGGTGTTGCCCATGTAATAATGCTTGCGTAGCGCCATCAAGCATCATGTTGACGAGGTTGGCATCGGGAATCGTGCTAATGCTCCAACTAACTACTAAACCGTCAAAACAGTCAATAATGGGCGATAAATATACCTTACCGGCGGGCAGTGCAAATTCCGTGACATCGGTGAGCCATTTAATGTTCGGTTCAGGTGCGTGAAAATTACGCTGGATTAGGTTAGGCACGGCGGGGCTGATCTCGCCTTTGTAGGAACTGTATTTACGCCGCTTGGGTCTATAGACGGTAAGGTTTTCTTCACGCATCAGTCGGCGCACAACCTTTTCGGAAACACGCTGGCCGCTTTTTTGCAAGATGGCATGAATCCGTAGGTAACTATATCTCCCTTTGGTCTCATCAAAAATGTAACGCACCCGCTTCCGCAAGTTGGTGTACTTATCTAATGCGGCGAGAGCGTCACATTGATAGAAATAACTGCTTTTGGCCATGGCTAAACTATTGAGCAATTTACACAAGGGGTGTTTTTCTCGTAGGGCACCGATCACCACTGCCTTTTCCCGATTCGTAAGCCTTTTAGGGTCGGTGCCCTGGTCTTTTTTTAAGATTTCTGCGGTTGCCTCTAAAACGTATGTTCTTTAGGTCCCTTGACACATCACATCTGATACACTGTAAGGTGCGGGGGCCATTTCCCTCCATTTGTAGGAGTTTCCTTGCAATTTTTGAATTATACAGCGAAGTTGTGCCACCTTTTATTTATACTACTCGTACTCTGCTAGGCTCCGTGTTGTGGTCATGGACCTTTTCTTTTAGCTATATGGAGTTAAGTACTATTGATTGGGGAGGATGAGCATGATTGTGTCCGCTCCTGACAACAGACTTTCTTTTGTAAAGGAACTCGACCTGAGCTATAACGGTGAACTTTACCCTCTTACAGACTACGATATTCATAATGTGGGAGTTGTCTGCGATTCTATTTGTGGTGACGGTGGTGACCAAGTGATTCTAGGTCCATCTAGCCTCGTTACTCTGCTTTTGGGCTCCGTTGTAGGTGCCATCGCTTCTCTTGATCAGAGGATAAGATCACAGAGTGAGGCTATGCACAAAAGCCTGAAACCCGGGGACAATGTCATGCTTGACGGGAAGTACGGTGAGTTTTTGGGGGTTGGCAGTTATGAGGGTGGGACATATAGGCTCGAACCAAAGCTGAAGATAAAATTTGCACAGGACATGATACTGGGAATCAATATTGACCAAGCCTGGCGGCTTGTTAAGGCAACGCCCAGCAGGCGCCGGCTTGATAGGTATGACAAACAAGTGGAACAAAGCACTGCGCCACTTTTTGTCCTCAAAAATCTTTTAAAATTTCCTCGACACCAAATACCACCAGTCTTAAAAGTCAAACTACCTGTCGTGATGGCCAAACGGCACGTGATGGAACACTACCCCAACTTATCTATAGGTGGATTTGAGTGTGCCGCAGTGCTGCCCGCAGCATATTTCACGCAAGAGAATCGTTATGAAAGAATAGGCAAGGATCCGCTAGGAAGAGAACCTGTTATTTGTTTTGCGTCCGAACTAGAAGTAGCCGCTGCCATTACGCGCAATCAGCCAGGGGCCGCCGGGCTATTGGTGGGCGATCCCCGGAAATTGAAAGGGAACCTGTCCCGTATCCGAGATTTGCAGGGCATAGGCAAGCCTACTGTAGTGGTAAGTGAGGTGCCTCGTATTGAAACAGAGGACCTTGGGAAGTTAGCGGTGTTGGGATTTCATATACAATCTTGGACTCCTTCGGCCATAAAGAAAGCTTACCGTCCTACCAAGATGATTCTAGAAAGGACCCAAGCCGATCCTTTCGTTAGGCGGGATAAAATTTTGAGAAATGCTGCCCGTGCGGCGAGCAGCATTGTAGCGGTTGAAAGCCCCATAGGGGAGCATTTGGGGTTGGTTCTCGAGAAGATGCACTTTTTGTCGAAGCATATGACACAATCTAACGATTTTCGACACTTCTTCGGCATAGCGTACAGTTTTCTAATGGGTAGAATTTGTCTGCCCCTACCGCTTGAGCAGATAAAACTGTTGGGACACGGATACGATGTCTATTTAGAACAGCTGCATCGTTTGTTCGTTCTTCTTTACACCAGGGCATCGCCGGAGGCCGCACTTTTGCTACAAAAAATTTTCCAAGGTATATTGGACTGCTGTGAGAACCACAAGAATTTCCACCCGAAACATGAAGTGTTTAGGGAAAGTGTCGAGCAGCTGAAGGCGCAAGACTGTGTGATAACTAGGAATGCTGTCGAGGCGCGAATTCTGACGCGTTGGTTGGGACCTTCCAGGGACGTTCGGGTCTTTAGCCTGCAACAAGCGCTAAAAAGCGATAAGTCGGTAAGAAATTGTCTAACCCTAGGTTGGTACGGGCGCAGCCATGCCAAACTTCGATACTCAGGGTTTTGTGAAAGAGACACGGTGATCGGCTACTCCTTCGAACGCGAAAGAAAAAATACTGGTTTGAAGCACATGCAAAGGCAGCTAAAGCAACTTTCTTCCGCGGCAAAACCATCTGTAACTGGCGAATCCTTGGAGGCCGCATTTGATTTTGAAGAGGTCATGCGTAAACTCATGTCCCATTGGGAACTGTCTTTGCCTGTACAAGACTTAGAGGATGTGGAGAACTCACAGGCAGTTGACGGTATTCCTGTTATGTTCGAAGAGGATTACGTGGCTGTTTTGGCGCCTGGCTACAACTGTAGATGCTTGGATGAGGACAAAGAGCGCATTGTCGTGAAGAAGGTTTCGGAAATCAGGCGAGGAGATTTGCTAGTCTTTGTCAAGGACTCGTCGGATGATATTTTTGATAAGCTAACCGATGCCATTAAAGAAAGAAGCCCCCGGCTTCTCCAGCAGGTTTGTCTCAGTCAACTCTGGAAACGTGTATTGGTTGATTATTTTGAAACCAACCAGGTGAGCCTAAAAGCATTTCAAAAATGCCTTAGGGGATTGGGGGTGAAAAGAACATTATCGGCTATCCGTGCCTGGAGTGGAGAGGATTGTATAGGTCCCGAGGATGATGCTCTAAAAGCTATTGCTCACATAGTAAACGACGCCGAGCTCACTGAGCGGTTGGAAGACGTCATAAGGGCATGCCGCCGTATTAGGGCACTGCACATTACGCTTGGCAGATATCTGGCCAAGGCTATCGTGTCCTCTGCCGTATCAGGAGCATCCTTTGGGGATGACCAGGTACTTACAGAGGTAGCTGATGACTTGTCTTTTTACGCAGAGGTCGTGACGGTCCTTGAAATTGGTAGCGAGTTTGTCAAAGTCCCGTCGGGTCAGGTCAACAGGCTTTTGGATAAGTTTTTAGGCATGTAACGAGGAACAGGTCTTTTTGAGAGGGTGAATGCACTATGACTTGTGAAAGAGCCAGGGCAATGATTATAGACAGGGTAATTGCAGAGATGATGGGACCTGGTTCTGAACTGAAGTTCCCAAGTCCTGTCTCTCATCAGGCTCAGTTTGAGATGATCAGCGAGAACCCTCGTTTAAGGTATGTTGTGGGAATTTTGTACCCACAAAGGTCGTCTC
>CAYORX010000039.1:0-2467 GCA_964406505.1 uncultured Eubacteriales bacterium
TCATCTTTTAATGTGAAAGATGACTGCTCAAGCAAAGTGAAAAAGAGGGACCATTCGGCCCAAAACATCTTGACAATTGTCACATTAAAGAGGGATTTTACGCTGAGGTAATATGAAAAATCCACACCAGTTTAATGTGCTAATTCACACCCCGAGCATCAAGACGGTGGCACATCTGACTTAATCTTATTTGTTCATTTTTATCCAAACCCGCTTTTATCATGAGCTGTAAAATTGGCGGTATCTGATACAGGATCGTAGGACGGATCGAGATATACAAAATCGCCCTTTGAAGCGTACTCCAATGTTTCCGCAAAATCATGACAAAAAATCTTAACATCCGCAGTTGTAAAATAATCGCTTACCGCTCTAAGTGTTGCTTCGTTGACGATATTAGGATTTTTGTGGTATCCAAAAGGGGTATTAAATTGACCCGACTGGTTAACTTGGTACCATTCATTAAAGCAAATTTTGTCTAGAAAAATGGTCCTTGCGGCCCTTTCTGCTGGAGTCAAATTAACGTAAACCTTCGGTTCTTTATCAAGTCTGAGGATTCTATAAAAATGCTCTTTAGGGCTTTCACTTTGACTGTATGCTTTATGATGTAGTGAAAGGTCTTCGATTAAACCATCTACATCGTTTTTTATTCTGCATTATTTGTCGTTTGCCGCCTGCTCATTTCAAAACAGGGGCGGCCAATTCATTTATTTCCATAGAAAGTAAAGCGGCCTCCAATACAAGTTTTTTAGTAATTAAGGCTTCTATTTGGCGTCTGTGATCAGTGTATTACCATTGAATACGCTTGATTTCAGTCACCTTAAAATCCTAAAGCAGCCATAATATCTTTTTCTGTAATGTTAAGTTGATTACTTGGCACAACTACGCTTTTTGCTAGCTTTCTTTTGCGGGCGAGTAGATTATCGAGTACCTGTTCTACTGTTATACCACTAGGTACTTCGCATATAGGAATATGAACAGATGTTGGTTTTGTCTGTCCAATTCTATGCACTCGATCGGTAGCCTGGTTTTCTACCGCAGGATTCCACCATCTAGTATAGTGAATCACGTGATTAGCCCCAGTTATCGTCAAGCCGGTTCCGGCAGCTCTAGGCGAAAGAATCATGACATTAAACCCCACCGTATTATTGAAATTATTTACTGACTCAAGTCGATTTATAGATTCTCCGTTAATGACTGTTGGCCAAAATCCAAACTCATCTAATATCGTTCTGACTAGAACAGTTTGCATTTCTCGCCAATGCGTAAATATCAAACATTTTTCATCTGCCTTTTGAATGTCGTGCAAGATGTCTAAAACGTGGGACAACTTTGGGCAAGAACTTTTAAGATCGGCAGGATCAGCATATTCAACCCCGCCAACTTCTAAATATGGATGGGCACACACTCTTAGTAATCGATGTATAGCCTGAAGAACCATTCCGCCTCCTTTTGAAGCACTCTGCATTTCATTTAAAATACTCCGGTACAAACGCTCCTGTAAAGGACTCATTAAAATGCTGTGACGAATTTCTGTTTTGGGCGGAAGGTCGGTAAGATGTTCCGCCTTGGTTTTCCGTTGATAAACCATATACAAATTAGTTAGAAGCTCCCGTTCAATATTATGAGCCTTCTCACCTGACACATCATTGGATAAGGGACGTTCATACCTATCTCTAAATTCTTGATAACTTCCCAACAAACCCGGCTGCACATAGTCCACAATAGACCATAGATCTCCTAGTTCGTTTTCCACAGGTGTACCTGTAAGCGCCAAACGCGACGTTGCTTTCATCGCCTTACATACTCTAGCAGCAGCTGTCGTGTAATTTTTTATACGCTGGGCTTCGTCTAAAACGCATATACTCCAATCAACCTGCCCTAAAAACAACTCGTCCCTTACTAAAGTTTCATACGTAGTGATTACAACATGAAAGGTGAACAAAACTTTTATATTACGGATTCGGTGGGGACCGGTATGTACGTATACCTTAGCGGCTGGTAAAAACTTAGCCAATTCTTTTTTCCAATTCTCTGTTAAAGTTTTCGGACACACTACAAGCGCAGGTTGCAGTTCTTGTTTTTCAAGCAAATACGCCATAAAAGCGATAACCTGTATGGTTTTTCCCAGGCCCATCTCATCCGCTAACAATCCGCCTATGGGAAGACTATAATTCCTACCCAACCACCTATAGCCGTCAAACTGATAGTCGTAAAGTTGACCGTTAAAAGCATCAGGAAGCGCTATTTTGGACTGTTCCCGAGTCCCGCGTATCAGATCTTTAACTAACCGGCAGAATTCTGCATCATATTCAAGAATATCTATGTTCGCATATATCTCAAGATAATATCCCAGCTGCGCCAAAGAAACCCTGCCGTTAGGCGCAAAAGTAGATAGTTCGCTAGTGACTTTAGTAAATTGATCAGCACCCTTGGGTACATGCATCCACTCTTCCTCATCAAGCACCCA
>CAYORX010000039.1:2527-10034 GCA_964406505.1 uncultured Eubacteriales bacterium
GCCTTTTCGACTTCCTGACCATCTTCCGCTGAGGTCATGCGAACACCAGCATCAATATCAAACCAATTTGCACCGCTTTGAGCGATTTTAACGTAAGGTTTCGCTTTATAGGCCCGTATGCCTAAACCTTTCACGCGATCGCTAAACTTGTCCAAATCTAATTCAAACTCTTCGGGCAGAAATGATTCTGGATTATGAAGAAACTGGGGAACTCGGGTCCCCCTTATCGTTGGTTTTTCAAGGAGTGTTTTTAACGCTTCTTGTATTTCTCGACCTAAGAAAACACGATAATGTTCACCTGTATCATCACGACGAGTAGCATAACCATTTGCTAGATCACGGGTATCAAACATACTAGGGAGATCTTTAAACTTTGGAATGATGTTGATTTCATCAGCACTTTTCGCCTCAAGATCAATATCCATATCCGTAGGGAAAAGATAATTCTCCCTTTCTAAATAATCATCGAGCCTAGCCCCCGCTTTTTGTGCCAAAGCCTTAACCTCTGCGGTATAGGAAAATTGCTCCTGAATATTTTGAGGGCGACGTTCTATGCGTTCGAATAACTTAGCCGCCTCGGGAAACATGAGAACGTATCTTTCTTTTCCTACTTGTAAAGCCTGGCCACAGCGGTTCTTTGTTCCCAACCTGCCGTATTTACGATGGGTTACTGCAGCCTGAATGGAAAACTGCTTATTACCAACAGCAAGACGGGAATATACATAAATGTCTAAATGCTCTCGATTCGGAATCCCTAAGATTACCTTTATATCTTCAGAAAGTTCATCTACCTTATCGTAAGTAAGGAGATAACGTTCTCCGTTTTCATACTCGTTTATGACAGAGTTCATCCATAATTCTTGAAGTGTCAACAGTTTAGGGAGCGATTTTTGTTTCAATAAGGTCTGCGCGCTGATAGGCATTTCCGTAATAGGCAAAGTTATATTATGGCTTTTACTTTTCCCAAGAGATACAACAATCTCAAAACAAATACCTTGCTCATGAAAATGGTTGATAACCTTGAGTAAACTATCTGAATGTTTCGTTTTTAGACGGCCGATCAAATCGCACCACCCCTCCTTACACAACTTGCAACTCGGTTGTAGTATCTTGACTGCCAATTTCCGCCGTGTAAAATACGGAACAAATTCGTACTATCTTTTAATCGAGATTCGTTATACACCATTTGCTTTCCTGTAGCAAAATGTTTGAAACGGGCTTCGTAATAGTTTCTCGGATACACGTATGCTGCGTTGCCAACCTGTGCAAATTCAACTACGAACACTTCTTCAAAAACCAGAAATGCGACCGTATTATCTTTAATTTTTATGCTTCGGGCTTCATCAAGTTCCAACGCAAACTGCTCCCAAAATCGAAATCTTTCATTGTCTCCGGCCTCAGCAAAAAAATCACTCATGATACGGAGATTTAACCAACGCAGAAAACATTTGCGGTTTTCCAAATCTATAGCATCCCAACGGGTGATAGTTTCCCTAGGATCGCCTAAACACTCATAAATGTTTTGCATTAAACTATCTTCATGTTGCATTTCGTCTAAACACGAAAGATATTTATTTACAACTGCCGAATAATCCGAAGGATGTTCCGCCCACAAGAACTTGTAAGCATTTAATACAAATATTAAAGGATTTTCTTTCATATAATGTTTGGGTTCTGTCACAAGCATATATTTTCGAAGCAATTGCTTTGCAAAAAGAGTATTTTCCGATATTCGAATTTGTTTCAAGGCTTTTTCTAGTGAAGTTTTTATTCCAGACAAGTTGCTTGCCATTTGTTCTATAGGTTTTTCTGTCTTTAAAATTTCAGCCATAAGCAACGCAACCTTTTCATCAAGTCCTCTTACTTGACCCCCTTCTAATCCGAAAATGGCTAACAGGGTCAATTCCTTGTCGTTACAATAATTGAGATATTGTTCCCATGCAATTTGGGCATAACGCCGTTTCCACCGGTTTTTGATTATTGACATAGCCTTTTGCTTAGTTGAAGTTGCTGCTTTGATTTCCCGAAATTTATAACACAAGGCATCGACCTCGGCAACCGTTAGGTCTTTCGCGAGAACATCTATTTGGTGGTCAGGTGTCCCGCGTATTCGCTCCAATAGTCCTGGAAAATCTACATGTTTTAATCTTGCTTTAGGCCAAGCAACGGCATTTTTAGGGATTTCTTTTAAAATACCGGTTGTGACCATTTCAAGTTTCTTAGGTTTCAATTCGGGGAAAGTCCAAAATATCATATTTCAACCAACTCTTTCACCTGTTGAATCATTTCATCATCTTTAAGCCTAAATTTAAATTCAACTCGCCTAGAACCATCCCAATCTATTACGCCGTTAACTTCTAAAGGTTGAGAAAAAGACCGTCCGTTGGCGGTAATCACTCGCTGCATAGCTTCGCGCTCCGGAAAGCCTAAGAATTCTTCACCTAAAACATACTCGACTACTGCATACGCACGGCGTTGTGATAAATCAAGATTATAAAGATATGTACCCGTGTCGTCAGTGTGGCCCTCCACGATAACTTGGGATATATAAGGCTTAAACTCTGAACTCAAAATAATACCCATGTAACGCGGAATAAAATCTAACAGATATTCTTTACCTGCCGAAGTAATTTCGGTTTTGTCGTGCTCAAAAAACACGCCACCCCTGAATCTGATAGCCCCAGTTTGAGGATCTACCTCAAGATCAATCCCTTCTTGTCCAAATTCCTGCCGTAAAGCTTGAACAATACCTGACCTTATGCCTAATAATTGATCTAATTCGGTCTGCTTGGTATCTAGAACTGTCCTATAATCAAGTAAAACCAATGTCAAAAATAATATGAACATTAGAAGAAGACCCGACATCATGTCAGACATTGAAATCCAATAATCTGGTTCTTTAAAGGAGTCTCGAGATGGTGCATGCAACTTTGACGGGCGGGATTCCATGGTTAACCCTCACTCTCCTCGGGGTCTTCAGATGCTGCATACGCAACACTTGCTTGTTTAATCTCATCCGAAACATGCTTCACCGTTTCGTTTAATGCTCTTAAATGGTTCCCAACCCTACCCATTTCATCGGGAAAATCTTGAGTAGCTTCAAGCATACCTGACACTACACCCCTCAGTCTTTGGACTGATTCACTCAAAAACTCATCATATTGGCCAAACGTATACTCAAGTCCCTGGGTCAATTCTTTACCTAGCATATCAGTTGCAACAACCATATCTTCCTGCATTTGATTGAGCTGATCGCTCGCCGTGTTCCAAAATTGCTGCATCTCAGCAAGTTGGTTTTGTGATAGTTCCAACTGATGCTGCCGCTTTTCATCTGATTGCCGTTGCGTTTTTACATGCAGTTCGTAGTTGCGCTGCACTTTTTCGATGCTTTGCGTAAATAGATCTACCACCTCTGATAATGTTTCAACATGCCCTTCTATCTTGGTTTGTACCGCAGATAAAGTATCCTCAAATTCTTGAAAAAGCAAGACTTGCCTTTCAAAGCTTTCTGTTATCTTTGAAGAAACTTCTAAGGCATCGCGCTGCTGTTTTGTAGCATCTACTAAGGTTTGGCTTAAATCCTCTAATTCTACTGTGACATCTCTTTGCCATTCAGCTACTTGCTTCATTTCCTCGGACAGCGATCTTATTTCCTCATCAAACGCACCCAAAAACTTTTCTAGGATTTTGTTGCTGATATTATCGATTCCCTGTATGTGGCTATCGGCGGTCATATTTGAAAACCGCTCAAATACCTTAGTTGTTTCGCCAAGCTGCGGCAAAAGCGTGTGGTTAAACGCTTCTTTAATACCTTCAATCATCTGGGGAATGAGAGTATCGGAAGCTAGGCCTTTAAATGCCGCAAGCTGCTCGCGCTGGCTGCTTGCCATCTGTCCCAACAGATCCCATTCACGCTGTGCTGGTACTTTTTGGGTTAACAGCAAATGGATTGTTAGTAAACCTTGTTGGACCTTATAAATCAATCGCCGATCTCTGTAGGACCAAAACAAAGAAAAAGCCAAACCAAAAATGGACGTCCAAAACGCAGTACTCATTCCGCCTAGCAAAATATCGATGCTGCTTTTGATAGCCGATGAGTCTTGAACACTTAGATTTCCCAATCCAGAAACCAAACCAAAAAAAGTACCTAAAATACCAGAACCGGTAAAAATGCCAGGTAATATCTCTGACATATGTCTGAAAGCAGGGCCTGCGATTACACGATCATAAGAGAAAAAAGGTATTGGGTCGGGAAGATGGTCAAACTTATGTCCTACAGCCCGTTTATAATCCGCCCAACACTCTGAAAGAATTTTAGAATGTTCAAAAAGTATGTCACCTTCAAAAAGATTTTCCACAGTTAAAATTGGTACGTCGGATATATGGTTTTTAACTAACTCTACTTCGCGGGAAAAACGTTTAAGGGGCCGTACACATACTCTACCCCAGTACAAAAACATACCAAACTGTATCATGATGACCAACGCTACAATATTAATATTTGAACCCCTCCCCATGAGTAACACCTTCTAGCAGGTGCTTGTATTAGCAATTTTCGCAGTTAAGAACTTCAATCGCTGACAGATTTCACTGAATTGAATGAAAAGTCCTGCTGATTCTACCTTCTTTAACATTTACACTTAAATCCCTAGATTTCTGCTGCTAGTCGGATTGAAAAATGAAGTTAAACCCCCTAGTTCAGTGTTTTACATGTAGTACAGAGAATATAACGAAATGGTAAAATATGTAGGCAAGGTGAAAGTTAGATACTAGCATTTAAGTCGATAAGTACCCATTGATTTTACAGTGTAGCACAGGGAGAATTGGTAAATTACGCACCCTTCATCTAAATACATCCAACCTACTATCTGCGCGTAGCAGCGGCTTGGGTATCCATTCCGCCTAGTTCCCGCAACATTTCAAATGTATCTATGCAGGTTATCCCAAATGACTTGCAAACATTAGGTATCTTAATGCTTCTTTTTACACCTTTGCTAAACGTTTCCAATGTAACAACAATACAGTCCTTTGCCATACTATAGGCAATAAGCCATGCATCCGCACCTTGGGCAAACTCGTTTTTAGCGGCAGAGGTGAATTGTTGCTGTGAAAAAGCCCGTCTCATGATAGTTCCATAAGCACTAACAACATCTTCATCGTTCGTACTTGCAAAGGCATGATCGAACTCGCTTTTTGTCCAAATAAATAATTCGTCATCCTTTCTGCCCTTTCTAAGCTCCCATTTAACGTAATCAATACTTCTTACTACTCCTATATCCGCATAACCGGCTAGACAATCCCAAAATGCTGGTACGAGATCGAAAGCATAGTATCTTTGATATGCAGTAATAAATACATCGGCATCAAGAACATAAATACGCTTTTTCATTACAAATACCCATCGCTTTTAAGAAGTTCAGCGTATTTATTGAAAGTAACTCCATGCAAACCTATTAGATCGTAACCACTTGTATAAGTAAGCCGCCCTTCATTTACCGCTCTTACTACATACGAACCAAACCTACGTCCTATACGCATATTCTGTAGTGTCCAAAAGCTTGGCCCGTTATCAGACTTGGTGCTTTGACGACGTTTTGCATCTTGCACACAGTATTCGTAAAAACGAAAGAACTCAGCTTTCGTGATGAGTTCCAAATCTAAGGCCCGCCTAGCTACAACAATCTCACTAACCTTAAAAATTCGGGCAGCAGACTGAAAAGGATTTTGGTCCCGTTCAACCCGAGGCCACGTAGCAAGTAAGTCGTTTTCGGGCACCAAAAACTCTGCGGCCACTTTATCACAGGCTTGTTCCAAGGGATCATCTGCCGGTTGCAAGCCCTGCAGATCAAACAAAGCACTCTTTCCAAACATAATGTGAGCAAGTTCATGAGCTAGCGTAAACATTTGAGCAACTTTAAAATCGGCACCATTTACAAACACCAAAGGTGCAAACTCATCAACTAGTACAAAACCGCGAAACTCCCGATGATCTAATTTCCGGTGAGTGTTGTTACCTACCACACTGTTTATTACCACCAAAATCCCACTATGCTCCATAATGTTACGAAGTCCCCGTACTGCCTCGCTCCAGTTAGAATAGAAAGAAGCCCAGTTTCTTTTAAGCCCCAAAGTTTTTCGTAACTTTTCAGCCACAATACGTGGATCATCGCCCACTGAACAACTACCCACAAAAGTTAATGGTTCTTCATTATCGTCTATCATATAATCACGCAGCCAGGATTGACGGCGTTGCATAGTATATACAGTATCAATAAGTTCAGGACTCGGTTGCGCATGTGGATCTTCTTCTAGCGTTCTAAAAAAAGGAAGAGGCAACACCTCAACTGGCGGGACTTTTAGAAAAAAATATCCTAGTGGCGTCCTAGTGGTTTTCGCAAAGGCTTCTAGTTGGCGAAGCGTCGGCTGAACCGATTTGGACAACCATTTTTGGATTCCGGGATGCCTTTTTTCTAAGGCAGATGCAGTTAAATTGGAACGCTCCAATGCCCAGCGAAACATCTCGCTACTCACATCAACTTTAGCCACATCGCTCCCCCCCAATCACTACAAATTTAGCCATTATCAAATTTTGGTTCTAACTAGTATAAAAGAATTTGCTGCAAACTTACAGCAACATAAATCCGTGTGACAAAATCTTATCGGTTTGCATTCTTTTTTCTTCCCGACGGTGATATCAATGTATATGGAGCCATCATTGATATCTATTCAACACAGTTTTCAAAATCACCTTGAAAAAATGCTGGCACCTGTCTTGAGCGCATCTGGATTATCCTTAAGTCCTCTAAAAGCACTCCCGATCGGATTACCACCCTACTGTGATGTGAAGTAATGCGATCTGTCAAGGTTCTTACTGTCACGTTCTATTATGAAATTCACAGTTTCAATCCGCTTTAGGATCTAAGGTATAACACGCCGACACAGGCTTTTTAGACACTATATAGGTTTAGTTGCTGTATCATTTGCGGGTATTGCTTGGACTTCCATGTTAGGCGAAATTTTGGTTAACAAGTCTCTCATACTTCATCTTGAACTTATGTTGGAAAAGTCTCGCGCAGCAGAAAACTTTAGGGAATTAGTCATCAGTATGCTTGAACAGCGGAAAATCTACCGGAGGAATAAAAATGTCCTTGCTCACCAAATCCCTGCATAAAGTGGCCTGTCTTACGAAGGTTTATTGACGAAACACCAACAGGTCCGTAAAGGAATCTGAGGCAAAATCTTTAGCCTAAAACCTTGGGCCACAATACCTAAAAGTCCCCCAAATTCATTAGCGAACACGATTAGGGCATTTTTATACACTAAATCCAGTGAATGTATAATAAAGCGCCTCAAGAATACGTTTGCAAAGTTGGAGGCGCATAGGAGTTTGTACATTGATATAGTTATTCAATTGTTTTAACTAGCGATGAAATGGGCTTGGCTGGTATTCTTTTACTTATACCTCACCTTAATCTTAGGAATAACTTCATCTAAGTACTCATTTAAC
>CAYORX010000040.1:0-9170 GCA_964406505.1 uncultured Eubacteriales bacterium
GCTGATCTGTGGGACTAGGCACCTCCCCCAGAAGTTTAATATGCTTCCGTTGACTTCCCTCATCAGGATCAGCTACAGGAATCGCACTGAATAAAGCCTGGGTGTACGGATGCATCGGTTTACCGTAAAGCGATTTGTTATCGGCTACTTCGATAAGTGAACCAAGATACATAACACCCACCCGATCGCTAATGTATCGTACCACAGACAGATCATGGGATATAAACAGATATGTAAGGTTATTCTCATGCTGAAGAGAAGTTAAAAGATTGATTACCTGAGATTGAATTGAGACGTCCAAAGCGCTAGTAGGCTCATCACAAACTATAAATCGCGGCCCTAAAGACAAAGCACGGGCAATGCCTACACGTTGACGCTGCCCACCGCTCAATTCGTGTGGGTAGCGATTGATATGAGCATCATCTAAACCTACTTTGTTCAGTAAACTCGTTACCTTTTCTTTTTTTTGGACAGAACTGTATTGGTAATGCGCCTTGAGCCCCTCAGCAACTATTTCGCCTATGGTCATTCGCGGATTTAAACTTGCATACGGGTCCTGAAATATAATCTGTGCATTTTTCCTGAAATCTGTAAGTGCTTTACCCTTCAAACCGCTAATATTAACTCCATCAAAACAAATTGTTCCCGAAGTGAGCGGATCTAAACGAATAATAGTTCGTCCTAATGTAGATTTCCCGCAACCGCTTTCTCCTACCAAGCCGAAAGTTTCGCCCTCGTAAATTTCGAATGATACATCATCTACCGCTTTAAGCACCGACTTTCGGCCTATAGTAAAATGCCGCGACACATAACGAACCTTTACCAAAATCTTTGAGTCTGTAATCATACGGAACCTCCTTTCCAGTTTAAACCACCTACATCCGGGGCATTTGGGTGCTGCAACCAACAGGATGTACCATGACCATCGGTAGTAAAAGTTTCCGGTGGGGCTTGCTCTAAACATATTGGCATGCAAAATTTGCAGCGCTGAGCAAACGCACAACTTGGCAATTCCAAAAGCAGGTCGGGCGGAGAACCCTTAAGTGAATAGAGCGCGCCATCTTGTTTGGTATATTGTTTTGGTATGGAATCCAACAAGGCCCGAGTATAAGGATGTCGACAGCGATAAAAGATGTCTTTTGCGGACCCTCGCTCAACGATTTTACCCGCATACATAACCAAAATACGATCTGCCAGATTCGCCACAACACCAAGATCATGTGTAACAAGTATCATCGACATTCCGGTTTTACGACGATAATCTATCAAAAGATCGAGGATCTGGGCTTGGATTGTAACATCTAGTGCCGTAGTTGGTTCATCAGCTAAAAGCACTTTGGGATTACAACTTAGCGCAATAGCAATAGATACGCGCTGACGCATACCACCGCTGAGCTGATGTGGATAGTTTCGCAGCTGTTCGTATGGGTTTGGCATGCCTACCATATGGAGCTTATCCGCAGCTACCTGTACAGCTTCTTTCTTGTCTATTTTAGTATGAATAAGCAATGCTTCGATAATTTGGTCACCTATACGCATAGTAGGGTTTAGGCTAGTCATGGGGTCTTGAAAAACCATAGATACCTCGCCACCGCGGAATTGCTGAAGCTGCTTTTTGTTCATTTTGAGCACTTCCTGGCCTTTGTATAGAATCTCGGTACCCATGGGAATGTTTACCATAGTAGGATTATGGAGCCGCAGCAATGATTTAACGGTCACCGTTTTACCACAGCCACTCTCACCAACTATGGCGAGTACCTCCCCTACTTCAAGGCTAAAACTAATACCCCGCACCGCCTTTACCACTCCAGCATAGGTATTGAAGTGCACTTGCAGATGATTTACTTCAAATAGTTTCATTTGAAATCTCCTTTACTGCCGCAATCGAGGATCAAGGGCATCACGAAGCCCGTCTCCTAGTAACGTAAACGATAACATTGTCAAAGCAATCATCAGCGACGGGTAGAAAAGTTGGAACGGATAAAACCGAAAATTGGCTTGTGCAGCAGCAGATAAGGCTCCCCAGCTTGTGCCAGGCGATTCTATACCAAGCCCTATATAACTAAGAAAAGATTCGGCGAAAATATAACCTGGGATGTCAAAAGTGATCCCTACGATGATTAAACCCAATGAATTGGGGATCAGATGTCGGGTAATAATATGTACCCATCCTACTCCTAATGCCTCCGCAGCGAGTACGAACTCTCTAGACCGTAGCTGCAAAATTTGTCCTCTAATAAGACGGGCTGTGCCTGTCCAACCAGTTAAAGTTAAAGCTAATATCATGGTTCCAAAACTCTTGCTGTCCGTATAGACGGAAATAAGAATCACAATGATTAGGTGCGGAATACTTGTAAGTATTTCTACAACCCGCATCATCACCATATCAACCATGCCGCCGAAAAAAGCGGCTATAGAACCGTATAGCGTGCCAGCGACAGTGCTAATCAATGCACTGAAAAGCCCAATAGCGAGCGAAATTCGTCCTGCTTGGCATACTCGGGTGAACAGGTCACGGCCCAAATTATCTGTACCAAACCAATGTTCCCAACTTGGGGTGGCATTTTTGTTGCCCGCATCGAGTTTTTCAAAAGAATATCCACTGATGAGCGGCCCGACTGTACTGAGCGAAATCAATATAAACAACAATGCAAGAGCGATCACTGCAACCTTATTTTTCTTGAAACGACGCCAAGCATCTGCCCAATAGCCCATAGATCTTTGGGGAGCCTTTTCACTTTCATCCTCCGGAGGTCCGATAATTTCAAATTTTTGTTTAGGTATATCACAAACCATATTTTTACCTTCCTTTTCTGCTAGTCAAAGATATTCGCGGATCGATTACACCGTAAAGAATATCTACAACCAATTGAACCACGACGAACAAAATAGCATAAAACACTGTGGTTCCTATGATCATGGTATAATCTCTGTCACTTATGGAATTGACATAATAAAACCCTAAACCAGGAATCCCAAAGATTTTCTCTGTGACAAAAGCCCCAGTGAAAATAGCAACTACTTCTGAACCAAGGATAGTAACCACAGGAACAATGGCATTTTTGAGCACATGCCTGCGCACGATGTTGAATTCACTTACTCCTTTTGCTCTAGCCGTAAGAATATAATCTTGGTTGATTACCTCTAATATGCTAGATTTTATGTACCGGGCATATGTTGCTACCGGACCTAGACCTAAAGTGACAATAGGCAAAACCATATGCTTAAAATCTCCCCAACCTGTTGTTGGAAAAGCCCTTATCTTGACAGTTAAGAAATATTGCAAAATCGAAGCAAAAACAAAAATCGGAATAGTTACTCCTAAGATAGCGATAAACATCACTATATAATCGGGCCATTGATTTCGGAATTGTGCGGCAAGTATCCCTAACACAAGCCCTATAAGAAACCCCCAAGCTAATGCGTAAAATCCCACTTTTGCCGATACAGCTGACCCCTTAAGTATAGTTTCGGTAACCCCGCGTCCGGGATAACGAATGGACTCGCCAAAATCTCCTTTAAACATAATATTTTTTAAAAAAATCATGAATTGCTCACCGATTGGCTTATCTAGACCATACCTTGTGTAAAAATTAGCTCGTGTCTGGGCTGGCAATTTCTTAGCCATATGACTCAATGGATCACCGGGAATATTATGCATTAAAAAAAACGTAATAGCCGTAATACAAAACAACGTGATCAGCATGTGTAAAAATCGTTTTGCAATATATTTTCCCATCATTTATCTCCTTGAAATAGGCGGCGAGGCTGCCGTCCACTATTTAACGACTAAATTAAGTAGTTTTGCAAATCAAGACTAAGGCCGACCCTGAGTGTAAACATATTTGTAACCGCTTGTCGAAAACTGGCTGTAAGTTATTCCTTTCACGTAGTCATAGGTAAAATAGTTTACATTGTTCCATACAAGAGGTGATACACAGCCATCTTGATACTCGAAAATCATGTCTAACTGTTCCATTAATTCAAGACGCTTGTCATCATCTTGTTCTTGAAATGCATCGTACAAAAGATCATCTACCACATCATTAGCCCATCCTATGACATAGCCATCCATCACTCCTTCTACAGGACTCAGCATGCTTAGGGGATCGTTGAAATCAGCGCCGAAACTCATCATGCCCATTTGGTATTCATAAGTGTACCAATCGTCAGCAAATGCACCCCAATCTTGCATTTTAAGCCTAATGTTTATTTCTAACTCTTGTTTATAAATTTGTTGTATATATTCACCTAAGGTCTTGGTAAATTGATCGGTACCGCCAAAAGAGATCGTCACGGTATGATTTGATGGATCGGTATCTAAACCTAATTCGTCAAGCCCCTCTACTAGTAAAGCCTTAGGATCCGGGTTGTCTTCTATTAACTTCTTGATTGGCATCTGGGCTTTTTCGACATACTGTATATTTTCGCCTACATACAACCCATGAGGAACAATGCTGTATGCCGGAGTACGTAAACCGTCATAGATTACTTCGATCAGCTTCTCTCGATCAATGGCAATGGTAAACGCTTTGCGTACTTTTGCATTGGAAAACAATTCATCATATTGGTTGTAATATGCATAAAAGGTGTTTGCTGCAGCCACCTCTTGATGTTCCAACTGATGGGATTTCACAAAATAATTCACCCATTCAGCCGAGCCTACAATGGCAGAATCTATGGATTGGTTTTCAAGTGACGAATAAATGGCGTTTTCCTCTTGAATAATTTTGTAGGTAAGTTTCTCTAACTTAACGCTGTCTCTATCCCAATACCCAGGGTTAGGCTCAAACACAAGTTCGCTGTTATGTATCCAACTATCTGCCATGAAAGGACCATTATAGGCACATTTATCCACTGCAGTACCGTACTGATCTCCGTAGGTCGCCACTAAATCCTCACGTGCAGGCAACATAGTTGAATGATATATTAATTTTTCAAAATAACTGGTGGGATATTCCAATGTAATTTCTAAAGTTTTGTCATCGAGTGCTTTTACGCCCAAACTATCTACTGGTGCACCTTCATAATTGACTTTTGTAGCGTTTAAAATAGGCAGCATTATATAACTATAAGGAGAACCTACTTCAGGATCTAACACTCGGGTAATACCATATGCATAATCGTAGGCAGTTACCGATTGACCATCACTCCATTTATTATCTCTGATGGTAAAAGTCCATACCAAACCATCCTCGCTTACCGAATAAGACTCAGCACCCGCATAAGCAGATACAAAGCTGCCATCTTCTTGCTCTTCAAACCGCATTAGCGGCTCCATTAAGTTCATTAACATATTTATTGCGATAGCATCAGTTGCCATAGCAGAATCAAAAGATGTAGGATCGGCCACCTCTATTGCGTTAAAATATTGTTCAGCATCTAAAGATACACCGTTATCCTTGATATCTTCACCATTAGAAATACAGCCACTCAATACACCAACTAACAATATCAAAACGATGAATACACCAGGTAGTTTTTTTCCGTTTGTAAACACTTAAATCCCCCTCGTATATTTAATTCGATCTTTATTTGCTACTACATTTACTAAACAACGCCATTCTCTAACACCCTAAAACTTTTATTATCTGCGTCCACCCGAGCACGTACGCCGTAAGGTAAAGTTGCCATATCTTCTGTATGTCCTATAGGAAGGCCGTAAAGCACCGGAATATCTAGTGGAGCCAAGTATTCTTCAAAAATATGCTCCAGACTGGTATCTACGTGATATGCCGGTTTAAACATCCTGGGGTCACAACTGCGGCATTCGCCGATTACTATACCCGCTGCTTGATGTAATTTACCTGCGTTTAGCAGATGTGCCATTCTATGATCCATTTCCCAGGGTTCAGTGTTAAGATCTTCTAAGAATAAAATACGCCCTTCGGTCTCGATTTCATATGGGGTACCCAATGTACTAGTAATCATGCAAATGTTACCCCCTACCAACACACCTTCTGCGACGCCACTACCGATCACATGTAGATACTTGTTTTCATCTGCCATCTCTATAGATCCGATTGGTTCATCATCGCAAAGCGCCTTAAATAAATGCTCACGAGTATAATCTTTCATCCATTCTGCCGGAAAACTAGTTGCGCCAGGGCCATGAAATGTAACTAAACCCGTATTTTTGAAAATAGCCAGATGTAAAGCAGTTATATCGCTGTAACCTACAAATATTTTCGGATTTGAAGCAACAGCTTCATAATCGATAGCATTCAAAATCCTTGAACTTCCATAACCACCGTTTGTGCAAAACACAGCATCTATATCCTCGCGACGAAACATATCGTTAAAATCGAAAGCACGTTGTTGATCAGTGCCAGCTAAATAACCATTCTTTTCTGAAACGTATTTGCCTAGCACCACGTTGTAACCCCAATTTTCTAAAGCCTTAGTAGCCCTGGTAATATAGCTGCGTAAATATTGCCCGCTTGCCGGCGAAATGAGTCCAATGGTATGTCCCTTTTCAAGTTTTTTCGGTTTCATGCTAATCACCACTAAAAGCGTAAAGACAAGCAAGATACGCCGCCATCAAGTTTAGTGAACTCAGACACATCTATCAGAATTACCGGGTATCCAGCCTTTCTTACTAAGTTTTCAACTGTAGGATAGCCTTTGGGCACCAAAACACTGCCATTTATCCAAAGACAATTAGCCGCGTAGGCCTCATTTTGAGGCACTACAATATGATTAAATCTTGTCAACTCTGGTCTTTGCAGAAAATTTTCAACAATTAACACGTTGTTATTTTCTAAATAATTAACTCCGCTTTTCAGATGAAGTTCTTTTTTTACAGGTACTACCGTTCCATCAAATCCATAGCGATGCAAGATATCAATAAATTGACGCGCGCCTTCCCTGTTGGTACGAGCGCTACAACCTACATAAAAATGATTGCCTACCATCATCACATCGCCACCTTCAAGAGTGCCCGGCGCGCTGATATATTCTATATTATCATCGGGAAAAAACTCTTTAAGTATGGGCAAGATGCTTTCAATTTCGCCGTTTCGGCTAGGCGCACCAGGATTTGTGAGTATTGCGCATTTGCTTGTAATGACAGCAGGATCTTCTATGAAGCACGAGTCCGGATAATCTTCTTCCGCTTCCAAAACAATCACTTCTAATCCGCATTTTTCCAAAGCTTCTACATATACAGCATGCTGCACTAGAGCAACTTCATAATCTGGGCGTCCTAAGCCAGGCTGCGAGGTAATAGCATTTATTATATTACGCCCGGGTTTACATACTATCGCTTTACTAAACATCATCAAATTCATTCCTTTCCAAAAAATTATTTGATTTATGGATAACCCGATACCACGGAATGCTCTTTGCTAATTTTAAATCATAATAATACAATTATGTTCATAACTATACATCATGATTGCATCCAACGCAAAGGTTTTTTCAAGATACAATCAGAAACCTGCAGGAATTTCCCATTTTCGCTGCAACTTTTCACCTATCTGCATAAACTTCAATAAATATATATAAGCTTAGGTCACAAATACTTCTTTGTGTTTTCTAAGAGGTTGTATATATTAATAGTAGGGGTGGAAAAATTGCGTAAATTAAAAATTTTAATATTATTATTTTTATTCACGATGCTAATATCTAGCTGCAAAAGTTCTGAACAATATATAGAAGAAAAACAAACTTTGGAAAAACAATTCTCTGAAGCTTTTCGAGTCGTCGGCCGGGTTATCCAAGATCGGTATGAGGCAGATACTGCCTTGTCAGAGGAAGATTATTTACTTTTAGAGCGATTAGAGAAAATATGTCAAGACAATATAAATCTCAGACCTTCTAAGGAGTTTAAAGAATACCATGGCAAATGGTCTCAGATGGCTAAAGAATGCATAAATATATCAAGATGTCTACAAAAATACATATCTACAAATGATACTACTCAACTTACCCAAGCACGCGATTGCCTTGAATGTTGCGCAAAAAAACTACAAAAGGCCAGGGCCGAATTCCAAGCAGTTATGTCAAAGCGCTTAGATCCTTAAGCATGAATACAGATGCCTTTATGCTTTAGTATAAAAGCCCTGGGAGTGACCCTAGGGCTTTTATACAAACACTATGCTAACTAAAAAATTAATTATCCTATAACTTCCTTGTACACTCTCAACCAGTTTCCACCCAAGACTTTATCTATCTCTTCTTGACTGTACCCACGTTCTACTAATGCTTCTGTCAGTTTTGGCATTTCCGAAACGTCTTCCATTACTTTGGGATACCCCGGACGTACGCCGTAGCCGTCAAAATCAGATCCAAGTCCTACATGATCTATACCAGCAACCCTTTTAATGTGATCGATATGGTCACATAACCGCGACATTGTAGCTTTTGCTTCGTCATCATCTATAAAGAAAGGACAAAATACTACTCCTATAACTCCGCCTTTTGCTGCTAACGCCTCGATCTGCTTATCAGTAAGGTTTCGTGGGTGAGAAGCCAGGCTTCTCGCATTTGAATGGGATGCAACGTATGGCCTTTCGGCCACTCGATCGACTCCCCAGAAACTCGTTTCAGATAAATGTGATACATCAACAAGCATACCCAATCGTTCCATTTCTTTAACTACTGAAATACCCAAATCACTTAACCCGGACTTAGCAGATTTTTCTCCAACACCATCGGCAAGATCGTTTCTTTGATTCCAAGTAAGCCCCATTGCTCTAATACCTAAACGATAATAAGTTCGCAACAATGCCGTACTACCTTCTATGGCTTCGCCGCCCTCTATGCTAAGAAGTCCGGCAACCTTTGATTGCGCTTTCGCGTCAATGATGTGCTGCGCCGTTGTGGCCAAAATAAAATCTTCGGACTGTTCGGTCAACCCGTAAAACGCATCTAAAAGTCTTAGACAGCGCCTGGCAGAATTCATTGGTTTATATTGGGGTTCGATGTATAAGGCCATTACCTGGCAAGTCATCCCGCCTTCTTTTAGCCTTGGTAAATCAATATGCCCATCTTTATTCTTGCTGAAAAAATCACGTACCCGAGAGTCCGGACGGTATTCGTCACGCACAATCGATAAAATTGTATCGCAATGCCCGTCGATGATAATCGCCTTTTTATGTATTTCCTGAACGTTTAACAAAATGGTTCCCCCTTAAATTTGATCTAAATCAAAATATTTTGATTTATCG
>CAYORX010000041.1:0-4709 GCA_964406505.1 uncultured Eubacteriales bacterium
GGGAGAGCACCTGCCTTACACGCAGGGGGTCACAGGTTCAAGCCCTGTTTCGCCCACCAGTCAGAACGCGGAGGCGTGGTGTAGCTGGCCTAACATACGTGCCTGTCACGCACGGGATCGCGGGTTCGAATCCCGTCGCCTCCGCCATTTTAACTTGAGACCTGAGAAGACAACTAACCTTGCCGCGGTAGCTCAGTCGGTAGAGCAGCGGACTGAAAATCCGCGTGTCGCCAGTTCGATTCTGGCCTGCGGCACCATCTTCGAGCGGAAGTAGCTCAGTGGTAGAGCATCGCCTTGCCAAGGCGAGGGCCGCGGGTTCAAATCCCGTCTTCCGCTCCAATAAATTCGACGATGATGGCGACATGGCCAAGCGGTAAGGCAGGGGTCTGCAAAACCCTTATCCCCGGTTCGATTCCGGGTGTCGCCTCCACAATCAAGGGCGGTTAGCTCAGCCGGTTAGAGCGCTTGCTTGACATGCAAGAGGCCGGGGGTTCAACTCCCTCACCGCCCACCAGTAAAACCCCAGCGTAAGGGCAGTTTGAGAAGCAAGCAAGAAAGCAAGTGAAAGGCAAAAAAGCGGTTTTGCTGCCAATTTGCTGCCAATTGAAAATATAAAAGAATGGAACTATGCAAGAGGGTTACTCAACTTCAAGTTAAAATAGTCATGGAAACTCCACAAAATAGGTTTTTTGCCACAAGAATTTCGCCAGATGAATTGGTAAGCCCCCACGGTTAAGGTTCCAGGAGTTTGAAATACAAAAGGTGTAATATAAGTAGCCGTGTCAAAGTTTGTGGTGTTCATTAGAATTGGGTTTCAGTAAATCATCTAGAGTTTTTGCGGCCTTTTCGTCTAGTCAAAGTGCTACTGCCTTTAGTTCGGTATCCACACAAACTGAGATCTGCGCACAAAGTGCGTTATTTTACCTGAATCCCTACTTTATAGATGGCAAGAGCCGCGGTTTTTGCCAAAACCGGGCACGAACTCGGGATTATAAGAACCTGAAAAATACAATATTTTCTCCCTTGCTTACGACAATGACGGTCAGATTCTAATAATGGCCATACAAAGCCCCGATCTGGACAACAAAGAAGTCACTGTCGTGGGGCTATTAGTTTATGATGTTGAAAAGTGTAAATTTAGTCTGATAAACGCGATAAAAAGTGAAGGCGTAAGTCTGGGTGTGTCTAAACTCATCTTAAACCAGACCGGCCAATATTTGGCGGTAGATTTATTTTCTCAATATGGCGGTGAAGCAAAAAGCAATGATTTGATTGAATCTGGTGGCTCTTTGCGTATAGGTATTTTTAGTAAAGAATGATTAAAAATTTGCGGAGGAGAATATGGGAAAATCCAAGTACAAAACATTGTTTACCGATGCTAAGGGGCTTTTTGCAAGTCAAATAGACAAACATGTATTCTCGCAAGAATTTAATGAATTGGAGTTAGAGGAAAAACATCTTAAAAATAAAATTTAATCATAATATTTGAATTTCGAAGATATAAAAAAGCGACAATACTGCAACAAATGAAAGTCCATAGCAAATATGGATGGAGTACAAGGAGTCATGAAAGAAGATAAATTAAAGGCAATAGATATTCGTTTCTTTCTAGTTCCGCTAACTATTCTTATTTTGCTATTTGCCGTGATTTCTTATAAAAGTGTGAATGATTATATAAGAACAACCTACAAAATGATGGAAGAGCATTCTTTAGATATTGCTGAGAGCTACGCCCGCAGACTTCTTAATTCAGAGATAGCATCGAATATAATTTCCGATTTCATTAAAGAAAAGCTTGTATGGGCGGTTGAAGCCGTAAAAACATTAGATATTAAAAGTGATAACGAGTCTTTGTTGGAAGTATCAAAAAAATGTTTTGTAGATGAAATAAATATATTTGATGAAACAGGCGAAATCGTGAATAGTTCAACCGAAAAAATGATTGGATTAAAAGTAGGCTCTGAACACCGTATTCATGAAGTTATTAGGGGAAATCAGGAGTTTTTAATTGAAGATATTACACCAAACATTAAAACCGGTGTGGTATATAAATACGCCTATTCAAAACATAAATCTAACTTGTTCATTCAAGTTGGTATTTTAGCCGATAAAATAGATGATTTTTTACATAGATTTGAGATAGAATAGTTAATTAAAGATTTCATGGTAAATGAACATGTAGATAATATTTTATTTACTGACACAAATTATCAGGTAGTTGCTAGCAGTATAACTGATTTTGAAGGGCTAATTTTTGATCAAGATGATGCTCATGAGCACTTTTTGTTGGAAGAGGCACAGATAGGAGATGAGTTCGCGAATGAAAAAGGTATGTTACATGTTTGCGTTCCGGTTTTTGATGATGGCGAAAGAATCGGCACATTGACCGTTGTATGGTCAGGACAAATTATGAATTCCAAAATTAAAAGGATTGTCATAGATAACTTGTTACAGTTTACCGTGGTGTCCGTTGTGCTTACCTACGTTTTATATTATGCGTACAGTAAAAACAAATCCAATATACAAATAGCGTTTTATGACAAACTGACTGCGCTTCCTAACTATGAATATCTTAAAGAATATTTAGAACGAAGAATAAAGCAACGGGAAAAAGATAAGATTGCGACTTTGCTGATAAATTGTGAGCATTTTAGCCTTATCAATTTAACCTATGGTTTTGAATATGGAGACCGTATTCTTTGTCAGATAGCTGATTGTCTTATGAACTGTGTATCTTGCGATGACATGCTTTTTAGATTTGATGCAGATCAATTTGTTATGATTATAAATAATTATAACGAAAGAGAAAATCTGAACGAAATCACTCAACGGATTGTCAAAAAATTTGAAGATCCTTCATTCGATATGATTAAGCACGAATACCTTAAACTAAAAATCGCTATCTTTGAAGTACCGAAAGAAAATATCACGGTAGAAGAAATCTTACATAATTCCATCTTGAGTATTGCTGCATTAAAACAAAAAACAGGCCAAAATTCAGTTATTTATAATCATGAAATGAAAGAAAACTTAATGCGCAAAGAACTAATAGAAAAAACTCTACAAACCGTTATCAGTGGTAAATCCCAGGAACAATTGTTTTTAGACTATCAACCCTTATTAGATATTAAGTCAAATGAAGTTGTGGGCTTTGAAGCACTAGCAAGACTGACCGTTGAGGGTGTAGGGCTGGTTCCCCCCCTAGAATTTATAAGTTTGGCAGAAAAACGTAATCTGATTTTTTCTTTAGGAAATATTATCTTAGAAAAGGTTTCCGCGTTTTTGTCTTTTCTAAGGGAGTCAAACTATTCTGATCTTCGTGTGTCTGTAAATCTTTCGGGATTACAGCTCCTACGGGATGGATTTGTCGAGGTTACTAAACAAAAACTTAACCTATCTGCAACAGATTGGAGGCGATTAATATTTGAAATAACCGAATCTGTATTATTAGAAAATTTTGAGGTGATAAATCAAACATTATCGAAACTAAGAGACATGGGAAGCTCAGTTGCTTTAGATGACTTTGGTACGGGTTACTCGTCTTTAGCAGAACTTCGCAACCTCAATCTCGATATGATTAAAATAGATCGTTCTTTTATCGATAGGATTGCGCGATATGGCGGAGATGCTTTAGTTACTAATCATATAATCGCTATGGCGCATAAACTTGGTCTAAAAGTAGTTGCTGAAGGGGTAGAAAACAAATATCAATTAGATTATCTTAAGAAGCATAGCTGTGACATTGTGCAAGGCTTTTATTTGAGCAAGCCATTATCTAAATATGATGTGTTGCGTTTTTTAAAAAGTAAATCAAGGTAAGGAAGGGCAAATAAATGCTGGTAGGAAAGATTTATTACAACAAATTAACAAATATTTATAAAAATGTAGCGGCAATGATTATATTTGTGATTAATTTATCAACAATAGCTTTACCTGTAAAAGCGCATGAAATTTTTTTTACTCAGGAAGAAAAAGAATATTTGGGTAAAGCACCAATTCTTAAAGCCGCATCCATAGATGGTGGAGCACCGCTTCACTATATTGATTCAAAAGGGGAGATCAAAGGCATCGCTATCAAAGTGCTAGATGAAATAGCCAATATTGCTGGATTGGTTTTTGAGTGTTGCTTATATGAATCTATTGAAGAAGTAGTTAGAAGTCAACCGGATATTTACTTGGGCGTTACGGAGGAATATGTACCACCGAACATAGCCCTGTCAGTACCTTATTTAAAATCAGAGACAGTCTTATTTTATAACAAGTCAGTAGATCCCAAATGTTTGAAGAACAAAACATGTGCAGCTATAAAAGGCGGTACTTTACCGTCGGGGGTGAACGAAGAACTAACTATTTATTTTGATAATAGAGTTGAAACTATTCAGGCTGTTAACTCAGGTCAAGCGGATTATGGTTTCGGCAATGCGTATTCAATGGCTTTTTACACTTTGCAAAACGATTACAAAAACGTTATTACTATACCTACGGGTAAAGAGGATAGAGCTTATTGTATGGGTGTTGGCAAAGGCAATGAGGTTTTGCTTTCCATTATCAACAAGTCTATCGCGGCGATTGATGAAAATAGGATGGATAGGTTAATCTTGGATGTGGCATCGCAAATTGAAAGAAAAATTTCTATTTCAATGATAATCGATGCTTATAGGCAGGAAATTTTCGGGTTATCATTATTAATTATGGGGTTTTTATCATAT
>CAYORX010000041.1:4809-8868 GCA_964406505.1 uncultured Eubacteriales bacterium
TTGGAATTGAGAACAAAAAATACCAACTTTTGTCTCGCCTTTCAAACGAATATTTGTTTGAATACCACATAGAGTCCGGTAAAATAGTGTTTTCTACCAAGCTAACTGATGAACTTGACAGCTATGGATGTAAAGCAGAGTTGATTCAACTGCTCAAAAAAACTATAAACAGCGATAATTACAAAAATATCGATACCACCATAAATTTACCACTTTGCGGAGAAGGTGGTAGTGTGTTTAAGGTGGTGTCTTCATATCTAAAAGATGAAAAAGGCAAAACTCATTTCATCATAGGAAAACTAATTGATGTTAGCAAAGAAATAGAAGAGAAAAACCAATTGATTTTAAGATCTAAATTGGATGGATTAACCGGTATATACAATGCAGCTGCTACAAAAGCAACGATAGTTGAATGCATGAAAAAGAAGGTTCGAAACCAAATAGATGCGTTGATAATGATTGACTGCGATGATCTTAAGCAAATAAATGATACCTATGGGCATTTAATGGGTAATTGGGTTTTAAAAAATATTGCTAAAGCCCTAAAGTACATTTTTCATGATATAGATATCGTAGGACGTATAGGTGGAGACGAGTTTTGTGTATACATGTGTGATATACCGTCCGTAGACTTTGTTAGAAAAAAATGTGAAAAGGTGGTAGAACGTTTAAAACAATTGGATCAAGAAGTTTCCGTAGCGATAAGCATAGGAATAGCAACTTGGAAAAGCGAGACGACTTACGAAACGCTGTTCCGGATTGCAGATCACGCAATGTATCAAGCTAAACAACATGGAGGTTCTAAAATCGTTATAAATCTGCCCATATAGTGGATCAAGTTCAATTCTGTTAAGCGTTTAAATATAGAAAGTAAAAGTGCTAAAGTGTCAAAGGCTTCAAAATAAACGAAATCTCCTTTAAGACCTGATACCTTTTTGCACATCGTTCATGTTTAAAAAATGTTGGCAATAATGATATACTGATCCATGTCACAAAATAATGAAACCCTACTAAATCTTGTAGGCACAAGCCACTGAAACGGAATAGAATTGCCTGGTGCCCACGGCTATTTAATCGAACAATTCATATCGCCCCGATCAAATAAACATGTAGATCAATGTAGTGATAATTTTGAAAGAAAGATGCGGTTACTTTAGAAGAGGGCAAACAAATGGAAAGGATGCTGGAAGGGGCTGGCGTCTATGTTTTACACGTTACTTTAGGAATTTACGATTCAATCTCCACTTTTCTTGAGACAATGGGATTTAAACAAGGCTGGCGGTTATATCTTGCTGAAAACATTTAAAAGGTAGTGATCATTTTAGTGATCACTGTTGGTGTTATTAGTGAACCGGAATTCGCAGAAAATATTATTGACTTTAACAAAGCGGATTTTGTATCTGTTGATAGAGAGTTAATCGCTTATCCCGAGTGGCTTGAAAAGGCTAAAGAGGGATGGTTTGATGAAGTTCGTAGATGTATTTCTTGCAACATTGGATGTATCGTAGGTCAAGTTTTTTCTCATCGCCGACTACGTTGTACTGTTAACCCTACAGTGGGGGACGATGTTTTGCACGGAACTATCGAAAAAAGTAATGTAAAGAAAAAAGTGCTTATAATGGGTAGAGAGCCTGCAGGTATGGAGATAGCTATAGCTGTTGCTAAACGTGGTCACGATGTTACGCTTTCGGAAAAGGAATTGGAATTAGGAGGTCAAATAAAGATTGCTGCCGTGGCCCCGGGAAAATCTAAGATTATTGAATATATGAATGGTGTGAAAAAAGTTAAATAGATTGGACGTAAAGGTACAGACGGGCATTGTCGGCAATCTAGAAAACATTGTAGAATTTAATCCGGATCGCCTGATTCTTGCAACCGGTTCAGAACAAACTAAACCAAGAATTATAGGAATTGATTAAGAAAATGGTTGGGTCGTTTCGTCTTGCGGAAAAAGGGGTAAGGTAGTTGTATTAGAAATATTGTCAGAGATCGTGGCAGATATTGAGTCCATTACTCGCTTTGATCTAATGCAAGTAGTTAATGAATTAGATGTTGAAGCAAAAACAAATACTACTGTAATAGGGATACGGCCAAATAGTATTATTACTGTAGATAAATACGGAAAACGGAAAAAGGAGCGTGTAGAAAAAATAGTTTTGGCTGTTGGTCAGATATCCGTAGGTATGGAACTTAAAAAATCTATCGAGGACAAGGGGATTTCTGTAAAATTGGCTGGTGATGTTAAAGATGTGGGGAAAATTATTGATATTGTGACTGGTGGTTTTCAAGCCGGTAGGTAAATTTAAAGATTAAACAAGATGTACTAAAATTATTTCTATTTACAGGTTTAAAACGCTAACCCCAAGCAAAGTCACAAGTTGCGGTTGTTGTACTATTTGTGGTTAGTGTTCCATTGTTCAATCTAGTATCGCTCGATTTCCCAATTTTGCATACTGGGTAGATGAAAAAATGACCGATATGCAAAATATACTTTAGCATAACAATAGGCAGAAAGGCGATGGCCGTGTGACACAGGAAGGGATAGTGTTGCATACTTTCTAAGATCTGCCTTGTAACATCACTTACCGTTTGTGCGTTTGTATTTTCTACAACGCATGTCGTAACGTTTCA
Source organism: uncultured Eubacteriales bacterium (assembly GCA_964406505.1). GTDB lineage: Bacteria > Bacillota > Sulfobacillia > Fermentithermobacillales > Fermentithermobacillaceae > DTU015. The sequence goes on from CAYORX010000041.1 coordinate 7,441, forward strand.
AAATATTACGACATTGTGTAGGGAGATAACAAGATTACTGCGAACGTCAAGAGAAAATTGATCCACCCTAAGGCTGGCTTCTCCCTCGAAAAAGCGTACATAATTTCATTGCTAGATTAATCAACGGAGAAGTCAGCACAAATCCTTCTCCAATTCATTTTCCGGTACTGTTCTCCTTCAACGTACTTGTTAAGCGATAAGATTCTTTTACGTTCATGTTAAGGATGTGTGTCGAAAGGTTATGCGGCCAATCAAAGCCGCAACCATGATTTCGTTTTCGAATAACTCCGTCAATCTGGAAAACTCCAGATTGGCGATTACGATGACCCTCGCTCTTTCAGAACGTTCAGAAATCACCTGAAACAACATTTTTGATTGATAGCGAATGAAAGTGAATTGACTAAGTTCATCTATGATCAACAAGTTAATTTTCGATGGGCTTTTTTTACATTTTGGAGACTTGGTGAGATTGGATGGCTTCCGCCAATGCGTTCGCTAAATTGGCAACCGTGTAAAAACGGACTTTAAAACCATTCTGGCATACTTCAATCCCTAAAGCGATGCGTAAATGCGTTTTTCCTGAGCCGGGATTATCGATCATCACGATGTTTTGCCGATCCCCCACGAAATTACAACCTGCAAGTTCCCAGATAAAAACCTCGGATACATGTTCCAATCTTTTGTAGTCAAATTCATCTAAAGTCCTCATAAACGGAAAACATACACTTTTGCTTCGGCTAACGCGGCTTGAGTCTTGCCGCTTTAAGAGTTCTATTTGCATAAGCCTGCGTAGAAATTCATCATAGCCATCACCGGGGGATAGCTGTCTTGCAACCTATTCGTAGTTAGCGAAAGTTGGTGTGTGAGGCTGCTTGGCATACAACTTAATGGTTTCCTTAATCGGATTCACTTTTGCAAGTAAAGAGTTTGTCATTATGTCGCCCCCTTGCTTACCGAAGTGTCATACTTGTCAAACTGAGGTTTTGTCACAGGCACATGTATCTTAGAATCCACTACCATAAGAACGCCTATCGGAGTTAAGTATCCGGGCACCTGACTTACGGATAGTTCTGAGGCTTTAATACGACCCGCGGCTTCTAGCACATTGTCTTCGCCGTAATCGACGCACAACTGTAGCAATTTAACCATCTCTTCAGGTCTTGAAAGCCGCCGGCCTATCTCTATTAGTCTCGCAGATACATTTTGTTTCACCGGCTTTGCATTAAAATACTGCGCGGCCGTTTTTCAATTAGATCCAGATAGTGTTCCAACCGATATTTCGTTTGCCCTTTGTCATAACAACGCGGATATCTTGCAATTTCAACGTTATCGGAAAGAATGACTACTTTATTACCATAGCCTTTGACACCGACAGTTTTACCGACCTACTCAATGGGTACTGAAGTCCTCTTTAACTGCAACTTTGGC
>CAYORX010000042.1:0-8621 GCA_964406505.1 uncultured Eubacteriales bacterium
TTAGACGCCACATGTTCGGTGAACGATTTATAATCGGCGTTAGAGATGTGTTTGTCTTTGGCCGTGCTCGTGCTTGGAGCAGCACCTGCCGGGTTTGTCTGATCATGCGTGACATCATGGGGGTTATCCTTGTCTTCTATATGGCTTTCAAGCCCCGCCCCCGCCTCAATCATATCTCTTAGGTAGTGGTCGTTATCCAAAAGTTGTTGAGGTTGAATATTAACAATACTTGCATCAACGGGATCACTCGTGTCTATACGGCGAATCGACTCGTGAAAGCCATTGGTCTCTCTTATAAGTCCACTCATGATAGGCCTCCTTCCCTTACAAATTTATTATATCACAAAGGATCTATCTTTTACCTCAGCCCTTTTTTAGGGCGTTCTGCATCTGAAAGATAAAACGGGAGTCCGGTAATTTCATTTATACTTATTTCTCCGGATATCGGAATTCCGGAGTAGGTCACTGATGAGATCATCAAGAAAACCAGCAGCAGAACCAGCGTCAGTAAAAGGCTTCGGTTCATCCGGGTAATCAATTTGCTCCGCCTCCCCAATTTCTTGATCGTGTCTGTCTTTCACACTTTCATAATTTTCAAGCGCTTCATCAGCTTGTGTCCTACCCTCTTTGACCTTTTTTTTCGCCGATTTCAAATCTCCGCTTAATCTTCGCGGCATACTTAAGATCAGCGCCAATACAGAGAGCAAAAAAATCAAAAACAGCAGACCATACCCCTTTAACTTTTCCCACATTATTTAACCCCCTTCTTGAATTACGTAGACACCAACGTCTAGGCCGAGCGGGATGACAAGCGACTTTGCCCGCGAACGTGATGGAGGTCCTTCTTGCGGTTCCTCTAACTCAGGTCTATTTAATTCCGGGAGGTCGTCTTCTCCATCATTGTAAAAGTAAGCCTGCAACCCTTCCCCTGGGACTAATACAACCTGACCTAATCTTATCCACCATAACGGGAATATACCATCAAAAAGGTTATCTCTAGCCCACTCGTCAGTAGTTCCATCTAATGTCATAAAAGCAGGATCTTCATATCTGTTACGGTAATTGTAATAATCCCCCATATATACGCTATTACCAAACCAACTAAGGTTCACTTCATGGGAATGTGGGTAGTCTGGGTCTGGAAGTAAGTGCGTTATGTCGTAAGTTTCTTTTGTGTCTAAATCATAGACTACTAGATTTACGGTTCCTGTATTAATATCCATACCAACGCCTACAACTTTTCTCCTATCTCCTGAATAGGCTACAACTATCATAGGCGCCCCCTCTAATAGACTTCCTTCTTTCGAAAATTCACCGTTCTCCCAAACCCATGTCTCTACTTCCATGGTAAGTAGATCTATTAGCACGAAATAGGTTTTGTCTCCCAGAGGTAATGTGTTCGCTAGCACCTTATCTCTAAATTCAGTTATCTTAATTGGATCATCTGTTCCCTCATTAACCAGAGTTTCTAGATTTAGTTTGTAATAGTTTGCCTGCAATTCCGGAGTGTCAGGATTTTCTGGGTCGGGTGGGTTTTCGGGGTCTACTGTAATTTCTAGGTTGTAGGCCATGATCGTCTCCCCATCTAGAAAGGTGACGCCTGCAAGGTTTTCTAGTCCGGGGATGTGGTCTCCTATTATATCTCTGGCTTCTAATATCTGTCTGTACTCAGAACCTTCTTTGACGAATACATAACTTGACTCACTGCTCGTCAGTATCATATATTCTCCATCTACACCAAAATCTACCCCTATCCTATCCTGGAACTCTTCTTGGCTGATCCCCTCTAAATCTACTTCTAAAGCGTGCTCAAAAAGCCCTTGTGAAGACTTCTTCTCGAAGATTAGGAATTTGAGATGAAACTCTTCAGGGTCTTGTTCCCAGTACTTAGTCACCAAGCCTAAAATATTTTCATTTTTACTCATCCATATGTGAGTGTTCGAAGGGTCCCAATTGTCATCTTTTAATGTTTGATGTATGACGTCGTGATCTTTCTCAACGTACTCCCCTGACTCCCACTCTAGTATCTTAAATCCTTTGGTTTTTGTTCCTGCTATAAGATAGGTTCCATGCTCTGAACCCCATACATACTCTATTAAACTCGGATAACCCAACACAGGTGTCAGGTCTTGTATGCTCTGGAGTCTAGTGTCCCCTTCTGGTTGTTTTATAGGATCTACTTCACTCAAATCAAAGTGGTTTACTTCATTTCCAGGACCTCCTATGTAAAGGGTGTCCTCAATCCAGCAGTAACCCCTCACATTAGTTTCGGGTGGGGCGTTAACTTCTGCTACTAAAACTCCACTGAAAACATCATAAACATATAGGATTTCTCCTGTGCTGTAACTTACAGAGACTCCTATAAACTTACCATCATCTGAGATTAGCTCTGTCCAGTCTCTTCCATCTCTCTGAAACACCATCTCTTCTTTATCTACATCCCAAACTTGTACTGACATGTCTCCTGCAGAAGGTGAGTCATCTATCATTATAAATGTGTCATCCTCAGACCACTGAAGACCTGATACGTAAGTCCTCCTCTTTCTAAACTCTCTTTGTAACTCTTTCACTATCGTTTCAGAACTTCTTTCCCAAATCCTAAGAGGTATATAGCTTCCTCCTGCTGCTATCTTTGTTCCATCATTGGACCAAGAAGCAACTAAGTGTAAATTAGAGGTTGCTCCTTCTTCCGTTTCCTGATCCTCTCCGAAAGTTGTAATAACTTGGGCTGTGTCTGGGTCATAAATAAGTATCTCTTTGGAGTTGTAGGTTACCAGAATCTCCTCTCCTGTAAGGGGGTTAAATTCTGCAGTCCGTATGGTCTCAAGCCCTGTGTCTATATTATGAATAATGTCGCCTGTCTCAAAGTCGAATATTACTAAAGAGCTAGCACACGCTATGAGTAGTCTTGTATGTTGGGGATTTATGTCTGCTATATACCTCATATAGTAAATAGAGGGTACATGATTGAATACTTTAGCCTCTTCCGTTTCTATATTATAAGCTACAATCGAGTTTCGATTTACTCTAATCAAGAGAAATTTATTGTCTCTCGATTTAGCTATATTGTCTATATCTTTGGACCCCACTTCTGGGATTTGTAAGGTTCCTTCAACTTGATCTATAACTGAAACCCATCTCATCTACATAACCTCCTCTACTATCTCTGTCTTTAGAATACTATCATATAAGAATATTCGTCTCTTTGATACTCGGCTCTCGTGTTAGGCATTGTGTTGTCTAGAATCTCAAGATCTCCTACATTATTAACTTCTTCAGGTAAAGCTGCTTCTAGATCTTGATCTACTTCAGGTTTAAGTTCCATATTATCACTCCTCTTCCCGCTCCAAAAGATCTATATCGTTCTTCAAAAGAAAATGGGCATCCGGATAGTTTTTAATCTTTTTTAGATCGTTGACATTATAAATCTCATAAGGACTTTGGGTAGTCCCGTTTCCATGTTCAAACATCACCTAACCCCCTGCTTGAATTTCGGCAACTTAATTATATCACAAGAAGGCGATTTACATGTAGATCGCCTTCTTGTCGGCCTTATTTATTTTTGATGTTTCTTTGAAATCATTTTCTGGACAAATACGTAGGGGTCAGAAACTCCTGCAATTGATATGCCTGCATAAGTTACCGCCTTATCATAAAGCGCTAGTTCGCCTTTTTCGTAAATAATTCTAAGTGTAGTCTCTTTTTTATCGGGATCTACCACTTGAAACCGAATGGTTAAAGATGTATCTCTAACACCTTGCGAGATATAGGTGACCATAAACTTACTGGCCGGAGTCGACTCAAAATACATGTTAAAATCTTGCTCTAACCTTGTTTGTATAATAAAAGTCGTTGACAAATCGCTGATAAACCGCTGCAGGGCTTCAAATTTGAGGGTGAGTTCTATTTGTTCTATACCCTGTGCAGCAAAGTCTATCCGCAAGTCTTTGGCCGGCATCGCGGCAAATTCAATTGTGAAATCTGCCTTATTTGGTTTTTGGGAGATAAAATCAATTGCAAAAAGATTATCGGCCTGCGCCCGGGCACCGAATAGGATGGGTAAACTAGTATTTGGCATGGCGCTATATGAAATGTTAAAGAAGTTTTTATCGGTTGCTTGCTTAGCCAGTTGAATGGGAATGGTGCTCATGCCCCTTGCCCGGGCCGAAAAGTTTAGGGTTAAATCATTGACACTAAGTGCGGTGTAGTTAATTTCCAACCCGGATTCACGCTCGGCCTGTATGCCGAAATTGATGGCAAAGATTGTTTCACCGTCATCTTGTGCGGTGTAACCAAGTTGTAAATCCTTATAATGTGCAACAGTATAGCCGACGTTAAATAAGTGTTCACCCTCATCTTGGATGCCGAAATTTAACTTAAGATCAGATGTGGGGATACCGTCCCAAGCAATGGCCCAATCATTAAACAGGGTGCCCGCAAATTCAAGGGGGAACGTACATTCCCCTTCGGCTTTTGCCGTATAGCCGAGGGCCAACTCGTTGAAGTTGCGGCCCTGCGCGCCGAATGTGAGATTAAATTCGGATTCAACCGGAGTCTGAGCGGTGTAACCAATGGTAAATGTCGGTTCAGCCATATATTCAATCAAAAGGTGGTTTGACAATCTAAAGTTTATAGGCAATGTTGTAAGCCCATAGGGCAGAGTCGATTCCCAATTTATTGAAAATGTGTGGACAGCGCTTGCCTGCGCCCCAAAGCCGATATCAAAATATGCGCCCGCAACTTCCCTAAATGCCTCAAGATTAATGTAGGCTACTTCTATATAGGCGGCATTGCCGCTTTCTCTTCCCCAAAACCGCTGCGTCTCCAGACTTTTAAGCACATAACCGCTATGCAGGTGATCGATAACGTCAATTTCAATCACTTGTTTATCTAGCTGAAAGGTAGTCAAATGTGTTGTTTCTAGAGGTCGGTTAGCATGGGTGATGCCTGTTTCTGTCCATTCATCGGATTCAATTAAATGAAGTTCTGCTTCCCCGCCTCTCGGGGTGCCGGCAACGTTGATTACAAGTTTTGCGTAGACAAACTCCTCTTCCGGGAGTTCGGAAAGATCAAAGCCTAAAAAAGACTCGTAGCGTTCGCCCGTTAAAAGATCGTGCGTATCGCCATAGTTTAGAGTCGGTACCGAAGAATTCGTAAAGGCATCTTTGACAACAGGAAATCGCAGCACAAGATGCGGGGGCGGTAAGATGTCAAATTTTCCACGGATGAAATTATTCATAAGATCACTCCATTATATTGGATTCACACCTTTGTGATACCACATTACTGCTCCCTAATTATCCATACCCCCACATCAAATTGAAGGGATTTCTTTTTCGGCAGGGTGTGTCCGCCTGTCTTAAACCTGATGACAAAATCACTTTCCAAAGCCCTCCGTGCTTCATAATCTATCCTAAATTTTGTTGTCGAAATGGCTTTGAAACTTACGGTCAAATTGTTAATCATCCTAGTTTGCGCCAAATAAGTTGTAGTCAGATCACTGATAAAAGTTTTTTGTGCACTGTAAGATAGAAGAAGCGATTGAGCGTCAGATGCTTGGGCAGAAAATGAAAGACTAAGATCTGCTGTGGATTCTACTGTAAATTCGAGGACAAAGTTTTTGACCCCAAGCTTTTGTCCCGAAAACGTTATGGGCAAAAAGTTTTCACCCGCGGCAACAGCCTGAAAGTTAATTGGGAAGGCAGAATTCGGAATAGAATTGTAAGCTAACTCAAATTCAGATGATTGGCTGGTGTACACAGTAAAGTCAATAGGAAAACTAACTTTACTCAAAGCACGTGAACCAAAAGTTATAATCAGGCTGCCCCGTTCTAGCGACAAAAAGTTTAGGCGAAAGTTATTTTCGCTCCGCCCGTGGGCAGCAAAAGCGACTTTCAAATTAGATACGGGAATTGCAGTATAGGTTGTGGTCAAGTCCCTGAACAAAAGTCCGCTAAATTCAATTGGTAAATACGTGCTCCCCGAACCTATCGCCGTATAAGAAATCTGGTTATCGGATGCGACACTCCTTCCAGCGCCATAGTTTATTTGAAACAAGTTTGCGGAAGGCGTTTGTGCAGTAAAGGTGATTAAAAATCTAGGATCCGCACTATATTGGATTAGCAGGTGATTGCTAAGCTGATATGATACTGGAAACACTGCCTCCCCGTAAGGGAGTTTTCCTTCCCAGGAGAGTTCAAAATTGTTTTGCCCCGAAGCAGTCGCCCCAAAACTTAGGGGCAAATAAGTGCCCTCCACCTCTTTGAAGGCTTCTGGATCCAAAAACGATACTTCGATATAAGCGGCATTGCCGCTTTCTCTCGCCCAAAAACGAAGCGAGCCCGAACTTTTTATAGCGTATGATTCTAAAATTGAATCGAGGATGTCAAATTCAATTTTAGAATCGCTTGAATCCACTGTTTGTAAAAGTTGTGTCCCAGGCCGGTTGGCATGGGTTATGCCCCGCTCCGTCCAGTGGTATTCATTGTCAAGAAAATGAAGTTCTGCCCGACCCTCTTGACGCTTTCCCGCCAGATGAATTATAAGTTTGGCGTAAATAAGTTCATGTTCGGGAAGCTCCGAAAGATCAAACCCCAAAAAAATTTCATGTTCGGGTCCGGCCAAAAGGTCGTGTGTCTCTCCATAATTTAGAGTCGGCACAAAATTACTTGTAAAGGCATCCTTGACCACGGGGAAGCGCAAGATAGTATGCGGGGGCGGCAAGATGTCGAATTTGCCCCATAGAAAGGTCATCAGATCACTCCATTGTATTGGATTTAATCTTAAATACTCCGCCCGTTTCTGCGTATTGGTCGGGGCTTATTCGCACATAAAAAGTGTGTTCATCCGAATCTTGCAGAGCCTGAAGATTTAATTTCGCCGCAGGTTCAAAGGGATCGACTTGATTTGAAAGTTGGATCTGAACATCCGGGATATTATACTCGGTGTCGATCGACGGGTTTTCTACTGTCTGTCCCGTTTGATTGATCAAGATTATTTTTTGGGCTTCCGTTATGCGCCCAGCAACAATTGAGCCAAAATCAAGCTCTTTTAGAACTTCACCCTGATCGGAAGTATAGTAATTCCCTTCCTCGTCTATAAACAAAAGCCCTTGATATTTACCTACGACTTTAAATTCAGTCGACGTTACTTCTTCGATGACGTCTTTGACCTCGAGAGTGAGAGTATTTTCCGCATCCAAAATCAGATCAGTGCTTGACCAGCTTTCGCTCACGACCGTGGGTGTCGGCATAAAATCGCTCCACGGTGTGTGTTCTTCACCGTTAATCAAAAGGCGGTAGGCTACATCATCACCGTCTTCATCACCAAGTGTTGCGCGCAGGCTAAAATCGGTGTAAGAAAGGGTGATTGTCGGCGGTGTATTTATAAGAACAACTGTGCCCGATTTCTGGCGTACTTCCCCGCGGTCATCAGTTACGATCAGGGTAATCTCATTTTCGCCCACACTGAAATACGGATGGTTGTAGGCCAAGAAGATGTCTTTGCCCGATTCGATTTCGGGTGACCATTCACTGCCGTCTGTAGGATAAACTTGAGTGTCGCCGACTAAGACCCGGTATTTAACGGGATCGCCCTCTTGATCGATGAGTGTAGCTCGAAGCTCCACGTATTCGTTGTGAAATTCATCGGGTGTTAGCGTAAAATTTTCGATCAGAGGCGCCTCATTTGGCGGGAACTCCACTGTGATGGATTCTACGTACGGGTCATTTGCTCCCGGAACGCGAACTCCAAAAAGCTCAATATAAAAATCGAGCGTACCGTATTCAAACCAGTCGGCCCATTCTGCAGGCGTAATGGCTTGGAGCTCCCCTATAGTCATGCCTTTGGCTCGTTCTTCTTCGGGGAGGTGCTCTTTGTATTCCTTCCAGCTTCCCCCGCTGAAAGACCAGCGAGTTTGGTGCTCGTCTTTGGAAACCCAAAACAGCACCTTTTGCTCCACTTCGAGTGTTGTCATGAGTTCCGGTGGAGACGAAGCGGTGCTGTAGGTGATGAGTGTTGGCGAATCATCTTCCAACCAATCAAGGGGTATTGAAGGCGGTAAAATTAGTCTCGCTTGCTGCGGATCGTCGGCCTCGGTGTAGGTTAAAATCTCAAAGGATTCGCCGAGTTCTTCGACGGGTACAGTGTGCAAAAGGTTGGTGCCTTGCGATAGATAGTCCTCTTCACTTAGTGGCTCTTGCAGTAGTGTCGCTACTAGTGCGCCGCTTTCAACGGTGTAAATAACATTGTCTTTCTTGACAAAAGAGCGCCGCCAAATGGCCGAATGTGGTAATCCGAATGTGAGCCTTAGCGTTTGCTCAGACTCATAACCTGCGTAGGTTAAAATCTCAAAAACGTGACCAAGCTCGTCAAACGGCGTATCCGTCAAATCATCCGCGCCGTGGGTCAAATAGTCCTCTTCAGATAATGGTTCACTTAGAGATGTTGCGCTCAAGGCTCCACTTTCGACAGTATAAATAATATCGTCTTCTTTGATGAAGGATTTGCGTATCATGGTCTACCTCCCTTGGTGATTTTAACCCCCCAGAGATCAGAGCGGTCGCTACGCTCCCGCCAGAGGCAGCAAGGGGCTTCGCCCCTTGCTGCTACAGAAGTTCAAG
>CAYORX010000043.1:0-8585 GCA_964406505.1 uncultured Eubacteriales bacterium
GACGACTAATGAGATTAGCTATAAAGACACCTAGCAATATGGATATAAGAATACCACCTGCGGCAAAAGATCCTAACAGTATTAAAGAAGAAGAATAAGCATGCGCAGCATCCTCTTTGTTTTCTTCTGCCATAAGCTGGTTACGTTCTACCATTTGAAGGTAAGTTTCCTCAACAGCCTCTTGTTTTGGTGCAACTTCATTTAGGAAATAATGAATTCCTTCTTCAAAAGCGATTGCTACATCCAGTTCATCCACGGATAACCCGCTAGCTAATAAAGTATCTATGCCTCTCGCTTTTTCGATTAAGTTGTTTTGCACTTGCTCCCATTCATCCCATTGAACTATAAGAGTTTGGAATGTTGCTTTTTGCACTTCTCCTAGAGGTAAAACTTCGTAAGTTGCCCAAGCATCTGCTATCATTTCATAACCTTTTTCAATACGTTCATAATACTGCGGACGCATTTCTGTAGGTAACAAAGGGTTAACAAGGCCCCGCGTTCCCAATTGTACGTCACGTTGCCCAGCTAAAATATTTGCCAGAGAATCGATAGCAATCATTCGGAAATCAGCTATTTCAGTTAAAGAGGCTTGCATCTTCGAAATACCAGATACTCCGGCAACTGCTATTGCCCCTCCTATAACTGCAACAAGTACAAAACCTATAAGAAGCTTTGCGCGTATTTTTAAATTCTTAAACCATTTCAAGAAAACTCGCCCCTTTTCTGTATTAATTCACCCAACTGGGCAGTCTCACTGACTAGTGCTTTTGCAATATCGAGTAAAATTACAACTTTATTTTCGGTTTTGCCGATACCGTAGATAAACGATGTATCAACGTGTGCGCCAAAAGATGGGGCCTCGTCGATCTGAGTATCATCAATATCAAGTACTTCAGAAACCTTGTCTACAACTACTCCAATAAAGGTTTCGCCAAGATCGACGACGATAATGCAAGTTTCTTTAGTATCTTCAACTTTGTTCATACCAAATTTAAGCCTTAAATCAATTACAGGAATAACTGATCCACGAAGATTGATAACTCCCCGTACAAATTGAGGCATTTTGGGCACTTTGGTAATAGTCATGAGCCCAATGATCTCTTTGACTCTTAAGATCTCTAGCCCATATTCTTCATCCCCTAAAACGAAGGTCAAATATTTATTTAACCGATCAAAACCTCTCGCGGACAATGTTTTCACCTCTTCGTTCACACTTTTAATTTTTTGGTTCAAGCATTTTCCACCTCCCTGGACATACGCAATATACCAGCGGTATCAAGAATTAAGGCTACTTTCCCATCTCCCATTATCGATGCTCCAGAAACCGCAGGTACTTTATTAAACATGTTATCCATGGGTTTAACTACAACTTGTTGTTGTCCAACCAAATCATCAATTAACAAAGCATACCTGCGCTTCTGATCTGAAATAACTGTAACAAGCGCTTTTGAAGGTTCGTGATTTGCGTTTGGAATGTCAAATAATTTATGTAGCCGAATCAAGGGAAGTAGTTTTTCTCGTATAAGAACCATCTCACCTTCTTTTCCAACAGTATAAATTTGGTCAGGATGCGGTCTTAACGATTCTTGAATCTCGATGGAAGGAATCAGAAAATGGTGAGAACCAACTGTTATATGCATACCGTCTATGATCGCCATTGTAAGCGGCAGGTAAATACTAAACACGGTACCCTGTCCCGGTCGAACATTAATTTCAAGTCGTCCGCGAAGTTTATCTACACTTTGCTTGACGACATCCATGCCCACCCCTCTTCCGGATATTTCAGTAACTTCTTCGTTGGTCGAAAATCCGGGTTCAAAAATTAATTTGTATATGTCTTGGTCAGCAAGAACGTCGTCCTGGCCAATCAAACCTATGCTTACGGCCTTTTCAAGAATCTTTTGTTTGTTTAGACCTCTACCGTCATCTTCTATTTGTAAGACTACGCTTCCACCTTGATGTGCTGCTGACACATGAATTCTGCCGGAAGGGGGTTTGCCTTTGTCTAACCGTTCCTGTTGTGATTCAATACCATGATCAACCGCATTTCGGATCATGTGTACTAAGGGGCTTTGTATTTCTTCTACAACGCTACGATCAAGTTCAGTATCCTCTCCTTCGAAAGTAAAATTAATTGGAGTTGAAGATTTTACAGATAGGTCTCTAGTGATCCGAGCAAGTCGCTGAAACATTCCCTCTAAGGACACCATTCTTAAGGACATTGCTTCTTCTTGTAGTTCTCGCACGATTTTGCCAAGGCTTTGTACATTGCCAACTACGGTTGGATCAACTTCACCTTTCAGTATTCCTTGCTGTACCATACCGTTCGCAATAACTAGTTCACCTACAGAATCTACAAGGGCATCTAACTTTGTAGTGGCAACCCTAACGACATCTTCAGTTTTTCGTGGAAAAACTGTTTTGTCTGATGTAAATGCACTTGATGGTTTAATCATAGATTGCTTTTTATCGCTTTTTAGTTGTGACTCGGACGGGGAATCGTTTTCTGCGTCTTGAAGCATTTTTATAATTTCATTTAAGTATTTAGGAGTTTTATAACTATCGCCCGACATCACATTTTTGACGGATTGAACCATGCTTTTCAGCATATCTATTGAATCAAAAAGTAACTGAGAGCGTTGGTGAGTCAGTTCAAGGGTATCCGAACGGACACCTTCCATTAACGATTCTGCTGCATGTGCAAGTTCCTGAAAATCGGTAAGATCAAAAAACCCGGCAATCCCTTTGATATTGTGAAAACATCTAAACACCTCGTCAGTGCTTTCCTTATCGTGGGGTGATTTTTCAAGAACTAAAAGCGCTGTTTCAGCAGAAGCTAAATATTCGTTGGTTTCACTGACAAACTCTAATAGTTCTGAATCAGTCGAGGTGATATCTGAAATAGCGGTCAAGTTTTTAGCTACGCTCGATTTAGAACCCTCACAAGACACAACCAATTCTTCTGGGGTGTAAGAAATTGTGCTATCTTCTGTAGACATAAATTGTTGAATTAATTTAAGGTTTTCACGTATTAACTGACAGGCCTTACTGAAATCACCATCCCTATGTATAACATCTTCGATCGCTGCTAAAGTCTTGATTACGGTTTGCTGGTGCTGAACGCTAAGTTCGAGTTCAGAATTTAATCGCTCAAGAAGATTACTGATAAAACCAAGAACATTGTCGTCTCTTGCATTTAATCCTGCAACTAACGAACTAAGTATACTAACTTCAAACTCAAGTTCTTGCCGTTCACGTTGTTTATTTCGTCCTTGCATTTTATTATTTCACCCTTACTAGGCGGCACTTATCTAACATATTAAATCGCAATTGCGATAAAGTTTCGGAAGGGTTTATTAAGTAAACTAAGATTAGAAAATACAATGTAAAGCAATTCAAAAATTTGATTGAAAGATATATTTGCGGAGGACGTGCTATAAAACGCGAGTTTTATCATCTTTCATCTATATTAGATAAGTAATTTGTTAAATATATTAAATAAGTATAAACAAACAAGATGAATTCAAGAGTAGCTATTCTGAAGGAATCTAACGGAATATTGGCGAAGCAAATAAATAGAAAACTTCAGGGGGATTTTTTAATGGAATATAGAAAATTTGAAGATATATACGTCATGCGAATCGACAAGGGAGAAGAAATTGTTGAAACTTTAAAAAACTTTTGTAGAAAAAAACATATCAAAGCGGGTTGGATCAAAGGCATAGGCGCAGTAAACGACGTTACCATAGGTTTATTTGAAACCAAAAGTAAAAATTACTTGTCTAAGCGTTTAAAAGGAGACTTTGAAATCACCAGTCTCGTAGGAAATATATCTTATATGGCGGGCAATCCATATTTACATTTGCATATAAATATCGCTGGTTCCGATTACATCGTGCATGGTGGGCATCTTGACTCGGCAGTAGTAAGTGCTACTTGCGAAATAACAATCAAAACCATTGAGGGCGAAATCGGCAGACAATTTGATGAAACAATTGGGCTAAATCTGTACAAATTTTAAAGGTTTGGGTAGCCCGAAATATCTTATTATCTCAGAATTACTAAAACTTGTTTTTGCTCTGCACGATGAATGTGTAAACGCTAAAAGTAAAATAGGGATAGCATTATCTCGCACAACCACGCAGATTTTACCGATCCCCATTCACTAAAATGCTCCAATTTGGTTTGCGCCATTTTCAACGTAAAATCGTATTTCGGATAAATATCGGTTATGGGCTTTCGGAAAACTTGACAGGTAATTCCCTATCCATATCTTTATCTGCTAAAAATAGCCAGTCGATTTCTTCGCCGTCTACACAAATACCAACAGAACCCGCCAAAGATACAACACAAAACTGGTCTTCGTCTATTGGATTTTCGTCATCGCTCATTTTTACCAATTCCAACAAACTAACAGCATTATAATGCTCTCTAGATATAGCGAAACGCCACCTATTACAATGATTAGTCGCCGCTTTTGCTGCTGCGGAAAGACTTAAATATTTTGTACTATACATTAAAAAGCCTCCGATCTTTTACTCATTTAAACAACCAATTGTTGCAGCGTTTGCAACGTTCATTTCGGATAGGATTCATCATGGAACAAACATTACAATAGATAATGCGATCTTTGGATTTATCATATTTTTCATAAGTGGAAAAATTGGGATGGTAACGGACCCTATCTCCTATAGTAAGATAATCGTACATGTGCTGCCTGCCACCCTCTTCTACTATTCTGTCTTTTTTGCCCTTGTCAGTTGTAATAATAACAGTATATTCTGTATAGGTTTGCGAAACATCGCCTCGGTGTTTCCGCTTCTCTTTGCTGTATTTATTAACTACCACCCCTTCCCACATAGGTTTTTTGGTTCCCCGAAACCGCAATAAACTTACGACCAATATGATAAGGGAAACACCAAAACCAACAATAAGCGACTCTTTGAAAGGTTTTTCTTCGCGGGATCGATTTTCTCGTAATTGCTGCAATTCTTCTTGAAGTTTTTGGCTGTCGCTGCTCAATTCTTTGTTGCGTTCGGAATCTTCACGCACATTTTTTTAAAATTGTTCTTGATCTTGGCGTATTGCGCTAGCGTTATCTGCCCTATGCCTCATTTGTTCAGAAAGTTCTTCTGGGGTGTAAGTGGCACCGGTAAGCGGATCGGTGTAAGTGCCGTCACCATTGTCAACAAAACTACGGTTTTGCCCGGTTATAGGATCAGTTGCTTCAAGATCTCTATCACCATCGAATCTTACCCATGGACCGAAATTTGGTTTGGAGATCTTGGGGAAAGAGCTTGAAAATGGCGATGGTCCACCGGCGGACTGGTGATTTGCATCAAAAGGTGAACCAAGGCTAGAAAAAACCCTGTTGTAACTGTAAGTAAGATTACTAAGAGTAATATCGTAATGATATGAAAAGTGGCCATAATCAGTAGGTACTTGGTCTTCCCCACCAGAAAAGCTTGTTTGGACCGGTTCAGCCCCAAAAAAATTTGTGTCCCGATATTATTACAATAGAATTTCGACCAAGCAACATAACACTAATAGAAGCCCCCATAATCATTGCCATACCGACGTACAAAATTCCTGACCGATTTGTTTTGGCGGGTAAGTTTCGTATAATTATTAAAACTACTATATAGGGTACAGCCCAATACCACCCTACTAACCCCTGATACATCAATTCCGAATTTATGGTAATAACGAGTATAAAAAGGCACAGTAAAAAAGCGGTTTTTTAATATCTACGTGCATACTGTTTAAGGAACTCTTGTCCGATTCGATTTTCACTTTAGATGGCAATAGCCAGATAAGCCCAATACCGAGCACAAGCGAAAACATCGAAATGGCAAGTCCCAAGCGTGGAGAAAAGTTTAGGGCAACCACGTTTATGCCTATCATAAATAGATTAGAAAAGATTAAAACATCAGCACAAGATTTCACACGTTCCGTTTTTGGAGTAAAGACTTCAAGAAAATATCCCCACGCAGCTACGGCACAGCCACTAGTATATCCACCGATAAACAATCCCAATACCCACAAAACAGAAGGCGCGAAGAAAAAAGGCAAAGTAGCAACTAAACATAACGCCATGCAACCCATCATTGCATTTTTTGCGGTGTTATAAGATTTTACAAAAAATCCGCAGGTAAAAAGCCCGAAAAAATGTGCCACGATAGAAATAAGTATGTAACCAAGTATATCCGTTTCAAAAACAGATAATAAACCATAAAGCACTTGCCCCTCGAACAGAAAGGACAGAATATAAGCGGAAAGTAGTGAAAATCCCAAAACAGAAAATCTGCGAGTGTTTAAGAATTTAAATCCGTTCATTTCGCACTCTCACAATCTTTGCCATCCAATTTTATACTTTTAAGTCATTAAGAAGCACTCCATTTATGCTATGGAGTATCAGTGGTACAGTACGTTTTATTAATACGCTTTTCAAACTAAAACATTCGTATTTAACTATCTGTTGCACGACCCCATGTAACCCTTCCCTCTTGTTATAGCCATCCACTATCATAACAAATTTATCTGTGTCGGATCTAAGAAACAGGCCATTGCAAGATTAAATATTTCTTCGGTAATTATAGTAAGACTAGTTAGCAATCAAAACACGACACCACAGACAGCTCACTGAAAACTATGTGTCGCCTTTTATTCGTTCAAGTGTGCTATATAAATAAAATTCGCCGTAATCTCCCATATCGAATAACATGTCAATGAAAGTGTTCCCACTTGCCTTTTCATAACCCGATCCCTTGAATTTCACATAAACAGACAAAAATGATACTGTAATTATAAACAAAATTCACATTCTTGAATCCACCCTCTTTTGAATTTTCTTTTAAGGGTTTTAGTATCCATAGCACCCAACCCGTTCTTAGAAAAATTGTGCCTTATAAACACATTCGGAATTAATTCGCAAATCATTCATCAAACTTTTTGCTTTGGCTTAGTAATATTTTTTTAACCGCTCGAATTGCTGTAAACGATACTCAGGTCGATCTACAACATGGTCAGATATAGATGTTGACAACAAGTGCTTATAGGTGATATCTTTGAAAAAATTGATACTGAGAAAAGCAATGAAGGGGACAAGTAGTTGTAGTGAAATCCAAAGCGAGCCGGTGATTGGTGCGAGGCCGGAGAGGGATCTACAATGAATACGCCCCCGAGCAGTCGGTCGAAAACTTACGGGCAAGTAGACTAGAACGGAAGTTCTACCGTTAAAAGGATCGGAGTATTCGAAGATATTCTTTAGAAATGTTTTTATGTACTCTTGACTCGAGAGGATTACACTAAGTGTAATTCAACAAGGGTGGTACCGCGGGCTAACCCCGTCCCTTACCGGACGGGGTTTTGTTATAGTTCGGTCCCCTTCAAATCGCGGCTACAAAAATCTAGGAGGGAAAAACAGTGAGAAAGACAATTGTAAGATTGGTGATAGTAGTTTCGTTGTTAAGCTTATTTTTAGTTGGATGTAACCCTACAGAGTCTGAACTGCCGGCAGGGAACGAGCAACCAGTCAAGATCGGGATCTCCCAAATCGACGAGCATCCTGCATTAGATGTCGCCAGACAAGGCTTTATCGATGGGCTGGTTGAGCTAGGTTACGAAGAGGGACAAGACGTTGAATTTATTTTCAAAAGTGCTCAGGGGGATACTGATACATGTAGAACTATCGCAGAAATGTTTAAACAAGATCAAGTGGATCTAATTCTGGCGATCGCCACCCCCAATGCTCAAGCAGCAGCCAATGTCATCACCGATATACCCATTGTGATTACTGCAATCACTGATCCCGTCTCGGCCGGACTTGCGCAATCTTTAGAAAATCCGGGAGGCAACATTACCGGAACGACCGATATGAACCCGGTACGTGACCAAATCGCCTTGGTCAAGGAGGTATTGCCAGAAGCTGCTACCCTTGGGATTATCTATAATTCTGGGGAGGACAATTCCTTAGTTCAGGTAGATATTGCCCGAGAGGCAGCGCCAGAATTTGACCTAGAACTAGTAGAAGCGACGGTAACCAATAAAAGTGAAGTAAATCAGGCGACCTTATCCCTACTAGGCAAGGTAGATGCCATTTACATACCTACAGACAACACAGTAGCGTCCGCTCTTAGTGCCGTCATTAAGGTAGCTAATTCCGCCGGGCTCCCTGTCTTTGGTTCGGAAAGCGCTCATGTGGAATTAGGAGGCCTTGCGACTTTCGGTGTAGATTACTACCTACTGGGGAAACAGACCGCTCGGGTAGCTGATGAGATACTGCAAGGCAAAAATCCGGGTGAAATACCTATTAAAGGTTCTCAAGATCTTAAACTAATCATCAATAAACAGGCGGCCGTGGAATTGAATTTAACTATATCGGACGAATTGCTTGCTAAGGCAGATGAGATCATTGAATAACACTGTAGATTTTGGCGGCGTGTCGGTGTAAGAGAGGTGAATCGTTGTGAATATTAGTTTTATCGTTGGTTCTATAGAGCAAGGCATATTGTTTGGAATTATGGCCTTAGGTGTTTATATGACCTTTCGAATCCTTAATTACGCCGACTTAAGCGTAGATGGCA
>CAYORX010000044.1:0-8272 GCA_964406505.1 uncultured Eubacteriales bacterium
GAAGGGATGTAATTGTTCTATGATTCAATTTTTGCAGGCGGTTTAGTAGTTAATCCGACAGGAAATCCGACTAGGCTTGACATAGGTATAGTGGAAGGTCGGATAGCAAATTTGGCACCGGAAATTGATTGTACTCGTGCCAAGGCAGTTTATGATGTTACGGGAAACATTGTTATTCCCGGTGTTATAGATCTTCACATACATACGTCCAAAAGGCATGGTGGCTATAATGCTCATAGGATGATGGCTAAAGCGGGTGTTGTCACTGCTTTCGATCTGGGTGGACCTATAGATGAATTTTACGAATTTTGTATTTCTGATGGTGCCGGGTTAAATATGGGTTATTTGGAGCAAGTGAGGCCTGGTTTAACCGTTAGAACTTCCGCACCGGATGCTTACGAAATTACAGAACTTTTAGACAAGTCGCTAGAGAAAGGGGCTTTAGGTCTTAAAATACTTGGAGGTCATTACCCTATGACGCCGGAGTCAACCAGGCGTATCATTGAAATTGTTAATTCTCAAAGGGCATACGTTGCTTTTCATGCCGGAACTTCTAACCATGGTGATACTGTTGAAGGTTTATTAGAAGCGTTCGAATTGTCTCGTGGGCTTCGTGTCCATATACCCCACATTAATAGTTATTGTTGTGGGCAGATTAAGCAACCACTTGAAGAAATACTTCAGGCTATAGATGCCTTGAAAAAGAATAGAAATATTTTTAGCGAGTCTTATTTAGCAGCAATAGTTGGAACTAGCGCTAAATGTACCGATGGAGTTCCGGAAAGCATGTCAACTCAAGCTTGCTTGGTCCAAAAGGGTTACGAGCCGACTCAGGCCGGTTTGGAACAAGCTATTTTAGATGGTTACGCGTTAATCCCAAAAAATATGGGTGGAGAGAACGTATGTGTAAGGGGAGAAGAAGGACTTTCTTGGTGGAAAGATGCTGATACCGTCACTAGCGTTAACATGCCTTTAAACCCGGGGGTATCCAGGTTGTTAAGTGCTATCGCCAAAGATGATAATGGTGAGTTTTTAGTAGATGCTCTTGCTACCGATGGAGGGGCGCATCCTCGAAATGTTGCCGTAGAAATGGGGATGAGTTTGGTTAAGATGGAGGTTTGGTCTTTGTCGGAGTTTGTTCGGAAAGTATCTTATATACCCTCAAGAGCACTTGGATTGACAAACAAAGGGATTTTATTTAACGGAGCGGATGCTGATATAACAGTTATAGATCCCAGTTTAGGTAAAGCAGTAATGAGTATGGGTTCTGGTCGTCTTATAATGGTAAATGGAACGGTGGTAGGAAAGGGAACAACAATTATTACTACAAAGATCGGTGAACAATATGTCAAAAAGATTGGGCTAAAACCGTATATAACAGATGTGTCAGAAAGTGCTATTTACAAAGATGTACCTGGGGATATTCCCCGCCCATTTTAAATGTGAATAGGTATGTGATTAAAAAACCCAAAAGCGAGTTAGGTATTGATATTTGGTTTGTTAAAGGGGGCAGAAATGTTGGGTGTTCGAGGTAGAACGAAAGTCCTTTTATGGGGTCTTGGTGCTATGGGAAGCGGTATGGCTTCTATGCTTTTAGAAAACCCGAATGTTGAAATTGTTGCGTCCGTGGAAACCGATAAATCTAAAGTAGGGAAAGATCTAGGTAAACTTTTAGGAAAACCATCTACGGGAATTATAGTTACCTCCGAACCTGAACAAGCCTTTGAATCAAAACCCGATATGGTGATTTTAAGCACAGCTTCTTTCGTCAAACAAGTATATCCCCAAATTAGAATTGCGCTCGAGCATGATGCCAATGTTATAACTATAGCTGAAGAAATGGCATATCCTTGGGCAGTTTGCCAAAGAAGTGCCGATGAAATTGATGCTTTGGCAAAGCAGCGATGTAAAACTGTGTTGGGCACAGGCATAAATCCTGGTTTCATACTGGATACTTTGATAATTAGTCTTACGGGCATATGTAAAAATGTACGGCATATCCACGGTAAAAGGGTAAATGATCTAGCTCCTTTCGGCCGTACAGTGATGCAAACTCAAGGTGTAGGTACGACCCTTGAAGAGTTTGAAAATGGCTTGGCTTCAGGCGAAATTGTAGGCCATGTGGGATTTGAACAATCAATTATGTTAATTAGCAAAGCGTTAGGTTGGGAAATTGACGAAATTGTAGAAGAGAAACACCCTATCGTTACAAATGTGAAAAGGCAAACTGAACACATTACAGTTGTTCCAGGTAATGTTGCCGGTTGTCGGCATACCGCTAAGGGCTATTCTCAAGGTAAAGAAGTAATATTTCTTGAGCATCCGCAACAAGTTTGTCCCCAAGTAGAAGGTGGAAAGACAGGAGACTATATTAAAATTGATGCTGAACCGCCGATAAATCTTGCTATCGAACCTGAGATACCGGGTGGAATAGGCACGATGTCCATTGCCGTAAACATGATTCCTCTCGTGATGAACGCGCCTTTCGGGCTAGTTACCATGGTTGACTTACCAATTCCAAGGTTGTTCTTTCTTCCAAATATTTAACGTGTACAGGAAAAATTATTCAGAAGGCTAAGGTTTTAAACATATGCAGATTTTAAGCATTAATATATTGAGGTGGTCACTTTGTCCGACGTATGCAAGAAAGGTCAGTGGGTTGAAGTCCATTCTGTAATATTAAAATCTCAAGAACGGTCAACTGATATTCCTGATGATACCAGGAAAGTTGCATTTGAAAGTTGGGTTAAAGGTTGGGCCTTAAGTTCGGGAACTATCGGAAAACAGATTCAGATCAAAACCCCCGCACAACGCACCGTTGAAGGCACACTTACAAGAATCAATCCCGGTTACAATCATTCGTTTGGGCCAGGGATTCCTGAACTTTCACACATCGGTCAGGAGCTAAAAGCTATGTTAAAGGAGGGAAACTGACGTGTCTCAACATCTGTCATATGAAGCAGTAATGGCTCGCAGGGGCGAGATTATGAAAAAGGCATTAGGTATTGAGTACGAAGAATTCATTCATTCAAAAATCTCATTTGATTACGAAGGCATGATGGATAAGGCCGGTTATTCATTGGAAAAAGTAAAACTAATACAAAAGGAAACAGGAGTTGGTGACACCCCTCTTTTAGAACTTAGAAACATAACGCGCTTAGTAAGACAAACATCAGAAAAAGGCTATGGAGCAAAAATTTTAATAAAAGATGAGGCATCCAATCCATCGGGAAGTTTTAAAGATAGAAGGGCTAGCGTTTCCGTTTATCATGCTAAAAAGTTAGGCTACCCAGGTGTGTTAGCAGCAACAAGTGGTAATTATGGTGCAGCAGTGGCCTCACAGGCGAATATGGCAGGGCTTGGATGTATTATAGTTCAAGAAGTTTTTGATTCCCGTCATCTCGGGCAGCCTGAGATAATAGAAAAGTCACGAAAATGCGAAGCATACGGGGCAGAAGTTGTACAACTTACTGTCGGTCCTGAACTTTTTTACGTTGCGCTCATGATGTTAGAGCAAACTGGATATTTCAATGCATCATTATATAGCCCGTTTGGCATTTCAGGAGTGGAAACCCTAGGGTATGAACTCATCCAACAAACACGTAAGACCTACGGTAAAGATCCTGCCTATATAGTCGCAACACATGCGGGCGGAGGCAATGTAACGGGAACTGCTAGAGGAGTTTATAAGGCCGGTGCCGTTAATTCTCAGATAATTGGTGCTAGCGTAGATCTTTCCGGTCTGCATATGGCTTCGGATAACGATTTCAACAAAAAATCGTTTACTACAGGGCATACGGGGTTTGGAGTGCCTTTTGCTACATGGCCTGATAGGGCCGATGTGCCGAAGAATGCTGCGCGCCCTTTACGATATTTGGATAGATATGTAACTGTTACACAAGGTGAAGTGTTCTATATTACAGAAGCACTTGCACAAATAGAAGGTTTAGAGCGGGGTCCGGCAGGAAACACATCTTTAGCGGCTGCAATACCTTTAGCAAGGCAATTGCCTGAAGATGAAATCATAGTAGTGCAGGAAACTGAATATACGGGGGCAGGTAAACATCCGCAAGCCCAATTAGATTTTGCAAAAAGGAACGGAGTGAAGGTTATACGCGGCGAACCAAAGCAAAACGTTCCGGGTAAAGTCATAGCGATCCCCGAAAAATTTTCTCAACTCCAGGTCACAGAGATGGATCTAGACAGGATGAGAAGATCTTATATTAGGAACGCGGTGAAAAGAAATGAAGTTACGCAAATTACCCAAGATGAGTTGAAATTTTTGGTAAAGGACACCAATTCTACTGCGGAGTTTGTGATGTCGGTTCTTAATGATTTGGGGGTGAAGTTTTAATGGAGAGAAAATGTGATTTTAATCAAAGACGCCAACATCTATCAAATCTTACTGATGAAGAGCTTAAGGCTAGGTTCTGGGAACTTGCCCGCGATATAGTAAAACCTTTATATGAACTTGCATATACACATACCTCACCCTCTATTGAAAGATCGGTGCTTTTGCGGATGGGTTTTTCTAGTTTAGAAGCGCAATCCATTGTATCATCTGCAGAAAAAAGGGATCTGCTTTGTAAAGGTGTTGGTAACGTGGTGCTCACCTATGCTAAATCTAATGGTATCGATTATTTAGAGGCAGGTAAGCAGCTTGCGTCGGATAAAGGGTGGGATCAAGTGAGCGGTATACTGAGGGGTGAAGATACAATATGAAATCCGAGACTGTAGATAACAAGAAGTATGTGTTGAGCCCAAATAAGAAACTTGACATACATAAGATCCTTGAAGGGCTTGAGGATTACAGCCCAAGGCGATACGGATGGACATGGCGCAAACGCGTGCGAGATCAAAATGTCGGCCCGTTTAAATATCGCGAAACCTCTGCACTGCTTGAAAGATCTACACCTTTGCCAGCCGCCACGTATTTTGACAATATTGACCCTCAGCCCGATTGTGTAATCACAACAGAAATTGCTTCAGGTCGATTTGAAGATGATGTGCGGCGAATGCGTATGGCTGCATGGCACGGGGCAGATCACATGATGGTGATACGTACTACAGGGCAAAGTCACATTGATGGGTTGTTGGAAGGAACTCCCGAGGGTGTTGGCGGTATTCCCATTACTAGAAAGCAAGTACGTGCTACGCGAAAAGCCCTTGATTTAATAGAAGATGAAGTTGGGCGACCCATTAATTTTCATTCATATGTATCGGGAGTGGCAGGACCTGAGATCGCAGTGATGTTTGCAGAAGAAGGGGTAAATGGAGCTCACCAGGATCCTCAATATAACGTGCTTTACAGAAATGTCAATATGGAAAGATCTTACGTAGATGCAGCAGTAGCTAAAAAAATTATGAACACATTCGGTATTTTGCAAATAGATGGTGCCCATAACGCAAATGCAACTGCAAAAGAAGCGTGGAAGGTTATGCCCGAACTTTTGGTGCAGCATGCGATAAACTCGATGTTTTCCGAGATGGCAGGAATGAGCAAAGAGAATATTGCGCTTTCGTCGGTTCCGCCCACTGCACCCCCTGCACCTGCCCTTATCTATGATTTATCGTATGCTGTATGTCTTAGATGGTTGTTTGAGGATTATAAGATAAGAGCCCAGCAAAACACAAGATATATAGAATCCGATTCTAGGGAAGCCACCGTAACTCACGTGCTTAACTTGTTAGTGTCTAGGTTAACCTCAGCTCATGTGCAAAGCACTATTACTCCTGATGAAGGCCGAAATGTGCCTTGGCATCACAATAGCGTAGCGGCGGTTGAAACCGCTAAACAAGCTCTTTTGGGTATGGATGGTTTGCGGGACATGGTTGAGATCAAGAAAGAGGGCTTACTTCCTAAAAAAGTAAGGGAGCTTACCGAACGAGCAGTGCTTTTTCTTGAAGAAATTAAAAAAGAAGGATATTTTAATGCTGTTGGTAAGGGGTTTTTCGTAGATTCAGGGCAGTATCCAGAAAGACACGGTGATGGTATTGCACGCGATCCCAACGGTGGAATTGCGGTTGGCAGTATAGTGAAAAGAGACGAAGATTATATGGCGCCCGTATGCGCTCACTTTGGGTATAATAATTTACCCGGTAGCATATCTAAGGCTTGTGAACTGATAGACGGTTGTACCTTTTGCCGCCGAGATAAAATTGCGTATATCGACGAACTAGATCCGGAGGACAATGTTAATAGCAGACTTGCAGATGTTAAACATAAGATAGGTTCAGAGTCGATTCGGCCGGAAGTTGAGTGGGCGGGTGATGGTTTTATTACAATGACCATGTTTATACCTGAATCGGAACAGATAGCTGAGTATGCGTCTGTGGAAATTGCAAATAAAATGGGGCTGAAAGAGATTGAGGTAATTCACAAACGTGCTATTCATCCTTCCGAAGGCACGTTGATAGAGTTAAAAGGTATCGTGCCGTTTTCAATAGATAGATCCACACTGAAAATTCCCGAAAAACCCAAAGTGCTTTCGGGGGACCAGGTCAGACAGGAATTGTCGCAAAATCCCATGAAAGTTGTTTGTGGTACGGTAGGCGAAGATGAGCATTCTGTTGGCATGAGAGAGATTATTGATATCAAGCATGGAGGTATTGAAGGCTTTGGCGTTAAGGCAGTGTATCTGGGTACCTCAGTCCCTGTAGAAAAAATGGTTGATGCTGCCATAGAAGAAGACGCAGATGCTATTTTGATATCAACGATTATCAGTCATGCAGATATACATAGAAAAAACATGGAAAGACTTGCTCAGTTGTGTGTAGAAAAAGGTGTAAGGGAAAGGTTCATATTGGTAGGCGGTGGTACTCAAGTTACTGATGATATGGCTATAGAATCGGGACTAGATGCAGGTTTTGGAAGGGGCACTACGGGACTTCATGTAGCATCGTTTTTGGTGGAAAAGCGTAAATCTCTTTGGGCAGATGACAAGGGAAGAAAGTGAGACCCAAATGAAAATCGATGTACTTGTAGCTGAAATAGGTAGTACTACCACAATGGTAAACGCTATCAATCTCGGGGATAACGGTGCCAAGCCGGACTTGTTGGGACAAGGTATGAGCAGTACGCTGCAAGATCCTGAAGATATAACTGTCGCGCTTAAATCCGCTATAAAAGATTTGAGTACCAATTTAGGCGAAAAGCACCTCGATTGGAATTTGATGATGGCAGCTTCAAGCGCTGCTGGCGGTCTTTCCATGAGCGTGCATGGACTTGTCTATGATATGACTGTAAGGGCAGCTAGGGAAGCAGTGTTAGGTGCGGGCGCCGTGGTTAAAATGATTACCGCAGGCGAGATGAATGAATCTGATAAACAACATCTCAAACAAACAAATCCAAAAATCATATTTTTGGCAGGCGGGGTAGATTATGGAGAAAAACGTACCGCAATATGGAATGCAAATAGAATAGTAGAATGTGGTTTAACAAGCCCAGTAATTTATGCAGGTAATATTGCGGCACGAAATCAAATAAGTGATATTTTTAAAAGGGCTGGAATTAAGCTATATATAACCGAAAATGTATATCCTAAAGTTGATCATCTTGTGGTAGAGCCAGCCCGCGAAGTAATTCAACGCGTTTTTGAAGAACATATTATAACCGCTCCTGGAATGGAACGGATTAAAGATATGATAAATGGTTCGATAATGCCCACTCCCGGCGCCGTGATGGAGTCTTGCAAACTTTTATGGCCTGTTTTGGGTGACCTATGTGCCGTTGATGTTGGCGGTGCTACTGCCGATGTTCATTCTGTGGCAAAAGGCAGCCCTGAGATTCAGGCGATTTTAGAAGCCCCTGAACCCATCGCAAAAAGAACGGTCGAAGGCGATTTGGGAATCCATGTAAATGCTAAGAACATCGCTAAACTTGCTCAAGGACGGATAAGTTTTGATTTAGGTTTTGATCCAGAACCATTACTTGCCAATCTTGCAGTTATACCTAAAAATGAAGAGCAGGTTCGGCTGATATCTTATCTCAGAGATATAGCATGTGATATAGCGTTCAGGCGGCATGCTGGCATCATAAGGCATTTGTATGGGCCGCAAGGAAGGATGACTGTAGCATCAGGTAAAGATCTTACAAATGTAAAATTTGTTATCGGAACCGGTGGGCCATTTACAAGGCTGCCGGGAGGTTTAGAGTCGCTTTCTCGCCTTACACGCAGTGGGCATGCAAGGGAATTATATCCTAGAGTTGCGAAAGCCATTATTGATAGCCAATATATTATGGCAACGTGCGGAGTATTGTCAAAAAAATTTC
>CAYORX010000045.1:0-6879 GCA_964406505.1 uncultured Eubacteriales bacterium
TCCATCCCTCATAGGTAGTCTAAAATGATACCAACACACCGATGTTGACCGAGCTGCTGGATGTTTCCATCCCTCATAGGTAGTCTAAAATAACAGCCTCTTTTTGCCCGGTTGCTGCCACCTCTGGTTTCCATCCCTCATAGGTAGTCTAAAATCGATGTTGACATGATGTCATTATGATGCTATACTAGTTTCCATCCCTCATAGGTAGTCTAAAATGATGGGCGCGGCTGGGCGTGCCAGTGCCGTGAGGCCCGTTTCCATCCCTCATAGGTAGTCTAAAATCCGTCTTAGCAGGGTTTATTCGAATGGTATGATTTGGTTAAGGGTAAATACCCATAACTTTTCATATGATTCGTACTCATAATTTATCCCCTTTACCTGGGCTTTCATAGCGAATCTGATGCTAAAAAGCTAACCGTATAAATGTCGTCGGGTCCCGGGGTTTTTTACGCTACCGGAGGTCGACGACGATAAACTATCATGATTACTGTTTTGACATAAGCATATGGTATTCCTGCTTAAAAGTAACAAGGAAACTGCATAACAAAGATCGCGATCTATAACTTCCCCCGATCACACAAATTCGTCATTTAAATTTAATAAGTTTTTGTAACTGACATTTTTTTAAGGAATACTTTCTATGCACAGTGCTATTTTTGCATCGATGTTTTTACCAAACAAAACAAAATATATAAGAACACGCTTAACTGACTAAAGCCCCGCAGCCCAACAAAATCAAATTTAAACTACAATAGTAAAATGATCTTAGATGGTATCAATATAGTACCTACCGAAACTATTGAAAATGAGTCGGGTTTCACAGCCAAAAGCACGCCTAAGAAAAACGAGGTCGCGTTTTTCAAACTATACTATCGGGTAACTTTTAGTAAAAATAGTTTTACGGCAAAGTAAATGCACGCCAGGTAAACCTTACAAAAGCATGCATATTGTTTAACGGATAGACTCCATAATCTTTTGGATAAACATCTCCTTCCCTTTTGTATATACTTCGCGATTGTCATAATACTTGGCCGCTAAACGCGCTTTAAGACGCTCGTATTCCCTGGCGACTTTAGGGTTGGCGCTTAGACAGTCTCGAGATTTAATATAATCCATCCACTTAGCATTGTCGTATGGACCACATGAATATAATGGGTCATAGTGTTATTTTCTTGATCTCCGTACACCAAAAACACTTCGTCCCGCCGCTCGGAATCTCTTAAGCAAAATCCGGACATGCAAAGATCCTTTGCAAAATAAAATAGGAAGTTCGTTCAAATCTTTTAAGGCAACCGCAATATCTATGATTGGTTTCGATTTGATTCCTTTTACTGCAGTGCTTCCTATGTGTTGGACATCTACGTCTGATGTGCCTGAAACATCTTTAAGCTTGCAAATAGTTGAACTTGCCTTATCCCTCCAATAATCTTAGTAAGCGCATAACTTAACGGTGCCGCGTTTAAATCCTATAATAAAAATGCCCTACAAATCTCTTATAACTTCCTCATCCAAAATTTGTTTACGCATCTTCCAATCAGGCATAAAAGAAGTAAGAAAAGTATAAAAAGATTCGTCATGGTTTTTGTATTTAAAATGCACAAGTTCATGAAGAACGACATAATCTATACAATATTTCGGGGCTTTAATCAACTCAGAATTTAATACTATCACATGGTCTTCACGGTTACATGAGCCCCATCTTAGTTTCATTTGTCGAATTTCAACTGCGGGTTTAGGAATATTGTACCTCTCGATAATACCGTACATTCTATCTAGGGAGTCTTGGAAATGAAATTTCGTTTTCTCATACAACCAGTGTTGAAATAATCTTTTTTTCTTTTTAAAGTTGTTAGCGTCTTGGATATAAAGATAAATAAATCCCTGGGAATACTTTATGGTTTCTTTTTTGGATTCTTGTACCTTTAGGCGATACTGTCGACCTAAATACTTAAACGATTCCCCACTTATGTATTCTTTTTTGCTTCTTACTACTGGCTGAAATCTTTCAAAGTAATTACAGCTTTTAGAAATCCACAAACCCTTAGATCTTACAAAATTTTTGATTGTATCTAGTGGCACATCTCGATTAGCTGAAACTGTCACAGTTAGATCCGGGCAGATGTTAAGATTTACGTGCTTCACATCTTTTCTTTCTAACTTGAAGGTTATTTCAGTATCTCCGTAATTTACCGTATATTTTCTCATAGAATTAGTATCTTTTTAAGGCTACCCTTATCATAGCCTTTAGTATTTTATCTAATTTCAGATCGTGTTTATCAGCAAAATCAAACCACAAATCATCCATCTCCTGCTCAATACGTTTGTGAACATCTATATTTTCACACCAATCCACCTTAATGTGTTTGTTTATGATCGTCTCAATTTCCAAAGCTATCTCAGCAAGATGCTCGTTACTTAACCCAAATTTATCGACGTCGTAAGTTCCCAATGCATCTGCTAGCCCTTCTAAAGCTACTCCGTAAAACGCCTGTGCATCAAACTTGTCTTTAATGATCGTAGGATATTCAACACTCGAGTAACCTCTACGGTAACTGTCTTTGATTTCATCCATCTGTTTTAAGTATTGACTTTCGCTGATTCTTTTTTCTTCGTAAGCCCGCAAAGTTTCCTTAATTCTTTCTGAAAATTTTTTGTAATAAAGGGGATTTTCTTCTCTTCTCAAAGAAATACTTTTAGTTAGTCTGGTTCTAATGGCATCGGCTTTAGCCCTAGGCGTGTCTAATCTTTGTAGTTCTTTCTTAAACCCCTTCTTATCTAAAATATCTACAGGTTTAGTGATTCTGATAATTTCTTCAGCGGCAATGTAGTTATCCATAAGTTTTTGCATCTGGATTTCATATTCTTTATGATCTATGGTGTCTGAATACCTTATTTTGACGCTTCCACGCAGATCTTGATAAAATCTAAAAACCTTCTTGTATCGTTCTATTTCGTCTTCATCGAGAGAGTTGTAAACTCGAACTGATTCCAAAGCGATTTTTAAATAACGTCCAAATTTGCTTAATGTTTCGTAAAATTCCTGTCTTAGTTTCTCATCAGATAACAATACCTCATATTCTTCCCTATCGTTTTTGTTCTTGACAGATATAAACATGTTTATTAATTCTGTATAATACTGTCGAAGCGACCCAACAATGCTTATCACATCATAAAGCGCTCCTTTTAAATCTTTAGGATCAAATTTTTCTAATCCTGCCCCGGAGTACATTTCCATTGCCTCATCTAATCTTTCCAAAAGTCCTCTGTAGTCAATGATGTAACCAAAATCTTTGCCGTCATAAATTCTGTTTACTCTAGCAATCGCTTGCAGTAAAGTATGCTCTCTCATAGGTTTATCTACGTACATCACAGTTGCCCTAGGGGCATCAAATCCGGTCAGCAGTTTATCTACCACTATCACCATGTCAAGATCATCACCATTTACAAATTCATCCCTAATCATTTCTTCATAGGTTTCTTCATCACCGTATTTCTCCATTATTTCATCCCAAAATTTATTTACCAGATCTTTTGACTGTTGATCTACAGCCTCATGACCTTCTCGTTTGTCAGGAGAAGAAATAACAACCGCTGCTTTTAGATCGCCTAGATCTTCAAAATGCTTTAAGTATCTAATAGCTTCGGGTCTACTATAAACGGCAAACATCGCTTTGAAGTGACTGCCCTCAGTTTTGTAATTATTCATAAAATGTTCGTTAATATTAAACGCTATCCAAGACAGGCGCTGATCAGATGAAGCAATCCTTTCAAATTGGCTCCATTTATGCATAACTTCTTCTTTTTGCTTTTCGTTCAGTTTTGTTGTTATCATTTCCAATCGAGCGTCAATAGCTTTCCTATTTACGGTCTGCTCCACCATTTTCCCCTCATACAAAAGAGGAACGATAACTTTATCTCGAACTCCATCTGCTATGGTGTACGTATGGATCAGGTCGCCAAACCTAATCATGGTGTTTTTTTCGGCTCGCATCAATGGAGTCCCAGTGAAACCCAAGTAACAAGCATTAGGGAACACTTTTTTCATTTTAGTATGAAGTTCACCGTACTGAGTGCGGTGAGATTCATCCACCAGAACAAATATATCTTTGGAAGGTAGCAAAATCTTTTCCCGGGAAGCCGTATCAAATTTATGAACCAACGTTGTTACTATGTCTACCTTGTTGTCTTGAATTAATTCTATTAAATGCCTTCCTGTTGTCGCTCTGCTAGCTCGCAATCTAGTGTGGTTAAAGGTATTATTAATCTGTTTATCAAGGTTAATTCTATCTGTGACTACGATAACTTTTGGGTTATGTTCAAAAAGCTTCGTTAGAACATATTTGGAGAACATCACCATTGTAAGTGATTTACCACTACCTTGGGTATGCCAGATTACCCCAGATTTCCTTCTGCCCTCTTCGTCTCTTTCTTTTATACGTTTGGTAATTTCTTTAACGGCGAAATATTGTTGGTACCTCGCTATTTTCTTCGTGTCTTTATCGTAAAGAACGAAAAATCTAGTGATGTCCAAAATCCTTTCGGGGTGAAACAAGGATACGATGTTTTTATCTTGATTCGTCGGCAGCCTACCAAAGACAGTTTTGCTTAACTGCGCCTGTAACCATTCTTCATATTCCTCTTTCCAAATCGTCCAAAACTTTTTGGGGGTATTGCAAGTACCGTATTGAGTATCATTCTTATTTGTGGCCATCAATATTTGGCTATATTTAAATAAATGGGGAACGTAATTCTTTCCTTGATTACGCAACATCTGGCTGATACCTTGGCGTGTCTCCACAGAAGATCTTTTACATTCAATAACTCCTAAAGGAATGCCGTTAACAAAAAGAACTATGTCAGACCTTATATTTCCTCGACCATCTGCCCTTTGAACTTTAAACTCATCTACTATGTGAAAAACATTGTTGTTTACATTTTCCCAATCTACAAATTTCAGAGAAAAGGATTTTCGAGAGCCATCTGGCAAATCTTCTTCATAACTACGTCCTAGCATTAAAGTGTCGTAAATCTTTTCATTAATTCGCACTAAACCCCCTGTTAAGGGTTCATCTAAATCTTTTATAGCTTGTTCAATGTTTGCGGCGCTAAACTTGTACCACCGTCCCTTATATTCATAATCGTTTAATTCTATTAACTTTTCTCTTAGAATGTCTTTCAAAAGTACATTGAAGGAATTCTCTCGCATCCGCTCTGCCTTTTCAGGGCTAATATATTCGTAACCCAAATTCTGCAATATTTCTAAAGCAGGTACCTGACTAATGTTTCGTTCATCATAATCCGTAATCACGATGCCACCTCCTTTACCCTAACTATTCCTGTCAGTAGCAATTGCATAAGACCTTTCTTTTGTAACCTCAACAATTCTAATTCCTGTTCTAACAACTCGATTTCTTTATCGGCGGTGGAGAGAATTTCTGCTATGGCTTTTTGTTCACTAATAGAAGGACAATTAAATATCATTTCCTTAACAAACTTGAAGTGTCTATTGTATCCAGTATCCGGTATTCTTTTCATCAATAAATGATAATAATAGTATTTTAAATCGTACCCTTCTTTGGCTTTTAATAATTGGGTACCGTCAGCACCAACAACAAAATCAAAATCCACATATTTGACTTCCCTCGTGTGGTCACCAAACACAATAATCCCATTTGAACCAGCTTTTAAAACTTTATTTTTCTGATTGGAATAAGCAACGATCTTTTGCTTTCCTTGGTCGATGACGGGATACAAACCATTTTCCAAATAACTACCCGTTTTTATTTGGTGTTTATTGCTAGAAATTCGATAAAATATTTCTTTAAACGTAGCTCGCTTATACGCTTCATCAAACCCAGGCAATCTTATTTCTCCCGTAAGTAAGTTTTGCATTAGTCCTTTTTTCTGTTCTTTCTTTTTCCCTATCACCTTTTCTTTTAATTCGATGACCGTATCCCATTTATGAATTATGTTGGTAATTTGCCGTTGTTCGAATTCACTAGGAATAGCAGTTCTATAAGCATGAACATCATTCCGATTTAGGGTGGGAACACTAGTTCCTGCATTTAGTCGTTGCAAATTTAAAAAATCGTACATGTAGTATATATATTTTGGATGATTCCCTTTAAAATCCGTCACCCACAAGCTAGTGTTGTGTGGCCAAAAATTTTTTTCAACATAAAAAGCATTTCCGATAGTTCCGGAGCGCCCAGTAAAAACTCCAGGTCCTTTGACTTTGTACGCACAATGATAACCTAAAACACCATTGGAGTAGCAAACCGGATATTTGCCCGGTTCTATTGCGTATTTTGGTAGATCAAACCCTCTTTGCAAAGGAGCAATATCCCCTAACCTTTTGACCTCCCAATCCTTCGGTATAATCCCAATCTTGGTTTTTTTGTAACCTAAAGGCACCAGACCCTTACGTATCATTTGGATTCTTTGTTTTATATCATCTCGCAACTTCAGGCACCACCTTTTTGTTGCAAACCAAGTTCTTGGAGGTATTTGGCCATTTGTGCTTCCACTTGCTCAATTTCTATCTTAATACTCTTAATGTTGGCGGCTACTTCTTCCATATCTACAGGTTCTTCCTCTTCAAAAGTATCTACATACCTGGGAATATTCAAATTACAATCGTTTTCCCTTATTTCTTCTCTGTTTGAAACATAAGAATATTTGTCTATAGTCTCGTAGTTCTCATAGGTCTTTATTATTTTCTTGATGTCTTGTTCTCTTAATTTGTTTTGGTTGCCAACTTTCTCGTAATTTCCCTCGCCGGAAGCATCTATAAACAAAACTTCTTCTTTAGTTCGGCTTTTCTTAAAAACCATAATACAAGCCGGAATACCAGTGCCAAAAAAGAGTGCTTCTGGC
>CAYORX010000046.1:0-6196 GCA_964406505.1 uncultured Eubacteriales bacterium
CATTACCAACTCCTACACCGTAAGCAGGTTTCCCAGATGAATAAGCGGCTTTTACCATGTTTCCGCCACCGGTTGCTATTACTAAGTCACATTGTCTCATGAGTTCGTTGGTAATTTCTAATGTCGGCTCTTCAATAGCGATAAACAAATCCTCAGGGACACCATATCTGCGCAAAGTTTGTCGCATTTTATCTACAATCAGCTTATTGGTTTTTTTGGTACGAGGATGTGGTGAAAAAATAATTGCATCTCTTGCTTTCATTGCGTTCATCGCTTTAATCACGGGCGTTGCTTCCGGGTTCGTGCATGGAAGCACTGCGCCAATTACACCAACCGGTTTCGCGATTTTTACGAGTTTCTTATCTTCGTTACATTCAATAACACCAACAGTCCTTACCTTTTTTAGATCTCTCGTCAGGCCTTTAACTTTGGCCATTAGTTTTGCATATTTGGATTCATAGTTTCCCATTTTTGATTCTTCGAAAGCGAATTTTGCGATCTCTTGAGCGGGTCCGTTTTTAACTATGTCCCAAGCTATTGCTGTCGTAATCAAATCTACCCTTTTTTGGCTATATGTGCTTACAATTTCTTGTGCAGCCCGAGCTCTTTCCAACAGATGGGAAACATATTTTTTTGCGTTTTCTGAGTCGACTTGGATCATACCGGTTTCCCCCTTATGTGATACAGCCATAGCTGTACGTTAATTTTATGTAGTTACAAACACGCTACATGTTGATGCAAAACGCTGGGTACGTACGGTCGAAGACTTCTGTCACCGTATGGAATCCCAAAGAGATTCTATTAGTAAATGTGTCACAAAAAAATGCAGGCACATTAATAACCAGCTATTCGTGTACAGGTGTTTGCGATTTTCTCAAGGGCTTCTCCTATTTCCGTTTCTGTTATGGTCATAGGGGGTGTTACTCTAAGCACGTTCCCGTATAAACCACCTTTTCCTACCAAGAGTCCCTCTTCGCGAGCAATTTCCATGAAAGAGTCGGCAAGATCAGGGGTGGGTATATTGTTTTCTCCTACCAGTTCAATGCCGATCATTAACCCTTTGCCTCTTACATCCCCGATGAAATCGTATCGATTCATAAGTTCGTTAAGACCCTCAAACATAATTCGACCCATTTTAGCCGTATGAGCAGGTAAGTTTTCATCAGTAATTACTTGAAGGGTAGCTAACGCTGCAACCATGGTAATTGGATTCCCGCCAAACGTAGAAATGCTCGATGCGGTGAACGAATTGGCAATTTCCGCAGTTGCTATTGTTGCGCCGATTGGACTTCCGTTGGCAAAACCCTTAGCAAACACCATCAAATCAGGCTCGATGTCCCAATGTTCGATACCAAACATGTGATCTCCAGTTCTACCAAATCCTGTTTGCACTTCATCACAAATGAAAACGCCTCCGTGTTTGCGAACAATTTCTACAGCTACCTTAAAATATTCAGGTGGAGGTGTTATAAATCCACCGACTCCTTGGATTGGTTCAGCTATAAGAGCGGCAACTTTTCCGCATGTCGAAGTTTTTATTAATTCTTCATAATCATGGGCACACTGAACGCCACATCCTGGGTATGTCATTTTGAAGGGACATCGGAAACAATAGGCATTGTGAGCAAATATGATGCCGGGTATTGTACTCGATATGGTACGCCATGGTGCATGGCCAGTTAAAGATGTGGCTAAACTTGATCGTCCATGATATCCGTGGCGAAGCGATATGACTTCATCGCAACCCGTGTAATACTTTGCTGTAGTGATAGCAGTTTCGATCGCTTCAGTTCCACTGTTACTGAAGAATGATTTTTGCAAGTTTCCTGGAGTAATTTTTGCCAATGTTTCTGCGACTTCAAGCATGGGTTCGTTTAAATAGCAAGTTGAGGTGTGAACTATTTTATGTGCCTGGTCACATATTGCTTTAACTACTTCGGCGCGACTGTGGCCAACGCTAACGGTCAATATGCCCCCAAAGCAGTCCAAATAATCTTTTCCAGTTTTATCTTTTAGTCGGACGCCCTGACCTTCTACGGCTAAAAGCGGTTCTTTATAGTATGTTTTTATACTAGGAAATAAATACTGCATTTGTTTTTCTGTGTATTTCTTTAACATCGTTATTGCAACCCCTTTCAAATTTTAGGCAACTTATCTAGTCGTTACTTATATACCGATGCAATTACCATGCCAGGATATTTCACTATGAGGAATCTTAGTGTTCGCGTCCGTTATCTTGATTCGAAAATAAACGAATTTTGATGAAAAAAGGATCTTTATGACTAAGTGGTGAAGGATACATATGCATTGCGGTGAATTAAGTCGTACAAGTCATTTTAAAACTTAGTGGAGGCATAGATTTATGGATAATAATTTCTTTAAAACAGTATGCGACCACACCGTTGACGAAATCTGGGTTACAGATAAGGATGGAGTTACGCTCTACGTTAACTCAGCATGTAAAAAGATTTATGGCGTTAAACACACTACCGACTTAATTGGGAAAAATGTTAATGAATTGGAGGCACTTGGATACTTTAAACCATCTGTGGCTTCTATGGTTATGAAAAAAGAGAAGCAAGTAACGCTAGAACAGAAAGTTCGTACAGGCAGGTTAATGTTAGCAACTGGCACACCTATATTTGATGAAACAGGAACATTGCAATATATAATACAAAACTCGCGGGATATCAGTGGCTTACACGCCATGAAAATTCAAGTTGAACGTACTCAAAAGCTTATGGATGACTATAAAATGCAACTTGAATTCTTGAAAAAGGCTCAATCTAGTGTCCGCCTGATAGTATATAATAGTGCGTCAATGGGTTCTGTTATGAAACTTGCATTGCGTGCGGCTGCGTTTGATATTAGCGTTTTAATAACTGGTGAATCAGGTACCGGCAAAAATCTGATCGCCCGTTATATACATAGAAATAGTAGCCGCAGCAATAAACCATTCATACAGGTAAATTGCCCTACTATTCCTGAATCCTTAGCAGAATCCGAATTATTCGGATACCGGCCTGGGGCTTTCACAGGGGCCAGAAAAGATGGCAAACCGGGTTTATTGGAGCAGGCAAACGGTGGAACACTTTTCCTTGATGAGATAGGCGACTTAGCCCTTTCGATTCAAGCTAAACTGCTTCAGGTAATTGAAGAGCGTAGGTTCATTCCGGTGGGAGGTGTGAAGCCTGTCAATCTGGATATTCGTTTGATAAGTGCAACTAACCAGGATATTCAAAAACTTATATCTACCAATCAGTTCCGCTCCGATTTGTTCTACCGTTTGGGCTCTTTTAACATTGAAATCCCCCCGTTAAGACATCGGAAAGATGATATTCCACTTCTTGTATCGTTTTTTCTTCAGCAGATAGAAAAACAAATGGAAGGTTCACCTATTCATATTACCTCTGATGTTATGATGGCACTTAAAGACCATCATTGGCCCGGTAACGTTCGGGAACTTCGATCTGTAATTGAATATCTGGTGACAATGAGTGAAGATAGCAACATTGATCTTGAAAATCTTCCCAAAAACGTCCTTGAGGCTTTCATGACCCCGTCTTTTGAACGTTCACCGAACCTTGTTTCGAGCATTTGCCTTAAAGACTTGTATGATGAATTAGGTAGCACCTATAAGGTGGCCGAGGTAAGTGGCTTGTCGCAAAGTACAGTATACCGCAGGCTCCGAGAACATATTAAAAAAGTGCGCGAGCGTATGTAAATATTTAAACACGCAACCTAGTAGTTTGGCCTATATATTGTCTTTTTGTGTGCCAAGCTTGTTTATAAGAAAACGATCTGAAAACATTAAAATTATTATCAGGAAGATGTTTAATGAAGTGCTTGCGAATTTTACAATCGAAAAACTCAACCAACTTTCAATTCGGAAGTGTGAAGTAAAGCCAAAACAAAGTAAACAGGTATTGAGGCGGAATAGGAAATGCCATGTTCCGGAAGAAAAGCATAGGTCTTAATAATTTGGTTGCAAGCCAATGTCTTTTAGTTTCATGAAAAAATAATGTTTGGGATGGGATGGTAGGTAGTTTAATTCAAATTGGGTGGATATCTTGACACGATCGGCTTACCCGCCTGGATGAGTTAGGTTTCGTGACGCGTTTTCATGTAACTTCTTGGCTAAGGATGAGTCCCTCGACTTAAGCGTCAGAACTTCTGACTCGCAAGATGTACAGCCAGGCTCGCCAGGCCACAGTTTTAGTATCTATGCCGAGGTGCTTGGCTCCGCCCAAACCTGTTCTTGAAAGTAGTAATTTTGCATGGTGGGGGTGCGGGCATTTTTCTGGACTTTTTATGTAATCAAACCAAGGCCTTTTCGGTATTCCATCGGATTCTTTCTCCCCGAGGACATTTTGATATGTTTTTCGTAAAACCAATGTAAATAAGAATCGAGTTCTTGTATGAAATCTTCAATACCAGCCCTACCCAATGGCCTACCGTGAAATATTTCTCTATACACATGCCCCAAAAAACCCTTCACAAGGTGCATTATCACCCGCACATGCCTCCTTGGACATAATGCGGATAAGCTTGGTAGCACTCATTCTTTCAATCTAGCCGGGTCAACGGTAATGACCGGCCCTGTTACTGTGAACTATTGGTCGCTCATCTTTACTTAGTGTAAGCACTGCGTTATTAAGCATGGAGTTGGCCATTTTAGCGGTGGGAGTGGTTCCTACGGTCTAGCCAACCGGCGTCCCATCAAAACAATCGATAATTGGAGATAGATAGACCTTTCCAGCGGGTAGGGAAAACCCACTGATATCAGTAAGCCATTTCTGGTTAGGAGCAGTTGCCTTGAAATTTCCTTTGAGCAGATTCGATACAGGTAGGGGTAACCTCATCTTTGTAGGAGTTATATTTATAGCACTTTCGCCCAACTACAGTCAAATTTTCTCCTCATAAGCCGAAGTATCACTTCGTCAGATATGGTTCTTCTACAACCAGTAAGTACAGCATGAATTCGGCGGTAGCCATACCGACCTAACGCTTCTTCAAAGGCCCTGCAGACCTTTTTGGGGGACTCGGCATATTTATCTCTTGCTACTATGGAAGTACATTGGTAGTAGTAACTGCTTTTTGCAATACCTATCTGCCTTTGTTGATGTTTGACTGAATCTTTCTTAGGGTGTTGATCACCACAGTTTTCTCACGATTAATTAAATTCTTAAGGTCAACGCTTGGGTCCTTTTTTAATCCTTAATTATAAAAGTAATTTCCAGCGATCAACATGAAAGTGGAACTTACTCTAACAGACGTATTGGGTTGATTGTAAAAGTAAGTTTCAGTCGAGTGCAGTTTAAAAGATTGCAAAAGTAACGGCCATTTCGAGCCCGAAAAAAGGCGCATTGAATTGGGTCTCAAATGAGAGTTTTTCTAAGTAAATTCCAGTTGGGGAAATTGAAATTCAGTATTAAGTTGAGCGTCCAATTCCGGTTTCGGTATCGTTTAGGCTATTACATTTTAACTAGTAGTAGCTTGAGAGCCACTTTATCGGGCGGGATGCGTTTAAGAGCTAAACTTGTGATAGTTCTTTCCGGTAAAAGCATACCAGCAAGGCCGAAAGTGCACCGTCCGTTTAAATTTTACTTAATTAGACTGCTTATGTGATCACGCACATCGAATACTTGTTGACGCGTTTGGTTTTTAAAAGAAGTACCTTTAGGCAAAATTCTTCTAATTTTCACGCGGGATCTTTCTACACCTGGTTTATGCCAAGAACAGTTAGGATGGCAGTAGAAAATACGCGTTCTTTGCTCACCTCCTAGCGAAAGTTCAAGACTTTGGGGGTTTTTGAATTGAGAACCGTTGTCTGTGAGAATTAAACTGTAGGAAATCTTCATAGGTCTGGCCTTTATGATAATTAGGATGAGGGGCGTGTTCCAATTGGCGTTTACGATGTTTCTAAATGAAAAATATCCGGCCTTAGTATATGTATATAAGGTTTTGATTTTGACGGGGATTTCGTTTGTTTTAACCGGCGGCATCCACGGTACTTCACACAGTTGTTACAGACATACGGGGGCTTTATTAAGTTAGGGCATAAGATGAGCCCAAATTCTTGGCAGCATTCGTTACAATACACTGAAAGACATCGTCGACAAATTTCTCCAATACAGAACATGTTTGTCTGTGAATGCACATGTTTTTCGGTTTGCCAAATACTTTTGGCCAGGTG
>CAYORX010000047.1:0-5726 GCA_964406505.1 uncultured Eubacteriales bacterium
CAATTTCCGTTGTTCCTCTTAGAAAATCGCCGATTTCTTTTGCTGCTATGCGGTACTTTTCATTTTGGGGATGTTCATCGATAACGCTTTGAAGTTTATGCGCTACTATTGCTGCGGAATAATCTTCATGTTTATACTTTCCATTCGTATTAGGGTTTATAGGCATTAGTTCCTCGCCAACGTGTGAAAAAGGCGGGTGCCCCACATCGTGTAACAGGCATGCGAGCCTTATGAATTTCCTGTCATTTTCAAGCCTATTGTTATTGAACCCTAATTCTTCTATGAGGTAAGATTTGTTGCCTTTAACGATTTGGTCATACATTTTGGTTGCCAAATGCATTACACCTAAAGAATGTTCAAATCGGGTATGCATTGCCCCCGGATACACCATATTGGTCCAGCCCAATTGCCTGATACGGCGCAAACGTTGAAAAATGGGATGGTCTACAATATCAGTTTCCCAGCCATCTAGTTCGATGAAGCCGTAAATGGGATCGCGGATCACACGTTGTTTATTCACTGAAATACCCCTTTGCAAACGACCGGAACCCTTCGCTTAATCACCGCTTCTTTCTTTTCTTTCTACAAAAGCAGAAGGATACCTGCAAATAGCAAGGGGGGTTCATGTGGTTTTCTAATGTCTCTTGAGAAAACTCACGCTTGTAGAATTGGGTAAGGGCTTTTTTGATTTCCACTTGAATTTCCTGGGAGGTACAGAAACTAAGGCTATCAGTATCTGAGATTTCTACGATTTTTTCTAGTGGAATTTAGATATTGCTTGGATGAAGCGGCCTATAATATAAGATATCAGGAAAAGGGACACGTAAGATATGTAAATGAAATAGGGAGCCAAGGGTTGGAATTGTTTTTAAAACGATGCCGCTGCTTTAGTATGTTCATAGGCTGCTAGCGGAAAGATAGGGGTCGCTGCCTGAGAATCCGGCTATGATAATGTTTCGGCTTTTTACTCGGTCTTCGAAGTAGGATTTGGCCCAATCTGACATATTCCAGCTAACTAAATCTTGGAATGCGATGACTAGTGTGTTGGCTTCTTCCCAGGAATAGGTTTCGGGATTTGACGGGTTTTCTTTTAAGGCGTCGTCTATGCTTCCGTGGATTTTGGCTATGTGAAACACTGATGGGTGTAGTGTCAGGCTTTTGTATGTGTTTTTGTTCAGCACCTGGAAGTATTGTTTGCAGGCTCTGGGTAACAGCTTAAGGTCTTTTTCATTTGGTATAGGGTCCATGCCTACGGCCCAGAGGGCGTGCTCTAAAGAGGAGTCGTAGTTGGTTGTCACTATTTCTGATATGAGGCCTTCACGAGCAAGTCGTGCTATGACTAAATGTGGGTGGCTGATAATTATGGTGGATGGGTGGTTTTGGGAGCGCTCTATCATTTCTTTTAGGGTGTACCAAGGGTGTCTTTCTTCTGGTGGGTCGGCTTTTCCAAATGCGTACGAGGCTATTTTGTTTGGGTCTTTGTTTTTTAGCATGGCGTATTGGGCTATTTCGGCTAGATCCGTGATGCTGTTTGGGGGTGATAGACCTTCGTTTTTAAGGCCGTTTTTGATTTTGCAGCTGAGATCGTTTGCCGATGGGTACCCGGCGCTTATGGATAGGCCGCTGCCGCAAAACAGTATGGGTCTTTGTTTTATTATGGTGGTTCCGAAGTTTCGGAACGAATCCCATGTCAAAGGCTGTTCTCTCCCTTGTGTGAATCGCCATAATATTTGCATTAATGCTATATTACGACAGTATTATATAAGATCCTGCTAGCCCATGATTTTTGTATGTGATCTTACCTAATGAAAGAATACCGGATGTGGGTGAACCAGGTAATGAGGTAAGGGGAAAAGAAGAACAATGCTCCCTGCTTAAGGGAACGCAGATAATACATCGGAAGGTAAAGAAGAAGCACTGTGGGCATGGGTGAGGTAATGGTAAGAGAGGTAGCTGAACGTTGTGGTGGGATAAGAAACGCAGTTACAGGGGTACCGGGGCAGGTAATAAATTATAAGAAATCTATCGGATGAGATTCGAGGTAGGAATGTGACCGTTGGGGCCTAGTGTATGAATTCGTCGTTTTGTTT
The DNA here is from genome assembly GCA_964406505.1 of uncultured Eubacteriales bacterium. Classification (GTDB taxonomy): domain Bacteria; phylum Bacillota; class Sulfobacillia; order Fermentithermobacillales; family Fermentithermobacillaceae; genus DTU015. The sequence goes on from CAYORX010000047.1 coordinate 2,091, forward strand.
TCGGTTACATAACTATTAACTCTAAGTAGACTTCGTATTGTCTTTTCATTACACCAAGGATATGTGGATGCAGTGTTGACTTCCCGTGATATTTTAGGAATACCGGCAGGGAAAACCTTTGAACTCGTGTAATTAAGCATGAAGTTGAAGATACCTTAAGATTGCATGAGGGTGTAAACGTAAATAATTTCATGCTTTCTGTTGAAATTTTGTTGGTTTCGGCTTGATTTTGAGGAAAGTCACTAATTCCAATACAGGGCAAGGTGTGGATTAATTGACGCTTACGCTTTATTAATATTCTTGAAGTTTGTAGACACAATGAAATAGAGCATTTAGTTTGTGCTTCTTCAAGTTCGGTTTATGGCCCTTGGGGCAGACTGGATATGGCTTTATTTCTATTCACAAAGGCTTTTCTCAACGATGAACCAATTAAAGTGTTTAACCACAGAAAAATGAAGCGAGACTTTACTTACATTGATGATATTATTGAAGGTGTGGCTAGGGTTATCTCTAACCCTCCTAAATCCAATGATGATTTTGACAGACTAAATCCGGAGCCCGGCTCATGCTACGCGCCTTATAAGGTGTACAATATTGGCAACAACAAACCAGTGAAGCTTATGGATTTCATTGAAACCCTTGAAAAACATCTTGGCAGAAAAGCCAAGGAAGAGTTACTGCCGCTTCGAGCTGGTGATATGCCGAAGACCTATGCAGATGTTGATGGTGTCATAAAGGATATAGACTTTAGGCCTAACACTTCAATTGATGAGGGCATAGGGAAGTTTGTGGATTGGTATAGGGAGTATTACAATAGGATGAGGTATCACCATGAAAATTCTACACGTAATTAACAATTTAGGTAGTGGTGGTGCGGAAAAACTGTTGCAGCAACTACTTCCCCTGATGCATGAACAAGAAGACGTTGAAGTGGACTTACTGCTGCTCACTGACAAAAACAATGTATTTGAAGACGCCATTAAAAGTAAGGGTGTCAATATTCATGTGCTTTCTTGGCTGAAGCCCCGTAATCCGTTGAATGTTTTCGCTATAAGAAACTATATAATCAAGGGAAATTACGACATCATACACGCGCACTTGTTTCCAACGTTATATTGGGTCTCTCTTGCATCTAGATGTATGCCAAATAAGAGTAGACCAAAGTTAGTGTTTACCGAACACAGTACGTATAATCGACGTCGCGGAAAGAAATTTTTTAAATACATAGATAAACTGATGTACTCTTCTTATGACTCAGTTATATCTATAAGCCGCGAAGTACAAAAAAATCTTGTTACCTGGCTAGGTGTTCAGGAAGAAAAAAAATTCGTTACCATACCAAATGGTATACATGTGGAAACATTCCAGAGTGCTAAGGCTTATGCCTTAAGCGAGATTAATCCTCAATTTAGCAAACATACGAAATTGATTGGCATGGTAGGACGATTTTCGGAAGCGAAAGACCAAAAGACTTTGATACGATGTATGCAATTATTACCAGAAAATATTCATTTACTTCTGGTGGGCGATGGGCCTCTCAAAGCAAAGTGTGAGGAATTCGTCAGGGATTTGGGAGTAGAACAGAGGGTCCATTTTCTAGGATTCAGAAATGACGTTGCAAGAATCTTAAAAACCTGCGATATCATCGTTTTATCCTCGCATTGGGAAGGGTTTGGACTCGCTGCAGTGGAAGGAATGGCAACAGGTAAGCCTGTGATAGCGAGTGATGTGCCGGGGTTGTCAGAAGTTGTGGGGGATGCGGGAATTTTGTTTGAAAGAAGAGATTATAGAAAGCTTGCTAAACATATAGAAAGGCTAATGAACGATGTAGAAGAATTTCATAAAATTGCCAAAGCGTGTTATGAACGCTCTCTCTCTTTTGATATTTCTAATGCAGTTGATGAACATCTACGTGTTTATGATTTTTTAGCTAGGAGTCGGAACTGAATATCTAAAAACCTCGTATGTAGTGATAATATTTTAGATCCCCAGGAGAGGCTTTGGTTAATGAAAAGTGAAAATTGGGTATCTTTTATATCAGTCTTACTTTATGCATTGTCTTGTTTAATCTTTGCCGAACCGATACGGGGTCCAATATTTCTGGCTATTGGGCTTGGAGTTTGGCTATTGGTTTATAGACAAGCTCGTAAGAATCATAGTGTTGTGTTCTCGCTGTTGACGGCTATAATGCTGAGTGTACCGTTGGCCTTTACCGACATATTCGGACAACTACGCGGAGGAACCATATTTAGTTGGTTTTATATCTTGATCATAATATTAGCGTTACACCTAGTTTTATATGGTTTGCAGAGAACAAGAATCAAGCTGACATCAATCTCAATGTTTGCATTCTTGACTGCTTTTGTTTCCACCATACCTTTGTTAGCCGCAAAAGACAGAGCGGACGGGCTTAAGCAATATATCAATATTTTTATAGTATTAATCAGCCCTGTTATTGGCAACTTGGCTAAAGATAGATTAACCGGACACGAAAAAATGAAGTTGCGTCATACATTTGTGCGTGGAGCAATTATTGCGGGTATAGGCGTATTTGCTCAGTTTATTATGTTTTCTTTGCTAGGCAAACGGCTGGGTTATTTCAAGGCGCTAGGATCATTCAGGAATGCGTTTGGATATTTGTTTTTAGATTTTAGTTTTTTATCTCTTTATTTAAGTGCAGGCGGAATGCTGGCGTTTACGTTAAGGCAATATCACCGAGAAAATCGTCTCAAATATTCGATCGTAACTATTTTACTCTTAGTCGCAAGTTTAATCACATCAGCACGTACAGGTTTTGCAGCTTTCATCGCTGTGTTTGTATTGTACACGGGTTTTTACTTTTTGAGACTGATGCCAGTTATGCCAATCAGATCGGCATTATTAGTCATGGCGAATACCGTCATATTGCTAGGCGGTTATCGAGTACTTCTATACTTTAGGCCGGCAGGTTTCAGATCTGATTCGGGGCGCGGGATATTGAATGCTAGGGCTTTTGACATTTTTAAAAATAGTCCATTTACAGGTATTGGGTTCGGTTCTAGCACTTATGGCGGTACAATTCCTCATAATTTGATATACCAATCCCTGGCACAGGGAGGACTTTTATTTACAATTCCTATTTGTTTGTTTTTTGCAATAATACTTCTTTCGTCTTTTAAGCGGAATAAAGACTTGTTCTTTGTCCTCCTTACTGTGTTAATTGGTTCTATGTTTATTCCGAATATCTTTAATTCGCGGTTTTTGTCCGCTATTCTTATACTTTTTGGATTAGGAATTTAAATAATTTTAATGGTCGAAATGATTGTGACAGGGTGCAGATATCATTGCTTGCTAAAATCGATTGACGGAAACTTTAGCGAACTCCACTTTACGTTCTTGTACTATTGATGCTGATACTACGAGTTCGAGTTGAAGGGTTGCTTAGGAGAGGTGTGAATGTATTTAATCAGATTGGATGATGCATCTGAATATATGGATATTGGAAAGTGGTCACGGTTGGAAAAAATGTTAGACATGTATGAAATAAAACCGGTAGTAGGGGTAATTCCGTTCAATCAAGATCCAGCATTGGTTGAAAGATATGAATGTAACGCCGAGTTTTGGGGTTTAGTTCGGGCTTGGCGAGCTAAAGGTTGG
>CAYORX010000048.1:0-5668 GCA_964406505.1 uncultured Eubacteriales bacterium
AGTCGTACTCACGAACAGGTCCGTCGTTAAGGTCGATAGAAAGAATTCCCCTCACCACAGTCATATACACGTTGGAATTTGAAAGATGGATGGGAACCCTTCATCTTTCGGGAAAACCATATGCAGGTAATGAACGTTTTCATCGAAAATGACCTCTTCAACAGCCTTGACATCGCCCGTACTGAATCTAATTACTTCATCAGAATATGGAAATGAGAAATAGGGATATTGTGATCGTGTTCACCGGCCAAAAGTAAAATATCACATTTAATTTTGTCCATAATACCTTTCAGGGTATGCCCCTTAAGGTGAGCGTAGAAATCGTAAGGCGTCTTTGCCCCGATAATGTACTGCCCGTAGGATAAAGCCCGGTCGACAAAGAACCTTTTTTTCGCAATTATCTCCATGATTACGTTCATAAGCCTCTCGGCTTTTACGTGGAAAAGGAATCTCATCAAACCTTTTAAGGGTCGAGGGAATTGACTTACCATACAATCAAAACCATCATACAAAATATTGTAGGCTGCTGCACGTAAAGCCAAATAGCCGGCCCAAGAAATACCCACCATAAAGACCTCAGTCAAACCGAAGTAATCTAGAACCGCCACGGTCGGTTTTTCCCAATGGGGTTCAAAAGTAAGACCTTTTTTAGGTTTTGGCCTTGGCCCGGTCCTTCAAACAATTAAATATCGTAGCTCCTACCTGCCCACTCTCTAACTGCCAAATAAAATTCTTCAATAAAAGAATCGTAGTCGCCGAAAACGATCAAATTGCCCACCGGCTTCTGGACCTTGAACATAAAAACTTTCATGGATGCATTTTCATAGGGCACATATTCAACCGTAAGATCCCTATCTTCTTTTATAACGCGGTTGAAGTTTTCCATAGACTTTTCATACATAGCAGCTTTTTGAGGGCCATCTTTTAGAAAAAACTCTACCAAGCGATAGTAATGCGCGCGTGAAGAAATCGCTCTTCATCGGTCGCCTTTTCGCCCAGGTTTCTCCAACCTTCAAACCAAGTAGCAAAATCAGTTATCGCTTTAGCAGTTTCTTTCACTTCAGCCTTGTTTCAAGTTTCAGACCCGTAAGTCAAAATGCGGTTGATTTGAAAGTCACATTGTTTCACTGGATGGAGCTTTATGTATGACACCTTCTCATCTCCTGCCCCGTAAAAGCATCGCTAGTTGGGTAGTTCGGACGACAAATGATTGACCGGATCCATAAGATAGATAGTAGCCCAGCGGTACCTATTTTACCTCGCCTTTGTTGCCCTCAAAATTGGATAAGGACAAGACAGTCGAAAGTTTGAAAACCGTGAAAGCGCTAATCACTCTATTTTGGTTCGTAAATCAAAATCCCATATTCATGGGCCGCTTGTATCAAACCTTTATCCTGGGTCGCTAAAGGTAAAGCCATTTTTTGCAAGGAGCAAATAACACGCGTCATAGGCCGAAAGAGAACGGACCCGCCCCACTTCAGCAATTTCCTCCAGTCCCCTACGGATGCCATGTCCTTGAGTACAATGGGCAACTCCCCCAACAACCCCATGAAATGGCGGCTTTCATCTTGAGATATGCGGCCCCGTCGCTCACAGACCAGTAAAACGTTAGCAACTTCTAGCGACCAAAGACCGGGGACTACTGCCGAATTCTCCAATAGAGCGTCAAGAATGCGCTCCGAGTAATCACTTACTTCATCTTCGAAACACCAAGACATAGTTACTGAAGTGTCGAAAACAAACAAGGCTTGGTTTACCATTTGCGTCCCTCACTAATAAAATCTCGAATGTTACCGCCTAAATACCTCCCCCGCCGATTTTTGCGAAAAGTGTCTGCTACCACTTGAATACGTTCAGGATCAGGTCCGAGTACAGGTGAAAGAATAGCAATGGGTTTGTTGTGCCGCGTGATAACGAACCGGTGCCCCTTTTCCACATCCGCCAACAGCTCAGCAAATCTTGTTCTCGCTTCGTAAACACCAATTTTCTCCATGTTGCCCCTTTCTCTCGTTCGGACTAGTCTACGACTAGTCTGTGTTCTCCACAGCTAGGCGTCAATACAAAATGATAGGCAATCCTTGAAGATCACTTGTTTTTTACCCATAAAGTCTTTCACGCCTTCCCAAAAAACTCATGCCGCCCGGACATCCGCCTGTCGAAAAGTATAAAGTCTGTCTGTATCAAGACAGACAGACTTTCATGGGAGAATCGCCTCATGCACCGCATACTTTACGGTCCTACATCGTTTAAAACACCCATGAAAATAGGCAAGCCAAATTCACCATCCACTATCATGAAGAAAAACGGTCGGTCTAGATTGACCACCTTATGCTTAACAGGCATGGAAGTCACCCTGAACATCTCAACAGCTGTGACAGCACCTGCCTCGGTCCCTTTTTCGTCCACCCGAATCTTCGTTTTGTGGATCACTCGATTTATAAAGATGTTCGCATCGGTATACCGACCTAAGGAAGTGAAATCCGCCAGTTTAGCGTCAAAAGCATCCACCATGCCCAACCCCTCCAGTACTTCCGAAAGCTCATGATCGTATTCAAACTCAAATTTAGGCATGGATGCGTGTACCTCATCATCGGTTTGCTCTTTCAAGGTACCCACAAGGGTCTCCCCATCCAAGGCCCCCAAAAGTTCACCCATTTCAACTCCCTCATCAGGCAAAAGGGCGGTGAAATAGTACTTGCTGTCGGCATAGGGCTTTGAAAATCCCACACCGCCCGGAAGCTCAATGTAGCTGTATTCGGTGCTGTGCATGAAATCCACGTCGCGCTTAGCGCCGCTTGCAGCGGTAAACTTGCCTTCGCGAACAGCAATATCTTCGTAGATATCCTCCCACTGGGCATCAAAAGCAAGCGCATTAACCAGATACATCACGGCGTCCTTCGGTATACTTTTATCCAGTAATTTATCAATCAAACCATTTGTCTTTTCATTAACCCACGCGTTGATATCGTTCCTTGTGCTGTCGTCAAAAAGAGCCTTATAGACGTCCGAATCGTAATAGTCCTTGTTTGTTTGCAAAAAATTCTTTTCTACCGTTAGGTTCTCATCGTCTTTAAACCATATAGAGTTAGCAAGACTCATCTTGTATTTATCTCCAGTAGGGAGATAAGACCTGTAAGCGTAAAGATATTCGTTCAGATCGCCTGTGCTTGTGCCGAAAACCTGTTCCATTTGGGCTAAAGTTTCCTTTTCCGCACCGTTTGCAGTCATGGCTAGAGCGGTAATAATGGAAAGGGGCGATATGAGGACGTTTTCGTCCTTGTAAATTTCCTTAAAGATATCCAACGAAAAATCAACGATTTTTTCGGCTTCGCCACCTTCTCCTTCTACCTTATCGAGTTTTACGGGCACTATTGGGTTTCCGGTAATACTTGTCATCAAATTTGCGCTGCCTACATAAGGGGCAGGGCCGCAAGATGTTAGCGTCGAAAACATCGTTAGAAGTAAAATAAACTTTCTCAAATCAAGCACCTCCTAACTGTTAGAACAAAACTCCTGGTCAAAGGTTCCAGGTTAAATCAAGGAAACCCTGTGCAGCATTTTGATTATCCTAGGTTGAAAGAGTCCTTCGTTTCACTATGGTTCGGTGTACGTGAAAGGTGATGGTGCCTACAGCAGTTCCAAAATGGTTATGTCCAAAGAGTAGTAGTCAGTAGTCCGATTTTCTGTAGATATTGGATGGTTTCGTAAATCTCTACCACATTGGGGAGCTAAGGTCTTTTTCTACCGTGTTTGTAGAATTCTTTTATGACCTGATCTGCGACAGCTTTCCCAAACCATCCTTCCCCCACACTCGCGTCAATTCTTGGATACAGCTTCAAAAGCTCATTACGTGCAGCAGCGGATAAGGTAGTGTCAAGGATCTTTCGCACATTTGATCTCGCTTGGTAGCCGGGGGTCAGCCGGCCACTGGCGATGAATCCTCCATGTTTTCTAGGTGCTTCATGTTCATGTATTTCTTCTGGCCCCACATAGGGGTTTCCATGTACCTGAGTCCGGCGCAAACCAGCATCAGGGCTGAGTGTCCGTCAGGGAATGGCCCTACTACCCGCGTTCTCCTTCTAATCTCCCTGTTCAGACGCTCGATGGCATTGCTACTCTTGATTTTCCTCCAATGCTCTCTGGAAAACATCATGTGGGTAAGGGTTTCACCAACCGAATCCCGCACCTTCTTTGCCGCCTCGAGCAAGTTCATCTCATTAAGCCTTTGAATTACTACCTCGGCTTTCTCTTCTGCTGCTTTGCGGTCTTCCTGGGCGTGAACGGCTTTGAGCAAGACTGCAACAAGTTTCACTTTACCCCTCGGCACCACCGTAAACACATTTCTGTAAAAATGAACAGTGCAACGCCGATACTTGGCCTCAGAAAACACTGTGTTCACAGCCGCCAAAAGATCAAAGTTCTTGTCCCCCGTGAACAGTTTAGTCCCTTCTAGCCCCCTTTCTTTAAGATGCCTCAAGAAATCCAGCCAGCTTGCGCTATCTTCCTTCATCGCTTCGCAAGCACCTATGACCTCACGTTCCCCATCTTCATTGACGGCCATCGCCATCAGGATTGCCACGTTCTCATAAAAGCCGCCCCAGTTCCTCTTGAGGTAAATACCATCTAGATAGACATAGGGATAACTCACCTGAAGCGTCCTTTGGCGCCATTGTTCTATGTGTACGTAAACCTTCCGGCTTAACCTGCTTACTGTGCCTACGCTGACCTTCTTTGTGCCCCATAGCGCTTCGGTAATGTCCTCAACCCTTCGCACCGACACCCCTGCCGGATACACTTCCACTAGGACTTCCTCTACGCTTGTTTCACGCCTTTTGTAACGCTCGATGATGGCTGTCTCAAAGGGCAGGTGTCTAAGCCTCGGAACCTTCAACGTAACCTCTCCGGCTTTTATCGTAAGACCTCTAGTGTAATATCCTGCCCGAGTGTCCCGTTTTTCTTCAGTACGTTAGTACCGTGTCGCATTGGTAAGCCGGTCAGCTTCTTCATCAAGCAGAGTGTTCTGGGTCTGCGCCACGCTTTGACGCACAAGCTCGCCAAGTTCCCCTTTCATGGCGATCCCGTTAAACTGTATAATCTTCTCAGACATGGCTTCGTCTCCTCCTGGTTTTTGTTTGTGTGACCAGACAATTTTACCAAGCGAGACGGGGCATGTCTTTTCCCTTGTTCAAATGTGCGAAACTTATGTTACGTTATCGCCTGACGCGAGACCCCCAACTAGATAGCAAGTCCCTCTTGAATCAAATCTAACAGTTTTCGATGATGGATAATCTTATCCGCCAATATCACTTCCACTTCTCCCTCACCACAAAACATTCGGACTGACATCAATATGCTCAGACCGGCGGTTGGCATGCAACAAGATGGGGCTGGCAATGTGTCAACCTAAGCTCGCAATCTCTATGGTCTTACCTCTAAATCGAAAACATGGTCCCATCTGTTAAATCTATTGGCAACTAATTAACGTATATTATCCCTCAGGGCTTGCTCGAAATCATCCATTCTGTGGTTAACATTAAAAAACGGGAGGCCGCAAACACGGTATTTATTATCATCAACATAGACTTTAACTGGAATCCCTTCTTTACTGATACGGAGCAAGAAATCTTCCTTCCATTTATCCTGGTCTAACAAATGGTCACCTTTGGGT
>CAYORX010000049.1:0-5001 GCA_964406505.1 uncultured Eubacteriales bacterium
ATACAGAAAAGGGGCGAGTTTTCTTGAAATGGTTTAAGAATTTAAAAATACGGGCGAAACTACTTCTGGGGTTTTTGCTAGTAGCACTAATAGGGGCAGGCATAGGGGTTACAGGCTATTTGGGGCAATCGAGAATAGGCACTGCTTTAGACGAGGTAGGCAACAAGCACATGGTGGCTACTGACTCTTTGGCCACAGTTTTAGGGGCCAATTGGAGGTGGCCGTTGGGATACGAGGGCTAATAAACCCCATGTTCGATCTTCAAAAAAGGGCAGATGCATATGAAAAAATAGACGAAGGTTTCCAAATGTCCGAGGAAGCCTGGGTAGTGTACGAAGCATTGGATAAAGGAGACATACAGCAAGCATTGTGGCAGACCTTTCAAAAGCAGTGGTCCGATTGGGAAATTGAAGTAGACCGCCACCTATTGCTGTTTAAACAGGTAGACGAAATGATGGACCGCGGACTTACAATGGACGATCCCGAGGTAAATGTTATTTTCGAGGAAACTGCCGAATCTTACATGACCCAAGTTGGGCCCTTGATGACCAAGGCTAGGGACACACTCGATGAGATTATTGCCCGTAACGGGGAATTAGCGGCTTCCGCCAAAGTCGATGCTAAAGAGACCGAAACCTCTTCTCTTTTTATGTTGACTTCTTTTACAGGCGTAGGTGTGTTTGTAGCAGTGCTCCTTGGGGTACTCATCGCTAACGTGATAAGTAAACCTATAAATCAATTGGCAGGCCTTGCAAGGCAAATGGCAGTGGGGCATTTAGACTTGGAGATAGATGCCGAGTCCAAGGATGAAATTGGGGAATTAATGGGCTATTTTGGTGATGTAATAAACGGGATTAAAGATCAGATCCACCTACTCGAAGAAGTTTCTACGGGTAACTTAGAAGTTGAGATTAAGCCAAGGTCTGATAAAGACGTTATGGCGTTCAGTTTACAAAATCTTATGGCATCTAACCATGAGCAGGTAGTTTTGTCCGGCGCGCTGGCGGCCGGTGATTTCACTATGGATGTTAAGCCTAGATCTGAAAAGGATCAATTGAGCGTAGGCGTTGCGAAAATGGTGACAAACTTAAGGAATATGATTGTTGAGGTACAAGGAGCCGCCGATCAAGTGGCTACTGCGGCCGAACAGATCAGTTCTAGTTCCCAGGCCGTGGCCGAAGGCGCGGCGGAGCAGGCAAGTTTCCTTGAAGAGACTTCGGCCAGCATAGAAGAAATTACGAGCATGACTAGAACCAATGCTGAAAATGCAAATCAGGCCCAGGCTTTGGTTGTTAATGCTACTGAAGCGGCGCAAAAAGGGCTTATCTCTATGGAGAACATGAATAAGGCCATAGAAGAAATTAAGGATGCATCAGATGAAACTGCACGGATTATTAAAACCATTGACGATATAGCCTTTCAGACCAATCTTTTGGCCCTGAATGCTGCAGTCGAGGCTGCCAGGGCAGGTGACGCAGGACGCGGCTTTGCAGTGGTGGCTGAGGAGGTCCGCAATTTGGCCCTTCGAAGTGCTGAGGCAGCCAAAAACACTGCAGTTATGATAGAAGAATCGGTGAAGCGGGCAGATAACGGCGTTAAAGTGGCTAAAGAAGTTTACAGTGTGCTGCAAGAAATTGCGGATGAAAATAGAAAAGCTAATGAAGTAGTCGCTGAAATCGCCGCAGCATCTCAAGAGCAGGCAAGGGGCATAGATCAGATAGGTATAGCTACGAATCAAGTGAATAAGGTCACCCAAGAAAACGCAGCGAGTGCCGAAGAAAGCGCTAGTGGGGCTGAAGAACTTGCCTCACAGGTAGCTCAGCTTCGTGAGACCATGAGTTGGTTCAAGGTAGAGCATGACCGTCAAAGTGCGCGTAAAAGTTCGAGTAGAACAAAACTAGATAAGAGCAAAACAAAAATCACCTCTGTTGAAGATAAGACTTCAAAGTCAGAAGCTGCCGCTACTTCAACCACGAAACAGGCAAAAAAAGGCCGTCTCATTCCGCTAGATGACGATGAAGATTTTGAAGACTTTTAAATAGCATATGTTCACCGTGTGTCTGTAGTTTAAGCAGACACACGGTGAATCATCGCAATCTAAGACTTGATTCTAAATCCATTCAAGATATAACAGAACGAACAGATGGGATCTACGAGTATTTCCATAGGAATGCGAAACATGGCACCAAAAATGTATCTCCCACTTTTAGGAGGATATGAAAATACAAATCCTTTACTTTAAAGTAGACTGGATATAAACTGTATGATGATAATCAGATTATTATAGCGTGTTAAATCAGACTAAGCTGAGCGTCAAAACAGATACTGAACGAATTCGGATAGACCGTTTCTATCCTTTAAGTAAGATTTGTTTTGCTGTAGCTACATCCATCAAAAGTTTTCATTAAAAGATCGTAAATAGCAATGTTCCAAGTGCAACATTCTTCATGATAGGGATGTAAATGCTGCCAAATATCCATGGGGTAGGGCATTGGCCTTTACAGAGAGCCGTAAAATCTGCTTAGCAAGTATTCTTTGACAACAGTAGAATCTCCATGATTTATCCACGGGAAGTATGTCAAAAGCTGAACATTAACCGAGAAATTGTAGAAAGCGGAAGGGGGGATATAAATGTCTAATGTGTATTCTCGCTCTGAAGAAGACTATTTAGAGGCAATTTATCGCATAGGTCTTGAAAACAAAAGAGTCAGGGTAAAAGATGTAGCCGAAGCTGTGGGAGTAACAATGCCTTCTGTTGTGTCAGCAGTTCGATTATTGTCGGATAAAGGCTTGGTTGAACAGGAACTTTATGGACCCATTAAACTAACTCCGACAGGGAAACAGACGGCTAAAGGCGTTTATGAAAGGCACAAAATGTTGTATGCTTTTTTCCATGAAGTATTAGGCGTTGAGCCTGATATTGCTGAAAAAGATGCTTGTCTGGTAGAGCATTATTTGTCGCCCGAAACCGGGCGGAGGTTAACAATGATGTTAGAACACATCGAAAATTGTTGCGGGGAAAAAGATCAAGCATTATTTGTGAAGCGTTTTAAAGAATATGTAAGAACGGGGATCAAACCTGGTTCTTGTAGTGGTTGCAAGGTCTTACAACCGTAGAAGGCCCGAAAATGGCAGCATACCTAGAATTATAGCTTTGACAGAATCCCTAACTTCCCATACATTGTCATATTTATGATCTATGCCTACCATTAAAACAGTTTGTTCTAAGACAACAGACGATGCCAAAATCAGTGTGGCCACGAATAACGCCTAGGGTTTTTTGTCAGCACCTATGATTGTTGCAATTAAGACTTCGTGCCGATTTGCTTCGTTTTTAGATCTTTCCGGAAGTTACACATGCCATACTTGTTCTTCGAAACCTTACATTTATTTCGTTGTAAATTTTAGAATTAACCGCGGCAAATTATCGTTTTTCAAATAATATGTCTAATACTCGGTTACCGAGATTTCTTACCCCTACGATTTGATCATGCTCGTTTCTTACAAATCGTAACTTCGCTAAAGGTCCTGTTTTTGCATGAAATTGATCGTTGCCAGTCGGTAAGAGTATTATGTCAGAATGGCGCCTATGGCGTGCTGTTAAATGCTCGTCTGCGACATCTAAATGATAAACAGTATCCAGTTCTTTGCTGTAGTACGTTCCTTCATATTCGGCGAGATCTTCGTTAGTTAGCGGTTTGAGTTTTATTTTTTCGCCCCCCATGTCTTCGCCGTAAGTGTTAATTATTAAGCCAAAAGAACTTGGCGACAATCCGTCGTCTTTACGTTCACTGCTAATGAATCCGATTTGTACATTTTTAGTTTTTGATACGAACTTATCGACTTCGTAAAACTCACCCAGGTTTAAGCCGTTTCGTAAACCGTTTTCGTCTATATTTGTAAGAGCGATAGGCTGTTCCCAACCTTCTAGTTGTATCATAAGTTTTTCGTTTTCTAACGTTATTTCTAATAGTTTGCCGGGCTCTCTTACGAGGTAAGTCCCTGGGCACAGCGAGTATTGCATCACTGTAGGCTTCGGCTTTTTATATTGCGCAACTTGATCTGCGAGTAAGATATCGGCGATCTTCATTGCCATGGGCTCGCGGGGGAATGAGCTCGCGTTGGAAAGTATAGTTATACCTAAATTATGTTCGGGAAAACGACCAAAGTATGCTCTGAATCCGGCGCTTGATCCTGTATGAGATATAAGAGGCAGACCTTTATATTCAGTATGCCTCAATCCAAATGCATAATCTATGGTTTCACCGTTAGTAAGGGTAAATTGATTATGCATCATAGACATTACTTTGGCACCTACTTTCGGTTCTTCATAGTTTTGTATCCATTTGGCCATGTCTTCAACAGTAGTATATAAACTGGTAGCCCCGTAGTGTGCGTAGCTTTGAACTTTTTTTCTGAATCCTCCTCCTTGTTTTGGAGCGTATGAATAGGCTCTGTTTTTAACTATTAGATCATGATCACTGTGAATAAAGGAGTCATTCATGTTTAGAGGCTCAAAAACGTTTTTTTGCATGTATTCTGGAAATGTTAAACCGGTTACGCGTTCGACGATGATAGCCATAAGAGTGTATCCGCTGTTGGAATATAGGAATCTAGAACCGGGTTCGAAATTTAAACCTTGTTGCCTGCACAACATTTTCATTATTTGTTCAATGGTTATTACATTTTCGGAACGCCAACCTGCTAAAGCAATAAGTTCCGATTGGTCTCGCCAGCCACTTACGTGGTGGACTAGATGTCTAATAGTTACAGGATAATCCATGGGTTTAAGTTCGGGTATGTATTTGCGAACTTCATCATCTAAAGATAGTTTGTCTTGATGCGCAAGTAGTGCAATGGCCATGGCGGTAAATTGTTTTGATACCGAGGCTACTTGGAAGACCGTATTTGGCTTAATGGGAATGTCATATTCTAGTTGTGCATATCCGTAACCTTTTTTATGAATGATTTTACCATTTTTCATAACTAAAACGGCAGCCC
>CAYORX010000050.1:0-4762 GCA_964406505.1 uncultured Eubacteriales bacterium
ACTTTTGGATATAGCCGCGACCACGGCCAATCAATATTATCCATCTTCGCTTGGGGTAAGTTTTTACGCTTCAGGCTTGAATCCGGCTTTAACGGTGAACGTGCGGGCGGCCCGTTACAGACGCTTGGCGCCGGAAGAATGTCGGGTGGATGTGGATGGGCTCGAGGATGTTTTGAACCAGGGCTTAAGGGATAACCGCCTATTTGTCGAACACATGGTTGAAGAAAGTGGTGTCATTCGCACGAGGGCGAGACTTTCTGAGGAAACAAGAAACTCCCTTTTGAAATTGAATCACTCGCAGCAGTGGCGGGATGTTGTGTTCAAGTTGTTTGCCTTACAGAATGATGGGTGGCAGCGAATACCTATCGGTTTTGCTTCAAAATCTAATCCTGATAACCTACAGCGCAGTGGCGAAAATGAAATAACCCTTGAGATTCCGCGCGTAGGTAACTTGCAGTCTACCGAAAAGCACTTTCGGGTTTGCGATGGTCTGAAAATGGTCTGTATTAGAAGGCCTGATGCTAAAACCCATGCAACCTTGTTCACTCTTGCTCTCATTAATGAAATCGAAGGGGGCAGCAGCGTAAGAACAGAAGATTGCTTCTTTCAGGCTACTTTTTTGGTAAAACCCAAAGAAGCGTCCGTCCGTTTTCTCGATTATGAGCGGTTGCCCCGGCACACGACAAGGGATGCAGAACAGGTGTCTTTGGGGCTTCTCTATCGAAATCATCAGGTATTTGGGGTAGGACACGGCTGTGCAGTTTGTTGGAACCAAGAGGGGACCGTGCTTGAGACCAAGGTGATTCCGCAGTACGAGGCTCCTGGTTTTAGATTTAACGTGGCGGAACTGGAACCTATCGCCCACATTTTCAGCATGCAAAATTTATCGGATCTTTCCCCTTTAACGAAAGACGAAATTATCCGCGATCTTCGCCTAATGGTGGATACTTACAGCAAGTGGATAGAAAAACAAAGAGCAGCCGCTAAGGCCTTGGATGAGCCTTTGAAGTCAACGGCGGAAAAACACTTGAAGCAGTGTACCGCATGTGCAGAACGGCTCATGAGCGGTGCTGAGCTTTTGAAGGATCCTGAGGTGTTTTTGGCTTTTCAGCTAGCTAACAGAGCGATGCTAATGCAGCGGGCCCATACCCTTCTTCATCAAACTCCGAGGCGACCCGCAGAAGACGGGCTTGATTGGCCAGTTTACCATAAGTTTCCCCAAGAAAACGCAACGTGGAGACCTTTTCAGATGGCTTTCATTTTGCTCAACCTCAAGGGAATCAGCGATCCCGAAAGCCTCGATCGAAATTTAGTAGACCTTATCTGGATCCCCACAGGTGGGGGAAAAACAGAGGCTTATCTGGGGGTATCTGCCTTTTTAATCTTCTTAAGAAGGATTCGTCATAAAGAATCTGGTAAAGGCACTGCCATAATCATGAGATACACTTTAAGGCTTCTTACCGCACAGCAATTTCAAAGAGCCAGCACGCTCATCTGTGCTTGCGAAATTATAAGGCGTTCTATGCCGCACTTGCTTGGGAATTCCAGAATCTCTTTGGGGCTTTGGATAGGGTCATCGTCCACGCCCAACACAGTGTCAGAGGCTGCCGATAGACTAGATAGCCTGGAAATAGGCGTCGAGACGGACAATCCTTTTCAGGTGTTAAGCTGTCCTTGGTGCGGTACTGTCCTTGAAAGAGAAAAAAGCGGTGATATCTCCGGGTATGAGATACGATCTCGTCCCAAGCGCTTTGTGGTGCACTGTACTGAAAAGACCTGTGGTTTTCACGATGAACTGCCGGTACAAGTGGTGGATGAAGATATTTACAGAGAACCGCCAACACTGCTTTTTGCCACGGTGGACAAGTTTGCCCTTTTGCCATGGAGACAAGACGTTAGGAATTTGTTTGGCCTATCGTCAGATTGCAGGTCCCCTGAACTTATCGTTCAAGACGAACTCCACCTAATATCTGGGCCTTTAGGTACCATAGTAGGTCTTTACGAAACGGCAGTGGATCTTTTGTGTTCTGCCAAGGGCATACCCCCAAAAATCATAGCGTCAACTGCCACCATCCGGAGGGCTGCCGAGCAAATAAGAGGCGTATACAATCGGGAGGTCAGGCAGTTTCCCGAGGCAGGCCTGAATGCACAAGATTCTTTTTTCACAAGAGAAAAGAAAGCCGGCACCGAACCTGGGCGTCTTTATGTGGGGATAATGGCAACGGGTAAAACGTTGACGACCACGCAGATAAGGCTTATGGGGGCAGTGCTTCAGTATGTCTATGAACTTGATTGCGAGCCTTCCGTAAAGGATCCCTATTGGACGTTTGTAGGATATTTCAACACTATTCGGGAGTTAGGGAGAACTGCAACCTTTGCGCAGGATGCGGTAAAGGATGAAATAGGAACTATTGCCCGAAGAAGGAACAGGCGGCCAAGAGCATACGTTGAGGTAAACGAATTAACTGGGGCCCGGGCATCCGCGGACATACCGTCTATGCTTGAAAGATTGGCAGTCCGCCTACCTGACAGAAACGTTTTAGATTTGCTGCTTGCCTCTAGCATGATATCTGTAGGTATCGACATTGACAGGCTCGGCCTTATGACCGTGGTAGGTCAGCCCAAAAGTACGTCGGAATATATTCAGGCGACCAGCCGCATTGGGCGCAAGTACCCAGGTCTTATTCTGGTACTCTATGACGGCGCTAGGCCCCGAGACAGATCCCACTATGAAAGATTTGGGGCATATCATCAGGCTTTCTACAGACACGTGGAACCGACCAGCGTTACTCCTTTTTCCGGACCTGCCAGAGAAAGGGCACTACACGCAGTTTTGGTCTCCTTGGTGAGGCATTTGATCGATGAATTGTCTGCCGATAGCCAGGCTATAAATTTTAGGCCCAATCATGAAGCGTTACCTGAATTGTTGGATTGGATCGTAAAGCGGGTCAAGGGGGTTATGCCTGGGGAAGTGAAAGGGACCATAGATGATCTACAGGAACTGGTGAAGGAATGGTCTCATTTAGGGAAGACTTGGGATTCCCTTACTTACTCTTTCAGGCGGGGGAACCATCTCCTGTATCCCGCGCATCAAGAACAGGGCCAATTTTGGAAGACCATGCAATCTATGAGGAATGTGGATGCTCCAACGAACATCATTGTTACCAAAGAGGATTGGGGGATTCGCCGATGAGAAAGAAAAGAGCAAATTCCAGGCTGCGAAAGGATCAACTCAGAAGAGCCCAGTCTGTTGTCCCTTTCGGGGTTGGCAGCATTATTGACCTTCCCCATGAATCGCTTATGCCCGTGTCTATCAATCAATGGCATGAGAATTTTGGCCATCATATCTACGATGGGCGCCTTCAACGAAGGCTGGGCGTCAGTCATTTCCGCATGGTGCCCTCGGGGGAGGAATCTTCTAATCAAGGTGTGCCTGCTACGCGTTTTCCCAAATGGCTGTTTTGCCCCCGGTGCAGGTACCTTAAACGAGTGGACGATTGGTACAGCAGGTATATAACGAAGCACAAGCAGACCTGGGACACTCCTCGATGCTGTGTGTGTAGCGCGCGATTGGTCCCTAGCCGATTTGTAATGGTTTGCTGGCGTGGGCACATCGATGACTTCCCTTATGTAAGTTGGGTTCACCAGGGGGAGATGTGCACACGGCCGGATCTGACTATACGGGCCGATGGTGGTTCCTTTCGTTCTTCTGCCATAAGAGTTGAGTGTCAAACTTGTGGGGCCAGACGCTCTATGGGAGGGGCACTCACCGATAATGCCAAGTTTTTTTGCACCGGGTTTATGCCTTGGCAGGGGCGAAAGGAAGACTGTAACGAAAGGGTGCGGGTGCTTTTGAGGGGTGCCTCCAACATCTATTTCCCACAAGTAGTTACTTCAATTCTTATACCCTCCAAAGATGATGCCGTTTTGGAACGGCTGCAATCTGCCCGTGAATGGCCGCTTCTCATTGAGGGTGACCACCCAGAGCCTTTAATATCTTATCTCCTGGAGAAACTTGCTGAAGAGACTGGAATAAGCCGTGAACGGATCCTGGATCTTGTTAAGAATCAAAAAATCGGTCCCCCAATGCCCGTTGACGAGGAAGAGTATCGTTTTACCGAATATGAGGCTTTCATGGGCCGGGTGCCCCATGACTTGCCGCCTAAAGATCTCAGCCTAGAAGTTATATCGGGCAAAGGGTATGGGATCCCCGCCCTCAAGTCTGTTACGCTGATCCATCGGTTGAGGGAAGTTCGGGTGTTAGTTGCTTTCAGTCGTTTGCAGCCCCTTGATAGAGGGGAGACCCATCCGGAAGACGATCGAAGTGTTTTATCAAAAGCTGTACCTGTGCACGGCAAAAAGCGGCTTGACTGGCTGCCGGGGGCTGAAGTTCGGGGAGAAGGGATCTTTTTGCAGTTTGATAAGGGCATGCTAAAAAACTGGGATAAGCATCCTATGGTGAAAGAGCGAGCGGCAGTTCTTAACCACCGCCACGGAAAATTGGCTGAAGAAAGGGGGCTATCTCCTAGGGAGATAAGTCCCCAGTTTTTGTTTTTGCATACTTTTTCCCACCTTCTTATTCGGCAATTGGCCTTTGAGTGTGGGTACGGCAGCGCATCACTGAAGGAGAGGATATACTGCAGCGACGATCCTTTCATGGCGGGTATCCTGATTTATACTGCCAGTGGCGATGCTGAGGGCACCCTAGGTGGTTTGGTGAGGCAAGGCAAATCAGATCTATTGCCTGACCTCATAGCTAAAA
>CAYORX010000051.1:0-4578 GCA_964406505.1 uncultured Eubacteriales bacterium
CCACATTTCCTCATGGGAGCTGCCTGTAGGAATGGGAACTATCTCCATCCTATCTCCAAGAAATTCTTGTATTTTCTTGCAATTATCATGTTCAATGGCATCTTGGGTAGCTACAAACAGAACTTTATCAGGCTTGAAAAAATCGTATGCCGCAATTTGAAAATGAGCTGTGGAATATTCTTGCGGTTTATGGCCTTTCCCAGACCATGAATAAACCACTTCTTTGTTGTTTCCAGTACCACCGGTCGTCAGCAATACAAGCACCTGCACACCTCCGGAACAAGTAATTTCATGGCGAAATCTTAAACTATTCAATCAAGAGTTTCTAATAGTTCCTTGTACCAAGACTTTTTTCTCGTACGTTTTTCGCGCCCTGCTTCCTTGACTTTGTCAACTATTGCATGCGCAAGACTGCTTTTCTCTTCAAAAGGGGCATCTAAGTCACGCCAACGCTCGTAAAACCCGTGAATAGAACCGGCAACACTGTTGATAGGCAATGCCTTTACCTGCGTTATGTAACTATCAATTTCGGCCTGGTAAGAAGGAACAGAAGGTTCCGCCTCCATCCTGAGGTGGCCGTAACCACTGCTTGTTTTAGCACCAATCCCCATCGATTCTAGGGCGTGAGCCAAAATAGTTAGTGCCGCATCTGCCCATTCCTCAGGCCCAGATACTGCAATAAGGTATTTACCGTTGGCAGAAATAAACGGAACGGGATTGGGACTGTTCCAGTCCGCAGGCGGCACGTTTTCCTTTTGGTAATAATCCCCGTGATGTACAGTCATCACATCGGGAAAAAGTTGACTTGAACCAGGATAAGGCATAGCATCGAAAAACGTCACATGACCTGCACTTTCTATGGTTCCAAATAAAATTGAGTGCGCGCCATTTTCCACATCTTTGGCCCATTCGGGGCCAAGCCTTTGTGCGGCAAAAGATGAAGCCAAACCCTTAAGCGCGCTGCCGGGAATGTAAGGCACCCCTAGCGTTCGGTGAAGCGAAATGGAAGTCTCAAGCACACCATCTCCACCCAACCCCACCGCCATACGCCCTACAACATCAGCCTCTTTACACACAGTACCGTACTCGTCAAGCGCCGCTTTCCATCTTTCAAACCACGATGAGTAACAATCGGGTGGGCGTATGGTTGTCACCTCATCCACCAACGCCCAGCGGCTTTTACCGTCGCTTTCCTGTCCAACGATGTATTTATCCAGCCAAAGACTGGCGTTAGTAGTGTTTCCCCTTTTAACCCATGCCAGTTTTTCCCGCCGAGTCACATCAATCACCCCCACCTACATCGTCTTCTTCACCGAGTTTGACATCGAGCACCGACTCGGCGAATCGTTTGTACCAAACCAAACATGACATTACTTCGCGGGTAAGGTGTATATAATCCTGGAGTTCGCCTTTCCGGCTGCGCTCACTTAAATCATCCACGCCCACGACTTGGGAAATGTGCTCGAGAAGGAGTTTGTGGGCCTCATCCCCCCTGCTTGCAACAAACCCAACCGCTTGCGCCAGCCCGGCAGTACGTATAAGTACGGGAAGTTTATGCGCCATAGAACCATATTTGTCAGAGTCAATTTTTTTGGATTTACCCAATTCTCTTACTTTTTTTACCTGCTCAAAAATTACAGGTGCATACTTCTGATCTTTGGTACGCATGATCAAACCCCTCCTGATAGAAGAACGCGACAAAGACCTGCACCAACTGTGGCCTTACCGCCTAGCTGTAAGGGCCTTCCTACCAATTTTCCCAGGGTTTTGAAAACCTCCTCGGGAGCCGTTCTAACAAATGATGCTGCCACTATTCCGGAAAGAACCGTTTCTGTAGGAAGGGCCTCTTCATACCAAAGACCGCCCTTTTGCACAGTTTTTGAATCTTCCTGCAGCCTGATTCTTGCAAACACTTCAGTCGATGTATCTAGCAAAAAGCCCAGCACATCGCCGCTAACTACGCATAATCGCTGCATCAACAGCTTTTGCCATGTCTCATCGTCAGAGAATATTTGGTTAGCAAGCCACTTCCCCCACTTAGCTGCGTTGGAATCTTTTTCAACATCTAAATCCAGATCTTCGAGCAATACCTTGTTTCTTTGGATTATTGCGCAGTCCTCGTAAGAAACAGCCGCCCCGTCATTTTTAGGCTCCGGCACTGCTGCTCCAGGTCCTGAAGCACCAATGCTCTCTAGATCACGCAGCAGCCTAAGAAGTATGTAAGATGAAGTTACCCAGGCAAAAGTGCCGGACACGCTACGTACAGGCAGAAGAAGCAGCCTCAAATCAGTAAAAGCCGCTGACGACGCATAATACTCATTGCTAGCAGGATCGGAACCGAAAATGTCATTCCGCAATTTTTGATCTCCGCAGGCGTCACGCAACACCCCTTTTAAGGACGATCCGGGCAAATAAGGCAAGCCTGTGGCTTTTTCACGGGCTATAGGAAGGTCGATAACGCCAACACCTTGTCCAGTGCCTGCATGCAAGGGTGAAAGTGCGTGAGCAAATACAAGACGGGCTTTCATCTTTTTTCCTCCTCTTTCACATAATTGAGAAAAGCATCTAAAACATCGGGGTTTCCGGCCAAAGGTTCAATCTGCTTGGCTTCCTTTTTAGTTAATAACGAATGAACCTGGGGATCGTCTTGGGCTCCCTTAAGCCTAAGGCCAGAAGGAATACGAGCTGCATCTGTCCCCTCAAGAATCAAAGCCAAACCTACGGCACCACCCTTACAAACAAGGGGGCGCAAAATAAGGGGGCTTGCAAAGCGTACATACTCTGCTGTCCCTTCCAAAGTCACCGGATGTGGATCCCCCAACCTAGAATCTTTGAATTGAAACCTTATAGGCAGTCCAAATGCTGCCCGAGGAAACTTCTCTATTTTCGAAAGCCGTTTACTGTGCCTGGGGCTTGATGAATCCGTAAGACGTCTTATTTCATCGGGCTCAGGCCACTTGCTCCTTCCGGGGCTTCTGGTCCCAGGATAACGGGCCTGCCGAAATTTTTTCAGATACTCTATCAGGCTATTCCAGGCTGTTTTGGAATCTTTCGACGCCCTGCTAACAGCTATCTTGCTGTTTTTAGAAAGGCGGGGCACATTATCTATACTTGGGCCATCTTTCACATGCTTGCGCAATTCCGCGATAATATCCGAGTAAACATCACTTCTTGAAGAAAGCTCCACCGGTTTGCCGTCTATTGCCAGTAGCCTCAATGCCCCAAAACCCCTTCTGGTCCTACCTCCAACACCTCCAAATATCTCCCAAGCCCATAGGGCAGCTTGGATTTCCTCGGCGTTAGTTTCCGGGTAAGTGATTGATAGTTCGAATTCCACACCATCTAAAACTGGATGAATGGGGGCACCCATTTTTAGCTCGTTGATTTCTTCCCTTGTCGGTTGAAGGGGAAAAGACACATACGACGGCGCAATATCAGGCTGGGCTTGAACAGTAGGCTTTCTACCAGGTCTTCCTCGCATGACATACGCATACTTTGGGACACCATTGTTTGTGGTCCTGACCTCAACGCTTACCCGAGACGGCCGGGCATGTTGAGGGGTACTCGCAGCCCCCCACAGCAAGCCTTCCTTTTCTTTCATGTTCTTTAAATCACCGTTGAAACGACCCCATTGAGTCGCTCGCCACCAAAAGCGCAGCTGCCCCCTAATAGCAGAACCGCGGACAACCATGTCCCCGTCTGCCCGCTTTTCCCGGGCACCACCGCCAAACATAGGTGTGATTAGCCGGTAAGCCCTAACCTCGGTGATCGTGGAAACTTTTTCACCATCGACTACCACGGATAAAGGGAAAGGTTTTATTTTAGGCGGCAAAACAGGTTTTCCATCCATATCCTTCGGAACTCTTCTCATACCCTCTCTACACCTCCATTCGTCGGGGCTTTCCATCCCATACACCTAACACTGCAAGTCCAAATCCGTCTAAACAGTCCTGTTTTTCGTCGCTAACAGAGGACATCCATGTTTTTTCCACCCATTTGGCAATCGCATCATCGGTACCTGATAACTCAAGGAAAAATACTGTTCCCGCTGCTGCTAAGCGCCTAGCAGGCTTGGGCTTGCCCAATGCCATATCCCATCCTGCGACAACTTGAGGTCTTCCCACTGCCACTCCGTAAAGTATGGGATGAACGCCATCTGTCTCGGCTAAAAAACGAGTGGGAAGCCAACCCTTTACAAAATAAGCGGGGGTCAACAGTATAAGCCTGCAGTGTCGGTCCTTCACTATCTGCTCTGTCAAGGAAAGCGGACACGAAGGTAAACTCTTTTCGCTCTGGTGCCAGCCCACAACTCTACGCTCACCGCCCATAAAGCCTAACCCGTTTTTTAAGTTCTTAGCCTGTGTTTCGACTGCCAAACCCAGTTTCTTAAGATTTTTAAAACCTGTTTTTTCAGTTCGGGTTACGAAATCCAAACCGATTGTTTGAAAAAATGCTCCTTTTTCCTCATGGACTGTCCCAGTTTCCGGGTCAATTGAAGCGTGAAAACGACTTTCACTGGTTGGTCCCTTAAGACCTAGTTCCTCCACAACAACAAAGGTTTCTTCCGGCCCCATCAGC
>CAYORX010000052.1:0-4543 GCA_964406505.1 uncultured Eubacteriales bacterium
GACATGATTTCTCCTCTTCCTTTCAGATTTTATCTTACCATCATGTCCGGAATTGTAGCACTGACCCTTGCCGCCTACACCTAGCAAGACCTTTCTGTAGCGAAAGTAAGACTTTCCCGCAATGGTAACTGTTCAAGGCTTTCATGCTGATCGCTAGAAGTTACTTTTACAATTAAGGTTATATTAATGAAATAACAGTATATTTGCTTCTAGACTGTAAAAATCATATAATACATCTAGCACATTTGTGGGTCGTTCGATTTATATGCTGATTTGATCCATATATGTACAATTCTATCAAGTCGGGGAGTGGCGCAGTTTGGCAGCGCGCATGGTTTGGGACCATGAAGTCGCAGGTTCAAATCCTGTCTCCCCGACCAGTTAATCCCCAGTGAAAGGGCAGTTTTTGGAGTATGTCGAAGCCATAAAATATTCAGAAAAGCGAATTAGCTGCCAGTTAGCTGCCAATTAACAGAACAACCCGAGAGGCTAGTCCCTAAGCCATCTAATGGAAGATAAGCCTATATTCATTTAGGAGAGGCCAAAGGAATCGCATAGACCATTCATTCCTCGAAAGAAGTAAGACTTTCTTTGTTCATAAGGCCCATTTGGGAAGTTCTAGTGTCATCTCACGCTTCCCCCTGTCCACATATAGATATCTACTTTTCACTTTGCTTATACAATACAATTCGGCAACAATCGCGTCCGGCAATTTCCACTATATAACTTAAGATGCAGCATTCGTCACATCTTCTTTTCCCTTCATAAGGCTCTCTAGCGTGGCTACGGCCGTGGCATCTATACGAGGGCTAAGTGACTTGATGGCTCGAGGGGCATGGCACCACATTCCTATGTATTCCGCCCTAGCAAAAAACGCCGCAATGACGAGAAATATTAGGATAATCAAACCAGTTATCAGATATTTGTGAGTCACTTCCTGATATGTTGACAGTCCATGCTACCTCTTATACAAATTCTCCGATAGTTTGGCGAGTGTTCATCTTATTAGCATTGAGTGTATGAAAATCATCAAGAGTGATCTAACAGCAATACGTATGATTTAAAGGTTGGCCTACTTAGAAGGTCCAAATATCCAGATATAATGTTAAAACTGTCATCATAAGGCAAAAACCAATTACAAATTTGAAGGAGAAAAACATCGAAAGATTTAAATATAAAACATTGTTTACTGACGCTAAAGGGTTTTTGGAAAGCCAAGTCGACAAGTACGCCCTTCAACAGAAATTAAATGAATTAGGGTTACAGGGATGGGAATTAGTCGGTAATATTCCCTTAGCCCAAAGTTACGGGAACACACTGTGGGTTATATCAATCTTCAAACGCAAGCTGTCATGAAATAATTTGGATGGCTTGGTTTTTTCAAATATATGGAAACCTACAAACGAATTTAAATTATGGAATAATCGGACCATTACCCTTTTAACGTTAGATATGACTTATAAGGCTACTGATAGTGTTGTTTAACACGTCTCTTAATACGGAATATTCCTCAAATACCTCACCTCGCACCATAACTACTGCATCATATGGTGGGAAAAAATGTAGGTCATCTTCCAAAACCACTAGATGAAAAGCGGCTATTCTACCATCAGTAGTAAAACCATTGATTACATCAACGCTACCTTCAACTAGGGCTTGATACATCACTAATTAACCGATGTTTTCCGTATTGCCAAAACTAAAATCGTAACGCTCGGCTAAGCCTGGTAATTCATCAGCTCTTTCTGTAAAGGCATGCGCACATCCCAAAGTCAATTTTGATGCTACTTTTGCCATGTCGGATACTGTTGCCAGATTATATTTATCGGCAGCCTTTCTAGTCACCATCATGGCATAAGTATTATTGAAACCATAAGGATCCAAGCACATAATACCGTGCTGTTCATCAAATTCTTCTTTGACAACTTCAAGCATCTTTATGGGATCGGTCATGGGCTCCGCCCCCAAATTCATCAAAACAGGACCTGCATACGCCAAAAATAGATCCATCTCGCCAGATTTTATTGTGCCATAAATAATGCTCTCAGATGCAAGATTGACTGTAATGCTAGCTTTTAAATCCGTACTTTTTTCGATCAGTGCTGCCAATATTTCGGTCATAATATATTGTTCTGTAAATCCGTCTCCCCCAATCCGTATTTGAGTCTCCTTTTTTCCGTATCCACTTATACTGGTTATCAATGACATATTGATTAATAGTACAATTGTTGAAACGTGCCATTTTCTTAGCATTGAATACCTCCATAAAACTATTTATCTCTCAATATTAGCTAGCATGTCTATTTTTCGCTATGGGTTTTCGATGATTATATCTTTTGCGAATCCCCGTTGGGGTAAGTCTATATTCGACATATCCCAGTAGTTAGTCGGCGACAATAGCTAACGCAGCCGACAGATACTATCACTTATCTGCATACTTACGACAATAGTTATGGGTTTATGGTAACGTCTACCCCGGGCGACGAAAATATTGTAAATACAGGCGCATCAGTAGTAATTAATGACGATATATCGAAATGTTCTATAGAAGAAGATGTTATTCACTTTTTGAAGAAATACTAAGATTTGGATGTATATCAATATCGATTGCGTCGGAAGAAAAATAAAGAAACATTTAAAATATTGGTGACCGATAGTCAGATTTTACTTTTCGTGTTGTCAGTACATGTCATTTATTTCCGCAGGTATAAGCAGTATCTATTTCAATATGGGGATTTCTGGGGACTTTTCGGTCGGTGTTTAATGTTTTACAAAATGTATTATAAAAGGCAGGTCGGCAAGAATGGATCTAAAGCAAATCTTGAGCAGCAAATCGGGCAGACACCTTCTGCTCAATTTACCTTAATGCGTTTTATATAAATGACCAGAGATTAAGCGCATGCGTTCCTGCTTTATCTCTTAAGTCACCCCAAAGCTATCGCCTTTTATCTATGACTATGTGAATACCTTTAATCAGCAAGTAGTACGAATTGGATTTGCGCTTGTTTACATTGTAAATAACGTGAAATATGATAAATTTACAATGTTGACAGAAAGGAAGTAGTCGGGATACCAAAAAGAAATGTAAGCCTTACAAGCGCTGAATGGAATGTAATGCAATGTTTGTGGGATGTTTCACCGCAGATCGGTAGAGAGACGGCCGAATATTTGCGCGAAAATGTAGGTTGGAGCCGTAGCACTGTCCTTACGATGCTTCGACGGATGACCGAAAAAGGTCTTGTTCGGTGTGGAACTGAAAGCGAAATTTATGTTTACTCGCCTCTTGTTAAAAGGGAAGATGCGGTTATGAAAGCAACACACGATTTTTTGTACCGCGTATACGAGGGAAGCGTCAGTATGATGATGAGCAACTTAATCAAGAAAGAGAATCTTTCAGAAAGAAATCCAAGAGCTTTACACAATTTTGCGTGAGGCCGAGGAGGGAAAGAAATGATGGAGCCCATTATCATGTCATCAATTCTCATCATTGCAATTGCTGCGGTTAAACCGATTCTCAAAGGGAAAATCAGCTATAAAACTTAGTGCGCCCTTTGGGTTTTAGTGCTCGTAAGACTATTGATCCCTGTTTCACAACTTCATACTTCCTTAAGCATTATAAATCTTTTTAAGACGAGGATAGAAGTATGCATAAATGACTTGTCGAGGGCAATTATTCCTTCTGAACTCGGAGAAATGAAAACGTTTATCGGCTTTTCAAGACCTGAAGAAGAGTTATCGAAAATTCCTCCCAGAATTTAAAATCTTCCTTTTGATTGGCGCAAGATATTACTTTCCATTTGGTATGTGGGAATTGGCGTTGCAGGAATGTGTCTGATGATATCAAACTATATTTTATGAAAAAATCGGTGAGAAAGAGAAAACCCTTTTTAGGGTCTGATTGCAAAATTCCTATTTACGTAATCGAAGGTATTCCATCTTCCTTTTTCGTTGAGTGTTTACGTCCTATCATCTATATAACACCCTAGGTATCTCAAGACGTGACAAAGCCCCGCCACGCGTTAGTTCATGAATTAACTCACCTGGATCGTAAAAGAACATTTGGGCAGTGGCCCGTGCCTTTTGTTTAGTTGTTCACTGGTATAATCCTTTAGTTTGGCTTGTAGCATCCCTTAGTCGACAGGATGCTGAATTAGCTTACGATGAATCCGCAATAAAAAAGCTAGGTGGGGGGGCAGTACAGAATACGGGCGTGCGCTAATTGACCTTACATGTGTAGGAACCTGGGCGAAGGATGTATTCTTGTGTGTTACCACAATAAAGACCAGCAAAAAAGAGATAAAAAGCGCATCACATACATTGTTAACAAACCTCAACAAACTGTACGGGTCTTTTTGGCCGTGATTCTGATAACTTTGGCGACTGCAGGTTGCATTTTTACCGGAGCAAAAAACTTCTAAAAAGTGGTGTTCCTTACAGCGAAAGAAATCCAAGAATACAATGAACTGTTTGAACCGTCTCCTTCAAATAAACCAGGCCCTGTTAGTTTCAGTTCTGTGAGCCATTTTTTAAAAGTATACTACGA
>CAYORX010000053.1:0-4418 GCA_964406505.1 uncultured Eubacteriales bacterium
AACACCCGACCAATCGGTTATGAGCCGACCGCTCTGCCGCTGAGCTACGGGCGCAATTTATGGCTCCCCGAGCAGGATTCGAACCTGCAACCCTCCGGTTAACAGCCGGATGCTCTGCCGTTGAGCTATCGAGGAGCGTCAGTGATAGTATACCTACTTGATTATTGGGCGTCAAGTCACCTAACTGTGTTTTCCCATAGTTTTTTCTTCGAACTGTTGCTTGAGTTAAACGTTAAGCGCGATAGGGTAAAGCCGGCCTACGAGATAGACCGGCCTTTACATAAATCAGGAATGCTTTGGTTGTTTGCTGCTCTGCTGACTTTCTTGTTTAATCGCTTCGTTGAAAACCTGGTATTGGGGTTCTTGTTGCCCAATGTATTCACATCGCGAAGACAATCCTTTACATATGCCTTCTAGTTGTTTTGCATATTGGCTAAATGCCGCTTTGGCGGTTTTGTCGTCTGTATCCAATGCGAAAGTTTTCATTTCAGCGGTTGCCGCTTCTAGCGATGCTAATGTTTGGTGCATTTTAGTACCGACTGTCATAATTCCAACCTCCCAAAAATTTATTATTGCTTGTAGGTATTGTGTCTAAGAAAAACAGGAATATGAATACCACATACAGGTAGAAAAAAATTTGTTATATGGTACTTTACGATAATGATTCATCTTGTTTTTGATCATGTATAAGTTTGGTTTTACGAGGTTACTATAGCTCGTGTGTCTAATGCTCACATGTTTTACGGAGGTGAAGAAGTTGGATGATAAAGGCGGAAGCACCTGGGTTGGCATCATTGTCAGATTTGTTGTATCTGCTATCATGCTTCTTGTGCTTGGGATGGTATTACCCGGGTTTTCTGTATTCGGATTTCAAAACGCGCTCATAGCAGCAATAGTAATAGCCGCTATTGGCTGGGCAGTTGAAGCTATTTTAGGTGAAAACATATCGCCTCAGTCGAGGGGGCTTGTAGGGTTTGTGGTAGCAGCAGTTGTGATTTACGTCGCTCAATTCTTAGTACCGGGTATGACCGTGTCAATTGTAGGTTCGCTGCTAGCCTCACTGGTAATTGGTATTATCGATGCATTTATACCGACAGTGATAAGGTAAAATTGTTCGCGGACCCTTTGTTGTTGTGTGGGCGTTAAGCCGCCGGGCGATATTCTAAAGTTAAGTGAATACTAGATGCGCCCGGTTTTTATTTTATCCTCTTTTAAATATTTAGATGTCTTCGTTATTTAAGATTTTTGAATTATCATGGTTTACTTATCATATTCAAAGTAGAGGGCTAACTTTTGAATTTACGTATGCAAAACGCAAAACACATTTTTATAGGGAATACTGGGGGTTAGGTCTGTGAAAACGAGCAAAAAACTTCGGTTAAAAGTTATTCTTTCTCAGTTTTTGTTCACAGCATTTATGATCATGTTTTGTCTTTCATTTCAAAAAAGTGTTGCGGTGCCAGCTTTTGTTGGAACAGAAGTTGAGGTCGATGACGGTCCGCTTTTGACTCCGTCTGTGTTTGATGTGCTTTGGAAACGCAGTGGTATTTCTAAAGTGATATTTAAGGCTGGGTTTCCTATGGTTCGTTTTTTAGAAGACATCAGGGAGGATCACTTTTCGCCTGGGGGTTTTCTTCAAATCTGCGGGTGGTTTATTGGGATTAGCCCAAAAGGGCTTCAAGATGTGGTCGTTAGCAATTTTCCTAAAGTTTTCGATGATTACAAAGACGTTTTTGCAGATGATAACGGAGGTTTCCCTTACGAGGATTGGGGAGTTAGTCCGGTGTTGTTTTCGTTGCCTCCCGGTGAAGTTGTAATACCTGCTTCTATCATTTCAAGTAATAGCCCTATCATCGCTATTTATCATACCCATGCAACTGAGTCGTTTTTGCCTGAACTTGGGAAAAGCAAGCCTGCTGATTCGTTTTCGAGCGATCTTTCCAAGACGGTAGTCAAGGTAGGGGAAATGCTGGCTCAAGAATTTGAACGAAAATATAAGCTGCCTGTGCTACATTCTAAAACTGTGCACGATGCTGACTCGCGTGTCGGTGCTTATTACCGCTCTGAGTCTACCGTTATTGCCATACGAGAGAAGTATCCTGATTGTAAAATTTTGATAGATGTTCATCGCGATAGTCAGCCCAAAAGTCTTACCGGTGCAACTATAAAAGGGAAGTCTTATGCGAGGTTGCTTTTGGTGGTTGGGACTGAAAATCCTAATTGGACGTCTAATTATAATTTTTCGCAAAAAATAGTTGCAAAGCTTGAAGAAGAATATCCGGGTATCACTCGAGGAATTCTTTATGCTTCTGCTGTATACAATCAAAGATATTCTCCTTTAGCTATTTTGGTTGAGGCGGGTGGTGTGGATAACACGCTTAAAGAGTGCAAAAACAGTATGGATGCGCTTGCGTGGGCGATCGCTTCGGTAATCGCTGAGGGCAATTGATAAAGGGTGTTTTAGGTAAATGTAAGCGAAAGTTAGGGTTTTCGACAAAGTTATGGTTTTACTACGAACAAGCAATGGGATTGTTTGAAATATACTGAGGATTTCGATCATAAAGAAGGAATCTGAAGAGGTAGGTAGAATATATCATTCACACGGACAAACAACATTAAAACCTGTATCATCCGGCCTGGAATTAAATATCGGAAATAAAAGATTTTGTTGAAGTGCCACAATATTTAATCGGGCCGGTGAACTTATCTAATCTTTTAAACGTTTTATAGGTCAAGATAACGATGTTCTACTCTAAATTATGTTTTGACAAATGATTAAAAATCTCAAAAGGTGCGTGATAAATTTCACCTTGGCAGTGACTGTTTAAAAAATTGTAGTTGATTTGAGCAATGCGGAAACTATGAAGAGTTTCGGGAAAGATGGTCACCTATCCCGTGCTCAGAGTCAATGGTGAAACCGGCCGCTAAGGCGTGTCGGTTTTTTGTCTTGTGATGAACTTTTGAAAATTGGATTATCGGAGGCTCGATCAAGTGCACCGGAGGATATAGAGAATAAGTTTTGGGGGGGCTTGCTAAATGGCAAGTAGATGGAACCGAAGGATTGTTGCGACTCTTGTAGCTATGTGTATGATTCTCGGCTCGGGTCCTGCCGTGCTTTTGGCTCAAGCAATTGCAGAAGATACTCAGGGGCATTGGGCTGAAGGATCGGTCGATCGTTGGGTCGGTAGGGGAATAGTTAAGGGGTATCCCGATGGCACGTTTAAACCTGATGGTTTTATCAAGCGAAGTGAGTTTGCTGCTTTGGTTAATAGAACTTTTGGGTATATGAAACTATCGGAAGCCCAATTTCCTGATGTGGTTCACGATGATTGGTTTTCGCAAGATGTTTTAAAAGCTCATGCCGCCGGATATATTCAGGGGTATGAAGATGGCACGTTCAGGCCGCAAAACAACATAACTAGGCAAGAAGCCGCTTTGGTTTTTGCAAGGGTTTACGGCCTCGAGGAAACTGATGATACTTATGATTTTGTAGATATTGAAAGCATTCCTGATTGGAGCCGTTGGGCTGTGGTTGCTTCTGCCAAGGCGGGTATCATTAAGGGGTATCCGGATGGGCGGTTTGGACCTACTGAGAATCTTACGCGTGCTGAGACGGTAACGATTTTGGATCGTCTTGTGGCTGAGATTTTCGTCCAAGATGGCAAGTATGGAGGTGCTGATAAGAAAACGATTATTGATGGTAACGCTATTGTGCTTGCTGAAGATGTGGAACTTTTGAATTACCATGTTAAAGGTGATCTGCTCATTGCTCAAAGCGTGGGTGAAGGCACGGTAGTGTTGGATGGTGTAGATGTTGATGGGGAACTTGCCGTGGAAGGTGGGGGCCCTGAAAGTATCATTATCAAGAATTCGAAACTTGTTAAATTAATTGTGGGTAAAGATGACGTTAGGATAGTTATTCAAGAAGGTACCAAGATCACTGAACTCCGTATAATAGCGCCTTCGCTAATCGAACAGGATCCTGAAGCTGAAGAGATAGAGATACTTGCTGCAATTGTAACTGTAGGAAATGTGAGTCTGACGAATGTGCGTATTACAGGCGATCTTATTTTGGATGAGTCTGTTGGCGATGGTGTGATCACCCTTCGCAATGTGAAGGTCGAAGGCACTATCGTTGAGGATAGTGAAGATGTTGCCTTGATTATAGAAGAAATGCCGCCTTTGGTGCCGCCAGAGGAAGAGGAGCCTGCACCTAGGCCGCCTAGACCGAGGGTAAGTGCTATTAGTATTACAACTGTGCCTGCCCCCGGTGAGGATGGCAAGTATGCAAATGATGCAACAGTAACGGTAACGTTATCGACAGCAACAAGCGATGCCACTATTTACTACACAACTGATGGATCAACGCCGACATCTAGTTCAACGAAATATGAAGCACCGTTTCCTGTAACAGCAGG
>CAYORX010000054.1:0-4158 GCA_964406505.1 uncultured Eubacteriales bacterium
TGCTCTACCTTATGAGCGAACATCCAGGCACCCCGGCTGTCCGAAAAAAAGCCGGGCCAATTTGTGACCTGTCATTACGTTTCCTAGCGGAATAATCCCATCATTTTGAGGTTATTCCGCAATACCCAAATCCCGGACCGCACGCACCAAAACCGCCCATTCTTTAAGCGCATCGTGAAGCCTTCTTTTTCCATCTTCTGTGAGTTTATAATATTTACGGGGCGGACCTTCGGAAGACTTCCCTTGAAAGGTTTCAGCACAGCCGCTTGACCGCAGCCTGCGCAGCACCGCGTAAATAGAGCCATCGTAAACCCCGGGAAAAACCCCCTGAATCGTCTTCATAATTTCGTAACCGTATTGGGGCTCATCTTTCAGAAGGTGAAGTACACACATCTCCAATATGCCTTTCCTCAGCTGCGCATCCAAGGACGACCCCTCCCTCCCATAGGCGGCACTTGAAGCACGCGGGTCCCTGCGAAGCTGTCCCACAGAGTACTGCCCTTTGGGGAATACAAATTCCAAGCTAGAGAGACCAAAGAAGGCAGAAATCCCAACGGCAACCACAAAGACGCCATTAAACCGTTAAGGAGCAGTTTCCCCACCAGCTCTCGAGTAACGCACTGCCCTAAACGCACAGACCCGCCCTCTTTGTCGCTTACCACTTTAAGCCCAAATAGCCACTTACCCAGCGTTTGACCTTTAAAAAGTTTAAGGCTCAGGGCATCAAGGAGTAAAAACCACAAAGCACCAAAAATCGCGCCGACCTTCCAAAATAATCTGGCCGATGCGATAAAACTATGGCTTGAATGCTGTATGGTCGATAAAATTGCACCAATGAAAATGGAAAAAACGTTGGGAACAAAAAAGCCCACCACACTATAATAGGGAGCCACAAGCACAAAGGGCAGGGCACCGAAAAGCAAATCTACCCCAAAAGCCAAAAAACGAAGGCGCACAGGAACCTTAGTAGGCTTTTCTTCCTTCTTCATTAACGATAAGGCAATTTTCGCAGGATCGCCCAAGTTTTTGGCTACATCCTCCTCCCCGCTGCCTTCGGACAGACCCACTTGAAAGAACTCCCTGTGATCCGAGACTATTTCATCTATATCTTCCTTGGGCAGATATCCCTCTAGTTCTTTTCTGAGGATTTTGAGAAATTTCTCCTGATTCACGGTATTAAAACCTCCTCGCAGTCTAGAGTGCCTAAATATACCTGAAATTCATTAAAGAACGACTACTCATCATGCAACAATAGTTTAACACACTATTATTGGTGACACAATAGTGCTCGGCGTGATTCAAGTGTGTTCGGCCTTACCCCACTCAGCGCGGTAAAGAACCCACCGCCTTTTTTGGCGGCGCTCCCTGCACCTAAAGGATGATTCCCTTTTCCGCAAGCATAACCTTCAGCCGCACGGAAGCGGCCTGCCGCGCATATTTTCGAGAAATATGTTCACTCCACCC
Source organism: uncultured Eubacteriales bacterium (assembly GCA_964406505.1). Lineage (GTDB taxonomy): Bacteria > Bacillota > Sulfobacillia > Fermentithermobacillales > Fermentithermobacillaceae > DTU015. The sequence goes on from CAYORX010000054.1 coordinate 1,465, forward strand.
GTAAGCATCGTAATCCACCGTGTCCTCGCCGGGCTCAGGTTTGGGTATTTTTGCACCAAGTTTTCTGTAGTAACCTTCACGAATGAGACCAGATAAGATTTTCCCAAAGGAGTTTTTTTGTTCGTCCCGCCAAACCGAAAACGACAAAGGATCATCCATACCGAAAAGAACTATTTTTTTCCCCGCTAAGTGTATTTCGGTCTTTTCATTCCTCAATACACACACTCCTTTATCCTGCATCTCCCTTTGTAAGAAATCCATATTCCCCGCGGCTGTTTCATGGTTACCCGTTACATGATAGGTTTTGAGGGGTCTCACTCCTTCTATCAAAGAAAGTGCAGGCCCTAAAGTGTGCTCTCTTTCATCTACAAGATCTCCAGCGACAGCCATTATGTGGGCTCAAATTCATTTACGGCACCAATGAGTTTTCCCTGCTCTTTGCCAAATACGCTGCCGTGAAGCTCCGATACAAGCGCAATTTTGAAACCATCAAAACCGTGAGGCAGACGATGGCATTTCACTTCGTATTCCGTCACTTGGAGCAAAACATTTTCAAGGTACAGAAAATAAATTAGGGCGCCTACCACCGCAAAAACCAGGGCCCATGAAAATCGATGCATAGAACTCCCCACTCTTTTTAATCCGTTATCTGTGAAGCTGAAAACAGATCTTCCCCCAAAACCAAAAAACCCTATAGAAGTTCTTCGCTTTTCTGCAGGGTTCTTCGAACATTCAATTTACTTCAAATGCTCATTGAACCACCTTATCATGTGGTACAATCTTTCTCTTCTGTTCCATGGTTTCCAGGACCTCGACAGTTCGTGGTTCTCACTTGCAAACCGCACAAATTCCACTGTTTTTCCCAAACGTTTCAAAGCCATGTACCACTTCTCCGCCTGCTCCATGGGGCAGCGGTAGTCTTGTTCCGCGTGAATTATAAGTATGGGGGTGTTGACGTTGGGAACGTACCTTATCGGTGACTGTTCCATAAGGAAATTCTCGCTGTCCCAGAGATCCCTGTTCTACATACCTTTTTTGTTGCCGTAAAATCCAATATCGCTCGTGCCAAATTTAGTGTACCAATTGCTTATACTTCTTTGAGTGACGGCAGCGTGAAACCTGTCCGTATGGCCCACGATCCAGTTAGTCATGTAACCGCCGTAGCTGCCCCCGGTGACGCCGATCCTCTCTGCATCTACCCATTCCATCGTATCCATGTAATCCCGAAGGCGCATAATATCTTGGTAATCCATGCCCTCTTGTTCGCCTATAACCTGCTGAGCAAACCATTCACCGTAGCCCAAACTTCCTCGGAGATTGCAGTAGAAAACTCCGTATCCCTTTGATGCAAGCATCTGAAACTCGAGGAAAAAGCCCCATCCATAGGTGGATACGGGCCCACCGTGAATCTCCAGGACCGCTAGGTGTTTTTTACCAGATTCAAAACCTACAGGCTTCATGAACCATCCTTCCAACTCCACGCCGTCCGAAGCGGTGAACAGAAATTCCCGGGGCTTGGAAAACTTTAGTCCCGCCAAAAACCCTTGATTGACTTTCGTAAGCCTTGTAAACTCGCTGAAAAGCAGTTTCTCAGATGCCGCCTGGTACTGCCAATGGGTAGTTTTTTCTTGGGGATCCCCCATGTCCACCGGTTCATCGGAAATTCCCCGGGCAAAATAAACTTCTTCAGGATCCAAAGCAGAGCCTCCGACAAACGCAAAACTTTCTTCTTTTTCCCCGGACATGACCAGCGAGGTGAGAACAGGAGGATACTCTGGGCAGTCCGCCCCTACTTCAGTGATTTCCCTAGTACCTACAGTCACCTTGAAGATTTTCGCATAACCCCTGTCGGTGGCCGTAAAGTAAATAGATTTACCGTCATAAGACCAGTGAGGGCCGCTTCTGCCGCCGCCCATTTTACTGTCGCTCCCTACAGAACATCCCATATTTCGGTCAAAGCCTTAATCTTTCCCCCTTTGGCGGGAACCACTAAGATTTCAGATTTTGCAGCAGCCTCATCCTTACGGAGGTTACCGTAAAAAGCAAGATATTTACTATCAGGAGAATAAACCGGTTGACCCACGAAACCTTGACCGCTGGTTATCCTTTTTGTGAGACCCGTCCCCAGGGACATCCCCCACACATCAGGGGTTACTTCAATTTCGCTGCCGCCCGAGAGCCGTCCTTGGACAGTTCAGGGTCACTCACAAACTTAAGTTCCCACAAATCTTCCGGTTCAACTGCGCATTTCACATCATTATCCCCCATAAAAACTCCCTTCTTCGCCAAGACAATCAGGCCAGGTTTTCAGATTCTATAATCTAGGTTCTCAAAACACAAGACTGCACCCTTTCTGAAGCAGAAAGAATCTCTCGGCGGCGCAGGCCCCAAAAATGATACAGTTTCAAAAAAACAGCTGCCCTAACTCATCAACTCGATTATAATATGCGGAAGGGGGCAGAAAATTAATTGCAACCTTCTCTTTGTATACGCAGCATCCCTGTTTCCGAATAATCGCAGCTGTATGTAAACCTTTTGTCCTGGAAATCGATTAATGCAGTATGCAATGTACTCTGAATTTATCATAAACACGCCTGGAGTGGTTCTGTGAAATATAACCGAAAAACAATCGCGACTCTTCTTTCAACAGCCCTTTTTTTCTACAGCAGCATGCCCTACGGCACCGTTTCTCCC
>CAYORX010000055.1:0-3646 GCA_964406505.1 uncultured Eubacteriales bacterium
ATGGCTTCTCGCCTTCTTTTTCACCCTAAAAACCCACAAACATTTTACTCATACTCGGATTTCATTGTAGATGTCAATTGTAGATATTTCTTAAATTTTACAAAGTTGCTGTTTTATTTTTGAAATACCACCCCGAAACCAGGCAACTAGCGACTTTACCACCTTTTTGCAATGTAATTATTTCCCGCTAAAGACTTATAGTTTTGTACTGATCCGTGCGCTAAATAATATCGGGCTAATGGTAGCAGAAAACCCTTCGTAAACAGCGTGTTTTTAGATTAACGCGATTTACATTTTCTTATCTATGGAGTAACATTTAGCAATAAATAAGCAGGTCAACATAAAAAGTAGTCAATACCTACAATTGAGTCAATCTAAAAATTTATGAGTAGGAGGAGGGCAAAAAACAGAACTCGAACAAGCGAAGCATATTAAAAAATATAGAAATCGTTGAAGCAAAATCGGGGGGTATTAAATTTGGGCAAGTTTTATGCTAGAAAACTCACCGCGTTGTTTATAGTTATGTGCATAATCTTAAGTTCAGGTCCTTTTGCACTACTTGTCAACGCAGCAGCCACCGAGGTTAAAGGGCATTGGGCGGAAACAATCGTCACGAAATGGATCGACCGCGAAATAGTTACAGGTTACGAAGACGGTACATTTAAGTTAGATGGATTTATCAAAAGAAGCGAATTTGCAGCCTTAATCAATAGAACCTTCGGATACACCTCTCTTTCGGAAACTCGTTTTCTTGATATATCTGGTCGCGATTGGTTTTTCGACGATGCATCAAAAGCTCAAGCTGCTGGATACATTCAAGGGTATGATGACGGCACATTTAGGCCGAATAACAACATAACCAGGCAAGAAGCTGCTGTGATATTAGCGAGGATATGCAACCTTGAAAATATAGATAAAAGTTTCGGCTTTACTGATATTAATAGTATTCCTGATTGGAGTCTGTGGGCGGTAGTTGCTGTAGCTGAAGCAGGAATTCTTAAAGGGTACCCTGATGGACGGTTTGGTCCTACAGAATATCTTACAAGGGCTGAAACGATAAGCATTTTAGATCGTCTTGTTGCCGAGATCTTCACCCAAAGCGGTACATATGGAAATACTAATGAACAAACTGTCATTGACGGCAACGCGGTCTTGCTCGCTGAAGATCTTGAACTCGTTAACTATCATATCAAAGGTGACTTGCTTGTCGCCGAAAGTGTCGGAGAAGGTACTATAGTATTAGACAAAGTAGATGTTGACGGACAACTTACCGTAAAAGGTGGCGGCTCAGAAAGTGTCGTTATAAAAAACTCAAAAGTAGGCACTTTAACTATAAGTAAAAATGGTGTCAGGGTATCAGTTCAAAATGGTACTAAAATTATGCACCTTCGCGTGACATCACCTTCGGTAATCGAGCAAGATCCTGAAGATAAAGATATAGAGATTTTAGATGCTGTTTTAACCGTTGGAGATGTTGCACTAGTTAATCTACGTATTAAAGGCGATTTAGTTTTAGATGAAACCATAGGTGATGGCGTAATTGCTTTGGAAAACGTTGAGGTCGAAGGTACTTTAGTCGAGAACAGCGAAGATGTTATTTTAATGATAGAAGAAAAACCACCGTTAGCTCAACCGGAAGAAGATACGACTTCGTCAAGGTCACGAGTAAGGGTAACTGATATTAATGTGGATCTTACAGAATTGTTATTATTAGCTGGAGAAAAAGCGCAGATAAAGGCATCTATATTACCCAAAAACGCTTCTAATAAAAGAGTTACGTGGACATCAAACGATCAAAATGTAGCAACAGTGTCCGACGGAACAGTAACAGGCGTAAACGCGGGAACAACTACCATTACGGCAACATCTGTTGCTGATAATACTAAAAAGGCAACAGTAAAAGTCATAATATTTGAAGAAGGAAAAACATTTATCGAAAGAACTAGTGATATCTTCGACACCATCCAGGAAGCTGTTGATGCGGCCGAAGAAAACGATACCATTTTTGTCGGTCCCGGAATCTACAACGAAACGGTAAAAATCCTAGGAGATGATAAAGTAGGAATAACTTTATCTGGTGCTAAAGGTGCGATTTTAGACGGAACGGGATTTGGTGCTAATGAAAGAGGAATTTCAATTAATACCAACGATGTAATTGTAGAAGGTTTCACCATCAAAAATTACTCCCAAAGCTATGGTGTTATTATCATCGGTGACACTGAAAAACCTTTGAGCGGTATCATCGTCCGCGACAATATTGTTTGTGAAAATGGGTTGGGTTCAAGCGGTTTTAGAGGTGGAATGTATATAAAAGATGCGTCTGTAGTTATTGAGAACAATGTAGTTGGAAACAATCATAATGGAGGAATTGAGTTAACCACTGGGGTTTACGGAAGCGTAGTGAAAGGCAATATAATTCGTGGTAACCGAAATCACGGCATTCACATCGGCAGCACCGGAAAAATTCTTCCAACTGCTTCTGTGTTAGTTGAGGATAATTTGATTGAAGACAATGGTAGCGGCGTTTTAACAGAGCACGATCCTATTTCTTACAGCATCCCCGGGCATGCCGGTGTTATTGTTTGGGATGCTGGTGCAAAAATCATCAACAACAGCATAGTAAACAATAATTCAGACGGCATAGTATGGATTCACTTTGAGGCAGAACGTTGGGAACAAAGCGGAAAGCAGATAGATGAAGAATATTACTCAATTGAAAACAACATGATTAAATATAATACGGGAAGCGGTTTGGTATTTTTCACACACGTTAGTTCATATAAACCGTACGGGCCAGTAGATCCGTCTGCTTCACCCTTAGTTGTCAGAAATGACATAAAAGGCAACAGTGAGTTTGGATTGGTAGCGGTCGGTAGTTCGAATCCAATAATCGAAGAAAATACCTTTGTAGGTAACCTAAAAGGCGGGGTAAATAACACATGGACGGGTGCTTCCATGGGTACTGTACGTTGGCTTCCAATAACTATCGATGCTACCCAGAATTACTGGGGTGCCGAAACCGGCCCGTACCACAGCGAGTGTAACACAAGCGGCAAAGGTGACTCCGTTAGTGGCAATGTATTTTTTTACCCATGGTATAAGGATACAGAAAAAACTGTTTTAAGTGCTTTTGAAGGCGTTGTCAATCTTAACACCTTAGATAGCTACCGTTCTATCCAACAAGCTATAGATAAGGCTGAACAAGGCGATACGCTTATGGTTGATGCTAATACCTATACGGGTGATCTGTCGATAAGCGTGGAAGATCTTGTCTTGAAATCAACGCACGGTGCAGGAGCAACAATAATCGAGGGCAACATAGTTATTGAAGTGGATAATGTATCTATCGAAGGCTTTACTATTGATGGCGAGGTCGAGAGTTTGTCAGAGGAACTTTTAGAAAACATACTTGCCTGTAACGAATTTGCTAACGAAAGTGTAATAGTAATGAGTGGCGAAAGTGTTTTTGTGATAAGACGAAAGACCGAGGTTAGCGTCGTTAATGATACGCAAAAAAGAGGTTATTATTCGATACAAAACGCTGTTAACGATGTCGTAGAAAACGATATCATTTTAGTCAATCCGGGAGAGTATATCGAAAATATAAAAATAGGTAAATATACAAATATTCAAGACAATGCTACAG
>CAYORX010000056.1:0-3389 GCA_964406505.1 uncultured Eubacteriales bacterium
ATTTTCTCCAGTAATTTTGACATGAATAGGTTTTCCGTCATGTCTAATTCCATTTTTGTGTTTATCATAAATTGGTATTCCATAGCGTCGTTATTTTATTATCTGTAGCCAGTCCCCTAACAAAAACTGAAATCGACCAATCAATAAAGATAATCTTCCCATAGCAGCATTTCCAAAAGATGCCCCAAGAGTTATCATCATAGTCCATCGACCAACGCTAGGTATCCATCTAATTGCTTTTGGCTGTTTATATGTGAAAAAGAAATACCAGATGGTGCTTAACGTTCCCACAGCAAACAAAACATTGTTTATAGAATTCATCGGAAGAAATGTCGCAGTGATCTGGTCCAAAAACTGGGACTCCACTGCTCCCTTTATTCCAAGTCCTGCACCAATTCCCATAAGAATAGCGATAGGTATAGTGCTTACCCAAGCAATTTTCTTGAAATATCGAGCATATAAAGCAATTCCAAGTAAAAGCGGAATCAACAATACATATTGAGCCAATTGAAATAAGGGAATGATTGCAAGATTCCTGAGGTTAGTTAATCCTATCACTATTGCATGTCCTGTACCTACTCCCATAAAAAGATGTTCAAAAAAACGATAATAAGGATTTTCTTTGAATAAAAGACTTATCATTGCTAAGGTAGCTATGGCCGAAATCCAAATTTCAAATCGCGCTACGTTCATTCGCCTGCAACCCCCTTCCGTCTGATAAAAATCATTGCTATGTTACCTAGAACCACAAAACCAATAATTATGAGATGTGCTATCGATTGCGCATCCATAGCTGCTACCGCACTTGCTGGCCTTTGAAGCAGTTGTTCGTATTCCGCACCGGATGCTAATCCTGCGAGAAGCCCGGACACTTGCCCCGCATGTAGATAAGGCATATTAGCCGGAGCCATAACAGTGACGACATAAAGCACAAGAGGAACCCGATATTCGTTATGAACAATTCGAACCCATATTGGTGTAGTTGCACCACCTGTAGGACCACTGTTGAAGGAAATGACCAAATCAAAATCAGTCACCGCTTTAATAGAAGACATGAGTTCAAGATTGTCTATATCCGTACCGTAAGAATCCCGTTTAAACACCTGCCTAATCTCTCTAGATAGTGTTGATAATCCAGTTTCCCCTCCTGCAAAGTAGCCAAGATTAACATAATCAGCACCATAGACTTTCCCGAACCCTCCACACACTTCTTCTAATGTGCTAGACGCATACATGAGCCCTTCAAGACTTGAAGTAACTCCGACAATTTTGGCGTCTTTTTGCGATAAATGTAAAAGAACCGCCTTTAAACCATCGATTAATTCTGCAACCGCGCCAACTGTAAAATCATATGATACCATTACGTTTGCACCTTCAGGGAGACGATCAATAAGATCGAATACTTGTTGACTTTCACGACTAATGTGAAGTGGTAAGCCCATCGGCCAAATCAACGGTACACATATTCCCACCGCCAAAAACAGATAAATTATTCGTGCATCGATACGCTCCAGTCGTTTCAGCATTGTTATTCCACTCCCCCCATGTCAATCGCACTCCCCCTGTCAAGTCCTAAAAGCAAACGTAGAGAGATCGAAATAAACCCTAAGGCACTGCAAATCATAATTCCACGCTGCCCCGCGGTATTAGGAATATCGATTAACCACTCACTTACGGTGGAAAAGTGTGGGGAAATCGCTTCACCAATGGGTACTGCGCCAATCATCACTATTATAGCAGCGAAAAGAAGCAATGCTGCTTCAGCGTTTCTAGCACGAAAAGCACGATAAGAAGCAGATCCAAGGTAGAAAGCTAACATCGCGTAGAGCGTCGTTCCGGGGGCAACAACAGTACTATCAAACAAAAATGTGTATATATCGGATTCTATCCCTAACCATAGTCCGATTATAATAGTTGCTATGAGAGACACAAGAAGAACGCTGCTATAAAAACTAGCCTGCCTTTTTCTTATATTGGCTGAATGAACTTGCACGATATTGACACCGCCTAATCCAATGGCAAATGTAGCTATTATGACCCCCCATGTTCTCACTGCCTGTGCGAAAGTTTTAAAAAAAGGAATGTTGAAAAAATATTCAAATAACATTAATAAACCACACATTAAGCATACAAGATTAATTAGTCTTTTTCTCATAGTGTCACACCCCCTACAATTTCATCAATTCTTTCAACCATTCACTGCCTAGAGTCTGAGAAATAATTCCCACTAACAACAAAATCACGGCTATGGCCTTTCCAAAATCCTGGCCCGCGATGCTACCGATCTGAGCGGGAGCTTCCGCTACTATAGCCCCGGCTACAAACATTTCTTCACCTATTAAGGTGTAATCGCATGCTGCAACAAAAAAGGGTACTTGATACATATTTGTACTACCGGCAATTTGGGCAGCACCTGCTTGAAAAGATGCTTCTGCCAACAGCAACGTTTCGGCACCAAACGAGCCAACTAAAATGTTAGTGGCAACTTTCTCACGGGACATAATGCCAGCCACCCCTGCAGCATAGGCCCATCGCTCCGCTGAAAGGTACCTTACATCTGTTGGTATGAAATTTTCGGATTTGCCCTCAACAAAATAAGCTTCGCGAATTGTGTCTGAAACCGCAATAAGCGTGTCAGGATGAACTGCTGTAGCTATTAGTCTACTATCGTATCTCGCGCAAAGTTTTGCTAAATGCGATAAAATTTGTAAACCCGCAAAGACTTCAGGAGCATCGCTTGCAGCCAAAGCACTTATTCCGGGAGTAAAATGAACTGGTCGCCCCATTTCGGTTGCACGGCCTACATACTCTTCTATGGCCTTAACGGCCGGTATATCCCGAACATGAAATACTTTCCCTTTCATAGCAGACCAAATATTATATAACAGTGCTGTGATAACAACGATAGTAGTTAAAAATGCGGATATCCTACCGGGTTCTAGCAAATTAAATTCCTCCCTTGCAATTCACTGTGTTGTGATAACAATTCGGCCATTCCCCGCACAAATGACCCATTTAATCCCGCCGATGAACCTACGGAAGACTAATTACCATATCAGTTTTAGGCAACACCTCCAATCCTCACAAGATTGGCCTCAATTATTCAATCTTGTTTGGAAAACTGTTCAAGCAATTGATGGTGCTAAGACTGCCTATCCAGTTTCGGCTAAAATAGAATTTCAGAAAATTTGGTTTTAGAGCTGTTATTGGTGGCTTAGGTAGTAGAGTAAGGATTGGATAAGCTTCTACAAATGTTATCTAGTCCTGTGTTATTTTCTTTGATTTTGTTTATATTACCATAAAAAGCAATCGTCACCAACTTTCAAATCTCATATGACTGAGTCAACTGTTTGTGGGTTGAGAAACCCCAATCCCAAAATCCTTGGTTT
>CAYORX010000057.1:0-3345 GCA_964406505.1 uncultured Eubacteriales bacterium
CCGTATAAACTGACCCTTGTTATGTTAGCCTTCTTATACCCTTTAGCCACTATAGAATTTAAGATAGAATCCCACAATTTCCTAATGTATCTCTCGGCTCCCTTGGGTGTATCCAGCATCATTTCCTCTATCCAGGACAATGACCCTGCTCCTGCTCTTGTACAATCTATACTGTTATCATTATTTAATCTCGAGTATGTCTTAACTGATTGTGTATCTATAATATTCCTTCTGCCATCCTTTCCTACCATTGTTACGGTAGGATTTTCCCTCCGCTCAACTATTATGTCCGGTCCCTCAGCTGGTATGTCCCTACTCTCTCCTCTGTCTACCATAACCTCATCTGGTGCCTCCCCAACGATGCCCTCCGTACCATCGAATACCTGGTCAGTCCCCTCCAGTCCTCCCCAGGCTATTTCTCTATCCAGTGCCTTCCTAGCCTGGACCTCTCTCATGTATTCCTCGTTATCATCTGCTCCCACCGGAATCCCGTTCGATAGTAACTCCATTCCGACGCCCTTACCCATTGCCTCCTCCAAAATTCCCCCAGGTGCCGCGTTGTTTACTACCCACTCCCCGGTGTCCCCAGGTATTCCGCCTCCTAGTATGTCCTCTTCCGGATTAAGGAGTGTTCCCAACGATTTGAAAGACTCCGCTGATGCATCGTATAGGTACTCATCCACCGAACCGTATGTACCAGTTAAACCTAGGTGCTTCATTACCTCCATTAAGAACTCCTTCCCTTTACCAAGGTTCCTAACGGCGTCCTCTCCTATCATATTTACGAATCCCTCAAATCCAGCGCCTTCCTCCAGTTGCCCGTTCACTGTTATCGCATCCCATACCTCTGCCGACACATTCTTTCTCAGTTCCTCAACAGACGGTGTCCCATTTTCATGCTCGTTCAAGACTAGGTATGGCTTAAATATTTTTATTAGTTCCATTCCGGTTACCTTCTGAGCCTCAGTGTACGCGAAGTGCCTTCCATCTGCGGACATTACCTTTTCTGCAACTTCCTTATCATTCTTAACGCTACGGTTGCCCAGCCCATACTCACTATCGGTTGTACCCCTACCTAGCATCTTTATTGATGTCCTTGCCATTATAGGACTCTTCAGTATATTAAAATCACCGGATGTTCCCTGTGTATTAAAAGCGTTCCAGGATGTTGGCTGTATAGTCTGGAATAGCCATATTGTAGATATTCCGCTCTTGGGGAGTTGTGAGTTCATTGTACCTACTAAACTGTGAGCTAACTGCTCCGTCCAATTGACTATCCCCCGGCACCATTCAGCCTCTGGAGAGTCATTCTTCTTGTCCTTTGCCAGTGCTATTATAGGTTTCCACGCTCCAGCCATTGTTGCCTGGACTGCCAATGCCTCATCAAATACGAAAAACGGTCTTTTTCCCTCACCGCCCACCTGTATGCCCTTTGTTGACCTTAAGTGGGCTGCTGCCATCATCAGTTGCATTACCTTTAAATATATCAAGACACCGAATATGTCGCTATTTTCTAAACGCACTTCATCCGGTGCCCCCAACCCCAGCGGTTTTCCCCTATGCTGGTATATATCCCATACCGCTGCGTCTATTGAGTGCTTATCCGAGACTCTCCATAGTATCTCTGCCATATCGGGTTTCCCGTCCAAGTAAACCAAGGGATGTCCACCTGCCAATATCGCACCTGCTATGTTTAATGTTAGTACACCCTTACCTGACCTCGGTCCTGCCCCTATAAGTGTTATACACGAATTTTGCCTGTCCAGATTGGCGGTCATTATTTTACCAGACGAATCCTGACCTAGTATCAACTCATTTATTGATGGTACCCTTCCTCTACTTAATAGTTCCCCAACTGCCTCATACGCAAATATAGGTCTAGCATTGTATGCCGACCTAGAGAATACTATTGCCAACTCTATTACGCCTGTCCTCAATTGCTTTATGTAGTATAGTTCCCCTGTTCCTGCCAAAATCGAACTTTTCCTACGCATATATTCCGCACTAAATTCCTTGCCACTGACTAAACCGTTCCCTATGTTTATCCTTAACTTTAAGGCAACTCTTGGATTGAACTCAGATATCACTACAGCAGTTGTCAATGAATCCACTATATCCTGTATGTCCCTTCCCTCTTTTATATTGCTGGTTATGTTGGTGCGTATCTCATTTTTTATAATGCCCTCTAGTTCTTCCCACGAACCTACCCTTATATCCCCCAAGATACCAAATAAATTTCCTAGTTGGAACTCCGGATAGTAGGTAGTCCCTCTCCGCATCTTCACATTTCTTAAATCACTTGAGCTAGTCGATGGCGTTAATTGGGACTGCACCATAAAACCATTAGATAAGTCATTTAACATGTCGTATATTCTGGACATGGAGGCACTTCTTTTTAATGCTGTTACCCCTTTATTATTGACCCTCAGTATGCCCTCTTTTACCAATACTCCGTGAGGTGCCCTTAGTTCAAAGCCCACCTCGAATAGATCCTTGTAAACAGCCATAATTCTATTGCAGTTAGCCTCAATCTCGGGGTCCATTTCCTCGTCATCTTCTCCCCATACCTGCTCCTCGGCTGCCCCCTCTTTTTCTTCTAAAACCTCTTCCCCCTCTTCGTCTACGAAGTATTCGTCATCTATACCGGGCTCTTCCCCTTCACTACCCTGTATACAATCATCAAATGAAACAAATCCTATGTCCTCTTCCTCTATCTCGATGTCGTCCATAAGCGGCACTATATTATCCTTGTTAAACGAGACTAGTCCTCTTACAAACTCCTCAAGAGACACATTAAACTTCACGTCCGTGATTGAATGCAGTAAGTCTATCCCCTTTTGTAACTCCTGCATGTTTGAGAACATCTGATTCAATTCTTGGTTTTTTCTGGCTAGCCCCTTAAATTCGTCCGTGCTCCTCCCTGTGAATGCCCACATATATATTGTGGTATCCCCCAATACTTCAAATGCCTCTTTATTTCCCCTTATTAAACCTTCTTTCATTGGGTCTGTATATAATAAGGTTGCCAAGTCGGAATACCTGTTATATAGATTGTATCTCAACTTTCCAGCGTTATCGTCAGTCCCTGATAATGCCCTTATTAATTTTGCCCTGCGTTCAGCTAGTTCCTTAGCTATTCCCCGTTCACTCATTGTTCATCACCCCCGCCCATGCCCTATTTCTAATAGTCTCATATATTTTATCCTGCCCTGCTCACTCATTCCAGACAGTACTGACATTTTATCATCTGCACTAAATCCTGCGAATGATATTCTAAGAGCCAATGCCGCCTTGTCCCGCCCTTCCTTCTCATATATATCGTCCATAATCATTTCAAAACTGCTC
>CAYORX010000058.1:0-3098 GCA_964406505.1 uncultured Eubacteriales bacterium
GCGGATATTGGTATATCCAGACCCTTGATGCCATTGGGGTAGCCTCCCCCATTCCACCATTCGTGGTGGTATGATATTATGTCCCTACTCGTCGACAAGTACCCATCACCTGTATCGCTATATTCATCAACTGTCCCGTCTAAAATCTGTACGCCTATGTTAACATGCCCTCGCATGATTTCCATCTCGGCATCGCTCAGTTTTCCAGGTTTATTTAAGATTTCGAACGGTACTCCTACCTTGCCTATGTCGTGCAAAGCCGATGCTAGTGTTATATCTAATGAGTCCTCACAGGTTATTTCCCCCCTGTAAACGCTTTCCCTAGCGTGGTAAGCTAAAATCCAACAGGTATTTTGCACTCTACTCAAATGCCCACCATACCCATAGTCCGCAAACTCCCTCATTTTACCTAGCCTCATGGCTGTTACTCTTTGTGATTCCAATGTATTCAATAGCCTGCTTCTTTCAATACCTGTTATGCTGCGAAGTATCAAAACCAAAACCCCCTCTCAACCCACCTATTACCCCTTTGAAGTTAGAGTATTGTAACCAGACCCGTGTAAACCGGCTATGACACTTCGCTTGCATACCTTTTTATACTAACTGCACCCCTTAACTACACTAGACGTTACTCTGTATCATTAAATTGTTACCACATTCCCACTGTTACTCTTGGCATTAATCTGTTACCTATTTTCATATAGTCAGCCAGGCAATATTTCTTATCGTAAGACAATTCAACTGGACTGTTGGTAACCAATGTCCTAGGCATATCTAGGATTCTTTGGTTAGTCGAGCCCCTAAAACATAATGATAAATTTCTGCATGATTTTACAAAAGGTCCATCCACTAGTATATCTATTTTCGATAGCATTAAACGCCTATATTCGTTATCATCATTCATTAATTGCTCCACAGTAAACCCGGTATAGCACATGGTGTGTTTTCCCATTCTCTTGAGTGCCCCCAGCAATCTGTAGACCTGTTCCGGCTGCATGAATGGCTCCCCACCGGATATTGTTACCAAATCTGTCCTGTTATTTATACTTATATCACCTATCAAATTATCTAAGCTTTCACTGTAACCTCCGCACATGTCATGGGTTTCCTTATTATGGCATCCCGGACACTTATGTGGGCACCCCTGAGTAAACACCACATACCTCACGCCCGGTCCATCTACAACTGATTCCTTTACCGTTCCCGCTAATCTTATCTCCACTAGTAGCCCCTCCCATTATTTTGTCTATAAATGTTTTACCCTGTCTCTCACCTCTGCTTTTTTAGCATCGTTAAACCTGTTGGTGTCCCCAGCCAAGTAACCTGTTATCCTTCTAATCCTTTGTATGCTATCGTCCGCCCTTCTCCCACACCTTGGACATACCTCATCAATTATACCAGTATATCCACAAGTGGGGTCCCTGTCTATCGGATGATTTATTGCCCCATACCCTATCCCCACTTCTTTCATGTGTTTTATTACCTCTATGAATGCATCCAAATTCTTGGTCGGGTCCCCGTCCATCTCCACATACGATATATGGCCTGCGTTGGTTAGTTCGTGGTAGGGTGCCTCTATATCTAACTTTTCAAATGCTGACACCTTAAACCCTACTGGTAAATGAAAACTGTTGGTGTAGTATTCCTTATCTGTTATGCCCTCTATTACTCCAAAGTTTTCCCTATCTAAACCTACGAACCTACCAGATAGACCTTCTGCTGGTGTTGCCAATAGTGTGTAGTTCAGTTTTTCTCTCTGGCTCTCCCTATCCAGGTATTCTCTCATATGCCCCACTATCTTTAACCCTAGCCGCTGAGCCTCCTCGGATTCCCCGTGGTGTACCCCCAGTAAACCAACTAGTGTTTCAGCCAGCCCTATCATGCCTACTGAAAGCGTACCGTGCCTCAACACATCCTCTAGGGTGTCCTCTTCTCCTAACTTATCGCTACCTAGCCATAAGCCCTGCCCCATCAAGAACGGGAAGTTTTTAACCTTCTTTCGTGACTGTATATCCAACCTTTTCTTAAGCTGTTCAGTTACCAACTTTAACTTACTGTCCAGCAAAGAAAAGAACCTGTCCACGTTGCCCCTACCTGCCAATATTGCCAGCCTTGGAAGATTTATGGATGTGAATGACAGGTTTCCCCTGCCCGTTACTACCTCATTATCCGGGTCGTAGACATTTCCTATGACTCTAGTCCTGCATCCCATATAAACAACCTCTGTCTCCGGTCTACCTTCTTGGTAGTACTTTGCGTTATAGGGCGCATCCAAGAAACTAAAGTTCGGGTACATTCTCTTTGCACTCACCTGGCATGCCAGCTTGAATAAATCATAATTTATGTCCTTCTCATCCAAGTTCACGCCACCCTTGACCTTAAAGATTTGTATTGGAAATATCGGTGTTTCCCCATCTCCTAAGCCATCATAGGTTGCATATAGTATGTTCTTTGTAACTATCCTGCCCTCCCTAGATGCATCTGTTCCATAGTTTATACTGCTAAATGGTACTTGAGCACCCGCCCTAGAGTGCATACTATTCAAATTATGTATTACCGCCTCCATAGCTTGGTAGGTCTCGTAATCCGTTGCATCTATAGCCTTGTTTATAATTAAATTTATATCAGCCTCTGTAATTCCCCTAATCGTTTCCTTTAGTTCCCTCTGCACGAAACTTAGCCCATCATCATTAATTATCAGCCTATTTTCATTTCTATAGTTCTTTAATCTGTCATATAAGTCTATTAGTTCTTCTCTTGTTATTCTGTATTTTATTCCAACTATACGCCTTACTTCTTTTATAAATGTTTTAGCTTCTTCTCCACTTTCATTAAAGGTTTTTATTTCCGTTATTTTTACTGGATAATCATACTCTTTAACTACTACCTTGCATCTATCTTTATAGCCTCCATCTAGGGTAATGGCTGTAATAGTAGCCTCTCCCACTGCTAAAGCAACCAGTTCCCCATTATTGTCTAGGGTTACTATGTTTTCATCACTGGATAGCCATCTAATTCTCTTATCATTTGCATCTGACGGGTTTATAGTAGGGTTTAAATTGTATTTATTATTAAATTTTGTGTCCAATTCTATTGTA
>CAYORX010000059.1:0-1665 GCA_964406505.1 uncultured Eubacteriales bacterium
GCTAATTAGGCAGTTAAAACCGTTCGGGTTTTTTGATTACAACAAATTACAACTTAATTCTTTTTGTACTCTTTCTGATAGTGGTACCCTTTCAGAGGAATCAGCTATTTTGGGTTTTCCGGCGGTATTAATACGGACCTCCACGGAAAGGCCTGAGGTATTAGATAAGGGGACTGTAGTCATAGGGGGAATCACCGAACGTGATATTGTTCAAGCGGTTGGGCTTAGTAGGTCCACATGGGATAACACGAGAAAGGTCCCCATATCATCGGATTACGTAGATAAGAATGTTTCGCTTAAGGTGATAAAGCTGATTCAAAGCTATACCCATCTTGTAAATAAAACGATTTGGGGAAAGGAAAATTAACATGCATATCATGGTTTTTGACGTGCCTGCATCCGGCGGTGGCGCCCTGTCCGTGCTACAAGATTTTTACGAAGAGGTCAGAAGCCATCCCGATAAAAACATTCAGTGGACATTTGTTCTTAGTGTTCCAATTTTAGAGGAAACGGAAAATATTAGGATCCTACGTTTCCCCTGGGTAAAGAAAAGTTGGTTTCATAGATTGTTTTTCGATTGTTTGGTGGCTCCCGTATTAGCCAAACAATATAAGGTCGATATTATCTTCTCCCTACAAAACATAATAATTCCCTTTACCAAAGTTCAGCAAATTTTATATATGCATCAGTCATTGCCGTTTGCGGAAAAGAAGTATTCGCTGACACAGCATTCAAAGTATTGGATTATCCAAAATATCATTGGACGATTAATTATATGGTCGATGAAAAGAGCCAAGCTAGTAGTCGTTCAAGGTGAGTGGCTTAGGAAGATTTGTGTAGTCAAAGCCAATATATCACAAAGTAAAATTGCGGTAGTGCCACCGGTACCCGCGGGGATGGCAGAAGAAAGATTCATTCCAAACAAAAAAAATATGGCCACGTTTTTTTATCCGGCCGGCGCCATGCTCTATAAGAATCACGAGATCATCGTGGCGGCTTGTCAAGGACTTGTGGAGCGGGGCCGCAGTGATTTTCGAGTAGTCTTTACTTTGCATGGGACAGAAAATGCATTAGCCCGCGGGTTATTTAAGAAGGCGACTGGAAATGATCTTCCGATCGATTTCGTGGGACAGCTCAGTCGGCAAGAAGTGTTTGAATTCTACACAAAATCAATTCTAGTATTTCCCTCCTATATCGAGACGTTCGGGCTACCTCTTTTGGAGGCATTATTACATGGCGCCGTAATTTTCGCCTCGGATTGCCCGTTTTCGCGAGAAATAGTGCGGGGATATGAGAATGCGTATCTATTTAATCCCAGCGATGCAGGCGAACTAACCGGGCTAATGGAGTATGCGTTAAGCCTTAATCTGAGTTATCACAGACCTAGGAACCATATCGGAATTGGGCAAAAAAGTCTGGTTTCAATCTTGACCGGCGAAAGGACAACATGACACGGCTCGGGGTTCGTGGCCTCTGTTGATTTAGTGAGGTGGGAATACGTGGAAATCATGTTTATAGTGAACACTCTGAATCGCGGTGGGGCCGCAAAAATGGTGTGTTTCGTTGCGAACCAAGCCGCACAGCTTTTCGATACGGTTTACATTGTCGTGTATGATAACGGTGAGGCGGTTCACGAGCTCAAAGAAACAGTGAAAATAATAAGTT
>CAYORX010000059.1:1675-3074 GCA_964406505.1 uncultured Eubacteriales bacterium
GAATGCATATGTGGGGAAAGATCAGGACAAAAGTAACAAGAATCAAACCCGATATCATTATGGCGTTTGTTACTGATGGAGTCATCGATGCACATATGGCAACCCTTGGGATTCGGAAAGTGGCTTTAGCTTCCGAAAGGGGTGATCCGCGGTCATACAGCTTTATTTGGAGGCTATTAAGTAAAATGATCTACCCGCGCTATGATGGAATTGTTTTTCAATCCGACGCAGCCCGTAAGTGTTTTGGGAAACGCGTTAAATCTCGCTCGATAGTTATTCCTAATGCATCGTTCCTCAAAGACGAGAGCATTACATCTTACTCTGGTGGCACCAAGGACCAAATTGTATCGGCGGGACGTTTTGTACCAGAAAAACGTTTTAAGGATTTGATTGAAGCCTTTGCTATTGTAGCAGAGAAATTACCTAATTACGAGTTAGTCATTTATGGTGATGGTCCTCTACGCTCTGAGTTGAATGCGTTAATTGGCAGTTTAGGTCTCAGCGGAAAAGTTGCATTGCCGGGCTACATTAATAATGTGGCAACTCTTTTCCTTGAATCAAAAGCGTTTGTTTTGAGTTCAAGTAGTGAGGGCATGCCTAATGTCTTGTTAGAGGCCATGTCAATAGGTATGCCCGTTATATCAACTGACTATGGGCCTGGGGGGATTGAGGCTCTTATTGAGAACGGTGTTAACGGGCTTGTTGTTCCCGTGGGGGATCTAGAGAAATTGGCTGATGCCATATTGTTTATGCTTACTGACCGTGATGCTGCCATGACGATGGGAAATGAGGCATTGCGAATAAAGGACCAATTTGACCCGAGAGTAGTGGGTAAAAAATGGGTTGAGTACCTCCAAAGGTTTATTTAATCATTCATTATTGAAGGTGAAGTCTTTGAGTATGGTTCTTGAAAGAAATAAGTCCAAGGAAAACCTGGCTATAAAAGTCGACAGGGCGGTAATGTTTACGTATATAGGTGTATTTGTTTTTGCTAGGATAATGAATCAAACCTCTTATCGTCTTTTTACTTTGACATTTATTGCTTATACCCTCTTGAAAATAACAGTTACGGGCCGGCTCAGGCTCAACTATTCCATAGTGTGGTACACACTTTTTGTTGTTGTTGGCTTGTTCTCCGTCTTGGTATCCAATAGCTACAGTCCCGGTGTTATCAAGGGGATTGGAGTAACTGCGGCTCTATTGTGGGTTTTCTCGCAGCAGCATGTGCTGGGGCGTTCAAAGGCTAGAGAGGTCTTGGGTGTCTTTGCGTTTTGGGGGGTTCTATTTAATTTCTATGTGATATTGTTTGCTCAAAATCTTGGTGTGCGTAGACTTGGTAATACAGGAACCATTGGAAACTTTGACAACGCAATAGCCTTTTCATATTATAGTATTTTTA
>CAYORX010000060.1:0-3053 GCA_964406505.1 uncultured Eubacteriales bacterium
CTCCATCCTATACTTTGTTGGTAAAAACTCAGTTTGTCCTAGGTTCTTTAAAATGGTCTGTTTCAATAGACAGGTATTGGTTTTTTCCTACCTCACGTTCGGGTTTGTAGTATTTAAGAAAACTTACTTTTCAATAAGATAGGGAAGAGCTAAGGGGCTGAAAATTTCAACCCCAAATGTGTTTTCACGGTAAATTTGAAAGGTTTCGTCGAGAGAAAATGGCAAAACAGCCTGCTAACGAGGCTCCCAGGATGAGAAGTCCCAACGCGATAGAAACCAAAATGCCAAAGGGGGATGTAGCTAAAGGTTTGATGCGAGTTGCGAATCTTATCAAAAACGCTCCTTTTCCTTCGGTTATACGAAATGAAAAAATGCTCAGTGAGAAAATCACGACCGATAAAGCGGTTTTTCCCTTTTTTGTTCCAAGCCAAAAATGAAGAAATAAGCTCAAAGCGGATAGAATGAAACAGATTAACACGCTTCCAAACATGGCTCCTAGGGCAGTTTCGGTTGTTAGTGCACCTAATAGTCCCGCTAAACTTATAGCTACTATTGCGGATAACGGCGTGAGGATTGAAACCATATATTTTGCGGCCACGATAGAAACGAGGCGAATAGAAAGTGGGCGAGGAAAATGGAAGGTGTTTCCACATTCCTCCTGCAAAAACAATAATTGAGGTATAATGAGTGAGTAAACAATCGGGTATGTGAAAAGTATCGTCGAGAGAAATGTTGGTGCCATATAACTTACTAAAATTGACCCTGCGACCATGACGCCTAGTAGCGTTAGCAATTGGGTTTTTAACCGGACAATGTCTTTGACAACTAGATTTAGCACTGATTATTCCCCCTTTTTGGACAGAGTAATAATGATATCGTCAAGATTTACGCTGTGAATCTTAGGATTTCGAACACCTATATCTTCCAATGATTTCAGCCAATTTGAAGAGAAACATCCCGCAAACCCTTCGAACCTTCTTTGGCTTATCTTAAAGTTTTTGAACATCGAACGCATTTGATGTTGTTTGAAACTTTCGTTAAGCGGCATTGTCCCAACACCTTTCTTCCATCTATCCATCAAAGATTCCTTGTCACAGCATTCAACGATTTGACATTCATGGATGATAGCTATGTGGTCTGCGACTTGCTCAATATCTTGTGTAATGTGTGAAGAAAAAAGAACGGTTCTTTGTTCATTTCTTCGCATTTCCGAGATCTCTTGCAACAATTGGTTTCTCATGACGGGATCGATGCCTGAGGTTGGTTCGTACCTAGCACTTGTACTTCACCTTGGTCAGGATAAATAAGATTCATGAGTATTTTGATGTGGGACGACTTCCCCGCATAGTTTTTTCCCACAACTCCCATGACATAACTCTGTCCTAACGATAAATCTTTCACATCTAAAGCGAAATCTGTGTACGTTTTTTTAATATCGCGCATACAAAATGCTTTGTTCATCGTGTTTTCTCCTCACTAATAAATTTTTGGGATTTAAGAACTTCTTCAAAAGGGCTTTGATTTCAATAGCAGACATGCCTATTTGGACCGAAGCTTGAACGGCTCCAGTGAGTTTTTCTTTAATAATTTCACTTCCTATCCGGTGGAGTAACTCAATTGTAACGTGATTTACAAACGTACCAATGCCTGGCCTGATGTGTATCAAACCTTCGTTTTCAAGGTCTTGATAGGCGCGTTTGGTTGTGATGACGCGCACGAGAAGGTCTGTGGCTAACTGCCTTATGGATGGTAAAGGCTCACCTGGTTTTAGCTAGCCTGAAATTATTTGATTGCGAATACCATCCAAAATTTGTTTGTAAAAGGGCACGGGATTCGTCTTGCCTAGTGTGATGAGCAAAAAGCATTTTCTCCTATCCCGTATATAATTTGTATGCGCAGTATATATGAAAACTTTGTAGTGCCAATGGGTAGTTTTTTGTATACGTAACAAACTTATTTGATCCAGTCCCTTTCATTTCGAGTATATTCCAAAAAAGTCTTGACATTGAATTATTTGTGTCGTATATTACATATAACATAAAAAATAAAAACATAGTATATTGTATTTAACGTATATCACAAAGGGGGGAGGAAATGAATCTAGGAAAGATTGCCGAAATCAAAACGGGTTTAGTAGTAACGAGGAAAAAGGCGGAAATGAAAGGTCAAATTGAACATAGGTATAAGATGGTTACTTTGAAGAATATCGAAGATGACGGAGTTTTCAATGATCAGCCTTTGGAAAGTTTCGAAAGTATCGAAAAACTAAGTCCGAACTATTTTACAGCGAAGGATGATATTTTAGTTAGGTTAAGTTATCCTTATACATCTGTATATGTAAATGAACTTAGAACTGGATTATTAGTGCCTTCCTCTTTTGCCGTAATCAAGTTAAAGTCAGAAGATTATATTCCCAAATATGTTGCCTGGTATTTAAATTCTGACAAAATAAAGCGGGAACATCGAAGATATCGAGATGGGACTGTAATGAGAATAACCAACAAAAAAATCCTTGCCTCATTCAAGATAAGAACCATTCCATTAAAACAACAAAAGGCCATAGTTAAACTGAACGAATTATGCATGAAAGAGAGGGAGCTGCTGAAAAGATTGACCGAGGAAAAAGAGAGATTTTACAAAGTCGTGATCAATAAAGTACTACAAAATGAAGGAGAGGATCTATAGACATGGATCGGAAGATTAGTCAAACAAAAATCAATCAAGTTTTATGGGAAGCATGCGATACTTTTCGAGGGAAAATTGATTCTAGCATTTACAAGGATTATGTTCTTGTGATGTTGTTTATTAAGTACTTAAGTGACACTTATAAAGAACGTTTGGAGGCTTTCACGGAAAGATATGATGGGAATCAAGTTAGAATTGAAAGGGCGTTATCTCGTGAAAGATTCATTGTGCAGAAACAGTCAACATTTGACTATCTTTACAGCAAACGAAATGCACCGGAAGTCGGAGAAGTGATCAATAAAGCTTTAGCTAAATTAGAGGAAGAAAACTATATTTCAGGAGAAGAAATTAGTGATCTATTAGGTATC
>CAYORX010000061.1:0-2945 GCA_964406505.1 uncultured Eubacteriales bacterium
AACCTTAAGGTCAGCGTATTGGTGTTCTTCAGATCCCCTATGTATAGAAAGCAAAGGGCAGGGCCTGGCTTCACTTAATCTTGCGGCATGTCATGCCTGCGCTCTCTTGCCGGAAACATGCTGTGAGGAATTTAACAGGCTTCTGGATCGGGCCTCGGTAGTAGGCCTTCCCAGAAATCCTGATGTGGGCTTCTTGTCACAACTCATGCATTTCTAATTTAACAAAACGACACGGCATGTAGAAAAATGCTTTGGGCACAAAAGTTTTTTCATTGGCCTGGTAAGTATTTTGCAAGGTTTTTGGGGGTTATTGCTTGACGACGGCCTAGAAAACTATCGATTTACCAATGTTCAACAAGGATTACCATTAGAGTTTTGTGGGAGTTGAATGCTAATCATGAAGTTGCTTGATGAATACGTCAACAAGGCCGGGCAATTTTGGTTGAAGGGTAAACGTAACTTAGCATTTCCGGCGCTAATTACTAGCAAGAATGCTTTTGAGTACGAGTTAAGGGGAAACCTAATTCAGCATGAATTGACCAAAGAGATTTGCAAACTACAGGAAGAGTCGCGCGAGATGGTGATTCATGGGATTTTCGGGAACGTTCATATTTTATTGCTAGGTTGTCATATGAAGGAATCATTTCATTATAATTTGCATGGGACTGCAGGTGGTAGATGGTGTTCTTCGGTTGTGTTTTTCTTTGAAGATGCCCTTATTGGTTCCACTTTCTTCAAAAGTGAAATGGGTGTTTCAAAAGCGGAGGTGCAATTGGAAAGACTCGACCAGTTTTTTGAAAAGAAGCCCTACTACTGTTCTCCTGAAGAAAAAGCATTTTTTGTAGAAAGCCAACCCCCGAGACATGATACGCAAAAATATGGACTGAGATTTGTATGGAATCTAAAGCCAACTGTTTCGCTTCTTGAATTGACACCGGGTTCTCTTGTTTCGTTAGAATTCACTTTTGCTGATGGGCTTCAACTTTTAGAAGCAAGGAAACACATAGCTCAATTCCGCATGTTACTATCGTTATTTAAGTTAAATCATCTTAATATTGAAAACATAAAACTGTATATAAATGGGTGTAAATCTCACGGATCTTCCAAACGCGAGATTGTTTTTGAATACTTTCTTAATTTGATGCCACAGGGTGCACCGGAGTTATGGCCTGTATCCACCTTTTGCCTGAAATATGATGATTTGATGGGTGGTTTTACAGACATAGTAAACGGCTGGATCCAATTTCAAGAAACAGCAGGGCCCGTAGTGGAAATACTTTACGAAATATTGATCAACCGGTCACATGATATAAATATGTTTTTCAATCACTGGCAGGCCATGGAGGTCTTTTCAAACCGATTCAGAAAAAAAGAAGCGAAGGCATTGTCTAATACAATGTCTCGCGATCCCCAGCGTACCAGCAAAAGAAAAAAGCGACATTGTAATCGGCGCGATACGGCTACCAATTGGCATAGGGCTCTCGATCTTTTGATGTACGTGAATAGTTGTTTTGGGTTTGCTGAATTAGATTTACGTCGTATTGCCAAATGGATTGTGGATACCAGAAATTATTATACACACTACGGCCGGGAGTCTGCGCATGTTCTGACTGATTACGGAGATAGGGGTGCAGTTAATACATTAATGCATTACCTGTTAGCTATACTTATTTACAATAATCTGGGGGTAGATATGGGGCTGATTGCAGATAAATTTTATCATCCAATCTTCAAACCCACATTAGAGCAAATTCAAAGCATGCTGCAAACTCGTTCGGATTGATTTGCGCGTATCAAGAATAGGGGATCTTGCTTTGCAATTTGCACTGAATATTTCTTTGATGTCCATCATTGTTAGTAGAATAAAGCCTGGCATGGGGCCGGGCATAAAAATATCCGAATCAGAACCGCCGGAGCGGAGGTGCCAGGTGTAGTGGTCAGTGGTTTTTCGCCTGATTTATGACCCTTAGTAGGTTTTTATGATAAGTAATCATTTCCCTCGTTTGATGAATTTTGTCTCGTATTGTTTCGTCCTTGCACCTGAGTTTTTCCATTTCTGCTCGTATTAAATGTTCCGAGACGTCGTAAAGGGGAGCATCTTTGGCAAACACGCGAAACACATTGAGTTTCACACGGATAGTCTGTTCTTCATTGTAAAGAGGTTCCAGTTTGTCCTTCGATCTTTGCAGATCATTAGCTACTTGATACTCCCAGATGGCAAAAATTTTCCGTTTAGCCATCGCATTTTTCACCCCCATTTACTTAAAGAATTCTATGTAATATGTCGGACACCTTTGTATTTGGGCAAGACGAAGGCGCATCGGGCCGTAATATCCACTTGTTAGCCCTGTAGGCAGTCTAAAGTACCGCGGTATTCTTCTAAGACGAACCTTACAATATACATTTGTAGAGTGAGACACCTATGACACCGTTTGCTCTCGCCGTGATTTAGAGGTACTAATCGAATACTTGATTCTTATATGGACGGGGACACGACTCTAGAAGCACCCACGAACATATGTATCTGTTTATCCCGCGTACCCCTATACTTTTTTCCGCATTTATACTCTGACGATATTCCCCTTAAGGTGTCTCTTTTTACAGGCCTTCTGGTGGTTACTGAAAAACTTTTCAGCATCGCTAGATTAAGTTCGGCGAAAAGATGATAATTATAGAATGATACAAATCGTAAGAAGATCGCAGCCCATTTGCAGCATGCGGCTTTTCGTGTGTTTCTCCCGGAAGCCCTAAGTATCTAGAGGTGTCTATATACTGCGAGATGAACACGGTTCTAAAGGGTTATTATTATTTCATTTAGCCATAATTTGCCGTTATAATAAAGATAACAGAGCCCACTACGCAGCTTCCTAGTGCGGACCAGGGTGGGCCTTTTTTATACATTAAGCAGAGGATTGTTATGAGCCATAAGCGGCCACCAAACCTAA
>CAYORX010000062.1:0-2919 GCA_964406505.1 uncultured Eubacteriales bacterium
GGGAAGTTGGATTTAACTGCTTAAAGGAACGTTTATTCCTATAGATGATAGTATAGGCCTCACAGAATAAATAAATCGAGGACGATTTGCCGCTAAAGGTAATGGAATTGGCCGGTGTAAAGAATGTTAATGCTAAGTTCTTGAAGTTTGTGGCCTATAACGTGGTAAGTCCCTGCGTGACAGATGATTACTCCTTTTGATGGCTTTGCTTTTTTTATTCGATTAGCGGTTAACTCTACATTTAACACAAGGGCAGCTTTTCTTTCCCGCTGAGATAAGTGGTTTACAGGATATGACACGGCATCTAAAAGATCAAATCCGTCTGATTTGAAACGTTTAAACCAATACTCTTTTCGGCCCATTAAGGATGGTGCATCTGCGTCATACAACGCTTCCATTAAGCCGCGAAAAAGATTATCGTGGTGTGAAAGGTAAGGGAGGTAGAACATCCTGGGCTTGCCGCTGCCCGAATCGGGCCTTGGTTCACCCAGAAACACCACTTTTAGATTTTCCGGAATGTATTTTTCCCTTAAAAGTTCTATTTCATCTAAGTCTACTTTGTTCATATTAGATAGGTTCACCTGGAGCTCAGGCGGGTATACTATTTTTTATACCCTTGATATTTTGCTGAGCTACTAACATAAAATATATTGAAAAAGTACGTTCTATTTAATCACGTCCCAATACGTCTTCAATATTGAACATGTTACCACTCACAAGCCGTTGGATGGCCCTTTCCATTATTTTAGACCTAGCAGTGATAAAGGTGTCGTAATCTTTTTTTATTTTAGATATCCTTTCATCATGGCTTAAGCCTTCATAACCACCATTAGCCAGTTCCTTAATCGGAATCAAGTGGCTACCTAATCGATAGTGAACGGTATCTTCATCGATCCAATTGTAACGTTCTTTCATGTACTGAAGTGGATCCTTACGGCCTATGCTCCTGTTTGTTTCACCTTCAATCAAAGCACAGTTTATCGCAATGGAGGAATTGGGGATATTAGCCTCTTTTAATAAAGCATCAGGGTAAATATGATGATAGTTACGACTTCGAATATTTGCCGATGTAGTACTATGACCGGTAGCGAAATCTTGTGCTCCCAATTTAAGGGTTATTGCCATAATTGCGCGGCCTAGAATAGTCGCTCTCGTTGGCCAACCAGCCAACCGAATAGCATTAACATTAGCCACTTCATACTCTGTCTCATTAAAAATTGGTACCCGCGTTTCAGAAAATTTCTTATCGCCTTTTCCCAACCTGCTTAGGAATAATCGCTTAAGGGCAAGAAAATCATAATAAGCGTGTGTATTGGCAGAGCTCTCGTATCTGTTGGTAAGAAAAGCACGCCAAATGTACTTCCTTAATATTTGCTCACACCACCCCCGCTCATCCCCATAATTCGGGATATGTTTATATAAGGCTGCACCAACCCACAAAACAGCGTTGGTGGGTAATCTTTTATCGTCGTAGACCCCTTCACTCATCAAAAATGTGGTTATTTTGTTTAAACCATCCGCCATGATATCCCAGTTTTGAATCATTTCGACCTTATTCATATTTTCGGCCCCGCGCGCGCTGGGTAGTCTTTCCTGCAACAGGGCGGAAGTGTTTAAAATTAAACGTTCTGGATGATCAAACTTTTCAATCTGAGGATAAGTCTCTAGCAATTCGTCTCGTTTTGTATGTAAAGGCACCTTCACCTCACTTTCCACTTGAGCCACTATTACATCGTAGGTTGTTAAAGGTTTACTGTTGACGTTCATGTTAATGAAAACTTCCAAGGCGGTCCTGCGCGGTGTATTGGAAGGCAGTGATAAGTAGGGTAAATTATAATTTTGGATGGTACTACGCAAATCTCTAATTTCATCGCTAATCGACTTTTGCCACTTAAAATATGCTTTCAGTTTGTTTGGTTCTTCGGGCATTGGTGCGCTAGCAACATCTATCCATGTATCAATGTCTCGTTGATTGTCACCAGGTCTGAGCAAGTCTGTGGGAATCATGCCCCGATCGATACATCTAGCAGGATTATCACACCAAAGGGGATATCTTAGTTCATTATAACGATAATAACGCGTCGTAGCCGTAACAACTCGCCTTCCGCCTAGTGTTTTTGCATTTCGCGCTATCCAAGGTACATACACGAAGTAACTTCTGTCAGGATAATTATTGTGTAAAACCCGCCAGATAGCAGTTAGGCGCTGCTGACCATCGAGCAGCTGTTCTAAAACCCTTCCTTTAGTCTTAGGCGCCGTCTCCAGATAACGGGAATAGAATAGTTCCTCATCAGTTACTTCTAAAACCAATGTGATACCAAGGGGTAGTTTCTCGATGACTGTGTTCATCATACTGATAATTCGCCGCGCATCCCAAGCCTCATGCCGTTGGAAACGAGGAAGTTTTATTTCCCCCCGTTCAATTTTTCCGTACCAATTTCCAAGAGTACGGTTACTTGCTTGCATTTTAGCCCACCTCTCTCTGTTGCTAAAACCACTATATTGCTTTTCTTCTTAATCCTCGACGTTTTCGCAAGTTATATAGCCACTTTTAGGGGTCAAAATTTCTCACCAACACCTCTTCTACATGGCCGCATCCATCTACCCGAGCGCTTACTGCTCTCCTAGCCCGAATGATTTCGATTTGGTAGCCTTTGTACAGACTCATCACAAAATCAGTTACAGAATTGGAAAGCAGAAACTTAGCCCCCCGAGCATCAAGACGGTGGCACATCTGGCTTAATCTTATTTGTTCATTTTTTCCAAACCCGCTTTTATCGTAGGCTGTAAAATTGGCAGTGTCTGATACGGGATCATAGGGCGGATCGAGATATACAAAATCGCCCTTTGAAACGTACTCCAACGTTTCCTCAAAATCTTGGCAAAAAATCTTTACATCCGCAGTTGTAAAATAATCGC
>CAYORX010000063.1:0-2892 GCA_964406505.1 uncultured Eubacteriales bacterium
GTCCTCAAAAGAAGAAATACTACAGATATTCATGAGATACAACCTCTTAACTCAAGCCTGATTTCTTTTGCTATGCTGAAAGGATTTTATCATGAAGTTGTGACTAGGAAAAGTAAAACTGGCCTTCGGTGTTTGTAGGGAGCGTATGCAATCTAAACCATGGTGAGTAGCAAACAGGAAAAAAAGCCCGACTTAGCATGCAGAAGATGGTCTTTCGTACCATGTTGCGGGATGGACATTAAGCGCTCTTCCAAGAGGCGGTATTTTTTATTCCAACCTGCATCCTTAACTCGATTACCAATCTCCATAAATACATACCAAAGCCCAACAAAACCTACATACATTGGCAATTGGTTGCTATACTATAAGCACTAACTCCGTGAAGGAGGGGACACAAGGTGGATCATACAACCGCGGAGAAATGGTCATTACTGAAGGAAATCGCTGAACACCTAGGTGTCAGCAAAGATACAATTTACAGATGGATTGCTACTAAACAGATACCTGCCCACAGGATCGGTAAGCTGTGGAAGTTTAAAATTAGTGAAATAGATGACTGGGTTAAGAAAGGCGAGGCGGCAGATAAATGATGGACTTGAATGCAGATTAAAGGGGGAGGAAAGATGAAATTCTTAGAAGCACTAGAGCAAACGTTGAAACAGGACAGCCGCTTTGTAGGTGAAGATGGAAGACTTCTTAAGACTAAAGTCTATGATGCGTGTATGGGTATGGACAGGTTGTTACTCGAGACGCTGATAAGCAATGAAACATTAAAGCCCCATTTTTTTGTAGAAGTTAACGGGACACTAATTTTTGATAAAACGAAATTTGCCTGGGTGCTGGAATCCCGCGAATTTTTGCCCGATAGCTACACGATGTTTAAAAACAAAATAGGTTTAACTGACGGTAAAGGAAATCTTATCGGCCATCAAAGTGATGTTACATTAGTATGGCCTTATAAAGATTGTGTGCTTGAAGGCGGCCAAACAAAGGAAGATCAAAAGCGAGATGAGATTTTCTATAATGAAACCCTGGCACCGGACGAGGTAAACAGACTCTTGTATCCGAAGGTTTTTACCCATGCTAAAAAGTATTTCGCAGATGGTATTGAGGAAATTGCCGAAATTGAAGATAAGGACAACTTGATTATTAAGGGGAATAATTTGTTGGCATTGGCCTCGTTGATGAAAAGATATGAAGGCCAAATAAAATGTATATACATAGATCCGCCTTACTATTTTCTAAAACGAACCGGCACGGACACATTTTTATATAATTCCACTTTCCATTTTTCAACGTGGCTAGGGTTCATGAAAGACAGGTTGAGACTTGCCAGAAGGTTGTTATCAAAAACAGGTCTAATCTTTATAAGTATAAGCGAAGATGGTATGCACTATTTAAAAGTATTAGCAGACGATATATTTGGGGCGGAGCATTTTGTTGGTACAATTCCGAGAAGAACCAGACACGGTAAATCAGATGTCCCTTTTAATTTTTCTCAAGACTTTGATTGGCTGCTTGCATATACAAATGCCGATGCGTCCGAAAAGGTGATGGGAAGACGAATCGATCGCAGTTATTATGAGAGCAGTGATTATCCGGGGAGACCATGGCGCTTGGCAGATTTGACAAAACAAACTACTGCAAAAGAACGGCCCAATTCTTACTTTACAATGGTTGATCCCAAAACAGGCAAGGAATACCCGGCCAGTGAAAAGCGAACTTGGGCACTAACGAAAGATACTTTCGGTTATTACTACGACAAAGGTGCCATAGTGTTCCCTGATGACTATGATTTTTTAAACATTACAAAACCATATGCAAGAAAATTCAAGGCGGATGATGATGCTGGTGGCAAACTAAGTGCGGTTATTTCTGACTTTCAAATAGCGGAGTTTTTGAAAGAATTGTTTTCTGCGTCGAAAAACAAAGATGGTAATGATGAGATTGACGAACTGTTCGGAAGAGACGAATTCGATTTCGCGAAGCCTGAAAACTTAGTTAAATCCATACTCGAAGTTACTACAGCCGAAGGGGATATAGTCCTTGATTTTTTCTTGGGTTCTGGCACAACAGCAGCAGTTGCTCACAAGATGGGACGTCGGTATATTGGCGTTGAACAGATGGATTATATTAACACTGTTACAGTTCCTAGGCTTCAAAAAGTCATTGAGGGTGAGCAAGGTGGTATTTCTAAAGAGGCTAACTGGCAAGGCGGTGGTTCTTTTGTCTACTGCGAACTTATGGAGCAAAATGAGTTTATCGCTTCCGCACTGCAGGCGGCATCCACATCTGAAGAAGTCCAAGCAATTTTGAATAAAGTAACCGATGATGGTCTTATCATTTCATCGGTACTGCCCGATGATTTACGTACTCACATGAATAAATTTGTTCAGATGCCTTTGGAGCAGCAGAAAAAACTTGTGATGGAACTGATAGATAAAAATAAACTTTACGTTAACCTTTGCGACATGGATGATGAAGAACTAGCGGTTAGCGAGAAAGATAAGGCTTTCACGAAAAGCTTCTACCGCATGGAAAAGGAGGGCGGCATGTAACATGGCAAAATTCTTGTATCAAACTATTGAATCCCTAGAACAGGCCGGCTTCCTCAAAGATATGCCAGAATTTATAGAACAGGGGCTTTCTAACCGCATTGTTCTTAGGGACTATCAAGAAAAAGCCTTTCGGTATTTTATTAGTTACTTCGGAAACGAAAACTTAAGGAAAAACAAGCAGATTCACAATCTTTTTCATATGGCAACTGGTTCCGGGAAACAGTTATCATGGCTGGCCTCATTTTATATTTCTACACAAAGGGTTATCGTAAATTTCTCTTTTTCGTCAATCAGACGAACATCCTAGAAAAGACGAAGGAAAACTTCCTAAATC
>CAYORX010000064.1:0-2711 GCA_964406505.1 uncultured Eubacteriales bacterium
CGCCTTCATATAAAGCATAAAAGATCAAGACATTATCCCCCAAATCCTGCACTATGCTAGTAAAAAAAGTGTCGAGAAAATAATAATACGGGTCAGCCCCTTGCCCATCCATTGTAGCTGTATACATTTGTTTGAACTTCTGCATAAGCTGATTGGAAAACCCATATTCTATAGAAACCCCCAATTTTTTGGCCTTTCTAATCTGATTTCGGTTTTTACCGCTAAGGTTTAGCCAAACTGCTTCTGGCTCGCTTAAATCAATTTGAACCGTAGGCCCTAAGTCAACTGTCTCATAAACTTTCCGCATCTGCAACCCATTATCTAAAACTGGGTGGAAGCGGACGAATTCGCTTACAATGTTATTCTCGGAACAGAATTTAGAGTAGACCGCTTCTAAAAATGTTAGACCGTTACCTTCTACAACCCAACCACCGTAACCATAGGGTGTTGAAAAGTCGTAAAACGTGTTAGGAGGCAAAACATTCTTGAAATGGTCACTTTCCGCTACATCGCGTTTCATAACGACATTCATAGCTCGCGTGTCCCCATGACTGAAATAAATCAATAGCGGTTCACCATCGCCATGTAGTTTGAAGCCTTTGACATAGGAACTAAGGTAATACACGTCATGATTGGTAAAGGATCCTACGATTTTATTCCATTCCATTTCATCATCAAGTGTATAAATTGATAACAAATTGAGCACAACCTTTTCACTCTTATAGTTCAATCATTTTATTTTAATCTAGACGGCGCTATGGAGTTTTTAAACTCGTTTCATTACATCATTACAAAAAGAAACCTCGTTCTTACACCTAAACACAAAATAAACGGCCCACTATTCCCACACGTTTAACCTAAGAGCTAGCACCACAATCTTTTAGCCCGAACATTCCATTCAAAATCGCTTTCTAAACAATTCTGTAAGGCACTGTTTGTATAGATTGCCCGCCCGGTTATCATCCAATCCGCTAATGAATACATCCAGCATACAATTTATCTGGAATCCGTTTCAGTGATTATTACCTACCGCCTGCGAAGCGATGCCCTCATGCACAACAAAGAGATCCCCACGGGACAGTTTCAAAACGGGGTACATAGCCAAGACTAGTTTTCAAGCTCAGTCGGCTCAATATGTTTGGGAATTCTTTGATTCTTTGGTGGAGGAGTAAGATAGTCACCATAAAGCCTGGTTAGAACGGCATCGTACTCTTTCAAACACATAAAGCTGCGGTTTTCAAAGTCACAATTGATATATTCACGGAACCATTTGCTCGGGTAAGTATATGCTAAATCGTAGTCAAAGGTGTTGTACACCGCAACTTGGCGATGGTGTTTTTTATTGTGCCTGGATGACGCTCTCACATGCCATCTTCTCTTTGTCCGCTCGCTAAAAGGGGCACCAAGCCAGGACGCTAATGTAAAAAGCATCTTAGTCCTATTACAAAAATCACGGTAATGTGGGGGTTTTCCCATCATCCCCATTAATAGTTTTACCTCAAAAACTTTAAACTGTGATCTTAGCACATTAATGGGCGCTTGATCATATACAAATATGGAAACCCACGGTCCCGGTAACTCATAAGTGTTTTGTTTGCCCAATAGCCCTGCGTCAGGTTTGATAACGCACATGGTAGTTTTGTTAAACACATTACCAATAACGAAGGATTCGTGCATCTCCTTGGGATAGATCCGCATAAACTTTTCATACTGTTCTCTTGAGAAACAAAGATCCACGTCATCATCCCATGGGATAAACCCCTTGTGACGCACCGCTCCTAGAAGCGACCCGGCCCACAAACTATACAGAATGTTGTGTTTCCTGCACACTCGGTCTATATCATCCATGATCAATAATAGATGACTGTGTAGCTTCCGAAGTCCGTAGTCAATAGTCATAAGTACCCCCTTGATTTCTAATAGTTTTTCTTTGTTTCACCGCCGAAACCATACAAGCATAATCTAAAGCACCGGCAATATGCCGTGCTCAATACCCCCCATTGCGTCCACAATGCTTCACCTGGTTCGAATTCGGGCATTTCCCCCAGCAAGGAGGTCAATAGCACTCGGTTTAGTTAATGAACTATTCCAACCGACAAAGGCAGGCGTTGTAGTGCCTATTTTTTCGCTGGTCTAAAGCTACACTACGATAGATATCCCATGCCTAATGATCCATTCGCCCTAATAATCTACCTCCCGTTGCTTCGTCAGCGTTTTCGAGTTCCGCTAAACGAAGGCAAACCTTATCCATTTCTTTCTTCCCGTATCTTTGATCGCACGGTATTGTTATAACTCGTTTATAAAGCATATCAACGATACTTCCGGTGCACTTAACCGCTTTCGATCTAAGCCAAATTATAGGACAATACATATTTGTTTTTGCCAAAAACTGTTGTAGGACAGTTCGTTCCCCTTTAACGAAGATCGGAAAATATAACGGAGTAACGTCTTTAGGCAGGGAAGTATAAACCGGGTTGATTATCCGGGAACCACGTAACCCATCTAGAAGGGACACAAAATTATGGCGCCTTTTCTTTCTGACCCAACCACGATCGAAATTCGCTTGCAGTCGCCTAGACGTATCGCACATTCTGAAAAACGGTTTCGTGCTAAAAAAAAGACTTTCTGCCGCCAAGAACATCCTTAAAAACTCTTGTTTAGAACCAAGACCCTTGGTAATATAGAGGTATTTTTTATGAAACGCTTGTAGC
>CAYORX010000065.1:0-394 GCA_964406505.1 uncultured Eubacteriales bacterium
GAACTATTAGGATATATAGATAAGGTCTAGCCTCCTTTGCCAGACGCTCGTCCAATAACTCCCTCTTTTTACCGTGTTTCTCTATTTTTCCATTAGGCGACTTCACACCTTCCATGTACTTCTCGAGTTCTGCACCCTCTAAACCACAGCTTTCCTTTTCCATTTCGTATCTGTAGTTGTATATTGCCCAGCCATCGTCGCTCCTCTTGCATATTGGACATGACCCATCATTCAATAGGGTGCCGTCCTCACTCCTCCTAACGACGTCCTTTAAACATACCGTGCATGTGTATTTACCACTCTTGTCCTCCCAGTCATGCACCATACCAAATTGAGCTACTATTTGATTTACTACCTTTACATTGCCCTGTTCGTCTACTTCTTCTACTGGCAC
>CAYORX010000065.1:404-2621 GCA_964406505.1 uncultured Eubacteriales bacterium
ATATAATGTTTCTTTCCTTTTTCAGCCCTATACCTTAAACCGCTGTTATCGGCTGCCTCTCTTAGGAACGCTCTAATGTCCGTTGTTTTTCTTCCTGCACTTAGTAAAAATGACATGTTTACATCCTCCTCTTTTCTTCTCTTCTCTTCATTTCCACACGCTCTACACTTTTACACGCTATACACATTTCCACACCTGTACTGTCATTTTTATTTGATTGTAGTGTAAATGTACTCTAGCCTCCATCGCCCACCCCCTCAAACTTCCTTATTTATACCACCCTATATATTATTGCCTATAGTATAGTATATATTATATTAGAAAAAGTATTACCTTGATGCTCTAGTTTGCCCAATTCTTTTACGCAAGCATCAAAGTAATGCTTAAACAAATCCACATTTTCCCCATTTTTACAGTCCCCCAACATTTCGTCTATGTCTTTGTACGATACCGATGTTATTATTGTGATGCTCCTGTTAAACTTCCAGCCTTTCACAGCGTTCATTCCTGCACTATCCCTATCTGGAATGATTATCACACCATGTCTGCACCTGTTCAATTGTCTAATTATTACATCTGATGAATGCGTTCCACAGTTTGCAAAGACATTCTTTATGCCCTCACTCCTTAACCTTAAGACATCCGTTATTCCCTCCACCAGTACACCTATACCCAACTTGTATGCCAGTCCTATGTTCTCTAAGCCGTACATTGTATCTCTTCTCTGGTAGTACCTGGCTTTTCCATAAATGTATCTCTCGTCCGCATCCGGCGAGTACCCTACTAAATTTTGTACCTTCCCATCTTGATTCAGTATAGGTATTATGTATCTATCACTAAATATTGGCTTATGATTATTGGGCGAAATTACCCCGAAGTCCTCTACCATTTTTAAGTAGTTTGGTAACAACATCTCTGCCATGTTCTCTATATAAAATATACCCGCCATCTCAAGTGTCTCTATTGGCATCGAACGCATTTCCGAAAGTTCCTTAAGCTTATCTGGATTGCTCCTAGACTTCAGTGCACTCACATATTCAGTTAGACTGTCCTCGTATACCCTTTTTTCATTGAGTGCCCTTTCTATCATCCGGGTGTTCTCCCCCTTCTCTATACCTTAACTCATTTAAGTGAAGTGCCCTTCTAACTATCCCTATTGGTACCTCCATTTTATATTGTATATCAAAATTACTTCCGTCCACCACTATCTTAAAAGCCTCATCAAATGACTCCACTTGCCTGTTTTCTGCACCATATTTTTTCCCATTTTCCCTAAAGTTGACCTTGTATCCCGTCTTGCTCTCTGCGTCATATAGCCAGCCCGTCCCTATTTTATATAGGTCCTCGTAGTCGTTCTTATATGCCATCATTGGAGCCACCTTCCCTTCCTTTCCTTCCTTACTTCTACATGCCACCAATCCTTTGGATGTATTTGTCCATAGATTTTCCAGTTACCATTTCAGCCTTACCTTTTAAAATTGCTATTTCCCCTTCTAGTTCTGCCCTTCTCTGGTTGAACTCTGCCTGCGTTACCTGTCCCTTAGCCAGGAAAGCCACAAACGCTGTGTATTCCATTTGGGCTTGTAGTATAGCCGATAGCAATACCCTTTCAGCCCCTGTTAAACCTTCTTCTATTTCTAGTACTGTCTCTGCCTCTATGGATTCCGACTCGTACTGCTTTATGTTTATTGTCTTTTTAAATGTTGCCCTAATTTTACTCCCAGACTCCCCTAGACTTGCCCTAAGTATATCTTCAATTACTATGTTCTCCACTTAAAAATCCCTCCAATCCCTTATTATACTCCCCAATATTTTATTGTATTCATTACTGTTTTTCTAATATTTTCAACTGCCTACCATCATCACAGGTTCAATCTAACTGCCTTTATTTCATTTTCAGCTACCGGCTCGAACCCGCTACCCCTATTTGTATATAGGTCGCACCCTTCCCCTAACATGTGCTTGACGAGCCCGCTAAGAATTGTATATAGTTGCCTCCCCTCCCCATAGCCTATCAAGGCTATGTTTGTATTACTTTTTATATAGACAGCGGTGTCCCCGCCACTCGTTAAACAGGATATGGCTTTGATTGCCTCCTCAGCTACACTCTGTATACCGGTCATATCTATTAGGTACGATGGACTGACTATTTCGGAGGTTTCTGCAATCAAAACAGCCTTCACTTCGTCCCCCACTAACGACTCCTCAATTCCACCA
>CAYORX010000066.1:0-2405 GCA_964406505.1 uncultured Eubacteriales bacterium
AATCATCCAATCCCGCGTATAAACGCCCCACACGTCTTCCCTGCGAACCCAAAAATGATTGAGGGTAAACCTCCACATTGTAATTCGAAAAATTTGTGGTTATGGTCGTGCCTTCTAGGAGCACATCAGTGGCTTCCAAAATGTAGTCAGCAACTTTTGTATAGGCCCAAAAGCCAGCTGCAGAAGTCCAATGATGATCAGTGTTATAGAAGTATTCGTGATGAGGTATTTCGCTTTCGTGCATTTTCTCTCGTAAATCCAAAGAGCGAACACCCTCTGTGTCCAGTTCGCTTAGTAAGTTATCTGCGTTGGTATTGCTGAAATCAACAGCACCGACACCAGTATCGTAATGATATTTGGGAATTTTAAATGGGGCCTGAACGTAAATTAACGGTATATCATGACTAGCCAGGTATCCGTTGAAATTCGAGACAAAACCAGCAATATCGGAGACGTCATATTTCGGGTAGGCGAAAGTCAACTGCCCGTTGTCTAGCTTATAAACGGTATGTAAGGGGTTAACATCTTCAATTATAGTCTTGCCGAAAGCCGATTGAATAGCGCCATGCACATCTATAAAAAGTAGCCTTTTAAAAAATGCCTCGTTAAAACCTTGCTCGGCGCCTGATAAGAAACCTTTCAATCGTTCAGGTACGCTATCAAGTGTTTGCTTGTAGCCTTTAATAGCACTTTTCCCAATTGTCCGATATCCTGTAACCATAGTGAGAAATCCAAAACTGAAGATAAATAGTACAAAAAGGAATACCGTTAAATTGTCCCGTAACCGTTCCGTTCTTTTCACGTTGAGCATCCCCTAGAAATTGAAATAAATGAATGGATCGTAAGTGCCTTTTACGACATATGCCATAGAAAGCAAGAACATAAAAAGGTAAACAGCAAAAGGGATCCAATTCCACCTAGGTATGGTAGCATCACCCCGCAGTATTTCCACAATTGGCATTGAACCCACGATACCAAGAAGTATAAAACAAAGGGCCTCTTTTGCAGTAACCCCTAAGTATATCCCACTGGTCAATAACCCATCTGGAACAAATAAGGCTCTCAGGTAGCTAACTGCGTGCCCAACAGTCTCCGCTCGAAAAATAACCCAGCCAACCATAACAAATAGCATAGTATAGATGTGCGGCAATATCTTTAATCCAGAAGACTTTTTCTCAAGACGGAGCAATTTTTCCATCGAAATAAGCACGAAATATAGAAATCCCCATAGTATGAAAGTCCAGTTTGCCCCGTGCCATAATCCAGTTAACATCCAAACAACAAATAGGTTAAATACTAACCTAAAACTAGAATCAACCCGGCTTCCGCCCAAGGGAAAATAAACGTAGTCCCTAAACCAAGTGCCTAATGAAATATGCCATCTGCGCCAAAACTCAGATATGGATTTAGATATATAGGGATAGTTGAAATTCTCTTCAAAATGAAACCCGAACATTCTACCAAGACCAATCGCCATATCTGAATAACCGCTAAAGTCGAAAAAAATCTGTAAGGTGTAACTGATAATACCTAACCACGCCACTATGAAGGTAAGTTCGCCGGGGTCAGCGGAAAAAGCGGCGTCCGCGATAATTGCTACATTATTTGCGATTAGAACTTTTTTTCCGAACCCCTTAACAAATCTTCTCACCCCATACGCGAAATCGGAAGTGGTTTCCCGCCGGTTCTCAATTTGTTCTGCCACAGTTTCATAACGCACAATGGGTCCCGCGATTAATTGAGGAAAATAGGAAATGTATAATCCTAGGTTGACTAAGCTCCTTTGAACCGTCCCCCTACCCCGAGAAACATCTATGACATAAGAAATCGCTTGAAAGGTAAAAAAGGAGATTCCTATTGGTAGGCCTATTACCGGCACTGTTATGGGATCTCGAATCAATAGATTGATATTATCTAGCACGAACGTTAGATATTTGAAAGCAAACAAGATTCCTAGGTTGAAAATTAAGGAGGCAATAATAGTTAGTTTTTGGGCACGCTCGTTGCTGTTAAGTCGCTCGAGCATTAAACCAAACACCCAGTTAGCGGTAATAGACGCTAGCATGACAAGTACAAACAAGGGCTCGCCCCAAGCGTAAAATCCTAGGCTTGCAATGAACAAAAATATGTTTTGGGTCTTTCGGCTCTTTCGAAGTATCCCGTAATATACCAGTAATACCGTAGGCAAAAATGCGAATAAGAACACTGAATTGGAAAAAACCATGTGTGCACCGTCCTCCGTTATCCAATAAGATAATGTATTTTCATGACCTAGATAAGGTTTAAACCCGAATCGCGAGTCCTAGAGCCAAAATTTTTTCTTAGGGTTATAAAGAGTAATAAGGTACCTATGGAAGGCTATGGGTCTACCGGACACGGTGAAGCTTAGCTAACTCCCTTATTCT
>CAYORX010000067.1:0-2175 GCA_964406505.1 uncultured Eubacteriales bacterium
CAGCAGAATTATGTTTTGATAAGTTTCGACTATATGAATATCTCGTACAAAACAACATCCCTACTGTACCCACTTATGGTACTTACTCTGATTTTTGGGATGCTTATCAAAACGGAGAATGCACACTACCGGTTTTTGTCAAACCCCGCTCAGGAAGTGGAAGCGTTGGTGCCAGAAAAATCAAAGGCCTAGACGAACTTAAAATAGCTTGTGGTAATGAGCCAAGTCTTATAATTCAGCATTTTATGAGCGGTGATGATCTCGATGCAGATGTATATATAGATACTATAAGTAACCAAGCAGTGAGCGCATTTACGAAACGAAAACTCGAGACAAGAATTGGCGGAGCAAATAAAACTATTTCATTTAGGGACGATAGGCTATTTCAATTAATCCAAGATGTGGCGTCCAAATTTAAATTTAATGGTCCTGTTGATATGGATTTCTTCTATCAAGACGGTGCCTATTATTTATCTGAAATTAATCCTAGATTCGGAGGTGCGTATCTACATGCCCATGGTTGCGGGGTTGATTTCGTAAAGCTTATGGTCAATAATTTGAATGGTCGTGTTAACGAACCTAGCTTTGGAAACTATGAGGACGATGTCATTATGATGATGTATGATAGCGTAGTGATAAAATCGAAATCTGATTTAATTTAGAGAAAGGTGTAATCATGACAGAATTCAAAACGCCTTATTTTTTGATTAACGAGGCAGAATTGAATGAAGGAATAAGTAGTCTTGAACAAGCCTTATTAGATGGCTGGGGAAAGCATATTATAGGTTACTCGTTTAAGACCAATTCATTACCTTGGATCAATAAACAAGTCAAAAAAAGAGGTTGCTATGCCGAAGTAGTTTCTAGCCCTGAATACAAATTAGCGTTAGCAATGGGCTTTTCGAAAAAACACATCATTTTTAATGGACCCGTTAAAGGTAAAAAGGAATTTTATGACGCCGTTTTAAACGGTTCTATTGTGAACATCGATTCGCGACGCGAAATAAAGTGGTTAAATGAACTTTCATCGCTGAGTAATCAAACCCTGAATGTAGGACTTCGGGTAAATGTCGAATTACCACATGATATGGTACATGAGATTGGGTATCCGGGGCAGGGCAGTAGATTCGGCTTTAGCATTTCAAACGGGGATTTGAATTGTGTAATAAATGAGCTAAAGCAAATTACTAACGTGTCTATAATTGGCTTGCATCTGCATTTGACTAGCAAAAGTCGTAGCTTAGAAGTTTACAAGGTGCTAGCCAAAATAGCCTGTGAAGTAAAGAGAAAAACTTCAATAGCTTTTCGTTACGTAGATATTGGCGGGGGTTTTTTCGGTGGTGTACCAGGTAAGCCATCTTTTGTAGATTATGTGGAAATAGTCGCCGAAGGGCTAAAGGAAGAGTTCGATCCTTCTCAGACTACATTAATTGTAGAGCCGGGCTCCGCCTTAATTGCATCGCCTATTTCGTTTATTACTGAGGTTATAGATGTCAAAGACACTAGCAAAAGTCGGATCGTCACCATAGATGGTAGTAGGACCAATATTGATCCTTTGATGATTAAAACCAATCATTTTTATGACTTGCATACTAGAAACACACAAATATTAGATGAACAAATAATTGTTGGATTCACCTGCATGGAGATGGATAGGTTAATGGTTCTACGAGATTCGCCTAAATTATCTGTTGGGGACAGGATTGTCTTTGGTAAGGTAGGTGCTTATACTATGAGTCTAAGCCCGCTTTTTATTCAATATTTTCCACCCGTTTATGTGTTAGATGGGCAAACTTGTACAAAAGTTCGGGGAGCCTGGGGTATTAAAGAATATCTGCAAACAGGTGAGTATGAGATTGCGCTGAACGGGTAATCCCTTAAAAGGTGAAAGGATGCCTGTTTAGGGGGGAAAGAAAACAAAATTGCTTGAAATTGCCGCCGTTGTTCATTAGGAACGGAGCGTTAAACTGGAACATGCTCAGCATGGTAATCTTGTTACACTATTGGGTCTAATGCAAGTGCGTTTTATTGCCCCTGTTTACTCAGCGTCATCAAGAAACGAGAAAAACTTGCGATTCTGTTTGGAAACCGAATAGGTGAAGTCTTCCCTAGTCACTTTTTCTGGCATATTGCGTCTCCAGTTGCTTTCGTTAGTGAAGTGTTCATAGCCCCTTT
>CAYORX010000068.1:0-1990 GCA_964406505.1 uncultured Eubacteriales bacterium
TTAATATGCTTCCGTTGACTTCCCTCATCAGGATCAGCTACAGGAATCGCACTGATCAGCCATCAGGGTGTAAATTTCATCCACGTTGCCGCTATGCACAAGACATCTGTGAAAAAAAACTTCCTGAATTGCAAGAATTGGAACCGGGCCATTTAGTAGCATGTCATTTTCCAGGCTGCTCACTTGCATACTTTTCTACGGAATATACGAGCGGTGGTCGACCGGGTTTACCGTAAACCATCTTTTTGTCTACTATACCTAGGTTAGTTAGGTATGTGAGATAATGGCCGGCCGTGATTTCGGAAAAACGTAGTGCTTGTGCCAAAGATCGTCGGGACAATGCCTGTGGATGCCGCTCAAGAAAATTGCATACATTGCGTAGAGTAGGTAGATTAATTCCTTTAGGAAGCGATTGCGTGAGAGTTGAAACAGGTAACGTGCTGTTAAGACCTTCTAATGCAAGCACACGGTCAATCAACAGTTTCGGCACATCTTTTTGCTCTTCAAGGCCAGCAGTTGCCCAAACTTTATGTCTGTTTTTGACTTGAGATTGCGATCGGGCAAAGGATACCCATTCATAACCCATATTAGGAAAGTAAGTGATGTGGTGAAAAGCTAGGGCTAGGCGTTTGCCCCTTGCCTTCATGAAGTTCAAATCAGAATCGCTGAACTTTTTTAGTTCGTGAGTTAGGGCATGAAAAATGCCAATTAGGGTCGAATTTAGACATATAGGAACACACGCGAATTTTCTTAAGCTCGTTTTTTCTATAGCTTTCGCTAACGGGCAGTTAGATGAATTATCATCGCCTAACTTTATTATTTGTGTTGTAATGGTGAAACAGTTTCGTGGCTCAGCGTAGTGAGTGAAAGGGAGATCGAGTACCAAGTCGTCTGACATGATTATTTTTCCTTTAAGCACTACAGATGAACCGTCAGTGATATGCAAAAGGGCTGCGGGCACATCAATACGGACACAGATCTCTTCTAATGTTGTTTTAATTAAGCGAAGAAGGTGTGGATCACTAGACGCGATAAGCAGTTTAGCGACTTGGTTAGCAAAAACCATAAATAAAGCCCTCCACAACATGAACTCCTTTTAGAAACTATTATATCTTATTATAGAAAACAGTGTTATTAAGAATATCATATAAATTTAACTTACCCCAAACTGTGCATTAAAACAGTACAATATGTGGTTCAGCCGAAAATTTTGTTTAAAAGCATTAATCCGCCTATTTGGGTAACTATTCGTTTTACTCTTTTACAATCTTGTTTAACTTCAAAATCCCTTTTTAGATTTTAGCTAAGTGCGATTGATCATTTGTGGTGATGGATTATACATACTTCATACATAAATCTGCAGTTTTTAAGGCCTTAATGCAAAAAGTATATCGTGCATGAACCAGGAGGTGAACTATGCCCCAAATTGGATGTTGAAAAGATATAAATACTGTAAACGAAGAGGTGAAAGTATTGGCCGCGGGAGGTTTTGATCGGTTAAATAAATATTTGACCTTTGTTTTGGGCGAAGAAGAGTATGGGCTAGAGATCTTAAGAGTTAAAGAAATTATAGGGCTTATGACTATTACAAAGGTGCCCAAAATGCCTAAGTATGTGCGTGGAGTTATCAATCTTCGCGGAGTAGTTATCCCGGTAGTTGATTTAAGACTCAAATTCGGCATGGCTAGCATTGAAGATACTAAAGAAACTTGCATTATCGTCGTCGATCTTGGTGAAACACTTATTGGAGTGGTAGTAGACAAGGTTTCTGAGGTGCTTGATATTGATGATACTCAGATCGATGAAGCCCCATCTTTTGGCGCACACGTTGATACATCGTTTATCTACGGCATCGGGAAAACCAAAGATAAAGTTGTAATTTTACTCGATATTGCAAAAGCGCTGGTCAGTGAGACTGCCCAGTTGGGTGAATTAATACAGAAAAGGGGCGAGTTTTCTTGAAATGGTTTAAGAATTTAAAAATACGGGC
>CAYORX010000069.1:0-1965 GCA_964406505.1 uncultured Eubacteriales bacterium
TCTGCTTGCTTGCCCATTCCCTTCAGGTGTTCCGTTTTGATATCACTGGCAAATTCTTGATCAACCAGCTGTATGTCCTCCGGGCTAAAGCTCATAATATCGGAAACCCGGTCCACGATCATACCGATAGTTTTTTTCTTTGCTTCGATAACAACTACAACGGTAAATTCATCATATTTCCCCTCGGAAAGATTAAATTTGCGGTGCATATTAATAACCGGGATAACTTTACCACGAAAGTTGATGACACCTTTAATCACCGGATTGGAATTGAAAACCCGGGTCGGCTTTTTATAACGTATAATTTCCTGCACCAACATGATGTCTATACCGTACTCTTCCTCGCCTATCTGGAAAGTGACAAACTGGTTTTCTACAGAGTGCATGTCTGTACCCTGGTTTATTATATCTAAAGCATTTCCGCCGGAATGTTCCTGCATCAAGATCTTCCCTCCTTCTTAAAATTTTTCAAAATCCTCTTCATCAAATTCTAAATCTTCTTCAAGAGCAGCTACAGCAACTGCTTCTTTGGCTGGAACAGCTTTTTTCACAATCTTTTTTTTGCCGTTTCCCGCACGTCTTTGGGCTGCAAGTGCACCATTTACTTTATCGTTACTAGAAAGCTTGAAAAAACTAACCTGGTTGGTCAGCTCCAGGGCTTCACCATGCATATTTTCGCTGGAACTGGCAATTTCTTCAACCAGCGAGGCATTTTGCTGTGTAACCTGGTTTAGCTCTTCAACGGCGGAACGGATATCGGCAGCTGCAGAAGACTGCTCCTTCAAGGAAGAAGCGATTTCGCCGACTACATCGCTGGTCTTCTGAGTGTTGTCAATAATCTCTTGCAGTACTTTTTCTGTTTCGCTCATGAGATTGTTGCCTTTATCCACCCTTACAATGCTGTCTTTGATTAGCTTTTCAATTTCTTTGGCCGATTCAGCAGAATGGCCGGCTAAGTTTCTCACCTCAGCAGCAACCACGGCAAAGCCACGGCCCTGCTCTCCGGCACGTGCTGCCTCCACCGCGGCATTTAAGGCCAGAAGGTTTGTCTGAAAAGCAATATCGTTCACCTTGGCAATAATTTCGGCAATCTCCTGGTTACCCTGGGTGATTTCTCCCATAGCGCCCTGCATTTCTATCACGACGTTTTCTCCCCGGTGTACACTTTCCAGCGTCCTATTGGATAAAACATCAGCTTCGGCAGAATGAGCGGAGGAAGCTTCCAAAGAAGAAGCTATTTCCTCAATGGTCGAGGCAATCTCCTCCAGAGAAGAAGCCTGTTCTTCGGTACGTTGGGAAAGATCCTGGTTGCCCGAGGAGATCTCATCGGATGCATGGGTGACATTAGCGGCAGCATCCTGGACATGCCTCAAAGTTTTTCGTAGTTCATAGACTGTATTGTTTATATTTTGGGCCATCTGCCCAACCTCGTCCCGGCTGGCAATTTCGGCTTTAACAGTAAAATCGCCTTCAGCCAATTGCACGGTTAGATCGCTGACCTTCTGCACCGGACGAATGATCGTCAGGGCAACCACAAAAGCGACAATGGCAATGACTGCAGCGGAGACAACAATAATAGGAATGAGCGTATTGCGCAAATCGGTAACGCCGGCAAAAGCCTCGGC
This sequence comes from uncultured Eubacteriales bacterium, assembly GCA_964406505.1. GTDB lineage: Bacteria > Bacillota > Sulfobacillia > Fermentithermobacillales > Fermentithermobacillaceae > DTU015. The sequence goes on from CAYORX010000069.1 coordinate 1,626, forward strand.
TTGATCTATTTTCACCACCAGGCCCATGGGTAAACGCCCCATTTGTACGACCTCCAGAGCCTCCAGCACAAGATCTCCCTGGTGATCGAGGTATTCAACGGCTGCATAAAAATCCATGTTGCCGGAACGGATCTGCGGCGCCAAAACTTCAACGGCCTGCGTATCTATGCTCCGCTTTAGCGCTGCCCCCGAAGCAAACTCCCCTAAACGTGAATTGCTATATAAAAGCCCCTCCTCATTTACAAAAAAAGCATCGGCAGTAGCTCCCAGTTCGCCTAATCCTCCATGTAAAATTTGGCCAATTTGTTCTTCATCTATGGTTATATTCAGTATACCTGTC
>CAYORX010000070.1:0-1938 GCA_964406505.1 uncultured Eubacteriales bacterium
TTTGATACTCCACCGGTAGGGTTTCCATTGTTCTCAGCTCAGCTTTAATTAAAAAAGCATAAACAGGAATCATATATTGGTAGACCATTACTTAACACCTCCAAATTGGGATTTTAAAACCTGTACTTCTTCAAATAAGTTAGCAACGGCTTCATAGAGAACAGCTTTTTCGGGGTCGATTTCAACCCTTGGTTCATAATAAAGTTTCCCAGTTTTTTTGTTGTATAAGATTTCGTAACCTTTATTGAAGGCATCTATTAATTCTTGATCGGTTACGGTAATTTCAATTTCCCCATCTTTTAATACCTGTGGGGCTTCACAATGACTTATAATGCTTATAACTCCACCACTTAACTCATTTATAACAACATTCATTCAATACCCCCTATCAGGAAATAATAAGCTCATTGTCTAGAAAACCTAACTTACCACATATCTTCAGGCTCCTGACCCAGGCGTTCGTATTACTATTTTCTGAACGTAATACAAATATGAGTTCAGAATTTGGTGGTATCGCTTCTAAATCCACGGAAACCGGCACATATGTTTCGGAATTCGACATCACTACACCAACCATATTCACGTCAGAGATTTTATCCCTATATATTCGAACCATGGAGTTATAACTATAACCTGATCTTCTCAATTCACAGGTAACCCTGTATTTACCACCATATGTCAATTTCGCCCTGCAAATAGTAATAGTGCTAGAGGTGATTCTTTGTTCCGGATAACTAATTAACACATTGTCAGAAGGAAGTATTGTTTGTATTGCAGATATGCTCGCAATATGTTCAACCCAAGTATATTGATAATTAGTTAACCTTGGTTCTTCAAGCCCTACCCTTATCAGTTTTAACCTAACTTTTATATCCTTATATAGTTCGGGGTCAATGTCTAATAACTGCTCCCCAACTTGCACCCCCTGTTTAATTACATTATCATCCATATCCAGAATATCAATTTCATAAAAAGAACTATCTGAATCTAGAATATCTATACCAAGCGACAGATGGTTCTTAAAATTACTTAAAGCTGGGCGTGATATAACAACATTTCCTTCATCAACTAAACCATTTAGTCTTAAAAGCGGAGTATACTCATAAATTGTCCATGTTGTGCCACCATCCGTAGTATAATAATAGCTACTCTCACCCGGAGTGTTTTTATATCCTACAGTATGATAATAACTCGAGTCACGCCCGTAGATAACAATAAAATATTGTTTGCCTGGGATTAAATTTTGACTTAAAGGTACTTCCCAACTATATTCACTAAGAGTACTCGGGCCTTCATAGCTGCTAGGTGCATATCTCCCTACTTGTTTATCTAAATCAGGATAGCCATCACTTCCTGCCTCATATATTAAAGTATTCAATCGTGATATACTTTCTCGATATAACGCCATCGTAACAGACAAGCGATTAGTTTCTCTTTCTACAGTAAATGGAACCCCTACACGCCTACTTCCATATAAATTAGGGGACTGATTTGTAGCTTCCTCTGCCAAAATTCCATTATTGAATAAATTTCCATGTGTATAAAAGAAATCAATACATAAATTACCGTTTTCATCGATTCTTGAATTGTAAAAATCCAAATTATTTAGATCATTCGGCCAGCCTTTTTCAACTTGTATTTTGCAGTCCGGGATAGCATGAACCAAATCCTCTTTTGTTTTAATAAAGCCATCTTTAAAATTAGCCTTTGGGATAAACGTCTCGTCTTTAATCCCATCAAGCCACTGTTCCCATTTGCCAATTAGCTGAGAAGTGTCTACCTTAATGAGTGAATTAACAATTCCACACACATTTCCGTCAAACCGTTCATCCGTTATTTCTGTTTCTCCGATAAACGATTTTCCAGCAATAACCTTTACTTGGGCCAGTGCTATCTCATAGATGTTTTCATCCCTCGTAAGTTCGGGAGCTATTGGTT
>CAYORX010000071.1:0-1894 GCA_964406505.1 uncultured Eubacteriales bacterium
AAAGGCTTCTCGTCCTTTTTTTACTCCTAAATACCCACTAAAACTTTACTCATACCATTTAACGTCATTTAATGAAATAATGAAAGACTGTTTATTCGTGATTGGTATAGACTAGGTGAAAGGCTTATAATTCAAATGACGGCTTACTATTAGAGGTTTAGGAGGTTGTTTTACATGGCAAAGTATTTGCCGGAGCCGTACAAAATTAAAATGGTTGAACCGATCAAATTGCTTCCCAAAACCCAAAGGATTTCCAAAATCAAACAGGCTGGCTATAACACTTTTTTGCTCAGGTCAAAAGACGTCTACATTGATTTGCTTACCGATAGTGGAACCAACGCCATGAGTCATTATCAATGGGCGGGTTTAATGGTAGGGGATGAAGCATATGCCGGTAGCGAAAACTGGTTGAACCTGGAAAACATTGTTAAAAAACTTTTTGGCTACAAATATGTTGTACCGACCCATCAAGGTAGAGGGGCAGAAAACCTTATATCGCAAATATTGATAAAACCGGGCTCGTATGTTCCGGGTAACATGTATTTTACTACGACAAGGGCGCATCAAGAAATGGCAGGCGGTGTTTTTGTCGACGTGATTTGCGACGAGGCGCATGAACCTGTTCGTGAGGATGTGGACTTTAAGGGTAACGTCGATTTGGAAAAATATGAAAGACTTATTAATGAAGTGGGCGCGGAAAACATTCCATATATCACAGTAGGTGTTACAGTTAATATGGCTGGAGGACAGCCCGTAAGCATGCAAAACTTAAAAGATGTTTATTTGCTTTCAAAAAGTCATGACATAAGAGTAATATTTGATGCTACTCGCTGCGTTGAAAATGCCTATTTCATCAAAACTCGTGAGCCAGGATATAAAGATAAATCTATACCTGAAATAATCAAAGAAATGTTTTCGTATTCAGATGGATGTACTATGAGCGGGAAAAAAGACGGCATAGTGAATATGGGTGGTTTCCTCGCTATGAACGACGAAGAGTTATATCGCAAGGCGACAGCGCTGGTTGTTGTCTACGAAGGCATGCCAAGCTACGGTGGCATGACCGGAAGGGACATGGAGGCATTTGCCATAGGGCTTCAAGAAGCGGTTGATTATGACTACATCAACCATAGGGTTAAACAAGTACAGCAATTAGGAGGACGACTTTCTCAATTGGGGGTTCCAATTGTTAAACCCGTAGGAGGCCATGCAGTTTTTCTCGATGCTAAAGCTTTCTTACCTCATATAAGCCAGGATAAATTTCCTGCACAGGCATTATCTGCTGCCATATATACTCATTCTGGCGTAAGAAGTATGGAAAGAGGCATTATTTCTGCAGGAAGGGATAAAAGCGGTAAAGATTATTATCCAGAGTTAGAGTTGGTAAGACTTACCATCCCGAGGCGGGTATATACTAATAGCCATTTAGACTATGTGGCTGATTCGATTTCCGATTTGTATGCCAAGCGTAATGAAATAAAAGGGTTGGAATGGGTTTACGAGCCTCCGGTGTTAAGATTTTTTACCGGTAGATTCAAACCGCTTTAACTTTAATTAAAGCATTTCATTATCTGTAATTTTTGTAATGGGCCATTTGCAGTTTTGTACTTTCTGCAACGAGTGTCATATTATCTTAAGATGATGCGGATTGTAAAAGGATGACAAAGAGATTGCAACTGACCTTTTCAATGCAACTGCAAGCCTATGCGAGCCAAGATTTGTTTAGCCATTTCGACAACGCGAATCTCAATATCAAAAGACTTGCGGTTGGGCATACGCGATACACACAATACCTTGGAAAGGCCCACCTTTTGTAATATCTTTTTCAACCTTTTTACTTGTCGTTCGCTCAGATTAAGATGCTCGGCAGCAAGTCTAATTGTCAATTTTCCCT
>CAYORX010000072.1:0-1892 GCA_964406505.1 uncultured Eubacteriales bacterium
ACGTTGGCCCCAATGTAGTTATTGGAGATAATGTTGTGATCAAGAATAACGTTTCTCTAGAGGGGAAAGTTGAAATTGGAGATAACACTATAATCCATTCCGGTGCTAGAATCGGAACGGATGGCTATGGATATTACCAAAATCAAGACGGTAAAAATATCAAAGTACCGCATTACGGGGGGGTAATTATTGGTAGTGATGTGGAGGTTGGTGCCAACACATGCATTGATAAGGGTACTCTTGATGACACATTCATAGGTAATAATGTTAAGATAGATAATCTGTGCCATATCGGGCACAATTGCATTATTGCTGATAACTGCAGTGTTGTAGCCTTGGCGATGCTGGGTGGAAGCGTCGTAATGGGAGAAAATGCTTACGTAGCTCCAGGGGTAATGGTTAGAAATCAGCTTAAAATAGGTGAAAATACCCTTTTAGGCATGGGTGCAGTGGTTGTAAAAGACGTTGATCTTGGTAAAGTTGTGGCAGGCGTACCCGCAAAGGTAATAAGGGACAACACGTAGAGATTAGGACAATCGTTCGATCTGTTGTATGGGAACCGTTATCTTTAGCCAACTGGAAAGAACCAAATTAATGAAGGCTAATACGGGAATAGTGGGGTTTGTAAATGGGCAAAAAAGTTAAAATGATCTTAACTAACGGGTTTGGACCTGACGTAAGAGTATATAAAGAAGCGAAGTACTTGTTGTCTATGGGGTATGATGTTGAAATACTCTGTTGGGATCGCGAGCGTCAATTCGTAGAAGAAGAAAAGATTGATAGAATCAAAATTAAGAGGTTCTTCCCCGCCGCCAAATATGGTACGGGGTACCGGCAGCTATTTCCGTATTTCGCGTTTATTCGTGAATGCAAGCGTTATTTACGAGGTAAGGATATTGATTACTTACATTGCCATGATCTAGATGGAATTATCGTCGGGTGGTTTATGAAGAAAGGTAATACTAGGCTGATCTTCGATATGCACGAATTTTACGAAGGCCGCAGCGCCCGTAAACAAAAATTAGGGCGCATAATTCGAGCAATTGTGAGTTCATTTCAAACCAAAAGTGACTACATAATCTACGTCAATGATGTTCAAGTTGCATCTATGAGCAAACCAAATCGCAGAAAACTGGTTTATCTACCAAATTACCCGGACTGGTCAGCATACGAGAATTCGTGCAAAACACAATCTCAAAAATTGCGGATATCCTACATCGGCGCCGTTAGACAATATGAGCAGTTAAGAAATCTCTTTGAAGCATGTAAAGGCATGGATGATGTCGAAATAGCCGTTCATGGAGATGGCGTTGCTTATGAACCTCTTAAACTCATGGAAAAAAATATGCTAATGTGAATGTCACAGGAAGATACCACTTTACGCAAAGCGCCCAACTGTATGGCGATGCTGATGTGTCATATGTTATTTACCCAACTACATCGGAACAATATTTAGTTGGATATCCGATAAAGTTCTTCGAAGCTATCATTACTAAGACTCCCCCAATAGTTGGGGAAGGAACAGTATTGGCGGACTTCGTAAGGGAAAAGGATATAGGTTTTGTTGTCAACGGTAATGACATAAACAGTATCCGCAATTTAGTAGAAATCCTCCGCGCCAATCGGGAAACATTGAAGCAAAAAACTGTCAATTTAGAAAAAATCCAATTCCAATATTCGTGGGAAGAAGTAGTTACCAACTTAGAACAAATTTATGGATAATGTGTCACAAGACAAAACTTTAAGGTGAGAAAGGGGTCATCTTATGGAGCGACTAAGGGAGCGTTTGAAGCATAAAAGGGCTAGTCTGGGAGTTATAGGGCTAGGTTATGTGGGTTTGCCTTTAGCAGTTGAAAAGGCAATGGCTGGTTACAAGGTCATTGGTTTTGATA
>CAYORX010000073.1:0-1803 GCA_964406505.1 uncultured Eubacteriales bacterium
GTGGTGTTGCAGAAAATAATCTATTAGGGCTGAGACTTTCCTTATCCACCGGTTCAGACAAAGCCTTTTTAAGACGTGAAGTTCCATCGTTTGCCGCAATGATTTCGAATCTTTCTGTTTTCAAAAACTTTGTAACCATATTTACAATTTTGTGCTCGTCGTCAACGATTAAAATCCGGTCTGCCATTTTCATTCCTCCAGGTGAAAAATGGGGATTGAGAGCCGATGCGGCTTTTCAACCCCATTTACCACGTGATGATATCTAAATCTTCAATATAAAGTATACTCTGAAGCGACTCAGTCTTCTAAATTAAAATACCGTCCTCTTTGGTGACAACCTCCACGGCCGCCGCCTGCACGTCTAAAACCCTGCCCTAGTCCTGCACCTTCGCCACCTAGTCTTTGCCTAATTTCTTGCTGGGTACCGTCGCAAATACCTAAATCGTGATTTCGGAAGCCGTGTCTTCCCCAGATTTGAGCATTTTCTGCATCTTCACCAAAACCATTAAACCAGGCAGATAATCCTTTACAGCATCCTAGCCCTGTTCCTTCCACGCATTCTCTTATTCGCTCGTTAAACCTTTCAAGGCATTTTTCTGCTCTTTCGGAGTCTATTATGCCTTGCTCTACTAAATCATTCAGGACCTGGGCTTTGGATTTTAGCAGTTCATCTACTTCTTTTTCCGTAAGAAAACCTGCCTCGTAATATGTTTCTCCGCCTTTGGCTAAAACAGGTGCGGTAAACAGCAATGCTATTAAAGCAAGGGTCAATCCAACACCAACGCTACCTATTTTTCTCATAGTTTTCGCCTCCTCAGACCTTACCCTATCGAGCTTTTGTCAAGATACTTTAAGGGAATTGTCAAGAAATTATCAAGATGATAGTATCCACAGATGTCGATCAAACCGTTGTGCGCGATTTCATTGCAGGAAACTTTAGTTAACTTTGTAATCTAGGGCAAAATACAAATTATTGCGTTTTGTCTTTTTCACAGTCCTCAATGCTTTTTAGAACTTGCTCTTTGAAATCGGTCATTTCGGGGCTGTCTGCATACCAAACGTTTGATTGTCCCATCCCTCCTTTGATTCCTCGTGGAATCTTGGGAAAAGAAAACCTCTCATTCGGCGGAACCAACACTGCATCATCAGCATTTGCAATAGCGTAATAACCTATATATTTGTTTTTGAATTTTCTTTCTTTTAATTGTGTCTCTTGATAATTTTTAAAGAAAACTGCATTTTTGTACCATCCGACTATATATGTGCCGCCGTTTTTATGGGTGGCTGTAAAGATAATAAGAACATCATCGACACTTTCTGCGTTAAGGCTAGCACCTAGTCTTTGTAGGTTGTTAGAACCACTTGGTTGAGCATAGCCATATACTTTGCCGTCTATTTCTTTAAAATTAAACAATTCATGACCGTATCCATGCTCGTCCACGTAAGCGCCTCCTCCACTAAGCCGTGTATCAGGCCCTTCTAAACCTTGGTACATCACCATCCATGTTACATTTAAAAATACTAGTCTAATGGTTACCTCCCCCTTGTGTAACAATGCTAATTCGTAACTAAATTTGCACTGCCTTTTTGTAAAATATCCCGGCCCGGTTAATATCTATCGGAGTTTAGATCGTTTTTCTTCATGTTTGTATTTTGGACTTTTCGATCTTAAAAACCTGCTGATTTACGAACAAATAGGGCGAATTTCGGAATTTGTTTCGGGCTGAGATTGTTTGACAATCTCTTTTGGGAAGTTGGATTTAACTGCTTAAAGGAACGTTTATTCCTATAGATGATAGTATA
>CAYORX010000074.1:0-1743 GCA_964406505.1 uncultured Eubacteriales bacterium
ATTTTCTCCAGTAATTTTGACATGAATAGGTTTTCCGTCATGTCTAATTCCATTTCTACATTTTTGTATTTTGCAAAACTTTTAGTAAATAGAAAGCCGATCGACTTTTGCTGAAAAAGACCTCAGTACTGAAAAGTAATGTTTGCCAGCACCGAGGTTAGTGATGTTAATCTCAAAACTATAGCAATTTTAAAGTTTCTGCATCATTTTATTATCTGCAGCCAATCACCCCATAAGAATTGGAGCCTACCGATGAGAGTAGATAGACGGCCCATAGCCGCGTTCCCGAAGGATGCACCAAAAGTTATCATCATAGTCCATCGGCCAACCATGGATAGCCATTTAGTCCCTTTGTGTTGTTTATAGGTAAAAACAAAGTACCAAATCGTAGTCAAAGTACCAATAGCAAACAAAAAATTGTCTATAGAATTTAAAGGGAGAAATGTTGCGCTAATTTGTTCTAAAAACTGAGACTCAACCGCACCTTTGATACCAAGTCCCGCGCCTGTCCCGATTAGAACTGCAAGCGGAACTGAACTGATCCATGCTAGTTTTTTTGAATATCTAGTATACAGAGCACATCCAAGTAGCAAGGGAATAACCAATTTAAACTGGTTTTGTTGAATTAAAGGTATCAAACCAAGGCTTTTTATATTGTTAAATCCGAGTACAATCGCATGTCCTGCAGTTATACCTATAAGAAGGTGCTCAAAAAATCTATAAAATAGGTTTTCTTTATAAAGAAGGCTAAACATGGCTAGTGTACATACAGCCGAAACCCAAATCCCGAGTCGTAGAACATCCATTTATTTGCAGCCTCCTTTCACTTGGCAAATTGGGCAATGTTACCGAGAAGTACAAGCCCGATTATTATTAAATGTGATATGGACTGAGCATCCATTGCTGCAACCGCACTACCGGGCTGCTCAAGAAGCTGTTCATACCCCGCGCCAGATTTCAAACCTGCAAGCAATCCTTCTATTTGACCGGCTTGAAGGTAAGGCATATTCGCAGGTGCCATAACAGTATTAACATATAAAACAAGTGGAACCCGATACTCAGTATGTATTATCCTCACCCAAATCGGAGTCGTGCAACCCTGAAGTGGACCGGTATTAAAAGAGACAACTAGATCAAAATCGTCTAAACCCGTAATGGCTGACATCAGTTTAAGAGTATCTACTTCATTACCGTAAAAATCCCTTTTGAACACTTGTCTTATATCTCGGGATAACGCAGATAGACCTCCCTCCGCTCCCGCGAAATAACCAAGAACAATATAATCTTCACCATATTCTTTGCCTAAATCGGCATATACTTGGAGCGTATCTGATGCGAACATTGGACCTTCAGTGATGGATGATAGGGCCACCACTTTAATGTTTCTTTGGGCTAAATGAGTCAGCATCGCCCTTACTCCCGCATCAAGTTCGGGAATATTTGCCGCCGAATAATCATAAGAAAGCATCACAATAGCATCTTCAGGAAGACCTTCGATGAAATCATATGTTTGTTGAAGAGCAGAAGGAATACTGAGTGCTAACCCAATTGGTTTAAGTAATGGTATCGATATTCCTATAAACAAAAGTATGTAGACAACTCGAGCATCCATGCGTTCCAGTTTTTTAAGCATCGTTTATGCTCCCCCCCCTGCTTCAACGCCTCCAAACGCTCGCTCTAACCCAAATAATGTCCTTAGCGAAATGGACACATACCCTAAAGCACTACAAATCATGATTCCGC
>CAYORX010000075.1:0-1725 GCA_964406505.1 uncultured Eubacteriales bacterium
CCACAACCGATCGCAGCTGCCATCGGTTCTGAAATTAAGTACACATCTTTAGCTGCCGTACGAATAGTAGCATCGAGCACTGCGCGCTTCTCAACTTCTGTAATTCCAGATGGAACGCAAACCACCACACGTGGTTTAAATAACTGTCGCTTACCTACTGTTTTGTTGAGAAAATATTTTATTATGCTTTCTGTTAATTCGTAGTCAGCAATTACCCCTTCGCTGAGGGGACGAATTGCCTGAATGTTACCAGGAGTACGGCCAATCATCCGTCGGGCTTCTTCGCCGATTGCTAAAGGTTTTTTCGTGTTTAGATCCATAGCAACAACCGAAGGCTCCTGTAAAACGATACCTTTTCCTTTAACAAAAACGAGAATATTTGCAGTTCCTAGATCAATTCCTACATCGGTTCCAAACATAAAGAAGTGCCCCTTTCCCATGTCAATTCCTTCCAATGCAGTACTTTTCGACAAAATTGGGGCATTTCCTTTATATATTTAGGACACTTTATGAGATCGACTATATTTACGCTTGGTTGCTTCGCCGCCGCGTATATGCCGCTCTGATTTATTAAAATCTAATACCTGCTTTACTTGAGCTGCTAGTTCTTGGTTAAGACGCGGCAGTCTTTCGGTCACATCTTTATGGATTGTACTCTTACTAACACCAAAGACTGTAGCTGCCTGTCGCACCGTCGCGTTGGTTTTAACTATATATAAACTTACATCCACCACCCGCTTGCGGATATAGTCTCTCATATTCGCTCCCCCTAGCCCTTTTTGTTACATTTATATGCTAGGCTGGAGCGAATATGCTAGTAAATCAATATAAAGACATATATTGCATGGGGTTAATCGCCTCTCCCTCGTGGAGCATTGCGAAAAATATTTTTCCATCATCACCGACATTTGCTAGAACATCATTTTGGTCAACTAAGTCTCCGATCTTCACCGCCACTGATCTAATGCCTTGAAAAACGGTTTGCCAACCACTTCCGTGGCCGATCACAATCTCAAAACCTGCGTCTGAGGGAAGAATTGACTCGACTCGACCCGCCAAAACGCTACGAATCTGATCGCCGGAAGTAGCAACAAGCTCAAGACCGCCATGGAAACGCCAATCTTGATAGGTCGGATGGCGATGCCAACCAAATGTCGTTGCCACCTCACTCTTAAGTGGCCAGAGAATTCGGTCAAAAGAAATAGCTAAGGTTTCCACAGCATCTACTGCATCACTTGGTCTACTTTCTTGCGGATTAGGTTTGTCCCCACTAACTGGCGCAACACTTGCTCCTAAACCCGCAGGAGCTGGTTGATCAAATATCCATGAATATTCCGTTGCCAATAAAAACTGAAGTTCTTGCTTCACAGCATTAGCTAATTGAGCTTCCTCAATTAAAACTTCCACCCTTTCTGGTTGATCAGGTTCTTTCGGATTGATAAAGTTATTTACAACCCAACTACCAATTAGAGCGATAAATAACACTACGACTATCCCGCGAAAAATCTGATCAAGCAGATTACCCTTGCGAAAACGAAATGCATTTTTGAACCATTGTCCAACAGAAACAAATATTTGTCGGATTCGAGGCCAGATTTTCTTGTTTTGCATACTATCACCACCTAGTGCTAGTATGCACCGTTTTTTCCAGATTATACAAAAAGAGCTTCAATTTCACCAAAATTTGGATCTATGAACGGTTCATGAAATGGTGATCTATGATCT
>CAYORX010000076.1:0-1503 GCA_964406505.1 uncultured Eubacteriales bacterium
AACCACCTCATTAGAAAAAATCATGACACCTACAGTTGCCGGAATTACCAGCAGGTTCACCAAAGATAGTGATTCCGAAATATATGATTTTAGACCCCCGATATCTTCTGTAGCCGCCAATTTCGATAGCGTCGGATACAAGACCGTTGTCAACGAAGTTACAAAAAGCCCGCTTACAAACCCTTCTATACGACTAGCATAGTTAAGGGCGGAGATCCCACCTACTGCCAATTTGGAGGCCAATGTTCTATCAACTAACACGTTTATTTGGCTCACAGAACGCCCCAAAATGATGGGAATCGTCATCGCTGCAATTGTTCTGAGATGGGGACTTCGTAGATCTAGGATGGGTCGATATCTAAACCCGAGCCCGCGTACTGCGGGAAGCATGAAAAAAAGCTGGGATGCAGCGGCAAATACGCTTCCGACCGCTAACATGTAAAGGTTGGTCCGCGAGCTAAAATACAAGAAAATGATGATAGTAAAATTCATCGGTATCCCTATCGATGCCGGTATAAGAAAACTATTGTGTAATCTCAAATAACCACTAAAAACACCTGTTAAAGCGCTAAAGTATATTGAAAATATACTTATCCGAGTGAATTTTATTGCTTGAAGAAGCGTTTCCCCTGAAAAGCCGACAGCAAAGGCCTTGACCATGGGTTTAGTAAATGCTAAAGCAACTCCAACAAGAACCGAACACAATAACAACAAACTATTACTCAAATTGTTGGCAAATTGATTGGCGCTGTTCCGACCTTCTTTTGTTAGTATCCGACTATATATCGAAATAAAACCGGTGGAAACACCCGCTGTAACAAAAGCGAATATTACATTTGGTATCGTCTGCGAGACAAGATAGGCATCTGTGATTCCCGAAGCGCCATGCAAATAAGAAAGGACCATCTCCCTGATGAATCCTAAGCACTTTGAAAGCGCAGTAATAATCATTATAATTAGCGTGGTTTTCTTCATTGAAATACCTCTTTAGCGGTACAAGAATCTGGTGTGCGGCGCGCTAACTGCGCATTACCAGAAAATTAATCTATGGCCTTCTACGCAAATGAATTATGTATTCAAACAGTCCCAACCGCCGCAAAATAGGCTTTATGATTTCTCGCTTCACTCGATTTCTAAAACCATAAGTGGTATACTTTCTAGCGACGTACTTATAACCTTTTTTCCGAAATTCACCCCAAAACTGCTCCCTTCGAGGCGAAGGGGGAGTAGCCATGTATAAATTTCTCTGCATTGCCTCAGAAGTATTACTAGCTTCGCAGTTGAACTGTTCACTAACTTCACTAAAGGTCTTATGCCCTGTCTTAGTGTTTAGTAGAACTAACGAAACTCCCTTATCATCGTCAAATTTTGGTTTATGCTTTTCTATCCCCCAAAAATCACCTGCAGTAATATCCCCAGGCCGAGTCAAATGCGCAAACACACAGATGTGGTTAGTGTCAAATTAAGTTCGCAATTTCCATCGGGTTTCGAAATGGTTTAAGC